>JBMNUF010000009.1:0-81749 GCA_050946115.1 Christensenellales bacterium
GTATCTTTTTCCGCTCGTTTGATCGCTTCGTATTCTGCTTCATTGATCTCGAATCGACTCATCTCTCATCACCCTTTCCATTATACCACTCCCTCTCCCTTTTGTATAGGGGGTAGAATGAGAATAGTATTATACGTATCGCCATCTTTATCATGCCTCATGCTCTGCAGCTCTGCAAGTGCTTCGTGCGATATCGCCATTATAAAAGCGCCCACTTTCGGGCGCTCGGTTTGAGAAATCGGAATCGCGATTACTTCGCTTTTTTCTTTACTTCGTCCATTTCGGCAATCAGTTCCTCAAGAGGATGATATTCGCCTCCCCACCATTCAAACACGCGCATCCCCTCTTCTTCAAGGATCGATTCCTTAATGGTCATCGATATTCCCAATTGTTTAAGAATGCCTTCGCAATCAACCGGCTGATAATCAAACGGAAGTAATTTGCAAAACGCTTTATACGAAACCCCGCACACAATATTTCGAACACCCAAAGATGCAATCGCTGCAAGACAACGCTCGCACGGCGCGCAGCTCGTATATACTACGGAATTTTCCAACATATCATCCGGATACGTATTTGCACATTTATGCACAAGGTTGAACTCGGCGTGACCAAATATTTTCCTCTCGTAATCCGCAGTGTTTTCCGCTTCCTCTATTATTTTCCCATCATGAATCAATACCGCGCCAAAGGAATCGTATCCCTTTTTTTCGGCACTTATTGCCAATTCATAGCATCTTCTCATATAATGCGCATGGTCATAATCCATAAACATGCCCTCCGCTAATCCCGCTTTGTTGAGATGATTATACCGCAATCGGGGCATCACCAAAAGCAGTTTTGTGTTAAGGCAACACCTCGCAATTGCCGCGTTTCCCTCTATAGTAGTAGTGCAGCTTTGTTTCTTCTATCCGTTCTATCGCAAAAAGGGGAAGCGCATTGTCCGCGCCTCCCTTTTTCTTTGTCATATCGCTATTGCGCCTTGATCCAGCCCTCTACCGTATCCGTTTCGATATACCAGTACGTCGCGCCGTCGTACTCCTTTTCTTGCGCAACGCGCACCTCATCGCCCGCGTTGAGAACGCCCTTGATCTCCGCGACGGCGGACAAATCGCCGTAGACGATGGTGCCGTACTGCTTCAGTATCTCGAACCTTCCCATTTTCGCGCCGCAGGACGAACAGGTTTCGCCGTCATTCGAGAAGCACTCTTTTACACCCGTATTCTCCGAGGCGAAGGGCTCTTTGAACGGATAGACGGCGGTGTCTTCGCCCTTTTCGAAGCGGATGAAATGCGCCTCCTCGATGTAGGTGTGCGTTCCGTCGCCGTTTGAAGTATAGCGAAACTCCATCTCGGTGGACGCGAGCAAGCCGTTGTCCCACATTTTTAGGATGCCGCCCTCCATGTACGATGCCGTCTGTGCGAGGAGTGTGTGCAAAAGGCTATCCATCATCTCGGGATAAACGGCACCCGTCTTCGGGATGAGCACATCCTCCTGATACGTCAGCACCGCCTTTCTCGTGCCGTTTCCGAAAATGCCGTCTACGGCTCCGTCGAGGTAGCCGAATTCCTTTAAAAGCTGCTGCACCACATATACATCAAGCGTCTTCCTGTCGCCCTTTTGGACGGTACCCTCCTGAAGATAGGTTTCGCTCTCGGTATAGCCACACAGGGAGCACGTCCTCTCCCGCGTGCCCTCGCCGCCCAAAACGGCTTCATTCAGGATGACCCACTCGCCAAAGGTGTGATCCGCCTTGGGGAGCGTTTCTGTAATCGTCTGCTTGCAGCGCACGCAGTACGACTCCCGCTCGCCCTCTGTCAGGCAGGTCGGTTCGACGATCGTCGTCACTTCCGAAAAGGAATGCCCCGTTGCTTCGATCGACTTGGAGGCTGTCTTGCCGCACCGCTTGCATGTGCGTGTCTTTTTGCCTTTTTCGGTGCAGGTGGGGGCTTGGGTCGTTGTCCAGCCGCCCCAATTGTGCCCCAGCGGATCGGAAGTGTATTCCCGCCTCACCTCGCCGCAAAGCGTACAGGTGATTTCGTACCACGATCCCCTCGTACACGTCGGGTGCATACTGACGTCCGTCTGTTCCCAGTTGTGCGCACACGCCGCGAGCGCGGGAAATGCCGCGCACAGAAGCGAAAAGGCTAAAAGGTAGGCAAACAGCTTCTTCATCGTTTCGTCCTCCCGTTCCATTTTTTAGGGGTGTTATTGCGCCGCCTTTTCCGCATATTCCCTGAGCAGCGAAAGATAGGTTTTGTAGTTTTCCAGCGATACGCCCGGTGGGGTCTGGTGGTCGACGGAGGCGATAAAGCCGCGCTGTTTCATCGTAGGCAAAAGCCTTTCAAACTCCCGGCGCATGGCTTCCTCCCCCTTGGGCATGGTCATCTTGTCGAAATGGCCGACAAAGAGCGAATCGGGATACGTTTCGCGAAGCTCTGCGATATCGACGCCCGCCTGCCGTTCCAGCGGCAATATCCCTTCCACCCCCGCGCGGCGAAACCATGAAAACGCCTTGGTGATATCGCCGTCCGAATCGACCAGTACGTGCACGCCCTTTTCCTTCAATACCGGCACAATCTCGCGATAATACGGCAGCATGAACTCGTCAAACATTTGTTCCGAGATCATGGGGCCGTTGTTATAGCTCATGTCCTCGCCGAACGTCATAAAATCGGGCGTCAGCACGGAAAATACCTTCTCGAACACGCGCAGGTTAAAGTCCGTAATATCCCGATTGATGCGGTGCATGAGCTCCGGCTCGTCGTAAAACGCCATGAGGTGGTCCGTGATTCCGAGCACCGAACGCGGCCCCCAAAATGCGCCGTCCACCGTAATCCAGATGATTGCCTCTCCCCTGTCCTGAAATGCGCGATAACGCTTCAGTGCGTTCAGGTCTACCGCCTCATCAATATTGTACAGCGTCGGGCGGATTGCTTCGTATTCTTCTATTGTAGTCGCGAGCGGCGCGCCGTGGTAGGCGGGGCGCGGCGTCTTGGAGGACGTGATGCCGCACCACATCTGCAAATGGAGGTCCAGCCCCATGTGCACCTGCAATGCCTGTCCCTCGCCGATTCCCTCCACGGCGGGAACGGAAAGCCCTTCGCCCTTCCAGCGCTCCACCGTCTCATCCCACCACGTCGCCCATTCGATTATGGGCATGCGGTCGGCGGGTTCAAACGCCATCCATCGCAGAAAACGCTCCCGCGCGGTCATGGTCGCTCCCTCCTACTGCATTTTGAAATGTATTCAACCCTTCGTCAGCGCGTCGGCGACGGATGCGAATTGCGCGACGTCCAATTCCTCGCCGCGAACCTTGGCGTGCAGCCCGCTGCGCTCCAAAACGCGCTCCGCCTCCGCGCGCGAAAGCGCAAAGGACGATATGAGGTTGTTCGCAAAGGTCTTTCGCCGCATCGCAAACGCGGAGGCGATCACGCGGTAGAGCGTTTTTTGATCGATTACACTGTACGGCTTTTCCGCGTGCGGCTCGATGCTCAAAAGTGCGCTCATCACGTGCGGGCGCGGCGTAAAATGCTCGGGCGGAATCTCCCTTAGGATGCGCGCCTCGCCGAAGCTGCGAACGAGCGCCGAAAGCGCGCAATAGCTCTTCTCGCCTGGCACGGATACGATGCGCTCCGCCGCCTCCTTCTGCACGAGGATCGCCATCGATTGAATCGGAAGATCGCTCTTGATGCACTTTGCGATCGCGTCGGATGTGATATAGTAGGGCAGGTTCGCGGCGATGCGAAACGGCTCCTCCCCCATCAGCGCGCGAAAGTCGCTCTTCAGCGCGTCCTCAAACACCAGGCGCACGGGGAGTCCTTCAAGCACAAACCGCAATACCGGCTCTAACGCCGCGTCCAATTCGACGGCGGTCACATGCGCGCCGCGATGCGCGAGGATCGCCGTCATGAGGCCCGCGCCGGGGCCGATTTCGAGCACATTGTCGCCCTTTGAAACGCCCGAAAGCGAAACGAGGTCTCCCACCAAATCCGCGTCCAAAAGGAAATTCTGCCCGATGGAACGGGTAAAGCGGAATCCGTTTTTTTCCAGCGCCGCGAACGCGCGCGCGGCAAATCGTCTCTCTTCCATGTCTTCCCCTCTGCGCGGAAAATGTCATGCCCATAATAAAGGAGGCTGGTGTGCAGCCCCCTTGCCTTTTACGATGCCTCCGTTCTGTCCGCGATCATGTCCTTGACCTTCATGAGACGCGTCTGCGAACCGCGTTCGTTCTCGTCCAACTTCATCGTGATGTAGCGGATGGTCTCCTCCAAATCCGGAATCATGACGTATTCGAGCGCGTTCACGCGGCGCCTGGTCTTTTCGATTTCGTCCGCGAGCAGGTTGCAGGTTTTTTCGATCTCCGCGAGCCGGATCAGATCGGGCAAAATGTCCGCGAGGCTCGAAATCGCCCCGTCGAGCTGCGCGGAGGTCTGCGCGAAGCCGTAGGAGAGTACCGTTTCGCCGAGACTCTCCTCGTCGATGGTGATTTTTGGCACGGCGACGGACATGATGTTGTCGCGCCCGACGACGATTTCCGATGTGCGCGCGGGGTAGAGCACGGCCTCTTCGAGCATTGCAGGCTCCATCACGCCGGAGCACAGCGCAAATTCTGCGAGCGCGGAGGAGAGGCTCTTTTCGACCTCTGTGCGCAGTTTCGCGTTTTCCCTGACGAGCAATACGAACCTGCGCATCATTTCGTCGCGCTTGTCCTTGAGCAGCTTGTGTCCGCGCACGGCAGTCTTCAGGCGCTTTTTCAGCCGCGTCAGCTCCATCCGCGTCGGGTTAACACGTATCAGCGCCATGGCTATGCCTCCCCGTCGTAGTAAATATCCAGCATGTCGTCGCGGATGCGCTTATGCTCGGAGCGCGGCAGCATTCTTAGCAGCTTCCAGCCCAAATCGAGCGTCTCCTCGATGGAGCGGTTGGTATTATACCCCTGCGAGACGTACTCCTTCTCAAACGCGTCCGCAAACGCCGCGTAGAGCTTGTCGATGTCGGTCAGCGCCGCATCGCCCAAGATGACCGCGAGTTCCTTTGCGTCCTTGCCGCGCGAATAGGCGGAGAAGAGCTGGTTCATGGTCGGCGCGTGGTCCTCGCGCGTCTTGCCCTTGCCGATGCCCTTGTCCTTGAGGCGCGAAAGGCTGGGCAGCACGTCGATCGGCGGCTGGATGCCCTTGCGGTACAGTTCCCTCGCGAGGATAATCTGCCCCTCGGTGATGTAGCCGGTGAGGTCGGGGATCGGGTGCGTTTTGTCGTCCTCGGGCATGGTGAGGATCGGTATCAGCGTGACTGATCCGCGCTTGCCGCGGATCCTGCCTGCGCGCTCGTACATGGAGGCGAGGTCGGTATACAGATAGCCGGGATAGCCGCGCCGCCCGGGGATTTCCTTGCGCGCGGCGGAAATCTCGCGCAGCGCTTCGGCGTAGTTGGTGATGTCCGTCAGAATGACGAGCACGTGCATATCCTTTTCGAAGGCGAGGTATTCCGCCGCCGTCAGCGCCATGCGCGGGGTCGCGATGCGCTCGATGGCGGGGTCGTTTGCGAGGTTCATGAACAACACCGTGCGGTCGATCGCGCCGGTCCGTCTAAAGTCGCTGATGAAATAGTCCGCCTCTTCAAACGTGATGCCAATCGCGGCGAACACGACCGCGAAATTCTCGCTGCCGGAGAGCACCTTTGCCTGTCGCGCGATCTGCGCGGCGAGCTGCGCGTGCGGAAGGCCGGAGCCGGAGAACACGGGCAGCTTCTGTCCCCTGACCAGCGTGTTCAGCCCGTCGATCGCGGAGATGCCCGTCTGAATG
This sequence comes from Christensenellales bacterium, assembly GCA_050946115.1. Lineage (GTDB taxonomy): Bacteria > Bacillota > Clostridia > Christensenellales > Aristaeellaceae > CAYFRC01. The sequence goes on from JBMNUF010000009.1 coordinate 5,805, forward strand.
AACTCATTGGGATAGTCGCGCGCGGACGGGTTGATCGGCGCGCCGTTCATGTCGAGCCGCTTTTCGGGGATGATCTCGGGGCCGTCGTCGCGCGGCCTGCCGAGGCCGTCGAATACGCGGCCGAGGATGTCTATGGAGACGGAAAGCTCGATGGAGCGCCCCAAAAAGCGCGCCTTCGCCGTATCGATCTTCAGCCCCTGCGAGCTTTCAAACAGCTGCAGCAGCGCTTTGTCCTCGGTCACCTCGAGCACGCGGCCCATGCGGACTTCGCCGTTTGCCTGCTCGATCTCGACCAGCTCGGAATACTTGACGCCGCTCACGCCTTCCACGAGCATCAGAGGACCCACAACCTCGGCAATGGTGGAATATTCTTTCAGCATGTCAGCGTCCTCCTTCCGTCAAAGCGCCGATCTGGTCGTTGAGCTCGGATTCGATGGCATCGAACCGCTTGATTTCGTCTTCTTTGATGTATTTCGCCCTGCCGATCTTCTCGCGCACGGGCAGGTTCGTCACCTTCGACAAATCCGCGCCCGCCGCCAGCGCCCGCTGTCCCTTTTCCTGGTAGTCCATGATCAGCGAAAGCATGCGGTACTGCTTGGGGAGCGAGGTATATGTGTCGATGTCGTCAAAGGCGTTCTGGTGCAGGTAGTCCTCGCGGATCATGCGGGCGATCTCGAGCGTCAGCCTGTCCTTCCAGCTGAGCGCGTCCACGCCGACCAATCGCACGATCTCGTTGAGCTCGGACTCCTCCTGCAAGATCATCATCGCCTGCGCGCGCTTTTCGTTCCAATCGGGCGCGACGCCGTCCGTAAACCATTTTTCGAGCCTGTCCAGATAGAGGGAGTAGCTCTGCAGCCAGTCGATCGCGGGGAAATGCCGCTGGTAGGCGAGCGTCGCGGAGAGCCCCCAGAAGACCTTCACGATGCGCAGCGTCGCCTGCGAAACCGGCTCGGAGATGTCGCCGCCGGGCGGGGAAACAGCGCCGATGGCGGAAATCGCGCCCCTGCGCGCGCCGCTTCCGATGCACTCGACCCAGCCCGCGCGCTCGTAGAATTCCGCGATGCGGCTGGATAGGTATGCGGGGTAGCCTTCCTCGCCGGGCATTTCCTCGAGCCGCCCGCTCATTTCGCGCAGCGCCTCCGCCCAGCGGGACGTGGAGTCCGCCATGATGGCGACCTCGTAGCCCATGTCGCGGAAGTACTCCGCGATGGTGATGCCCGTATAGATCGAAGCCTCGCGCGCCGCGACGGGCATGTCGGAGGTGTTCGCGATGAGCACGGTGCGCTTCATCAGCGTTTCGCCCGTGCGCGGGTCATGCAGCTCGGGGAACTCCATCAAAACGTCCGTCATTTCGTTGCCGCGCTCGCCGCAGCCGACGTAGACGATGATGTCCGCGTCCGCCCATTTCGCGAGCTGGTGCTGAACGACCGTCTTTCCGCTGCCGAAGGGGCCAGGGACCGCCGCGACGCCGCCGCGCGCGATCGGGAAGAACGTGTCGATGACGCGCTGGCCCGTGACCATAGGCTCGGACGGGGCGATCTTCTCCTTATAGGGGCGCCCCCTGCGGACGGGCCATTTCTGGAGCATGGAAAGATCCGTCGTGCCGCCTGCCGTTGTGATTTTGCACACCGTCTCCTCGATGGTGTAATCGCCCTTTTCGATCCATTCGACCGTGCCGGAGACATTCGGCGGCACCATGATGCGGTGCTCCACGACGGCGGTCTCCCTGACGACGCCTAATATGTCGCCGCCTATGACCGAATCTCCGACCTTCACGCGCGGAACGAAGCTCCATTTTCTCTCGCGGTCCAGGCTGTGTACGCTGACGCCGCGCTCGATGCGGTCGCCCGTTATGTCGCGGATGGCCGTCAGCGGGCGCTGGATTCCGTCAAAAATCGATTCGATGAGCCCGGGTCCAAGCTCCACGGAGAGGGGCGTGCCCGTCGAAACGACGGGTTCGCCCGGCCCAAGGCCCGCGGTCTCTTCATATACCTGTATAGATGCGCGGTCGCCGCGCAGCTCGATGATTTCGCCGATAAGCCCCTTGTCCGAAACGCGCACCACGTCGTACATCGTGGCATCGCTCATATTGTCGGCGACGATCAAAGGGCCTGCGACCTTGATGATGGTTCCCTGTCGCACCTCTTCAACCCTCTTCCTTAAATAGTATGTCTGCGCCTACCGCCTTTTCCACATTGGCGCGAACGTTTCGCATACCGACCCCCGTAGCGCCCGTAGCGCCGGGAATGGGAATGATGGCAGGCAAAGCCTCCATTTTGTAGCGCGATATGGTCTCCTGCGCCTTCTCCGCAGCCGCTTCCGTGACGAAAATCACCGCGTATCCCCCGCTTGCGAGGCGGTAGATCGCCTGCGAGATTTCCTCCTGCGTGTCCGCGAAGACCACCGTGATTCCCAAGGCCTTAAATGCCAGCACGGTATCCCGGGAGCCGACCGCCGCAACCTTCTGCATGGCTCTTCCTCCTTATGCGTACAGCTCGCGCAGTCTCAGCCGGAGCTTGTCGTTCGGAACGCGCGCATCCTTCGCGATGACGATGAGGCGCACCGCGGCGCACTCCCGCTCTTTGGCGAGGAGGTAGCCGATCACAGGCATCACCGTGAGCGGCTCGTTCTTATGCCGACGGATGAGCGAGAGGAGATAGTCGTCCAACTGCCTTTCGACAAAGGCAAGCGCTTCCCCGTCGCGCTGCGCGAGCGCCTCCTTCATGGGGCGCGCGAACCCGCGGCGTTCGATGCACGTGTACAGGCCCTCGGGCTCGTCCGCGATGCGGGAAAGCTCGGCTACATCGATCTCGCCGCCCGGGATGAACAGCTCCTTCGCGAGCGCGCTTCCGCGCCCGATCCTGTGGCACCTGAGCGCAATCAAAAGGTTCACGACATCCGTCCGATCGGCAAAATAGCGCCTGACCGTATCGTTTTTCGTGCCTTTCAGCGCGGCTCGGATGTATTCGCCCATCGCCTTGTCGAGTTCCGCGTCCACGTACAGCGGGTCTTCCTCGCTCAGGAACTTCTTGTCGATCCGCATGAGCGCATCGGCGAAGGGCGCGGGCAGGTCCTGATATCGCCGCTCCCCGACGATGCGGCGCAGCCTGTCCGCCGGGATTGTACCGTTTTCGGAAAGCGCGGCGTCGGAGATGCCCAATGCCCTCGACTTGACCAGAACTTTCATGTTCAAAACGTCGTATTTGATCAGGAAACAATCGGTGATGACGGGCTCCGGCGTGATCTCGCGCACCAGTTTGCAGGCGTCCGCGATGTGCCTGTCCGCGAGGCGATCCACCTCGTTCTTGGAGGCGGCATCGCCCCAGCCCGCTTCCGCGAGCGCGCGCAGCACCTCGTCGAGGTTCTCGCAGGCGATGAGCCGTTCGAGCGCCTGTTCGTTCAGGAGCATTTGCTCGAGCACGCGTACCCGCCCTACCGCATAGGCATGACTGATTTGGGGCACGTCCTTCACCTACCTAAACAGCATTTCTGCGGCATCGGCCTCCAAAGAAGTGCGGTGCAAGCCGAGAACCGCAGGCAGTGTGCAGTTGATCTCCATGCCGCCCTGCTTCAGGATGAAGCCGCCGCCGGTTTTTCTGTGTTCGTCCGAAAGCGTCACGGACATTCTGCCCTGCTCGAAGAGCGAGGAATTGATCTGCCTGAGCGTCTGTTGGTCGAAGATGTCCGTATCGCCCGAATCGACGATGATTTCCTCGCCGCCCTCCGCCGCGGAGAGCAGGATTTTCGTGAGGAACGCCCGCATGTCGGCGCGATCCATTGCGCGCAAAAGCGCGAGCGCCTTTTCGAACGCCACGTCGATCACCTCGCGCTTGACGGCGAGCTGCACCTTGCGCTGATCGAGCTCCGCCATGCGCAGCATCCTGTCCCGAAGCTCCGCGCAGTCCTTCTTCGCCTGCTTTTGGGACTTTTCCTGCTCGACTGCGAGCGCTTCGTCCGCGCTGCGCGTCAAAGCCTCGGCGCGGCGCTTGGCTTCGGAGAGCGTCTTTTCGGCAGATACGCGCGCATCCTCTATGATTTTTGCCGTAATGGCATCCGCGTTCAAGTGCGCTACCTCCTTTTCGTGCGTTCTATGTCCGACTTACACCAGCGGCACAAACTGCACGATCAGGAACGAGGCGAGCAGCGCGAGCACGGCATAGGTCTCGACCATGACAGTGAGGGAAATACCCTGGCCGCCCGAAGTGGGCCGCTTGCCCAGGAGCGAAATGCTCGAAGCCGCGACGCGGCCCTGGAAGACGGCGGAAAAATATCCGACGAGCCCGACCGGCAGGCACCCGATGAGCACCCAAAGCCCGTTGACCGTGCCGACCGCGGCGAGCGTGCCGGAAAGTACGTTCAGCTTCAGCAGGATGATGAAGCCGATCAAAAAGCCGTAGATGCCCTGCGTGCCGGGCAAAAGTTCCAGAACCAGTGCCTGGCCGAACACATCGGGATTCTCGCTGATGACGCCGGCAGCCGTCTCACCGGCAATGCCCACGCCGCGCGCGGAGCCGAAGCCCGCCATGATAACCGCAATCGCCGCGCCCAAGAGCGCAAACACCTGACCCCATTCCAAACCGATGACCTGTACGACCTCTTCCATTATGATACCCTCCTAAATTAATATGCGGTGTGAATATCTATGTAGCGCGTGTTTTCGCACGTGAGCGGAGTGAAATCCCTGCCGCCGCTTTCATAGAACTTGTTAAAGAATTCGATGTACTGGAGCCTGCACGAGTGGACATATGCGCCCAGCGCGTTGATGCCGAAGTTCAGCGTATGCCCAAAGAGCAGGATCAAAGCGCAAAATATGTAGCCAACGACGGAGCCGGACTCTGCGGGCATGAACGCCAGCGTGTTCACGACCATGCCGATGACGCCCGTAGCCAGCCCCATGCCAAACAGCCTCGCGTAGGAGAGGATGTCCGAAACATAGCCGGTGACCCCGTAGAGCGCGCCCAGCCCGCTCGAAATGCGCTTGATGATGTTCTTGTTGGAACGCCCCGCAAAGAGTAGGATGCCCACCCCGCCGATGAGGGCGATGACGCCGCCCACCGCGGTATTTACGAGGAGGAGCCCCAGCCCCATCAGGAGCAGCAGCCAGAACCCCTGATCGTACAGCGCGTCCAGCGGCTTGCCGCGCTTTACATTCATATACGCGGCGACGCCCATGCCCGCGAGCAGGTGCACGCACCCCATCGCCACGGAAAGGACGAGCATGCCGATCGGGTTCTCCATCGGCGCAAACAAGAGCGGCGGGATGAAATTCTCGATGGAAAACCAGCCGCCGTACATCGCACCCCAAAACAGCGTCGATACGCCGCCGAGCGCCAGGACGAATGCCATCTGCCCCAGACCCTTGCGCCTTTTGAGCTTGTATGAAATATACGCGCACACGATGCCCATGACGATGCCGTACCCGGCATCGGAAACCATCATGCCGAAAAAGCACACCCAAAAGGGCGTCATGATGAACGTCGGGTCGATCCCATTGGGATCGGGCAGTGAGAACATCTTGACGATCGATTCAAACGGCGTGATATACGGCTTGTTCCTGAGCATCACCGGCGGCGCTTCGTCCTCCGGAGGATTGGTAAACTCGATCTGCGCGTAGGGCGAAATCTCCTTGACCGCGCGTGTAATTTCCTCCCGCTTCGCATTCGGCGCCCAGCCCTTCAGGATGAACGCGGATTTCGTGCCGGAAAACTTCTGCGATGCCAGGAGCCTGTCCAATTCCATCGCGCTGACGTCGCGCAAAATGCGCATGTCGGCGAGACTTTCCGCCATTCGGACGATTTCCTCGTCGAACCGTGCATATGTCCTGTCGATCTCCGCGCATTCTTCGCGGATCGATGCGAGGACGGAGCCCGGCGTGCCCTTCATATCCGGAAAAGTGACGGTCTGCACCTTGTGCGCCTCAAACAGCGCCTCAAAGCGCTCCGCTTCCGCCTTGTGCGACGCCGCCAAGAGGAACGCGGTGTCGCGCACGGTGTTCAGCGTCTCAACGACGACATACTTTACTTCGCCCACATCCTGCAGGAATTCGGGGAGCCTCCTTGCGCTTACGGTCAAAAGATACAGCTTCGACGTGCGCGTTTCCCGAATGTCCTCAAGCGGCATATCGAGCGCCTCCCACGGAGAAATCGCCTCCGCGGATGCCGCAGCCTTTGCAAGCCGCATCTTGAGGTCGCCGCGCAAGCGTTCGATCTCCTCCGCCCGATCGACGAGCGCCATGAGCTTGCCGCGCGCCTTGAGCGCGCTTGCAACCATCGCGTCGTCCGCCTCGGGGCGCAGGGAGAGCATCGACTGCTTGTGCTTGTCGTATGGAGAGAGGCGCGCGATCACGAGGTCGAGCCTCGATACGGCGCTATGCAGCTCCTCGATGCGCTGATCCGTTTCGGGATCGGGCATCTTCTGGTATTCCGCCTCTTCCACCTGCACGCAGCCGAGCTTTTGCAGCGCGCGAAGCAGCTTTACTCTGTCGCGGTTGAGCGCAAGCAGGCTTATCTGCTTCATCTCAACGATTGCCATCGGCCACAATCCTTTCGAAGATCATTTTTCCGGCGGCGTCCGCGTTTTTGAGCGCCGCATCCCTGAGCGCCCGATGCTCGGCGTCGCGCTTTTCGTTCAGCCGGGAAATCTCCTCGTTCGTCTTCGCGCGCTCGTCCTCCAGCATCCGCTGTGCCTGCTGATGGAAATCGCGTATGGTTTGGCGGCTCCGCGCGGTCAGCGCCTCTTCGACGCCCTTGAGCATCTCTCGGGCTTCCTTTACCGCGTTCAGCTCGATGGCATCCGCGGCGCGCTCCGCCTCCTCAAGCTGTTGAATCAGCGTATTTGCCAAATCGCTTCACCTTCCCTACTTTGTTCCGAAAATACGGTCGCCCGCATCGCCCAGTCCCGGGACGATGTACCCGTGCTCGTTCAGCTTTTCGTCCACGGCGGCGATATAGATGTCCACGTCGGGATGCGCGTCCTGCACCGCCTTGAGGCCCTCGGGTGCGCCGATCAGGCACACGAGGCGGATTTTCTCGCAGCCGCGCGCCTTCAGCGACGAAATCGCCGCGACGGAAGAACCGCCGGTTGCGAGCATGGGATCGAGCACGATCAGTTCCCTCTCCTCCACGTCCGGCGGGAGCTTGCAGTAATACTCCACGGGTTTGAGCGTCGCCGGATCGCGGTACAGGCCGATGTGGCCGACCTTCGCCGTGGGCACGAGCTTTACTATGCCGTCGACCATGCCGAGCCCTGCGCGCAAAATCGGCACGATGCCCATCTTTCTGCCGCTGATCACGCGCGTTTTGCACTTGGCCATCGGCGTCTCCACCTCTACTTCCATAAGGGGAAGATCGCGCGTGACCTCGTACGCCATCAGCATCGCGATTTCATCCAGAATTTCGCGAAAATCCTTGGTGCCCGTGTTCTTGTCGCGCAGGATGGACAGCTTGTGCTGAATCAGCGGGTGGTCGAGAATATGCAATTTGCTCATAGGACAACCCTCCAAATGTTCAATTCGCCCCAAACTTATGTGTATTATACACGCTCAAATCCCAAAATGCAAGCTCTATTTCCCGTTCCGTGCAAAATTGCCCGTTTCAAAAGCGGAAAAGCCTTCCTTTCTCATGCAAAAAAAGCGGAGTTTTCGCTTCCGCTTCTTTGGCTTTTATGCAGTGACCGCTTCGTTCACGACCTCCGGGTCGACAAAGGTCGGCACGGCGGCCTTGAGCGCTTCGCGCACCACGTCGTCCGAGCCGGACTTTGCGGCGTCCCTGAGCAGCGCAAGGCTTTGCTCGATCTCGTCTTCGCGCAACTGCGTGTCCTTTTCGATGAAGATGAGGCTGTTTTCGGTCTTCCCGAGCGTCTCCGTGTTGCGCAAAAGTAGTTCCTCGTACAGTTTCTCCCCTTCGCGCAGCCCGATCTCCTGAATGTCGATCTCCTTATACGGCTCGTACCCGCACAGGCGAATCATGCTCTCGGCAAGATCCAGGATGCGCACGGGCTTTCCCATGTCGAGCACGAACAATTCGCCGTCCTTTGCCATCGCGCCGCTCGTCAAAACCAGCTGCGACGCCTCGGGGATCGTCATGAAGTAGCGGATGATGCGCTTGTCCGTGATCGTGACGGGGCCTCCCGCCGCGATCTGCCGCTTGAAAAGCGGCACGACGCTGCCCGCGCTGCCGAGCACATTGCCAAAGCGCGTGGCGGTAAACTGCGTCTTACCCTTGCCCGCGCGCGACAGCACGATCATCTCGCACATGCGCTTCGTCGCGCCCATGACGTTGGTCGGGTTGACCGCCTTGTCCGTCGAGATCATGATGAAGCGCTCGCATTCGAATTCCTGCGCCGTATTCACGACGTTGAGCGTGCCGAACACGTTGTTTTTGACCGCCTCGCAGGCGTTGTGCTCCATAAACGGCACGTGCTTGTGCGCCGCGGCGTGCAGCACGACGTCGGGACGGTATTTCTCGAACACCCTTTCGAGCGCGACCTTGTCGCAGACCGTGGTGATCTCGACGGAGACGTCGATCGGCTTTTTGCCCTTCTCCAAGATGCGCAGCTCCTGCTGCAGATCGTAGGCGCCGTTCTCGTACACGTCCAAAATGACGAGCTTTTTCGGCTCCATCTTCGCGATCTGCCTGCACAGTTCGCTCCCGATGGAACCGCCGCCGCCCGTGATCAAGACGGTTTTGCCCTTGTAATACGCCACCGTCTTTTCGTCCAGGCAGTTGACGGGGCTTCGGAACAAAAGCTCCTGGATGTCGAACTCGCGCAGATGCCTCCTGGCGGTATCCGCGGACTGCATGGTCGGAAAATCGTATACCTCGACCTTGCAGCCGGTCTGCCGATAGCGGTTGTACAGCGCAAGCTTCTGATCCGCGTCGAGGCCGTCGCCGATGGCGAACACGACCACCTGCACGCCGAGCTCCTTGATCTTCCTTTCCGTGTTCTCATCCTCCGAAATGACGGGGATACCGAAGATCTCCCTGCCGACCTTCTCGTGACTCTTGTCGATAAAACACACGGGCGTGTAGGAGGCGTTTCGGTTTTCCAACAGCTCCTGCGCGAGCATGGAGCCGATGCTCCCTGCGCCGACGATTGCGATCTTGATCTTGTGGCTTCTGCCCGCGACGGTTTCGGTATCCAGGCGCGCGAAAATGCGCAGAACCCATTTCGCGAAAACCGCATCATCCGAGCGCCTGACGCACTGATAGAAATACTGGTATACGATGCGGATGGTGAGCACCGCCAACAGATCGATCGAAACGAGGCACACCGCCCGCATGAACGTGATGCGCTCTATGGGAAGCGCGAAAAGCAGCACGATATACATCGCACAACCGACGGCGTCCGCAAAGATGAGCCGGATATACGCCTGCATTCCGCTGTATCGCCATATCTGCCGGTAGACGCCCGCAAAATAGCGCGCGCCGAATACGCAGCAGCCGCCCAGCGCCGCCTGTTGCAAAACTCCCCTCACCGTGAGCCGTGTGAGTACGCCCGGAAAGAAAACCGTAAATGAAAGGCTCACGCACAGATAGAGGAATATGTCGTACAGCGTGAGCAGCCATCTCGCCGAGCTGTATTTCACATTGGTCTTCGGCACCGTAAAACCACCCTTCTGCATACCGCTTGCGGTATGCTTCATACCATACCATTTTACACCCCAATACCGGCAAAGTCAAGCAGTCGCCGCCCGCGCGGCAAATTTCATGCGGACATATGGAAAAATATCCGCATTTTCAACAAAAGCGGAGAACCTCCCGCATGGTACACGGGGATTCTCCGCGGCATTTCATACTTTTTATTCGCCCGTATGGATACGGATCGCGGGGCGCACGCCGACATCAGCATGATGCACGTCGTCGTAAAATACGCTGCCGTCGTGCCGGACGACGGACGCGCTCTTCAAGGTGTATCCGGCGTCCGCCAGATACCACCAGCAAAAGCCGTTTTCCCATACGTGCGCACCGCGCTTTTTCGCGTAGGGCGTCGCGCGCGCTTGCAGGTCGCCCTTAAGGTCGTCCTTGGAAAGCAGGAACACGCCGCCCGTCAGATACGCGGCTTCCTCCGCCGAAAACGCCCTGCGCAAAAAAGAGCCGTTCAGCCACGCATTGAGGGTACAGGTCTCCCACGTCGTCTCTTCGTAGGTTTCGTTATACGGCATCGCGTCGATCGCCTTTTCCGAAAGCAGGAGCAGCGAATCCTCCTCCTTTCGCAGCACGGTCCACCGAATGCCTCTCCCCGCATACCGCCCGAACGTCAGCACATCGCCTTCGGAATGGGCGCGGTAGGGGTTCTCCCGCGCAATCTGAGCGCCGGGCGGATACGTTACGCGCATCTCGGCGCGCGATGCGTCGTAAAGCATGTCGATCGTCGCGCCGTCCCGTTCGAGCACCGTAATGACGCCGCCGTCGCGTTGTCCCTTGTCCCGAATGGCAAAGCCGCTTAAGAGAATCTCGCGGAGAAAGGCAATATACGCCTCCTCGGAGACCTCCCGAAACGCCTGCGAGGTCGCGCCGTCCCTTGCGACCACGATATGGGCGTATTCCAAGCCGTATACGGGCATTGCGGATTCGGCAAGGGACGGCAGCGGCAGGATGCACAACAGGCACAGGGCGAGTATTCTATACCTTTTCAAAGCAGAGCATGTCCTCTCTCGCGAGCGTCTTCACCTTTTCGCCGAGCTTGATGGAGCCCGACAGGATTTCTTCGCTCAGCGCGTCCTCTACCATGCGCTGGATCGCGCGGCGCAGGGGCCTCGCGCCGTACTGCTCGTCAAAGCCCGCCTGCGCGAGCAATCGGACGACGTCCTCATCGAACGAAAGATCTATGCCCCGTTCCTTCAGCCTCGCCGCGACCCCCTCCAGCATGAGGCGCGCGATCTTGTCGATGTGCTCCTGTTCCAGCGCATGGAACACGATGGTCTCGTCCACGCGGTTTAGGAACTCGGGGCGGAACACCTTTTTCAGCTCCGCCATCACGCTTTCCTTCATGCTCTCGTAGTCCTTTTCGCTCTTGACGCTCCCGCTGAAGCCGACCACGCGCTGTTTTTGGATTGTGTGCGCGCCGGCGTTGGATGTCATGACGATCACGGTGTTCTTGAAGTCCACCACGCGCCCCTTGCCGTCGGTGAGCCTGCCGTCTTCCAATATTTGCAACAGAATGTTGAAAACATCGGGGTGCGCCTTCTCGACTTCGTCGAGCAATATCACACTGTAGGGCTTTCTGCGCACCTTTTCGGTGAGCTGTCCGCCCTCGTCGTAGCCCACATAGCCCGGGGGCGAGCCGATCATGCGCGATACGGAGTGCTTTTCCATGTATTCGGACATATCGATGCGGATCATGCTGTCCTCGTCGCCGAAGAGCGCCTCGCCGAGCGCCTTGCACAGCTCCGTCTTGCCGACGCCGGTCGGTCCCAGAAAGATGAACGATCCGATCGGCCTGCGCGGGTCCTTGAGCCCCGCCCGCGCGCGCCGTATCGCCTTGCTCACGGCTTTTACCGCCTCGTCCTGCCCGATCACGCGCTTATGCAGAATGTCTTCGAGGTGCAACAGGCGCGTCGCCTCGTCCTCCGTCATGCGCGTGACGGGGATGCCCGTCCACGCGGAGACGATCCGCGCGACCTCATCCTCGCCGACGGTCTCGATGCGCTCGTCCCGCATCTGCTCCCACTGTTTGCGCCGAAGCGTCATTTCGTTCTGGAGGGATTTTTTCGTGTCGCGCAGCTTGGCGGCCTTTTCAAAGTCCTCGTTGGACACGGCCTCACCCGTCTCCTTGTTGATCTCGTCCAACTTCATTTCGAGTTCTTTCATATCCGGCGGCGCGGTGAACGCCTTGATGCGCACGCGTGACGCCGCCTCGTCGATGAGGTCTATCGCCTTGTCGGGCAGGAATCTGTCCGTGATGTACCGATCCGAAAGCTCCACCGCGGCGTGGATCGCCGCATCCGTGATGCGCACCCTGTGATGCGCCTCGTACCGGTCGCGCAGCCCCATCAAAATCTCGACGGCCTCCTCGCGCGTCGGTTCGCCCACGAGCACCGTCTGGAACCGCCTCGCGAGGGCGGCATCCTTTTCGATGTGCTTACTGTATTCGGAGATCGAGGTTGCGCCGATCACCTGCAGTTCGCCGCGCGTCAGCATGGGCTTTAGGATCGCCGCCGCGTCGATCGCGCCCTCCGACGCGCCCGCGCCGACGATGGTGTGCAATTCATCGATAAACAGCACGATGTTGCCCGCGTTCAGAACTTCCTTCATCGTGTTCTTCAGCCGCTCCTCAAACTCGCCGCGGTACTTCGCGCCGGCGAGCATGCCGGGAAGGTCCACCGTCATGATGCGCTTGCCGCGCAGAATCTCGGGGATCGAGCCCTCCGCGATGCGCTGTGCGAGCCCCTCTGCGACGGAGGTCTTGCCGACGCCCGGCTCTCCGATCAACACGGGGTTGTTCTTCGTCCTGCGGGAGAGGATCTGCACGATGCGCTCGATCTCATTTTCTCTGCCGATCACGGGGTCGAGCTCGCCCGCGAGGGCGGCCTTGGTGAGATCGCGCGTATATTGCGCCAGCATCGGCGCATCCTTGCCCTCCGCGCGGAATTTTCCGTCCGCATCCTCGCTGCGCATGTTGCGCAGGATCGTCTCCCGCGCGCGGTTGAGGTCCAGCCCCATTTTCATGAGCACCTGCGCCGCGACGCCCTCCCGTTCGCGCATGAGCGCGAGCAGAAGGTGCTCCGCGCCGATGTAATTGTGCCCCAGCGCCTGCGCCTCTTTTGCGCTCTGCTCCAGAACCTTTTTGCTGCGCGGCGTATAGCTTCCGGGGCGCACCTGCTGCGCGGGTTCGTTTCTGCCGAGCATCGATTCGATCTCGGCGCGCGCCGCGTCCTGCGAGATGTGCTGCAGCGCTTCGCGGCAGGTGCCGGAATCCGACAGCAAACCCAGCAGCAGATGTTCCGTACCGATATAGTTTCTTCCGAGCTGCCCCGCTTCCTTCGCGGCGGCATTCAGCGCCCTTTGTGCGCGCTCCGTAAATCCTGGAAGTGCCATTTGGAACTCCTTTCACTTGCCTCTGTCTTCGTATTTCGTATTCTAAATGGGTTCGCGCCTTGCGCCCTGCATGGAGATGCGCTTTCTGAGCTGTTCCGCCCTGTACATATCGCCTTCAAGGGTTCGCAATTCGCGCCCCGCCTGCATGCCCAGAGAGGAGGGCTGCAAATCCATCATCATGTTGTCTATCGCCGAAAGCTCTATGCGCAGCGCGCCCAGGGACGCGCCGAGCCTGAGGTCCGCATATCGGTTCATAAATTCCCGAAGCGACATGAGCCGCGCGTTTCCGCAGATGCCCGCCGAGCGCATGATCGAATCCATCAGCGGGATGAATCCGGTCCGCTTCATGTTTTCACGGATGGAGCGCTCCCTGTCCGCGATCTGCAGCGCGGTCGAGGAAACCGTCTTTATGATGTCGTCCTCGCTCCTGCCGAGCGTCGCCTGATTCGACAGGAGGTACAGTCCCCCCATCGCGTCGCTGCCGCTTCCGTACAGGCCGCGCAGGGAAAGTCCGATGCGGTTGACGCTTTTGATGATCTGCGGAATCTGCCTTGCGCGGGAGAGGCCGAACAGGTGCATCGTCACCGTCGCGCGAAGCCCCGTGCCGACGATCGTCGGCGAGGACGTGAGATACCCCAGCTGCATGTCGAACGCATACGCGGCGCTCGCGCCCATGATTTCGTCCGCATGAAACGCCTTCTTTGCAGCCTGTTCAAGCTGTAGCCCTTCCAGCAGCCCCTGCAGCCGCAGATGATCCTCCTCGTTCACCATGACGGTGACGGAATCGTCCTCGGAAATCAGCGCCGCAGCGCGCTGTACGTTCTTCAGAAGGTCGTGCGAAATGAGCTGGTGGTCGAGCAGGCTGCCGCGCTCGTTTTCGCCCATATCCGCCATGCGCCTAACGCGGTAGTCGCGCGTTTCCCCCGCCGCTTCGAGCGATTCCATCGCGCGGCAGATGCACTCGGCGGCATCGGTATCTGACATGGTTCGGACGAACGGCAGGTCGAGCCAGTTGCGCGACAGGCGGACGCGTGAGTTGACGACGACGTCCTGTTCGGGCGCCATGTTCTCAGCCATTCTCGTCTGCCTCCTCGAGCTCCGATTTGAGCAGGCGGATTTTGTCGCGCAGTGCCGCCGCCTGTTCGTATTCCTCCTGCGAGATCGCGACGGAGAGCTCCTGCCGGAGCCTTTCGATCTGCACCTTTACCGTGACGTTTTCGTCCGGGCTCACGGGCACGCGCCCGATGTGCTGCGTCTGCCCGTGTATGCGCTTCAATACGCCGTCGAGCGGCTCTCGAAACGCGCGGTAGCAGGAGGCGCATCCCAAAAGCCCCGTCTCCCGAAAGCCGTCATACGTCGTTCCGCACTGAAAGCATACGATGTCGTAGCTCTCCTCGCCCGCAAACGCGAGCTTTCCGATCTCCTGATCCTGCTCCTCTCCGTCCGTAGCGCCGACGGAGCGCAAGACGGTTTCGAGGTCGAACCCGGGCAAATCGAGCCCCGGCAGTTGTTTGCGCATTTCCATCATGCAGCTTCGGCAGAGGTTTCGCTCTTTTTTTTCGCCGTTCACGATGGTTACGAGCCGAATTTCCGCGGGATTTACGCCGCATTCATCACACATCATCATTTTTTCTCTCCTCCCGATTTCGGAATGCCTGCGTCAGCATGCACTTGAGAACCGCCGCGCGCAGGATGTCTTTTGCGGATATGGGCAGCGCGAGCGCGTTTTTGCCGACCGCCACGCGCATGAGTTTCGCCTCCGAAAGCGTCACGATGTCGCGCTCGTATACGTGCCGAATGATTGCGACCGCCGTATCCTCGTCCACCTGGTTGTCGATGCGCCGAAGGAGCATATCGAGGAGATTGCCGTCCTTCGGCACGGACATGCGAAGCACCTTTACGAAGCCGCCGCCGCCGCGCTTGCTCTCAATGATATATCCGTGTTCGATGGAAAATCGCGTCGCGAGCACGTAATTGATCTGTGACGGCGCGCAGCCGAAGTGCTGCGCGAGTTCGTTGCGCTTAAACTCTACCGACGTGTCCCCCGTCATCATTTCCTTGATAAAATTTTCTATGGTATCCGAAAGTCTGCTCATGATCATCCCTCTTTGACTATTCCTGACTTTATTATACTGGCATACGCCGGCAAATGCAAGCCCTTTGCGATGATTTAACCTTACTTCCCCCGATATTGTGGTATACTCCTGCGATATGGGAGAAAAAAATGTGACACAACCCCGTCCCCTTATGTTATAATGCTTCCATGAGGTGAATGCGATATGAAGTATACGGAAATCCGCTCCCTGGCGAACCGCCTGCGCGAAAACATCGGGAAGGTGCTCGTCGGCGGAGACGATACGGTGGAAATGCTCCTGTGCGCCTTAATCGCGAAGGGGCACGTCCTCTTGGAGGATGTGCCCGGCACGGGCAAGACCGTGCTGGCAAAATCCCTCGCGAAGTCGTTGGATGTGTCCTTTTCGCGCATTCAGTTTACACCGGATCTTTTGCCCGGCGACGTGACGGGGCTGAGCGTCTATAACGCGAAGGCGGGCGAATTCTCGTTCCGACCCGGACCCGTCTTTACGAACGTTTTGCTCGCGGACGAGATCAACCGCGCGACGCCGAGGACGCAGTCCTCCCTCTTGGAGTGCATGGAGGAACGGCAGGTGACGCTCGACGGCGTCACGCGCAAGCTCGACGAGCCCTTCGTCGTCATCGCGACGCAAAACCCCGTAGAGACGCAGGGCACCTTCCCGCTGCCCGAGGCGCAGCTCGACCGCTTTTTGATGCGGCTGAAGCCCGGCTACCCCACCTCGGCAAACGCGGTCGAAATCCTCTCGCGCTTCATCCGAAATGATCCGCTCGCGTCTCTTGCGCCCTGCGCGACGAAGCAGGACATTTTGGGTGCGCAGTCCGCCTTTTCCGAGGCGCACGTATCGCAGGCAGTGCTCGAATACATCGTAGCCATCGCCGAAACCACGAGGAAGCTCGAAAACGTGCAGTTGGGCGTAAGCCCGCGCGGCACGCTCGCCCTCATGCGCGCGAGCCAGGCGCTGGCGCTCATCCGCGGGCGCGATTATGTGACGCCGGACGACGTGAAATACCTCGCCGTGCCCGTGCTCGCGCACAGGGTGATCGTACGGGGGCTGTACGGGCGCACGGGGCAGGCGGAACAGGCGATCCGCGACGCGCTCGACATGACCGCCGCGCCGACGGAAGACCCCAAGGAGGCGTAAGGTGAACGCCCTTTGGCTTTTGTTTGTGGCAGCGGCGCTCGCGTTCGCGCAGGCGCTGGTGTTTTCGCTGTTCAACCTGCGCGGGCTGACCTATTCGCGCGCCTTCGACCGCAAGAGCGCCCATGAGGGCGAACAGGTCGAACTGATCGAAATTCTGCACAACCGAAAGCCCCTGCCCGTGCCGTGGCTCCGCGCCGAATCGCGCATATCGCCCAATTTGCAGTTTGGAAAGCTCAAGGCCGAGGAGCGCGAAATCAGCGGCGACAGGTTCCACAAATCGCTGTTCTTTCTCGCGCCGTATTCGAAGGTCACGCGAAGGCACGGCGTCACTTGCCTCAGGCGCGGCTATTACCCCGTGGGCAGCGTCGCGCTGACGGCGAGCGATCTGTTCGCACTCACCGTCAAGAGCAGGCAGCAGGATTTGCAGGGCGCGCTGTTTGTGTACCCGCGCCTCCTCTCGGAGGACGAATTGGAGACGCCCTCCTCGCGCTGGCAGGGCGATATGTCCGTCAGGCGCTGGATCGCGCCCGACCCGTTTTTGACGGCGGGCATCCGCGGCTATCTGCCGGGCGATGCGCTGCGCGACATCCATTGGGGCGCGACCGCGCGCACGGGGCAGCTTCAGGTCAAGGTGCGGGATTACACTGCCGACCCGCGCGCGATGGTGCTTCTGAACGTACAGGCGACGGAAAACCAGTGGAACGACTTGATGGACTATGAGCAGGAGGAGATCGAGCAGGGGCTTCGCATCGCGGCGACGCTCTGCATGCGCGCGCTCGAATGCGGCGTGGATGCGGGCTTCGGCACGAATGCCTGCCTTCTGGGCGAAGAGGGGCAGCGCAAAAGCGTGGTCGTGATGCCGTCGAGGGCTTCGGGGCAGGATACGCTGCTGCTCGAAACCATGGCGCGCCTCGTCATTCATAGGGAGCTCAATTTTACGACGTTTCTGGACGGGCTTTCGACCGTCGCCGATACGGATATCCTGATTTTATCCATGTACGATTCCGAGGCGATCCGCGAAAAGATCGCCATGCTGAAGGGCAACGGCAACAGCGTGGAACTGCTTCCGCTCCGAAGGGAGGCTGCCGTATGAGGCGCATATTGAAAACGCTTTTGCACGCGCTTGCGGGCGCGCTTTGCGTCGCGCCCGTCTACGTTTTGATCGCGTGCGAAGGGCTGTATTACGCGCCGTGGGCGTTTTTGATGCCGCTTTTTACGGCGCTCCTCGCCGTCGCATTTTCCTTCGTGCCCGGAAAGATCGGAAACAGGCGCAGGGAGGTTACGATCTTCGCGCCTTCCTCCTCGGGCGGGGATCCGAACCCCGACAGGGAAAGGCCTGTCGAAGAGGTGCGCATGAAGGGGATCAGCATCCCGCTCAGGTTCCCCATCGTCCTCCTTTTTGGGCTTACAATATCCGCCTTGCAGCTTTGTGATGCGCATTTCGCGCAGGTTTCGATTGCGGCGAAAATCCTCGCCGCCCTGTGCGGCTTGTGGGGCATCGTTTTCCTTTCGCGCGATGTCGTGGCGGACGATCCCCTCTTTGGGGGCGTGCGCGGCGTGGCCGTCGGCATGGTTTTGTACGCGGTCGCATCTCTTGCCGCATTCTTCGTCAAGAGCGAACGGCTAAACGACTGCCTTTTGGGGCTCGTCTGCCTGTTTTTGCTCATGTGCGGCGTTTTGCTCAACGACGAATCGCTCGCCGTGGGCGTATCGAGCATGCAGCGCAAAAACCCGCCGCGCTCCATCGTGCGCAGAAACCGCGCGATCCTCGCGCTCTTTGCCGTCGTCGCAGCCCTGGTCGCGTACTTTGACAAGGTCCGTGAGGGCGCGGAGGCAGTCGGAAGTGCGCTCTGGCGCGCACTGCTCGCGGTCATCCGCTTCCTGATGCAGCTGTACCCGATGTCCGAACGCGCGGGCGGCGGCAACATGGGCGGGGGTGATCTGTTCGGCGCCTTGGAGGGCGGGGAAACCGCGCCCTTCTGGCGGTTCATGGAAAAAGTCGCCGTCGTCCTCGCAACCGTCATCGGATGCGCGCTGCTGCTCCTCCTCTTCCGAGCAATCTATCAAAAACTGCGCGCGCTTTTGCGGATACTGATCGCAAAACTGCGCGAACTTTCCGACTCCATGAGCGAAGACTACCGCGACGAGACGGAGAGCCTCTTCGACACGGAGGACGTGCGCGAAGCGCTTCGGGAGAGCGTCGTCAGGCGGTTGCGGCGCGTATTCGCGCGCGGCAAAAAATGGGAGGCGATGGATCTGCGCGAAAGGGCGCGGCACATCGTAAAGCGGCTATACAAAAAGTACGAGCAGGCGATCCCGCGCCTTTCGAGCCGAACCGCGCGCGAAGCGCTGTCCGAAATCCCGGTGCAGGGCGCGGACAAAGACGCGCTCATCGAACAATACGAAATCGCGCGCTACAGCAAAGACGAACCGAACGGGGCGCTGCTCGAACAGCTGAAAAAGGCGGTGGGCGCATGACGGAACAGGTCGAATTCAAGCTCCGCCACCTTCCCGACTCCCCCGGCTGCTACATTATGAAGTCCGAAGGCAAGATCATCTACGTCGGCAAGGCGAAAAACCTGAAGAACCGCGTGCGGCAGTATTTTCACGGGAACAGGGGGCATTCGCCCAAGGTCCTGTCGATGGTCGAAAAGATCGACGATTTCGATACGGTGCTCGTGGACAGCGAACTGGAAGCGCTGATGTTGGAGAGCAACCTCATCAAGCTGCACCGCCCGTATTACAACATCCTGCTCAAGGACGACAAGCACTACCCCTTCCTGTCGTTTGACGAACGGGAGGATTTTCCGCTCTTGCGCATGCGGCGCAAGCAGGAAAAGGACGGTGCGCGCTATTTCGGTCCCTTCCCCGGCGCGACGATGGCGCTCGACCTCGTCCGCGCGCTGTTCCCGCTCAGGCGCTGCGCGCGCCTGCCCGAGCCGAATCCCGCAAACCGCGGCTGCATCTACGCGCAGACGGGGCAATGCATGGCGCCCTGCAAAGGGCGCGTGACGCGCGGGGAGTACCACGAAATGCTACGCGAGCTCGCCGATTTTTTGAGCGGGCGCAGCGATAAGGCGATTGCATCCCTGCGCGAACGCATGGCGGAGGCCGCCCGCCTCATGCAGTACGAGCTCGCGGCGGAACTGCGCGACAGAATCAAGGCCGCCGAACAGCTCACGCAGGGGCAAAAGGCGATCATCACCTCGGGCGGAGATATGGACGCAGTCGCGACCGTTCCCGAGGGCGCGAACGCGCTCGTGCAGATGCTCTACGTGCGCGGCGGAAGGCTCCTCGGCAGCGAACATTTTGTCCTGCCCCGCTCCGGCGACGAAAGCGCGGGCGCGGTGCTCACTTCGTTTCTCCTGCAGTGGTACGCGGACAGCGGCGACATCCCAAGAACCATTCTCCTGAGTGACCCCGCGGACGATGCGGAAACGCTCGAACAGCTGCTTTCCGAAAGCAGGGGCGGCACCGTCTCCCTTCACGTTCCGCAGCGCGGCGAAAAAAAGAAGCTCACCGACATGGCGCGCAAAAACATCCTCGATATCGCGCAAAAGCGCGCGGAAAAGCTCTCCCGCAGCTACCAGCGCACGACGGGCGCGCTCGAAGAGCTCGCGAGCGAACTGGGGTTGCCCGAGGTACCGCGCCGCATCGAAGGGTTCGACATCTCCAACACGCAGGGCGCGCAGTCGGTCGGCTCGATGGTCGTGTCCATCGACGGCGTCGCGGCGAAAAAGCAGTATCGGCATTTCCTCATCAAAACCGTGGAGGGCGCGAACGACTTTGCCTCCATGCGCGAGGTGATCTCGAGGCGCTTCCGCCACGGGCTCGCGGAAAAGGCGGAGCGCGAGGCAAAGGGCGAGGACGTGCGGCTCGGCAAATTCTCCGACATGCCCGATCTGATATTGATCGACGGCGGCATCGGGCAGTTGCGCGAAGCGATCGCTGCCATGCGCGAGGAGGGCGGCGATGTGCCGATGTTCGGGCTCGCCGAGCGCATCGACGAGATCATCCTGCCCTACGGCGACGAGACGCTGCTGCTCGACAGGCACAGCGAGGCGCTGCACCTCATCGAGCGCCTGCGCGACGAGGCGCACAGGTTCGGCATCACGCACCACCGAAAGCTGCGCGCGAAGGTCTCCATGCGCTCGAAGTTGGACGGCATTCCCGGCATCGGCGCGAAAAAAAAGCAGGCGCTGATCCGCCATTTCCGAACCGTGGAGGCCGTGAAAAATGCCTCCGTCGAAGAGTTGTGCGAGGTGCCGGGCATATCGACCAAGCTCGCCGAGGTCGTATATCGGCACTTCCACGGCGAAGGGCAGTCCGTGTAAGCATTTACAAAGCACTTGGCGCGATACAGGCATATTCCATGCGCAAATCACCCCGTGTATGTATTTTACACGAGGTGATTTTTTTCGAGACTCTTCATGACGCGGGACGCGCAGATGCCCGTCAGCGCGCCGCTCGCAAGCCCTATGGCCATCAAAACCGCCATATAATACAGAAGCGCATCGGTTTCCATGATGCACATCGCCAGCGCGACCTGCCCCGCGTTGTGCGCCGCGCCGCCCGCCATGCTGGCGACGACGACGTGTACGCCCTTTATTTTCCTCAACACGGACATGACAATCAGGCTCACCAGCCCGCCCGCAAAGGCGTACAGCATCGCGCTCACGCCGCCGAAGAGCAGCCCCGAAAGCACGACCTTGAGGAGCATCAGCAAAAATGCGTTCGGAATGCCCAACGCATACAGCGCGAACACGAGCACGCTGTTGCTGAGCCCCAGCTTGATTCCGGGAATGGAAACCTTCAAAAAGGAGGCGATGGGCAATCGGCTCTCCACAAAGCCCAGAATGAGCATGATGGCGACCAGAAGCCCCGAAAGCGCGACGCGGCGGGTTCTGCTATTCATTTTCGCCCACCATTCCTTCCTCAATCCCAGCTTTTTCCAACTCCTGCGCGGTGTACAGCTCCACGATCACCTGATTCGGAAGGCAGATAACGCTGTTTTGCAGGATGCGCGTCGCACGGTTTTCCGTCGTCACATCGCCCTGCCGCACACAGTCCTGATTGGCACACGTCGAGGATTCCATGCAGAATCCGTTGGGCATGAGCTTCAGGACGTTTTCCGTCCCATCGCCCTGCCGAATCGAAAAATGCTCCACGCCATCCTTCGGAAGGGGCAGCGCGCGCACCTCCCCGGTCTTTGCCAGCCTGTATACGGCATACAATTCGCCGCCCGATGCGGAATTTCCGCGCGTCCACAGCGCCGCCGCGAAAAGCGCGCCTATCAGCAGCAGCAAAACGCCCAAAACACCCAAGTTTTTGCCCCTCATGCAGCCTCTCCCCGTCCTTTTCCCGCATAGTATACCACAAGACGCAAAAAGGGCGCAAGCTTCATGCGCCCTTGATTGTGGAAAGATACGCCTTCGCGTCAAACGGTTCGAGCGGGGAATCGCTCCTGAGGTACAGCGGATGGTGCGGATGCCCCTTTTTCGATACGCGCCCCGCCTTCACCCACTTCGCGCCGCACTCCGCGCCGAGCTGCACCATGTCCTCCATGCATGAGAGGAGGTATTCGCTCTGCTCGACGATCGTCCCCCACGCCGCCCATACGTGCGGCGCATCTCCCGCGCGGCGCAGCGCCCAGAAAAAGGCGCGCAGGTTCTCCTCGTGCAGTTTTCGGTTGAACAGTTTGTCCATCTGCTTGGGGTTTGTCGCCCTTTGCGCGTAGACGTTCAGCATGAGGAAGGAATCAAAGCCGTTGTGAAGGGCGATGCGCTCCACGGACTGCAACGTCCTGTCGAGCGCATTCGGCGCTGCGGTCGAGGGGTTGATGCCCACGGCGATCAGCGGATGCGCGCCCGCCGTTCCCAAAATATAGCGGTACTCCGAATAGCAGTCCGGAATGTAGTGCCACTTTTCTCTGTCGTATAGGGCGTCCGCGCTTCGCAGGTTCAGGGCTTCTTCAAAGGAGAGGATATCGATTTCCGTGCTTTCCGATGCCGGGATGTGGCGCATGGCGATACCCCCGCGCTACAGCAGCGAGCGCCGAAGCGCCTCTGCCGTTTCGGGCGAAAGGTCGGACGGCGCGATGTCGAGCATCGTCTTGCAGCCGACTTCCCCTCTCCCCCGCATCTTCCAAATCGCGCGCGCCCCCGCTACGAGTACGCTCGCGGTAAATTCGGGGTTCGAATCGAGCTTTAGGCGGTATTCGACCGTCTGCACATGCCCGTCATCCATGCCCGTTTTTCCGCACGTAATGACGAAGCCGCCGTGCGGGAGCGCCGCGTGCTTTTCCTTGAGTTCTTCCCGCGAGATGAAGTGCACTGTCGTGTCGTACTCGGCAAAGTAGTTGGGCATCCGCTTGATTTCGCGCTCGATCTTCGCCTTATCCGCGCCCGCTTTTGCCACGACATAGCATTCTCTTGCGTGCTTTTCGCGCGCCGTGAGGCGCGGGTTTTCGCCGGAGCGCACCCTTTCGAGCGCGGACGCGATGGGCACGGTGTACTGGCGCGCGTCCTCCACGCCCTCGACGCGGCGGATCGCATCCGAATGCCCCTGGCTCACGCCCCTGCCCCAGAAGGTGTAGCTCTCTGCGCCCGGCAGGATCGCGCCCGCGTACAGCCGCATGACGGAGAACATGCCCGGGTCCCAGCCCGCGCTGATGAGCGCGATGTGCCCCGTTTCGCGAGACGCTTTATCCACGTTCGCGAAATGCGCGGGGATCGCGGCGTGCGTGTCGAAGCTGTCCACCACGTTGAAATCCCGCGCGAGGGACGGCGTCATCGTCGGAAGGTCCGTCGCGCTGCCGCCGCAGATGATTAAAACGTCGATATCGTCCTTATATTGCAGGATATCTTCCGCGCGGTATACGGGGATGCCCGTTGCGGTATGCACGCTCTCCGGGTCCCTGCGCGTGAAGACGCCCGTGAGATGTATGTCGGGATTCTTTCGCGCGGCGAGTTCCGTGCCGCGCCCCAAGTTGCCGTAGCCGTAAATCGCGATATTCATGCGCATGTATCCCCTTATTTTGCGAGATCGGTCATGGTGTAGAGCCCCTTGCCCTGCTTGACGATGAAATGCGCCGCCGAAAGCGCGCCCTCCGCGAAGACCGCGCGGCTGTGCGCGGTGTGCTTCAGCGTGAGCGTCTGATTCTGCGTGCCGAAGAGCACCTCGTGCTCGCCGACGATGCCGCCGATGCGCAGCGCGTGGATGCCGATTTCGTTCTTTTCGCGCTTCTTCTGCCCGCACCTGCCGATTTGGTTTTCCGCCTCGGGGCGCACCTGCCGAATGCCCTCCGCGATGGCGAGCGCGGTGCCGCTGGGCGCGTCCAGCTTCTGGTCGTGGTGCGTTTCGACGATCTCGATCTCCGCATCCGGCAGCGCCTGCGCCGCCTTTTTCGCGAAATCGATGAGGAGAGCGATGCCCAGCGAGAAATTCGCCGTAAAGAACACGGGAATCTCCCCCGCCGCGCGTCCGATCGCCGCGCGCTCCGCCTCCGTCTGCCCCGTGGTCGCGATCACGATGGGAAGGTTGTTTTTGCATGCAAATGCCAAAAGCGCTTCCGTGTTCGCGTGGTGGGAGAAGTCGATCACGCAGTCGACGTCCGCAGGCGCACCGTCAAACGATGTCGCGCAGGGAATGCCCTCGAAATCGCCCGTCGATTGCACGTCCACGCCGAAAATGACCTGCGCGTCCCCGCCCGCTTCGCGCGCGAGGCGCACGACCTGCTGCCCCATGCGGCCGCAAATGCCGCTCAACAAGATGCGCACGGGTCATTCCCCCTTCAAAAGTCCGTTTTTGCGCATGAGCGCGTAGAGCTTCTCCGCGTTCGCGTCCTCCATCGGGGTAAGCGGGAGGCGCAAGTTGTTTTCGCAAAGGCCCATCTTCGCCGCCGCCGCCTTGACGGGGATCGGATTGACCTCCGAAAACAGCGCGTTGATGAGGTCGAGCAGCTTCAGCTGCAGCGCCGCAGAGCCCGAGAGGTCGCCCGCGAAGAACCTTTTACAAATTTCTACCGTTTCCTTCGGCATGATGTTGGAGAGCACCGAGATTACGCCCTTGCCGCCGAGCGACAGGATCGGCACGATCTCGTCGTCGTTGCCCGAATAGATGTCGATCTTGTCCCCGCACTTCGCGGCGATCTGCGCGATTTGGGAGATGTTGCCGCTCGCTTCCTTGAGCCCGACGATATTCGGATGCTCCGCAAGGCGTGCGACCGTATCGGGCATCAGGTTGCAGCCGGTGCGGCTCGGCACGTTGTAGAGGATGCAGGGCTTGGTCGATATGTCCGCGATCGCGCAAAAGGAGGTATACAGCCCCTTCTGCGTCGCCTTGTTGTAATAGGGCGTCACGAGCAGCATGGCATCGCAGCCCACTTCGCACGCATACTTCGTGAGCTCTATGGCATATGCCGTGTCGTTGGAACCCGTGCCGCCGATGACGGGCACGCGCCCCGCGACGCGCTTCACGGAAAAGGACAGCAATTCCTTATGCTCATCGTCCGTCAGCGTAGCCCCTTCGCCGGTCGTTCCCGCGATGACGAGCGCATCGATTCCTTCCGCGATCTGCCAGTCGATAAGTTTCCCAAACGCCTCATAATCCACGCCGCTTTCGCAAAAAGGCGTGACGATCGCCGTAGCGGCACCCGTAAAAACCGTATTTTTCATCGTAACAAGTCCTCCTCTTCTCAAAAACAGGCGACTGCGAAGACGCAGCCGCCTGTATCAAACACTGAACCGTGTGTCCTTTACAGATAGCGCTCCGCAATTTCCTTGCGACAGCACCGCAGATTTTTTCCGCGCTGCCAGCCGAGCGCCCGCCACGGCGCCGACTTCGGCATCCTCGCCTTTCCCGCGCAGCCTTGGCGGCATACAACGCGCGGTACTCATCTCGGATGCACCTCTATCATTTGACATACGTATCATACCACGCGCACCCTGCCCTGTCAATCCCCGAAAATGTTAATATCGCGTGAGGCGCTACGCACCCCTGCGCCCGATTGGAAACAGCGGCCTGTGCACCGTAAACTCGCTGCGGTTTACGGAGATCGCGCCGGCCCTGCACAATTTCCAGATTTCCGAGGACATCGCGCTGCGCTCGACCGAGAGATAGTCCGCCAGCGACTGCCTGTCAAACGGGATCGAGAAATGGTTCGTCCCCACCCGCTCCATTTCGTATTGCAGATAGGTCATGATCTTGTCGCGCGTAGATTTTTGCGAGAGGATTTCCGCCTTCTTGTACATTTCCAGCGCCCTTCGGGAGATGGCCTGCAAAAGGTTGGTCAGAAGGTGCATGTGGCAACGGCAGGCGTTTGCGCACGGCGAGAGAATCTTCCTGCCGTCCATGAGAAGTATCGTCGCATCCTCTCGCGCGACGATATGCACGGGCAGTGCATCGCGCAGGGAAAGCGCGAAAACTTCGCCGAATATCTCTCCCGGCAGCACCACGGACGCGATGTGCCTTTCGCCATTGGAGTCGTCCTGCTCGATCAGGGCGCTCCCCGAAAGCACGATGCCGATTCGATCCGCGGCATCGCCCGCGCGAAAGATCGTGCGATGTTTCGGAAAGAAGCGCTCCTGCGCGCCGAGGCATGCCATGAGCTTTTGTTGCTCCGCTTCGTCTATGCCGCAAAAGAGCGGAATTTCCATGAAATCCCTCCCCGTTGTTTTTCCAACAACATTCCCGCTTCAAATATAGTATAATATAGATGCAATGTCAAGAGGCAGTGCAAAAAATTCATCAAAGGAGCGAAGAAATATGGGAAACAAGGTCGCCGTTATGAGTATCATCGTGGTTAACAACGAATCCGTAGAGAAACTGAACGGACTGCTGCACGAGTATAGGGAGTGGATCATCGGCAGGATGGGCATTCCGTACCGCGAGAAGAAGATGAACATCATCAGCATCGCCATGGATGCGCCGCTCGAGCGCATTTCCGCGCTCGTTGGCGCCATCGGGTCGCTCCCCGGCATCAGCGTGATCTCCGCGAACATCTCCAACGACTGAAGGATGAAGGCATGAAGCACGTCTGCACCGTATGCGGATATGTCTACGACGAAGAGAAAGAAGCCGCGCCGTTTGAAGAGCTCGACGAGGCATACGAATGCCCCGTCTGCGGCATCCGCATAAAGGAATTTCAGCCTATATTGTGAGGAGGACAAGGTATGCAGTTGCCCAAGGATATCCGCTACGTCGGCGTGAACGACCATTCGATAGACCTGTTTGAGGGGCAGTACGTCGTCCCGACCGGGATGTCGTACAATTCCTATGTGATTTTGGACGAGAAGATCGCCGTGCTGGATTCCGTCGACAGGCGCTTCACGCACGAGTGGCTGGACAACCTCGCCTCCGCGCTCGAGGGAAGGCAGCCGGACTATTTCATCGTGCAGCACATGGAGCCGGACCATTCCGCGAACATCGCAAACTTCATGAAGAACTATCCCTCTGCGACCGTCGTCTCCTCCCAAAAGGCGTTTGCCATGATGCAGGCCTTTTTCGGGACGGGCTATGAGGACAGAAGGATCGTCGTCGCGGAAGGCGATACGCTCTCCTTGGGCAGCCGCGTTTTGACCTTCGTCGCCGCGCCCATGGTGCATTGGCCCGAGGTCATCGTGACCTATGACAGCCGCAGCAAGACCCTGTTTTCGGCGGACGGCTTCGGCAAGTTCGGCGCGCTCGACCGCATAGAGGATTGGGAGGACGAGGCGCGCAGGTATTATTTCGGCATCGTCGGGAAATACGGCGCGCAGGTGCAGTCGCTCCTGAAAAAGGCGAAAGGGCTCGACATCGAAAGGATTTGCCCGCTGCACGGCCCCGCCCTTGAGGAAAACCTTTCCCACTATCTGAAGCTGTACGACATCTGGTCTTCCTATGCGGCGGAGAGCGAGGGCATCGTAATCGCCTATACGTCCGTATACGGGAATACCAAACAGGCGGTCGAATTGCTCGCGGAGAAGCTCCGCGCGAAGGGCTGCCCCAAGGTCGTCGCGCACGACCTCGCGCGGTGCGATATGTCGCTCGCCGTTTCCGATGCGTTCCGCTACAACAAGCTCGTACTCGCGACGACGACGTATAACGCGGATATCTTCCCGTTTATGCGCCACTTCATCGATGCGCTCACGGAGCGCGGCTTCAAAAACCGCACCGTTGCGCTGATCGAAAACGGCTCGTGGGCTCCGCTCGCGACGAAGACGATGAAGGGCATGCTGCAGTGCGCCAAGAACATCGACTATGCGTCGACCGAGGTTCGGATACTGTCCGCGCTGAACGAGGAATCAAGGCAGAAGATAGAGGAGCTCGCGCAGGAGCTCTGTGCGAACTATTTGGCGCAGATGCCCGAAACCGCGAACAAGAACGATTTGACGGCGCTGTTCAAGATCGGCTACGGCCTGTACGTCGTAACGTCCAACGACGGCGAAAAGGACAACGGCCTCATCGTGAACACGGTCACGCAGGTCACGGACGCTCCGAACCGCGTCGCGGTGTGCATCAACAAGCGCAACTATTCGCACCACATCATCAACAAGACGGGCATCATGAACATCAACTGCCTGTCCGTCGAGGCGCCGTTCTCTGTCTTTGAGACGTTCGGCTTCCAAAGCGGGCGGAATACGGACAAGTTTGCGGGCGCCACGCCCCTGCGCTCGGACAACGGGCTGGTGTTCCTCTCCAAGTACATCAACGCTTTCCTTTCGCTGAAGGCAGAACAGTACGTCGATTTGGAAACGCACGGCATGTTTATCTGCGCCGTGACGGAGGCGCGCGTCGTCTCAAAATCGGAAACGATGACCTATACCTTCTATCAGAACTACGTCAAGCCGAAGCCGCAGCTCGAAGGCAAGCGCGGCTACGTATGCAAGATTTGCGGATACGTCTACGAGGGCGATCCGCTGCCGGAGGACATCATCTGTCCGCTCTGCAAGCACGGGGCGGCGGACTTTGAAAAAATTCAGGGCTAAAGTGCCGCGCCGCCGTCCGAAATTCGGGCGGCGGCGCGGTTGTTTTTTTATCGCTTACGTAAATAGGGCTGTTAAGGTAATCTTTCTGGCGATGCCTTCCGGGTTCGAGAGCTGTGGCACATACTTTTTTTGGAAGGCGAGCACGGCCTTTGAGGTGGCTTCGTCATACGTTCCCGTGATCCCCTCTGCCGCGAGGAATCCCAGTTCGTTGAGCTTTTGCTGTACGCAGCTTACCGCGCCGGCGGTGTCGAGATCGGTATCAAAGTGGTCGTTGATCCACTCCCTGAGGGCATTCAGATCTTCTTCCGTAGGCAGCTTCCACTCTGCGGGCGGATCGGGATCCGGCTCGGGCGCATAGGGCGGCGCGTCCTTGGCGAAGATCGCCTTCTGCAGCTTTGCGCTGCACGAGTTCGACTGTTCGTCATACCCGTTTTGCGTGCAGAAGCGCTTCACGGCCTTGGCGGTATGCTTGGTATAGCATTCGCCCGCTTTTCCCGTGAAATAGCCCAGATGTTTCAGCCGCTTGTTGAGCCTTAGGATCATGGGGGAACTTTCGTCCTTGCTCAGCTTGTAGTACTGCGTGTTTTCGGGACAGTCCTTCGAGAACAGCGCCTTCATCTGCTTGGCGGTGATGTTGCCCGTCTGCTTGTAGCCCTTTTGCGCCTGAAAGCGCTTCACGGCGTCCTTGGTGCCGCTCTTGTAGTGGCCGCCCGCGTTGATCGTCATATAGCCCTTTTCGCGGAGCCTCTGCTGCAGTTCCTGCACGCGGATGCCCTCGTCGCCGACGGACAGCGCGACGTATCTCACGTACTTCGGGATGTCGCCGCTCGCCACCTTTTTGCATAGGTCGGGCGTTGCCTTTCCCGTCTGGGAAACGCCCAGATCGGACTGCAGGCGCTTCACGGCGCGTTCGGTTCTCCAGCCGAAGACGCCGTCCGCCTTGCCGCTCAGGTAGCCCTTCTCGATGAGCCCTTCCTGCAGCGCCGCTACGTCGTCCCCTTCGCTGCCGCGCGCAAGCGTGACCTCCTCGGTTTTTTCTTCGGCCGCGGATTTGTCCGCATTTTCGGCGGCGCCGTCTTTCGCCCTGCGCTGCGCATCGGTGTTTCGGAGGATCTTCCGCGCGGAACGTGCGGCGTCCGCGGTGTCGTACACCGCTACATACCCGTCAAATGCCTCGAGCACCCTTTGGGTCGCGTTTAGCGGTTCCTCGTTGAGAACCGCGTTCTCGTTCGCGGAAAGCGCGTAGTCGTACACGAATCCGCTCTCGGAAACGGCGTAAACGTGCCCGTATCCGTATTCTACCAGCGCGACCATGTCTTCGGGATAGTCGCAGCAATTGTTTGCGGCGCCCGATTCCACGGTATAGCTCTTGAGTGCGAACTTTCCGCCCCGTTCCGTCATGGAGAACACCATGCCGTCCCCGATGTCTGCCGCGACGACGTCGGAGCCGATGGATGTCGCCGTTTCGCTCCCCTTCATGCGCAGGGAAAGCGCGCCGTCTGCGTCGAGCAAGGCATCGTATCCGTCGCCCACGAAGACAGTCATCCCTTCAAAGGAGAAGGGGGGCTCGGTCGGCGCGTGGTCGGCATCCGCATGGAGCAGTTCTTTTCCGCCCGCGGTGACGAGCAGCCCGTCGCAGCACAGGCGCAGCGCTTCGATTTCTCCGTTGAACGCGAAGACGAGCGCCGTGGTTTCGGTTTCGGGCGCGTAGGAATAGAGGGTCGCATCGTCGCCCGCAGGCGCATAATAGAGGAGACCGCGCCCTTCGTCCCACAGGAAGCGCACGGCGGAGGGGCAGATTTCGGTTCCGCCGTCCGTCTCGCCTTCGCCGGCGTATTCAAGGGCGTACAGCGCGTATTCGGCGACATCGTCGTCCGTGGTTTCGACGGGTTTGTAATAGAGCCTGAATGCGTCGCCGGAGAAGATGACTACGCTCTCGGCATTTGCCTCGGCGTTTTGGGCCGCAGGTTCCGCACGCGCCGCGAAAGAAAGCAGCATGCACAGGGTAAGTAGGGTGGCAAAAATGCGTTTCATGATGAAAACCTCCTTTTCGGGTTCTATACCTTAGACCGAAACCGCCGCGGCAGGTTGCAGTATATCGGGAATTTAACCGATTTCGACATTCTTTCTTGACACATGGGGCGGAAAGGGATATAATCCACACAGAAGGACAGGGACAAAGGAGGAAGAGGTATGGGCATTCCCAAAACCATGCGCGCGCTCGTTGCGCGGGGACAGGGAAAGTACGCGCTGGAGAGGGTGCCGGTTCCGAAGCCGGGCGCGGACGACATCCTGATTCGGGTGGAGGCCTGCGGCATCTGCGCGGGCGACGTGAAGGCGACGCATCCCACTGCGCGGTTCTGGGGCGGCGACGGCATGCCGGGGTATTGCGAGCCGCCGTTCATCCCCGGGCACGAATTCATCGGGGAGATCGTCGAACTGGGCGAAAACGTATCGGGGCGCTTTCGCGTCGGCGACCGAATCGCCACCGAACAGATCGTGCCGTGCGGCGAGTGTCGCTACTGCAGGCAGGGGAAGTACTGGCTGTGCGATCCGCACAATGTGTACGGCTATAAGAACTACCTCAACGGCGGCATGGCGGAATATGCGATCCTGCCCAAGGGGAGCATCAATTACACTATCCCCAAATCCCTGCCCATGGAAAAGGCGATACTGATCGAGCCGTATGCCTGCGCGCTCCACGGCGTGCGGCGGGGCGATATCCGCGTGGACGACGCGGTGGTTCTGGCGGGCGCGGGCACGTTGGGGCTGGGGATGGTCGGCGCGATCAAATTGCGCAATCCGAAGCTCCTCATCGTATTGGATTTGTCGGACGCGCGGCTCGAAAAGGCAAAGGAGTTCGGCGCGGATGTGACAATCAACCCCGCAAAGGAAAACGCGCTCGAAAAGGTGCTCTCTTTGACGGGCGGCTACGGGTGCGACGTGTATCTGGAGGTCACGGGGCATCCCTCCGCCGTGCAGCAGGGGCTCGACATGATCGCCAAGGGCGGCACCTTTGTGGAGTTCTCCGTCATGAGCGGCCCCTCCACCAACGACTGGAGCATCATCGGCGATGCGAAGGAGATCACCATACGCGGCTCGCAACTGAGTCCGTATTGCTACGAGACGACCATCGAAAACATCGTAAGCGGCATAGCGCCGACTGACGGCGTCGTTTCGCACGTATTCCCGCTGGACGAATGGGAAGAGGGCTTTCGGGTCGCCGAGAGCGGCGAGGGCATCAAGGTCGTACTGACTCCATAAGGAGGCGATATTGTGGAAGGAATTCACACCATGACGCCGCGCGAGAAGATGGCGGCGGGCGCGAAAAAATACCGCGATTTCTACGACATGGTGCCGAACGCGGGCTTTTATCAGCGGGAATTCGGCTATTACTCGCTCGAAAAGTGGCGACGCGAGGAGGGGCTCGACGAAAACGCGGATCTTCCCGCGCTGTTCGGCTTCGACCCGCAGGGGCGTGTGGATGTGGGCGGGCTCGGCTGGTGCGAGGCGGGCTTTTCGCCGTTTTTTGAGGAAAAAGTGCTCGAGGATCGCGGCGAATACGAGCTCGCGCAGGATTTTGCCGGGCGGCACGTATTGTATTTCAAGGGCAGAAGGGACGGCTTCATGCCGACCTATGTGGATCATCCCGTAAAGGACATGAAGACGTGGGAGGAGAACTGCCTCTGGCGCATGGACCCCACTTCGACGGCGCGCCAAAAGGCGATGGACGAATACCTGCCCAAGGCGGTCGAGAAGGCGAAGAAGGGGCTCTTCGTCGGGCAGCAGGTCGCGGGGGGATATATGTATCTCCGCTCCCTCATCGGGCCCGAGGAGCTGCTCTTCATGTTCTACGACCAACCGGAGGTCATCCACGCCTGTATGCGGCAGTGGTTTATCCTCGCCGACAGCGTGATCGAGCGACACCAGAAGGCGCTCTCGTTTGACGAACTGTTTATCGGAGAGGACATCTGCTACAACCACGGCCCTCTGATCTCGCCCGACATGATGACGGAGTTCCTGTTGCCGTACTATCAACAGCTTTTGACCAATATGCGCCGCCGTCAAATCGACAAAAACAGGCATTTGGGCTTTCAGGTAGATACGGACGGCTATTGCGACCCGGTGATCGACCTGTACAGGGAGATCGGCATGACGCACATGAGCCCGTTTGAAGTCGCCGCGGGCTGCGACGTGGTGAGAACCGGCGAAATGTATCCCGAACTTCGCATTTCGGGCGGCGTCGACAAGCGCATTCTCGCGCAGGGAAAGGACGCCATCGACCGCATGATCGATAGGATTTTCCTCGCCATGCAAAGGCGCGGCGGATACCTTCCGACGTGCGACCACGGCGTGCCCGAGGAGGTTTCGCTCGAAAACTATCTGTATTTCAGGAAGCGTTGCTTGGAATTTGCGTAGACGGAGGGTTTGCATGGAACAGGCAAAACGGTTTATCGAATTCGTCGGAAAATCGCCCACGGCATTTCACGCGGCAGAAGTGCTTTGCGAAATGCTGGACGGGGCGGGCTTTTCCCGCCTGAACGAGATCGACAGATGGGAGATTCGGCGCGGTGGGAAGTACTACGTCACGCGCAACCAATCTGCCCTGATCGCATTTGCGGTGCCCGATGCGGGCTTTCGCCCGATGCAGATCGTCGCGAGCCACAGCGATTCGCCGACGTTCAAGCTCAAGCCGATCTTTGAGGACGCGACGGCTGACTACGTGCGGCTGAACGTCGAAAAATACGGCGGCGGCATTCTCTCCACGTGGCTCGACAGGCCGCTCTCCGTCGCGGGGCGGGCTGCGGTCAGGACGGAAAACGGCGTTTCCATGCGCCTTTTCGACCTTGCGCGCGATGCGGTGCTCATCCCGAACATGCCCATCCACTTCAACCGCGAGGTAAACGACGGCTACAAATTCTCCGTGCAAAAGGATATGCTCCCCCTCTACGGCGACGGTTCCGCCAAGGGCGGCCTCATGCGGGAGATTGCGGAGGAGATCGGCGTTTCGGAAGGGGACATCATTTCGGGCGACTATTTCCTGTACAATCGAATGGCAGGCTCCATATGGGGTGCGGCGAACGAGTTTTTCTCCGTTAGCCGCATAGACGATCTCGAATGCGCGTACGCGTCCGTATGCGCTTTGACGGAAGCCGAAAACATCGGCAACATCAACGTGTGCGCCGTGCTCGACAACGAGGAGGTCGGAAGCGGATCGAGACAGGGCGCGGATTCGACGTTTCTTATCGATACGTATCGGCGCATCGGAAGTGCGCTCGGCGCGACGGATGACGAGATCGTCCGCGCGACGGCGGGGAGCTTTTTGGTATCGGCGGACAATGCGCACGCGCTGCACCCGAACCATACCGACAAATACGACGCGCAAAACCGCGTCGCGATGAACGGCGGCATCGTCGTCAAGCACAGTGCCGCGCAGACCTATACCACGGACGGCGCGTCGGACGCGGTGTTTTCCGAAATCTGCCGCAGGGCGGGCGTTTCGGTGCAACACTTCGCGAACCATTCGGACATTCGCGGCGGCGGAACGCTCGGCGCTGTTTCGGGGAGCCACGTATCCGTATGCAGCGTGGACATCGGGCTCGCACAGCTTGCGATGCATTCGAGCTTTGAGACGGCGGGTACGCGCGATTTGGACGAGATGATCAAGGGGCTGAAGGGGTTTTACGACACGCGGATCGAGATGACCGGGGACGGCAGCTTTACGCTGTACTGAAAGGGGGAGCTTATCGTGTTGATACGCATTGCACCTGACGCCGTGGGTTTGGGAAAAGCCGCGGCGCACGAAGCCGCGGAGGTTCTTCGCGCGGCGATTGCGCAGAGGGGCAGCGCGCGCATCGTGCTTTCGACGGGGGTGAGTCAGTTCGCAACCTTGGCTTGTCTGACGGAGGCGGACGGCATAGACTGGTCGAAGGTGGAGATGTTCCACATGGACGAATATGTGGATCTTCCGATCACGCACAAGGCCTCCTTTCGCAAATACCTGATAGAGCGCTTCGTGGAACCCACGGGCATTGCCACATACCATTTCGTGACGGGCACGCAGGAAAACGTCGAGGAGCTCACGCGCATCCTGCGCGAAAAGCCCGTCGATCTGGGGCTCATCGGCATCGGCGAGAACGGGCACATCGCCTTCAACGATCCGCCTGCGGATTTTGAGACGACGGAAGCTTTCATCTATGTGACGCTCGACATGACATGCAAGAAGCAGCAGGTGCGCGAGGGTTGGTTCAAGACGATCGGCGAGGTGCCGGATCAGGCGGTCAGCATGACGCCGTTTCAGATCATGCAGTGCGAAACCATCATCTCCGCCGTGCCGTACATGGAAAAGGCGGTCGCGGTCAAGAAGACGCTGGAATCGCCGCTCACGAACGAGGTGCCCGCGACGCTGCTCAAGACGCACCCGCGCTGCCATCTGTACGTGGATTCCGACTCCTTTTCCCTGACGGATGAGGAGAAGATTCTCCCCCTGCAGACGGGCATCGAGATAGAACGAATCTGATTTTATGCGAAAAGCCCTTCTCCCACGCCTCGTTCGGCTTGGAGAAGGGCTTTTTCTGCGTTACTCCCCTATCGCGCCTCGCACGCGCCCGTTCGCGGCTTCGAGAAGGGCTTTTGCCTCCTCGAAAGAGGTGTTTGTCAGCAGCATGACGATGGCGGTCTTCGCGTGGCCGTCTGCCGCATCGAGCGCCTTGCGCGCGGTTTCGCGATCCGCGCCCGTCGCCTCCATTACGATGCCCTCGGCGCGGGCGCGCAACTTTTCGTTGCTCTGCACGACGTCCACCATGAGGTTTTGATAGCACTTGCCGATGCGCACCATCGCGCCGGTCGAGATCATGTTGAGGATGCACTTTTGCGCCGTCCCCGCCTTGAGCCGCGTGGAACCCGTGAGCACCTCCGCGCCGAGGGACACTTCGATCGCGATGTCGACGACCGCGCCGATCGCGCTGTTCGGGCTGCACGAGATAGCGCCCGTTTTGCAGCCGATGGACTTTGCGTATTTCAGCCCGCCCAAGACGTATGGCGTCCTGCCCGATGCGGCGATGCCGATCACGCAGTCTCTGGCGCATAGGGCGTGTTCCGTTAGGTCCTTTTCCGCGAGCGCAAAATTGTCCTCCGCGCCCTCTGCGGGGGTTCGGATGGCGCTATCGCCGCCCGCGATGATGCCTATGACCATGTCGCGCGGCACGCCGAACGTCGGCGGGCACTCCGATGCATCCAGAACGCCGAGCCGCCCGCTCGTACCCGCGCCGATATAAAACAGCCTTCCGCCTGAGAGGAAGACTTCCTCGACCATGGAGATCGCGCGCGCGATCTCGGGCAGCGCCTTTTCGATTGCAATCGGCACGCGCCCGTCCTCGCGGTTCATCGCCTGCGCGATCTCGTACGCCGAATAGGTATCCAAGTTTGTCGTTTCGGGGTTGCGCGCTTCGGTCGCGATGCCCGAGAGCAGTGTTTTTTTCATGGCGAAGCCTCCTTATGGCAGAATCATGGACGCTAAGCCGTCCGTATATTGGATGTTTCCGTCCGCATCGATCCAGAGCGCCTCCGCTCCGTATTTTTTCAGCAGGGAGGTGCCGCCTTCCCGATCCGTCAAAAACAGCGCCGTCGAAAGCGCGTCCGCGACGCCGGAATCCTCGCAAACCATCGTAACCCCCTCCCAGTACGCGGACGGCATGTGCGTATCCGGGTCGATGATGTGGTGGTACATTTTGCCGTTCACGGTGTAGTAGCGCTGGTAGTTTCCGCTGGTGACGACGCTTCCGCGCTTTACGGACAGTCTGCACAGCACGTCGTTCGTGAACGGCTTTTGTATGCCCACAACCCACGCGCTGCCATCCGGTTTTTCCCCCGTGACGACGACGTTTCCGCCCGCGCTCAGAAGGTAGCCCGAGGGCAGCATATCGCATACGCGCTGCGATGCATAGCCCTTCGCGATCGCGCCGACGTCGAGCCGCGCCTCTTTATCCGCGATGCGCACGGTCGAATGCGCTTCGTTGATCTCGAGCAGATCGATATCCGTGTGCTTTGCGGCCTCCGAAAGGGCTTGGGCATCGGGAATATGCGCCCCCTCCGGGTTTTCGAGGGAATACGTGCGCGCTTCGTGCCACAGGGAGAGTACGCTCCCCATCATCACGTTCACGCGCCCGCCCGTAGCCGAGTGCATCTCCTTTGAAAGGCGCAGAAGGGATAGGATTCTCTCGTCCGCCTGCACGGCGCTTCCCCCCGCGTTGTCGTTGACGGTGCAAAGGTTCTCTATCCCGTCATAGGTGTTGTAGATATCGTAGAGCCTGTGCAGCGTCAAAAGCTCCCCATATGCCCGCTCGGCGACCTCGTCGAACGCCCCGCGCGATTTGGCATAACCCGAAAGCGTGATGACCGTGTCAAACAGGTCCATCCACGTGACCGAATACTTCTCCTTGGGCACATTCGCGCCGCCGCATGCGGCAAGCGAGAGCGCAAGGAGGATAACGCAAACCGATTTCGGTATTTTCTTCATAAGGCACCCCTAATCTATGCATTCACTTTTTCTTTATTATAGCAGACAAGCCCGCACATCGCACGGTGTTTCGGAATATGGCAACGTAAAGTTTCAAATGCCGTGCCCGCGCGGAAGTTTACATAATCTATCGGTTCCTCTCCTTGACGGCTTTCTGTTTTTGTGGTAAAATTATTTCGTTGTTTTTGTACAGTGAAAATTCGGTAGGATAGTGGTGGTTTGATATGAGCGTACTGGTTTCTAAATTCAAGGAAGTTCTGGCATCCGTTTTGCCGATCGTTTTTATCGTTTTGGTGCTTCATTTCACCATCACGCCGATGGAATCCACTGCGATCACCGCCTTCCTTATCGGATCCGCGCTGGCGATCATCGGCCTCACCGTGTTCCTGTTCGGCATCGATTTGGGTCTCGAGCCCATCGGTCAGGGCATCGGCAACACCCTTGCCCACTCAAACAGCTACGCGATCCTCATCACCGTCAGCTTGATTTTGGGCTTCTTCATCTCCTATGCCGAGCCGGATATTCACATCCTCGCAAAGCAGGTGGATGCAGTCACCGCGGGGCGCTTTGACAACATCTACATGGTGGTCGTGGTCTCGGTAGGCCTCGGAATCATGATGACCCTCGGCATGCTGCGCATCCTGTGGGGCGTGCGGCTCAAATACGTGTTCACCGCCGCCTACGGGCTGATTTTTATCCTATCGCTCTTTTCAAACTCGGATTTCCTGGCGATCGCCTTCGACTCGTCCGGCGCGACGACGGGGGCCATCACGGTGCCGTTCATGCTTTCGCTGGCAGCCGGCGTATCCTCTATAAAAAAAGACAGCAAGTTAGGCGAAGCCGACAGCTTCGGGCTGGTCGGC
Source organism: Christensenellales bacterium (assembly GCA_050946115.1). GTDB lineage: Bacteria > Bacillota > Clostridia > Christensenellales > Aristaeellaceae > CAYFRC01. Next base: position 43,425 of record JBMNUF010000009.1, read on the forward strand.
ATCGCGTCTTCGGGCGCAATCCTCGGCGTTTTGAGCGCGGGGCTCCTCCTGAACATCGGAAAACTCGAAGGCAACCTGCCCGAAGTCGTCATAGCGGAAGGGGATCTGCTTCAGACATACACGTCAAAGCTGTCCGTCATCGCCGTCGAATGCTTTTTGTCTCTGCTTCCGATCGCGGTGATGTACGTATTCTTTCAGATTTTTGCATTCAAGCACCACAGAAAAAGGGTCTTGGACATCGTACGCGGCATAATCCTCACCTATGTCGGCCTCGTGGTGTTTATGCTGGGCGTCAACGGCGGATTCATGGATATCGGCATCAAGCTCGGTAAAATGCTCGCGTCGATGGAATCCAAATTCCCCGTCCTTCTGGTGTCGCTGCTCTTGGGGCTCACCACGGTGCTCGCGGAACCCGCCGTCATCGTGCTGACGCATCAGGTGGAGGATATCACGGGCGGTTCCGTGAAGCGCAAGCTCGTGCTCATCTTCCTCTCGATCGCCGTGGGCATGTCCATCTTCATGTCGGCGCTTCGAATCCTCATCCCGGGGTTGCAGCTGTGGATGTACATCCTGCCGGGGTTTGGCTTAGCGGTCGTCCTCGCCTATTTCGTCCCGGACCTGTTTGTGGGCGTGGCGTTTGACGCGGGCGGCGTCGCTTCGGGGCCCATGACGGCCACGTTCTCCCTCGCCTTTGTGCAGGGGATCGCCGCGGAAGTGCCCACCGCCGACATGGTATCGGACGGCTTCGGCATGATCGCCATCGTCGCGATGATGCCGATCGTGGCGGTTGAAATCCTCGGCGCGCTGTATCAATACCAGTTGCGGAAAGCATCCGGGAAAACATCGGGCACCGCGCCCGCAAAGCGGAGGTAACAATGAACAGGTTAGAAGGAAAAATCACGCCAAACAAACCCTTGGCGATTATGACGTTGATTCTGGACGAACGTCAATGCCATAAATGCGCAAAGATCGTCAAGGAATTGGGGATTCGCGGCGGTATCACGATCATCGGCAAGGGCACGGTGAACGGCGCGATCCTGGAGCTGCTCGGAATCCGCAGCCAAAAGAAAGAAATCATCAACTACCTGCTGTCGACGGACCACGCGGAGGAACTGATTCACCACTTTACGGAACAGTTGGGGCTGGCCGAACAGGGTAAGGGCATCATCTATCTGACGCCCGTTGTACTCGCCAGCCTGACGGTAGACGGCAAGCAGGTCATCGTGAAAGCAGAGGAAAACGAGGGGGAAAAGACCATGTTCAAGAAAATGACGGTGATCGTAGACCGCGGCATGGCGGAAGACGTCATGGACATTGCCCGCAAGGCAGGCGTCAGGGGCGGCACGATCATGAACGGCAGGGGCACGGGTGCGGAGTATACCGCAAAGCTCTTCGGCATCGAGATCGAGCCCGAAAAGGAGCTGGTGATGATCCTCATGCCGAGCGGTTTGGTCGACAAGGTAGTAGACGATCTATACCGCGAGCTGAAGCTGGAGGATCCGGGAAACGGCATCCTGTTTGTGGAGCCCGTCTTGCGCGTGCGCGGCCTCCTGGATATGGAAGAAGACGGGGCGGACGGCAAGACCAAGTAAAATCATTCGGAATCAAACGAACACTGCGTAACAGGTTCAAACCCAAAGCGCGGTGTTCCTTTTGTTTTGCCTTATGGCGCGCGATGCGCAAAAAAACCGCGCGCCGCGCTTGACAGAGCGGGCGGCATTTGAGATAATAGTATATATGTGTTTATGAAGGGGGCGTCGCTTTCCATGCAGATGAGCGCGGAATGCATGGCATGTCTTTTGAACAGGCAGGCGGGAAATATACAGAATTATCCCGACGAGGCGAAAAAAGCGGAGTACCTCCAAATGGTCATGCGGGCGATCAGCGAAGCCGAGAAAAGCGTCTCCGCGCCCCTCATGACGGCGAGAATCAACGACATCCACCGCGCGGTGTTCGGCTTCGGGGAGGATCTCTCTGCGGAAAAGCATCTGCACAACCAAATGATGCTTCGCGTGGCGGACGATGCGTGGAAGACCATCCGCAGCGCGGAAGACCCGCTTTCCATGGCGCTTCGATACGCGCGCGCGGGCAACTACATCGACCTCGGCGCGATGGACAGCGTGGACGACGAAACGCTCCTTTCCCTCTTAAACGGCGCGCGCGAAGAAACGATAGACGATGTGCAGTACCGCCTCTTTCGCGAAGCACTCTCCTGTGCCGAGCAATTTCTCTTGGTGCACGACAATGCGGGCGAGATCGTCATGGACATGCTCCTGATACGGATTGTGCGGGAGATGTATCCGCACCTGTCCGTGACGTCCCTCGTGCGCGGCGCGCTCACGTCAAACGATGCGACCATGGAGGACGCGGAGGAGATCGGGCTTTCGCGCTATGCCCGCGTGATCGGAAACGGAACGGACATCGCGGGGACGGAGCTTTCCCACATATCGCGGGAGGCGAAAGAGGCGCTTTCTGAGGCGGACGTGATCCTCGCCAAGGGGCAGGGGAATTTCGAGACGATGTTCGGCTGCGGGCTTCCCGTATTTTATATGTTCCTGTGCAAGTGCGACTGGTTTATGAAGCTGTTTCAGAAACCCCGCTTTTCCGGCGTTTTCGTGCGGGAACGGGATGTGACGATATGCAATACGCTTGTGGAAGGAGATTGAAAGAATGGACGATAAGGATGAAATCATCTTTCAACAGCTCGACGTGATCCGCACCATGACGGAAAACAACCTGCGCCGCATCGGAAAGGACCTGTTCGGCGACGGGGACAAAAACCCATCTCCCCCGCCCGCAAAGAAGGGCGGCGCCGTCGAGGCGGCAAAGCCGGAGGCGCCGGAGGAGGAGATCCCGCCGCCCGAGGACATCGAAGACCTCAAAAAAGAGCTGCACGAATACATCGGGCTCACGGCGATCAAGCGCGAAGTGGATAACCTCATCAACCTCGTCACGGTATACAACCTGCGCCGCGAGCACGGCCTCAAGACGGAGGACCTTTCGCTGCACATGGTCTTCACGGGCAATCCCGGCACCGGCAAGACCATGATCGCGCGGCTCATGGCGCGAATCTACCGCAGTTTGGGCATCCTGAGTAAGGGACAGCTCGTGGAGGTGGACCGCAGCGGGCTGGTTGCGGGCTACGTCGGGCAGACCGCGATCAAGACGCAGGAGGTCATCGACAAGGCGTTGGGCGGCGTGTTGTTTATCGACGAGGCGTATTCCCTGACGAGCCACGGCGGGGACAACGACTTCGGGCAGGAGGCCGTGGATACGCTGCTCAAGGCGATGGAGGACCACAGGGACGACCTCGTGGTGATCGTCGCGGGCTACGACGGGCTGATGGAGGCCTTCATCGCCTCCAACCCCGGGCTCGAATCGCGCTTCAATCGCTTTCTCCACTTCGACGACTACACATTGGACGAAATGCTCGACATCTTCAAAATGCGCTGCAAAAAGGCGCAGTACGAACTGGGAGAGGGCGCGGAGGCGGCCGTGCGCGAATACATCGAGGACGCAAACACCAATTCCATCTCCTTCGGAAACGCGCGCGGCGTGCGCAACCTCTTTGAGAATCTTCTCGTGCAGCAGTCGAATCGGCTGGCCGCCATGGAGGCGGTCACCAAGGACGACCTGATGACGCTTACGGTGCGGGACATCGATGCAGCGCGCGGCTTGAATGCGGACGGGGAAGAGAAAGAGGGGGAGCACGATGGTGCGGATGGGGTTTGACAACGACAAGTACCTCAAGCTGCAATCCAAGCACATCGCGGAGCGCATCGCGCAGTTTGGCGGGAAACTCTATCTGGAACTCGGCGGAAAGCTGTTTGACGACTACCACGCCGCCCGCGTGCTGCCCGGCTTTCAGCCCGACAGCAAGATCAGAATGCTCGCGGAGCTGAAGGATCAGGTGGAAATCGTCATCATCGTCAATGCCGACGACATCGAAAAGAAAAAGGTTCGCGCAGACCTGGGCATCAGCTATGAATCGGATGCGCTGCGGCTCATCGACGCCTTTCGCGCGATCGGGCTGTATGTGGGAAGCGTGGTGCTTACGCGGTTCAACAGGCAGCCCATGGCGCGGGCGTTCCAGAGGAAGCTCCGCTCGCTCGGCATACCCGTGTACCGGCACTATACGATCGAGGGATATCCCCACGACATCGCAAAGATCGTCAGCGACGAGGGCTTCGGCAGGAACGATTACATCAAAACCACGAAAAACCTCGTCGTCGTCACCGCGCCGGGCCCCGGAAGCGGCAAGATGGCTACCTGCCTCTCGCAGCTGTACAACGAGCAGAAGCACGGCATCAAGGCGGGCTACGCGAAGTTTGAGACGTTCCCGATCTGGAACCTTCCGATCGAGCACCCCGTAAACATCGCCTACGAGGCGGCGACGATCGACCTGCGCGATTTCAATATGCAGGATCGCTTCCACGTGGAGGCATACGGCACCAAGGCGACAAACTACAACCGCGACATGGAGATTTTTCCGGTCGTCAATGAGATGTTCAGCCGCATCTTCGGCGTTTCGCCATACAAATCCCCGACGGACATGGGCGTGAACATGGCGGGCTTTTGCATCTTCGACGACGAGGCGGTCAAAGACGCTGCGCGGCGCGAGATCGTCCGCAGATATTACGAGGTGCTGTGCGCCCAATTCAAAAAGAGCGAAGAGGATGCAGAGGAAAAGGAGCGGATGCTGCAGCTCATGGCGATCGCAGGCGTCAGGGTCGAAAACAGAAAGGTCATCAAGGTCGCCCTGCAAAAGGAGCGGGAGACGGATCAGCCCGCAGCCGCGATGGAGCTTCCAAACGGCAAGATCCTCTACGGCAAGACGAGTTCGCTTCTGGGCGCGTCCGCATCGCTCTTGCTGAACGCGCTCAAGGAAATCGGCGGCGTGCCGCACGAGATAGACGTCATCTCGCCCGATGTCATCGAGCCGATCTGCGACCTCAAGGTGAACCACTTGGGCAACCACAACCCGCGTCTGCATACGGACGAAGTGCTGATCGCGCTGTCCATCTGCGCGACGACGGACGAAAACGCGGAAAAGGCGATGAAGGCGATACAGCTTCTCAAGGACGCCGAAGTCCATTCGAGCGTGATTTTGTCGCAGGTGGACGAAAAGGTGTTCCGAACGCTCGGCTGCAACCTCACGTGCGAGCCGAAATACCAAACGCATAAGCTCTACCACGCGAACTGACGCGATGTAGACGGGGCGGCTTACGCTTCGCGGAGTGCCCTGTCTGTTTTTTCGCCAATCCCCCACCGAAAGGAGCACACCATGTTCAAAAACACCGATCTCACGCAGGGTTCCGTCACAAAGGGCCTTCTTTCATACTTCTTTCCGATTCTGTTCGGCGCGGTGTTCCAGCAGCTGTACAACACCGTGGACGCGATGGTCGTCGGGAAAACCTTGGGGCCCGTGGCGCTCGCCGCGGTCGGCGGGAGCTCGGCGCACGTGCTGAACCTTCTGATCGGCTTTTTCGGCGGGCTCGCCGGCGGCGCGACCGTGCTTATCGCGCAGTATTTCGGCGCGCGCGAACACGCGCACCTCAGAAGCGCGCTGCATACGACGGTGGCGTTTTCGTTCCTCGCGGGCGCGTTCCTGACGGTGTTCGGCATATGGATCACGCCGTCCTTTCTCCGCTGGATGAAGACGCCCGAGGAGAGCATGGACTATTCCGTTCAGTACGTGCGCATCATCTTCGCGGGCGTGATCCCCGGATTTGTATACAACATGGGCAGCGGCATTCTGCGCGCGATGGGCGATTCCAAAAGACCGCTGATGTTTCTCATCCTCGCCTGCGTCACGAACATCGTGCTGGATCTGGTGTTTGTGCTCGCGCTCAAAATGGAGGTCGCGGGCGTTGCGGTCGCGACGGCGCTTTCGCAGGTGTTGAGCGCGATCCTGGTGCTCGCCGCCATGTCCAAGCTCGACCCCGTATATGCCTTCCGCTTCCGTGAGATGCGCCTGCATAAAAACGACGTGCAAAAGATTTTGAGAATCGGCTTCCCCGCCGCCGTTCAGGCCTCCATGTACGGCATCTCGAACCTGCTCATTCAAACGTTCGTAAACGAGCTCGGCACGCTCTCGGTCGCCGCATGGACGGCTACGGGCAAGGTGGACAGCGTGTTTTGGATCATCATGGGTTCCTTCGGCACGACCATTCTGACCTTCGTCGGACAGAATCTCGGCGCGAAGGAGGAAAAGCGGGCGCGCGAGGGCGTAAAAAATTGCCTCGTGATGTCGGTCGCCTCCGCGATCGTGTTGACGCTCATCCTCTTTATCTTCGCGGAGCCGCTGCTCGGCATCTTTACCGACGACCCGGAGGTCGTCGCGCGCGGCGTCGTGATGATACGGTACCTGTGCCCGCTCTATTTTACGTGGCCGCTCGTCGAAATCTTCGGTGGCGCGCTGCGGGGCGCGGGAGATGCGCTGTATCCCATGCTCATCACCGTCGTCGGCATATGCGCGCTGCGCATTGCGTGGCTGTACATCGCCGTGCCGCTCTTTCCGGGCATCGAGACCATCTGCCTGTCCTACCCCGTGACGTGGGTGGTGACGGGAAGCGCGCTGCTCATCTACTACCTGAAGCGCGGGCTGAAAAATCGCCTGAATTGAAACGGTCCGTCCACAGAAAATCCGCCCCCGTCTGTTCGGGAGCGGATTTTTGCCATTTTTCGAAATCGGATGCGGGTACCGGTCAATCGATGATAAAGGATTTGATTTCCTCCATGAGATCGTCGCAGTTGTCCTCATAGACCTCTATGGTGATGGGCTTGGACAGATCGAGGCTGAAAATACCGAGGATGGATTTTGCGTCTACCACATGCCTGCCCGCGCGTAGATCCACGTCGTAAGGATACCGGTTCACGATGGATACAAACGCCTTTACATTCTCCGCGAGGCTCAGTTTGATATTGACAGACTTCATAGGCAATCTCCTCACCTTTTTTTGTTTGCCTATATCATACCCTATGGTTGTTTAGCCCCCGTTGCGAATTGAAGAAGAATCCGATATTTCTTTTATCTTCGCAAAACAGTCAATATGAATAAGAATTATGTCTTATTTTATTATTCTTGCACAATCGCCGCGAGCAGCACCAAGTCCTTGTCGCCCGTGTTCGCCACCGCGTGCCCGTGTCCGCCGCCGGTGGACAGCACATCGCCCGCCGAAACCTCGTAAGACGCGTCGTCGTCCCGTACGCGCCCCGTGCCGGAAATAAAGTAGAACAATTCCGTCTCGCGCTCGTGCACGTGGTAGCCGATGGATGCTCCGGGCACAAGCGTGATTTTGCTGAAGAGGCGCATGTGGGGCGGAAGGCTCGACGCCAACGCATCCAGCCGCACGACACCCTCCCCGCCGCGCATATGCTCGCGCAGCTCCGTCTTTTGTTCGCTCTTTCGCGTGATCACTGCCTATTCCTCCCCGTTCTTTTCGTACAAAATCCGAAGGCCTTTCAGCGTCAGCAGCCCGTCCAGCACGTCGATCTCGTCGCTGTCGTCTGCCACGAGCAGTGCCAGGCCGCCCGTAGCGATGACCTTCGCGTCGGGCCTGCCGATTTCCTCCTTCATTTTGCGCACGAGGTAGCGCACCTGCCCGACATAGCCGTAGACGATGCCGGACTGCAGGTTTGAAACCGTATTCTTCCCGATGACGCTCGCAGGCCTCGCCAATTCGATCCTCGGCAGCTTTGCCGTGTGCTCGACGAGCGCCTCTGCGGCAAGTTTCAGCCCGGGGCAGATCGCGCCGCCCAGGAACTCGCCCTTTTCGGAGAGCACGCCGTAGGTGGTCGCCGTGCCGAAATCGATGTAGATGCACGGCCCGCCGTAGATTGCATATGCGGCGACGGCGTTCGCGATGCGGTCGGAGCCGAGCTCGCGCGGGTTGTCATACTTGATGTTGATGCCCGTCTTGATCCCCGGGGAGACCGTCATGGGCGTCATGCCGAAGTAGTTGCGGCACATGTGCTCGATCGTGAAATTGATTGACGGCACGACGGAGGACATCGCGATCCCCGTCACGTCCTCCACCTTCAGCTTGTTGTGGTCAAACAGGTTGCACAGCAAAATCCCGTATTCGTCGGACGACATGCTGCGGTTCGTGGCGATGCGAAAATACCCCTTCATCTCCTCCCCGTCAAACAGCGCGGTCTTGATGTTGGTATTGCCGACATCCATCGTAAAGATCATGCATTTTCCTCCTCAGGCAGTTTTCCGGTCTTCCAGAGCGCCGTCACGATCGGCACGGACAAGAGCGCCGCAACGACCGCCTCCGCGCCGCCGGCAAGTATCCCCGTGCCGGCGATGAGGGCGACGATCTTCTCCGCTTCCAGATCGGGTACGAGCGAATAAAACAGATACATAAGCCCCAGATAGAACACCGTGTTCGTAAGCGAGCCGCAGGCGGCGGCTATGGGGAGCGCCTTGATGCTGCGCTTTCCCTTCGAGAGCGCCCTGTACACGGCATATGCCACGACGGGCGTCAAAAGGCGCGGCACGTAGCACATCAGGAATGCGTACACGGGCTTTGCCGCAAGCAACGCCCCGGCGAGCGCGGAAGGCGGCGTCAACGTCATGCCCAGCATCGCGAGCGCGCTGACCGTGCCGAACGCAAAGCCCAGTAGCAGCCCCGTTTTGATGCCCAACAGCAGCGTTCCCACCAACACGGGCACACACAAAACCGTGACGTTGATGAATCCCAGCGGGATAAGTCCCAAAGGCGTCATGCCTAAGAGGAGCACGAGGCTTACAAACAGTGCCGACAGGACCAGGCGAAATGTGTTCTTTTTCATGTTCTTCCCTCCGTTCGGCTTCCTTTGCGGATAGCCGACATATTGTTCCGTGCAGCGTGCGCGGCGGTTCGCTTCCGTTCGGATAGCGACTGGAAGTATTATATACCCCCGATGCATTTTTTTCATGTAAAAACGGTTAAATTCCATTTGACAAAGTGCGCAAAAACGTATATAATGGAGTTACGAACAACAGGAGGTGCATTCCATGGCAAAGTGCGACGCATGCGGCGGAAAAATGACGGGGCTTGCCCACATCGGCATTTTCGTGAAATCCATCGAGGAATCCAACAAGTTTTACATCGATCAGCTCGGCTTTGAGAACGCCGGCAGGTACGGAAACCTCCAATTCCTGCGCGTCGGCTCGTGCATTTTGGAACTCGTCGAGATCGCGGACTACAAGCCGCGCCCGGCGGGTGTCATCGATCACATCGCCATTGAGGTCGAGGACATCGAAAAGTTAGTCTGCAAGCTCACCGAAAAGCGCTTCCCCTTTTCCGGCGAAATCAAGACCATGCCGGATCTGTGCGGCGGCGTAAAAAACCTGTTCTTTGAAGGCCCCGACGGGGAGCGGCTCGAGTTCTTCGAATACCTGAATAAATAGGCCCGCCCTATGCGCCCCGCGCTTCTTTCGTCGCGCGGGGCGTTTTTACGCCCTCCGAAAGGATTAAATGTCAGAAACCGCGGCATTCTGTATTGACGAAATGAACAGAATCGGGTATACTGTATGAAACGGACGTCACGAAGGCGCCCAAAGATGCAGAAGCGTTTTCTATTATGCGGAAGTCACAGCTGAATGTGTGCTATGAAGGCACGCGGTTTTTCCGAAGAAAAACCATGTGTCTTTTTTTGCGGAAACGCTTCGCAAGGAAAAACCATGGCATTAAATGGGGTGAACGGATGACCCTCGGCGAATTTTTCCGCGAGAATCCAAAGGTCGCGCTCGCGTTCTCTGGCGGCGTAGATTCCGCGTACCTGCTCTACGCCGCAATCGAACACGGCGCGGATGTGCGCGCCTACTATGTCAAATCCGCCTTTCAGCCGCGGTTTGAGCTGGAGGACGCGCGGAAACTTGCGGCGCAGCTGAACGCCGATTTCGCAGTGCTCGACGCAGATGTGCTCAATTGCCCGCAGATCGCGGAAAACCCGCCGGATCGCTGCTATCACTGCAAAAAGCTGCTCTTTCAGAAGATTGCCGATCGGGCGACCAAGGACGGCTATGCGACGATCCTCGACGGCACGAACGCCTCTGACGATGCCGAAGACCGCCCCGGCATGCGGGCGATCCGGGAAATGTCGGTGCGTTCGCCGCTTCGGGAATGCGGGCTGACAAAGGAAGAAATCCGAAGGCGATCCAAAGAAGCGGGGCTTTTCACGTGGAATAAGCCCGCATACGCCTGCCTCGCCACGCGGATACCGAGCGGGGAGAGTATCACGCGCGAGAAGCTTGCGCGCACGGAGCGCGCGGAGGACTTTCTGTCCTCGCTCGGCTTTGCGGATTTTCGCGTGCGCAGCGTACAAAACGCTGCGAAGATACAGGTTCCCTCCGCGCAGCTGGTGCGTATTTTGGAAAAGAGAGAAGATATCCTTCGGGAACTCAAAAGCTATTATGCTTCGGTAACGCTGGATTTGGAGGCAAGGGATGAATAGCATCAGGGAGATTTTGGAGGGCGTTCAAAGCGGCGCGTGTTCCGTGGAAGATGCCATATTGAAGCTCAAAACCGCGCCGTTTGAAGACATCGGGTTTGCCAAGGTGGATCTGCACAGGCGGCTTCGGCAGGGTGCTGCAGAGGTCATCTTCGGCGCGGGGAAGACGCCGGAGCAGATCGTCGCCATCGCCGAAACCATGCTGAGGAACGGACAGGGCGCCATCCTCATCACGAGGCTCGCGCGGGAATCGGCGGACGCTGTCGGAAAACAGCTTGCGCTCGATTATCATACGGATGCGAAGGTCGGAATCATCGGCAAAATGCCCAAGCCCGACGGGCTCGGAAAGATCGTCGTTGCGACGGGCGGCACGAGCGACATCCCCGTGGCGGAGGAGGCAGCACTCACCGCCGAGATTCTGGGGAACGAGGTCGTGCAGCTGTACGACGTGGGCGTCGCGGGATTGCACCGCCTGCTCGCGCATTTGGACGAGATCATGCGCGCGAGCGTCATCATCGCCATCGCGGGCATGGAGGGCGCGCTCGCAAGCGTCATCGGCGGGCTCGCCGACTGCCCCGTGATCGCCGTGCCCACCAGCGTCGGGTACGGAGCCTCCTTTCAGGGGCTTTCCGCGCTGCTTTCGATGCTCAACTCCTGTTCGAGTGGCGTATCCGTCGTAAACATCGACAACGGCTTCGGCGCGGGCTTTTTGGCGCATCGAATCAATCATATGGGGGTAAGAACATGAAGACATTGTATATCGAGTGCGGGATGGGCGCGGCGGGCGACATGCTGACCGCTGCCTTATTGGAGCTGCTCCCAGATCGGGACGGCTTCATCAGAGAAATGAACGAACTCGGCATTCCGAATGTCCGCATCGAAAGAGAAGCATCGACGAAGTGCGGCATTTGCGGCACGCACATACGGGTGACGGTGGGCGGCGTCGAGGAAAACGAAGATATGCACGATCATCACCATGACCATCACCACGACAACCATCATGATCATGACCACGACAACCATCACGACCATGACCACAATCATGACCATGACCACGAGCATAGCCACGACCACGGGCATGCGCACTCCCACAACGGGATGCGCGAGATCGAGCACATCGTCGAAGGCTTGAAGCTTTCCGCGAAAGTGCGCGAAGACGTGCTCGCCGTGTACACACTCATCGCCGAGGCGGAAAGCCGCGCCCACGGCGTACCCGTTTCAGAGATTCACTTTCACGAGGTCGGCGCGATGGATGCCATCGCGGATATCTCCGCCGTCTGCCTGCTGATGGAAAAGCTCGCGCCCGAGCAGGTGATCGTGTCCCCCATCCACGTGGGCAGCGGGCACGTGAAATGCGCCCACGGCATATTGCCCGTCCCCGCGCCCGCCACGGCGTACATCCTGAGGGATGTGCCGATCTACGGCGGGGGCATCAGGGGCGAACTGTGCACGCCCACGGGCGCCGCGCTTCTGAAGCATTTTGCGACCTCCTTCGGCGAGATGCCGATCATGAAAGTCGCCGCCATCGGCTACGGCATGGGAAAAAAGGACTTCGAAGCCGCCAACTGCGTGCGCGCCATGCTGGGCGAAACGGCGGACGCGCGGGACACGGTGTACGACCTCAGCTGCAACGTGGACGACATGACCGCGGAGGAGATCGGCTTTGCAACAGAGCGCCTGTTCGAGGCGGGCGCGCTGGAGGTGTTCACGGTGCCTGCGGGCATGAAGAAATCGCGCCCCGGCGTGCTGCTGCACGTCCTGTGCCGAGAGAGCGATCGGGAACAGATCGTGCGCGCGATTTTTACGCATTCCGCCACCATCGGCATCCGCGAAACGACGCACCGCCGCTACGTGCTCGACCGCACCGTCACCGCCGTATCGACGCCCTACGGAGACGTCCGCCGCAAGGATTCTGTGGGCTACGGCATGACCCGCTCAAAATACGAGTACGATGACCTCGCGCGCATCGCTTGCGACAGAGGAATTTCGATTCGCGATGCGGAAAGGGCGGTTCAGGCATGCGACGCGACGGCGGATCACACCTGAAAGGACGGCACTTCTTTGAGCGATCGGGATAAACATGCGGCATATGCTTCCCCCGCCGCGCGGCACGACGCGCACGCGGAGCAGGCGGGCATGACGAAGGATGCGGTCAGGGAGTTTTTTGACCGTTTGGCACCGCAATGGGACGAAAATCTCGAGGTGAACGACGCCAAAATCAATACTATTCTGGACGCGGCTGGCATCGCATCCGGCGTGCGGGTACTTGACGTCGCCTGCGGCACGGGCGTACTGTTTCCGTTTTACATGAGCCGCGGTGTGGCGCACGTCACGGCTGTAGACATCTCCCCCGAGATGGTGCGCATCGCACGGCAGAAGACAGGCGATTCGCGCTTTCGGATTCTCTGCGCGGACATCGAGGAGCTGCCCGCTGCGGGGGAATACGATTGCTGCGTCGTATACAACGCCTTCCCGCATTTTCCGGAGCCGAAGCATTTGGTCGAAAGGCTGGCGGCGCACCTGAAGCCTGGCGGAAGGCTGACGATCGCGCACGGCATGAGCATCGAAGCGCTAAACAAACGCCATTCGGGGAGCGCCTCCAAGGTCTCACGGGGGATGCTAACCGCTTCGGACCTCGCGGAGCTGCTCGGCACATGGTTTGCCGTGGACACCGCCGTATCGGACGATGAAAAATACATCGTCTCCGGCAGGCGCATCGCGCAAGAGGAGGGCTTTACAACATGACGCCGCGCAGGAAAAAACAGGCGATCTTCGCGATGTTTGTGACGGTCGTCGCATTGTCCTTCGTGTGCCTGTTCGTCGGCTCCTCGAACATGCCCATTGCGGAGAGCTTTGCGGCGCTCATCGGAAAACGCGACGGCGCAAGTGCAAAAATCATCTGGAACATCCGCATCCCGCGCGTGCTGGCAGCAATCCTCGCGGGCGCGGGCCTTTCGGTCTCGGGGCTCGTCATGCAGACGGTGCTCAACAACACCATGGCGTCCCCCTCCACGCTGGGCGTTTCCAACGCGGCGGTTTTCGGCGCGAACCTTTCGATCATCGCGTTCGCGGGCGGATTTTTGCGCACGGGGCACAACGTTACCAACTATATGGTCGGCGCGAATCCATACGCCACATCCCTCATGGCGTTTCTGTTCGCCGTCGCCTCTATCCTCATGATTCTGGGGCTGTGCAAGTTCCGATCCTTCTCGCCCAATGTGGTGGTGTTGGCAGGCATTGCCATGGGCTCCGTCTGGACGGCGGGCACGACGATCCTCCAGTTCTACGCGACGGATGTAGGCTTGTCTGCTGCGGTTATATGGAACTTCGGCGATTTGGGGCGCGCGACGTATAGGACGGATCTGATTCTGCTTGCGGTCGTCGCGCCGGGAACCGCATTTTTTCAGTCGATGTCGTGGCGGTACAACGCGCTGCTCAGCGGCGATGCGGTCGCCAAGACCATGGGCGTACACGTGGACAGGCTGCGGTTCGTTTCGCTCCTGCTCGCCTCGATGATCACGGCGGTGTGCGTATCCTTTCTCGGCGTGATCGGATTTGTGGGGATCATCTGCCCGCACGTCGTCAAAAAGATTTGGGGACACGACCATCGGTTCGCGACGCCCGCGTCCGTATTGTGCGGCAGCCTGCTTTTGCTCGCTGCAGACACGCTGTCCCGCAGCATGGGCGGGGGCTCCGCGCTGCCCGTAGGCGCGATTACGACGCTCCTCGGTGCGCCCTTCTTTGTGGCGATCATCTTTTCCAAAGGGGGGCGACGCGAGTGTTAGAGGTCAACAATCTGTCCTTTCGATACGGGCGGCGCGCCCCGCTCGTGCTCCGGGATGTGAGCATGGTCTTGCCCTCGGGCGAGATCGGCATCCTCCTCGGGAAGAACGGCTCGGGAAAGACGACGCTCTTTAAGAACATCCTCGGCATCCTAAGGCCGCTCGGCGGCTCGATGCGCTTTGACGGGAAGGACCTATTGACGATGCCCAGGCGCGAGCGCGCATCCCTCATCGCCTATGTGCCGCAGGACATCCGCTTCGGCGAACTTTCGGTGTTCGATTCCGTTTTGATGGGGCGCGTTTCCCGATTCGGGCTGAAGGCGGGCGAAGAGGACTATGCCGTCGCACAAAGAATCCTCGCCGATATGCGGCTCGAAGCGTATGCCGACCGAAATGTGGGGGAGCTCTCCGGCGGCGAGCGCCAAAAGGTCGCGATCGCGCGCGCACTGGCGCAGGAGCCGAAACTCCTGGTCTTTGACGAACCGACGGGAAACCTGGATATCGCCAACGAACAGCTCATCATCGACGAGGCGAAAAAGCTCGCGAGGGAGCGCAACATCAGCATTCTGAGCTCGCTGCACGACCTGAACCGCGCGCTGAGCTTCGGCGACAGGTTTTTCTTCATGAAGGACGGCACGATTAAATACTCCGGCTCGAAGGATATCTTTACCGAAGAAACCATTCGCGATGTTTTTGACAGCAATGTCAGAATCATACACCACGAGGGCGAAAAAATCATTTTAGGAGGAACGAGAAATGAGAACTAAGAACCTGTTTGCACTGCTTCTGACCGCCATGATGCTGTTTTCCGCATGCGCTTTCGCGGCGCAGGCGGAGAGTGCGCAAGAGATCGTCATAACCGACATGATCGGAAGGGAAGTCTCCGTCATCCCCGGCAGCTATCAGCGCGTCGTCTGCATCGGCGCGGGCGCGCTGCGTATGTACTGCTATGTGGGCGATGTGAACCTGCTCTGCGGCGTCGAGGACATCGACAACACATCCCTTTCCGAGCGCCCGAAGATGTTTGACGGCACGGCGCGCCCGTATCTGATCGCCTATGAAGACGTGTTCGCACAGCTCCCCTCCTGCGGCGTCGGCGGCCCCGCCGCGCAGACCGCGGAGGCGGAGAAGATCCTCTCCTGCGATCCCGACATCGTGATCTCGGAATATGAGGACGTCGAGAAGGGGAACGCGCTTCAGGAGCAGCTGGGCGTCCCGGTCATCACGCTGAAATCGGGCCCCGACGGCGTTTTTGACGAGGCGTTCGCAGGCTCCATGGCACTACTCGGCACAATCTTCGGAAGCGAGGAAAAGGCGGATGCGCTGGTTTCCTTTATCGCTGCCGAACGGGACGAGATTTCGCAGAGAACTTCCGCGATCGAGGATGCGTCCAAGCCCGCCGTGTATATCTGCGGTCTCGGCAACTGGGGCACGACCAACCACCTGATGACCGCGCAGAACTACGCCCCCTTTGCCGTCGCCAACATCAAAAACGCGGTGACGGACCTCACGATGCCCGGCGTTCAGCCCATCGAGGAGGAGAAGTTCGTCGCAATCGGCGAGGACATGGACATCATGATCATCGACGCGGCGGCGGTAAAGAACATACAGCCCCTCTATCAGGAAAACAGTGCCATGTTTGACACCTGCAAGGCGTGGCGGGACGGCGAGGTCTACCTGCAGATGGCGTTTAACGCCTACTACACGAACTACGAAACCGCGCTGATCAACACGTGGTTCATCGCAAAGACGGCGTATCCCGATGCCTTTACAGATATCGACATCGCCGCAAAGACCGATGAGATCACCGGCGTATTCCTCGGCAGGGAGCTGTCGGAGGAGATATTTGCCTATCCCCACAGCTTCGGCGGGTATCAGAAAATCGATACGGCGACGTTCTTCAATTAAAAGCATACCGCATACGCGATCCGCATCCGATCTCGCCCGTTCGGATGCGGATCTTTTGCCGCGATTCGAAGGCGATCCCCCTGTGTCGCGTCTGTAATCGAAAGGTCAACGATATTTTTTACACGCGCGCATTGACCGCACGCGGAATGTATGCTATAATGAAAACCGCAAACGAACAGCGTGCGTATCTGCGCGAAAGCGCCGCCCCGTTACAGGGGCGAAGGGAACCGGGTGGGAATCCCGGACGATCCCAGTCACCGTGAAGCGGACGAAAGGGCAATAGAGTCACTGCGAGAGCGGGAAGGCGCCCCGGTAGGATGATGCAAAGTCGGGAGACCTGGATACGATTTGCGCTTATATCGAGCATCGCTCCTGGGAAGGGGATGTCCGAAAGGGATAGCTTTGCTATGCTCTTTTGCCGTTCCTCGCGAGGGGAACGGCTTTTTCCTCCGAATCGCCGTTCGTTTGTAATATATCGAAGAGGAGAGGAACCCACCATGAAGACCCGAAGACTCATTCCCCTGTTGCTCTGCATCCTGCTGCTCTGCCCCGCACTCGCGCTTACCGAAGGCGGCGTAACCGTCACCGACATGACAGGGCGCGAGATAACGCTGACCGAGCCCGCCACGCGCATCGTGGCGCTGACGCCCTCCGATTGCGAGATTCTCTACGCCATCGGCGCGGGGGATGCGCTCGTCGGCCGCGGCACCTATTGTGACTATCCCGCCGAGGTCATGGACGTCCCCGCCGTGCAGTCCGGGTACGAAACGAACCTCGAGCAGATCATCGCGCTCAAGCCGCAGGTGCTCCTCATGAGCACGATGGCGCAAACCGAGGAGCAGGTTGCGGCGCTCACCGAAGCGGGCATCGCGGTCGTCGTCTCCGACGCAGACGATATCGAAGGCGTCTATACCGCCATTTCCATGATCGGAACGCTCATGGGCAAGGACGCGGAGGCCGCAGATGTCATAGACTCCATGAAGCAGACGTTTGAAGGCATCGCGCAAAACGCGCCTTCCGGCTGCTCCGAAACCGTGTATTTCGAGGTTTCCCCGCTGCAGTACGGGCTGTGGACGGCAGGAAGCGGCACGTTCATGAACGAGGTCACCGAGATGATAGGGCTGACCAACTGTTTTTCGGACGTCGAAGGCTGGGCGGAGGTCTCCGAAGAGCAGGTGCTCGAGCGCAACCCGGACTATATCGTCACCATTTCCATGTACTTCGGTGAAGGCCCGACGCCGGAAGAGGAGATTCTCGCCCGCACCGGCTGGGAGAACGTCACCGCCGTGAAGAACGGGGCGATCCTGAACCTCACGGGCAACGAACTGTCCCGCCCCGGCCCGCGCCTCGCGGACGGCGCGCGGATGCTGTTCGATTTCGTATTCGGCGCGGCAGCGGACGACGCCGCATAGGCGCGAACGCGGTCTCGCAGGGACGGGGGGATCCTCCCCCGTCCCTTATTTGAAGGCGGCTGCAATGGCTGCTAAAGGAGTTGGAAACCGTGCAAAAACGCGAAGGCTTTGGCCCCATCGGATATGCGGTGTTTTTCGGCGCGACGCTTTTTGTGCTGCTGCTGTGCGTATCCGTGGGCAGCGTGTACGTGCCGCTCGGCGACACGCTGGCGGTGATCGTACACACGATTTTGCAAAAGCCCGTGCCCGAAAGCGTGCATCTCCCCGCAATCATCGCATCGGTGCGGCTGCCGCGCGTGCTCTCGGTGGCGCTCGTCGGCGCGTCGCTGTCCGTATGCGGCGGGGCGATGCAGGGGCTCTTGAAAAACCCGCTCGCGGACGGCTCCACGCTCGGCGTATCCAGCGGCGCGAGCCTCGGCGCGGTGATCGCGATCGCCTTCGGCATCGCGATCCCGTCGCTTCCGTTTGCGGGAACGATGATCATGGCGATCCTCTTCGCGTTCGGCTCGCTCGTCATCATATTGTCCTTGGCGTACAGGCTGGACTATTCGCTGTCCACGAACACGATTATCTTAATCGGCGTGATTTTTTCGATGTTCGCATCGTCCGTCATGAGCCTCGTCATCGCCTTCGCGCCCGACAGGGTGCAGCACATCACCTTTTGGACGATGGGCAGCCTTTCGGGGAGCAGCTACCGAAACGCGCTCACGCTTTTGATCGCGCTTCTCGCCTGCGGCGGCGCAATCTACCTGCACGCGGGCGAACTGAACGCTTTTGCCGTCGGTGAGGACAACGCCCGCCACGTGGGCGTGAACGTGCGGCGCGTGAAGCTGGTTATCCTGATTGCATCTTCCGTATTGATCGGCGTTTGCGTATCCATCGGCGGGACGATCGGGTTTGTGGGGCTGGTCACGCCGCACATCGCGCGCATGATTGCAGGGCCCAACCACAAGCGTTTGCTCCCCGCATGTACGTTCGGCGGCGCGATGTTTTTGATGCTTTGCGACCTCGCCTCGCGGGTTCTGCTCAACCCCGTGGAACTTCCGATAGGCGTGGTAACGTCTCTCATCGGTGCGATGCTGTTCGTGTACATTTTTTATACGACGCGGAGGAAGGGCTATGCTTGAAGTTCGAAACCTCACCGTGCGCTACGGCACTCTCGCCGTCGTAGACGGCGTGTCCTTTGCCGTCTCCGAGGGCGACTGGGTAATGCTCACGGGGCCAAACGGCGCGGGCAAGAGCACGATCCTCTCTGCAGTGACGCAGGGCGCACCCTACGAAGGAAGTGTGCGCATGAACAGAAAGGATATAAAAAAGCACACCCCGCGCGAATTGGCGCGCGAAATCGGCGTGCTGACGCAAAACCACTTTGTGGGGTATGCCTTTACGGTGGAGGAAATCGTAGCCCTCGGGCGCTACGCACATTCGCGGGGCATCTTCGCCGCGCGCTCGGACGGGGACGAACAGCGCATTGAAGAGGCGCTGCGAATTACAGGCATGACGGATTTTCGCAAACAGTCCGCACTGACACTCTCCGGCGGCGAATTGCAGCGGACATTCCTTGCGCAGGTATTTGCGCAGAGCCCGAATTTGCTGCTGCTTGACGAGCCGACCAACCACCTGGACCTGAAATACCAAAAACAGACCTTCGCGCTCATCGCGCAATGGCTGAAGACGCCGGGGCGCGCCGTGCTCTCCGTCGTACACGATTTGAGCCTCGCGCGCGCATACGGCACGAAGGCGCTGCTGCTCGACGGCGGCAAGGTCGCCGCGCAGGGAGATGTGCGCGAGGTGCTGAGCGCCGAAAACCTGCAAAAGGTGTACGATATGGACGTTTTTTCGTGGATGCGAAAAATGCTCGCGCAGTGGGAAGAACCGCCCAAAGCGTGAGAGTTTCACTTCCGTCGGGCTGCGAACGTCGCGGCTCTTTTTTATTCCCCCGCCTCCGCCGCGACGATGGTTCGCGCCCAGATGCCCTTATTTACGAGGAAGATGCCGAGCACGGCCTTGAGCTGCCCCACCCCTTCGACACAGGCGTACATGGGCACGATCGGAAGATTCGTAAACCGCGCAATAATCCACGCGCACATGAGATTGAGGGCGAGCGTGCTCACGCAGTCGAACAGAAACGTGATGTCCGTCCGCCCGCCGGATTGCAATGTGAAAAAGCAGCAGTGCGAGACGGAATACAGCGGCATGCAAAGCGCCAATACGCGCATAAGCGCGGATGCGATTTCCTTAACCTCGGGCTCGGCATTGTAGATGCCGAGGATCCCCGGAGCGAGCAGGAGCATGATGCCGCCCGTCACGAGCGTCGCGAGAAACATCGTCGCCATGAGCTTCCACGCGATCGATTTCGCCTTTTCGATGTCGTTCGCGCCGAGTTCCTGCCCGACCATGATCGCGACAGCACTCCCCATGGAGATATAGACGACGTTGAACAGGTTGTTCACGCTGGAAGTGATATTGCACGCGGCGACCGCCGCGATGCCGCGCGTCGAATAGCACTTTAGGATCATCGCGACGCCGGTCGACCACAAAAACTCGTTCGCAAGCAGCGGAAAGCCCTTGATCGCGATGCTCCTCCACAAAAGGCCGTTGACGTGCATCGTGTCGTACGCGCCTATGAGAAAGCGGTATCGCTCTTTCCGCCTGTGCGCGGCGACGACGACGATGCCGAGCTCGACAAACCGCGAGATAGTCGTCGCGAGCGCCGCACCCACCACGCCCAAGCGCGGAAGGCCCATGCGCCCGAAAATCAAAAGGTAATTGAGGCACAGATTCATAAAAATCGATATGACGGACGCAACCATCGGAAGGCGCGTCTCCCCCTGTTCGCGCAGCGCCCCCGCATATGCCTGCGATATCGAAAAGGCGAACAGCCCCGGAAGCATCCAGCGCATATAGGAGAGCGCGTAGCCCATCGTCTCCGCGCGGGCGGCGACGCTTTCCGCGTCCTCCAAAAACGGCGCGATAAAGCTGTGCGGCGTTATCCAAAATATCGAGATGAAGATCGCCGAAAGCGCCGACGCCATCAGAATCTTCGCACGGAAGCACTGGCGGGCGCCCGCCTCGTTTTTCGCGCCCGCGTACTGCGTCGCGAAAATCCCTGCGCTCGAGAGGACGGCGATCACGCACAGGTTAAATATAAAAAGGAGCTGGTTTACGATCGCGACCGCGGATATCTGCAATGTGCCCATCCGTCCGATCATCACGTTGTCGAGCAGGAACACGGCGTTTGCCACCAGGTTTTGGATGATGATCGGTATGACGATCAAAAGTACGCGCCTGTAGAACGCCCGGTCCCCGAAAAAAGTATCCCGTAACGAACGCAATGCGCTTGCACTCCTTTTCAAAATATTCGCTTTACGTCTGTCCCTTTTCGAGGAGCGCCAGCGCGCCGTAGGGTACGCCGTTTTCCAGCGCGCCGAACACACAGCAATCCGTCTTTCCCTCTTGGGACAGTTTCTCAAAGATACCCTTTGCCGGAAAGAGCGCCGTGCCGTCGCCCGCCATGGTGCCCTCTACGGCCTCGGTGCGCATGTCGTATCCGCATACAACCATGTGAATCGAAGATACGGGCGCGTCCGTCGTCAGCGCGATGCGGATTTCTTTTGCATCCACGGAAAGCGCGGTCGCCTTCGCCGTGAAGTGCGCATCCGAAAACGCGCGCACCTCCCGAAGGGCTTGCACTACCGTATTCCTGTCAAAGGCATGCAGCGCGTTTTGTCCGCAGATCGCTTTTTCCGCCTCGCACCATTCGGCAAAGAGCCTTTCCTTCATCGCGCGGATATCTGAAGCGACCGATGCGTAGTGCATCTCGGCGAGGTTCCCGAAATCGCGCAAAAGCTGCCAACCGTCGTTTCGATGCGCGACGGAATGCGGGTAGTACGAAAGATGCCTGCGCATTTCGAAAACCGGGTCGTCCATCGCGTCGATCTCCTTGCAGATGCCGCACAGCGGATGCAGCGGCAGATACGGCTGCTGGCACGGCCTTCCAAAGGCAGTCCAATACAGGGTGCACTCAGGCTCCCGCGCAAACTGCACGACGATCGATTCCACCGTGGTGTCGCGGCATATGGACGTCTTTTTTCCCCCGTGCGGGGCGCGCCGTTCGCCGAACTCCATGTAGTCCTCCGTCCCTTCGTAGTGGAAGGACAATGCGTCCATCATTTCCTTGGGCGCAATCTTGTGGTTCGCGCGGACGGAAAACGTCAGCGCGTCCGGGAGCTTCTTTTCATTTTGGAGCATATAGACAGCATATTTCTGTCGGGGCACGTTGATATCCGAAAGATAGTGTTCCCGCGACTGGTAGGCGTCATAGAAATCGAAATCGCCCTTTTTCGGGTCGTACCAGCCGCGCTCTATAGCGTAGGAAACGAGGCTCTTCGAGGAAAACATCTCCGGCACATCGTGCAGCGTGTGGAACGTATAGTGGTTCGGGATGGAGACGATCGCGTCGTCCGGAACGCGCGCTGCGACATACTGAAAGCCCTGCACCACCTGAAACACATACGCCTCGTCCCTGTCGGCGACGGTGTATATCCTGCCCGGAAGCGCATATCCGTACCGCTCGACGAACTCGATGAGGAGCTCCAAAGCGTTTTTCGCGCTTTTCGCGCGCTCCGCGCAGATGCGGCGCAGGTTGTAGGCGATTTTTCCCTTTACGGTATCCTCCCGCGATCCGCAGCTCGAATCGGAGACGATGCACACGCCGTTTTCGTTCAGAAACAGGTCGGATGCGGACACGCCGCCCTTCTCGCCGCGCACTTGGGTCCAATAAAAGCCGTACGTCTCCTCCGCCTGCGGAATCTCCTCGCAATCCGCCTCGGCGGGAAGCATCTCCCCCGCCTCGTGCCGCATGGCGGGCATATAGCCGTGCCGCAATACCCTGCGACCGCCGTCGTCCTCGTTGTGGCCCAAGAGGACAAACCCCGTCGCGCTCGCGCTTTTTCCGATGACCACCGTCATGCAGTCGGCCGTCATGTTTCCGTCTCCTCCCAAATTCGCAATCCCATGGGTATAGTATACCAGCTTTTGGGCGCGTAAAAAAGCCCCCGTCGGTTAAAGCGGGGGCATTTTTTTCATTTTGGTTACAGTTCTTCGATGAGCTTCTTCGCAAGGTCCGCGGCGGAGGCGGCGTCCGTGGAATAGCCGTCCGCGCCGATCTCGTCCGCGTAGCTCTGCGTCACGGGCGCGCCGCCGATCATGACCCTGACCTTGTCGCGGATGCCCGCGGCGGTCAGCGCGTCGATGCCCGCCTTCATGGAGGGCATGGTCGTGGTCAGAAGTGCGGACATGCCCAAAATCTGCGCGCCCTTGTTCTGCGCGGCGTCCACGAACTGCTCGGGCGAAACGTCGACGCCCAGATCCAGCACGGTAAAGCCCGCGCCTTCGAGCATCATGCCAACTAAGTTCTTTCCGATGTCGTGCAGGTCGCCCTTGACGGTGCCGATCGCAACCGTGCCGCGGGACTGCACGTTCGCCGCCACCAACAGAGGCTTCAAAATCTCCGTGCCCGCCTTCATCGCGCGCGCCGCGATGAGCACCTCCGGAACGTACACCTCGTTGTTCTTGAACATCTCGCCGAGTTCACTCATTCCGACGACGAGCCCTTCGTTCAGGATCGCTTCGGCGCTAACGCCCTCGGCGACCGCATCCGAAACCAACGTCTTTACGACCTTCGCCCTGCCGTTCTTGACCGCGTCCGCGATCGCGCGAAAATCTGCCATGGACAATTCCTCCCATTTCTATCGAACTGCCTTTATTGTAACACGATACGGCACGGTTTTCCTGCGTTTATCGACAAAAAAATGGGAATATCTTGCGATCTTCGGATGCCGTGCCGCTCATTTGCGCATTACTGCTTCTCTTTGATGATCCGCTCGACGATCGACTGCATCTCGTCTTCCTTCCGCTCGATGTCGGTCAGCAGCTTCATCTGCGCGCGGGCGCGGATCAGGTTGTGATCGGGCGAGCGCACGCGGAAATACGGGTCTCCGTCCATGTAGTCCGTCAGAAAGCGCATCGCCAGTTCACAGGTGATGACCTTTACGCCCAGCGGCAAGAGCTGCAGCTCCTCCGGCTTCAAAAAGCCGTTCGTCTCGGACAGATAGCCCCTCGTGAACAGGGTGAACTTTTCGAGGTCGAGGCTGATCTTTTCCGTCTTCGGCTCGTCCTCCGCCGCGGTCGATGCGCCGAAGCGGATCGCGTCGCCGTAATCGTACAGTGACGAACCCGGCATGACCGTGTCCAGATCGATCACGCACAGCGCCTTGTCCGTCTTGTCGTCGATCATGACGTTGTTGATCTTCGTGTCGTTGTGCGTCGCGCGAAGCGGCAGCACGCCGCTTTCCAGCGGTTTCACGATCGCGCCCATCATCTTGCGCCGCTGGAAGAAGAACTCGATCTCGTCGTCGAGATCGCGCACGCGGTTTGCCTTGTCCACATCGATGGAGCGCACAAAGGCATAAAACCTCTTGGTCGTGTTGTGGAACCCGGGGATCGTCTCCGTCAGATCGTGCGCGGGGAAATCCGCGAGCCGCTTCTGGAATTCGCCGAACGCGCGTCCGGTCTCGAAGAAATGTTCCGGCTTTTTCACATAATCGTGCGCGGTGGCGTGGTTGATGTAGACATAGGCGCGCCAATAGTCGCCGTCCTTGTCCAGATAAAACGATTCGCCGTCCCGCGTGTAGACCAGTTCCAAAACGCGCCTGTCGAAGGATATGCCGTCTTTTTGGTAGCTCTCCTTCAGATGGTTGGTGACCATCGCAATGTTTTGCATGACGGCGCACGGGTCCTTGAACACATAGGTGTTGATATGCTGCAGGGTGTAGTGAAATTCCTTCCTGCCCTCCGTGTAGACGAGATGATAGGTGTTGTTGATGTTTCCGGAATGAATCTCTTCCGCGGTTTTGTATTTGCCGCGAAAGCTAAACAGCGGCAGGACGTGCTTGATCGTGTTGTAAGGCATGAAATGCCCTCCTCTTATTTCATTGCTGCGAAAGGCGCAGCGCGTTTTCGAGATCTTCGATCAGGTCTTCGGCGTCCTCCAGCCCGACCGATACGCGGATCATGTCGGCGGAGATGCCGCCGTGTGCGAGCGCCTCCTCGTCGAGCTGGCTGTGCGTCGTGCTCGCGGGGTGGATGATGAGACTCTTCGCATCCGCGACGTTGGCGAGGTGCGAGAAGATCGTAAGGTGCTCGATGAATTTCCTTCCGGCTTCCAATCCGCCCCTGATACCGAACGTTAAGATTGAGCCGCATCCCTTGGGCATGTATTTTTCCATGCGCGGGCGGTACCTGTCGTTTTTGAGGTACGGATAGTTGACCCACGACACGTATTCGCTTTCGGACAGGAATTCGGCGATTCTCTCGGCGTTTCGGCAGTGCCTTTCGACGCGCAGCGACAGCGTTTCGACGCCCAGCAGGATCAAAAAGGCGTTGAAGGGGCTGAGGCACGCGCCCTCGTCGCGCAAAATCTGCGCGCGGAGCTTTTTTGCGAAGGCGTCCGCGCCGAGGTCGGCGTAGACGATGCCGTGATAGCCCGGGTCGGGATCGTTGAAATCGGCAAAGCGCGCATTGCCCTTCCACGGGAAGGTGCCGTAATCGACCACGATGCCCGCGACGGACGTGCCGTGCCCGCCGAGGTATTTCGTCGCGGAGTGGACGCAGATATCCACGCCCCAATCCTTCAGCCGCACGAGATACGGCGTTCCGAACGTGTTGTCGCAGATGACAGGAAGGCCGTACTTGTGCGCGATTTTGCATACGGCCTCGATATCGGGGATGTTGATGTTCGGGTTTCCGAGCGTCTCAAAATACACGGCGCGCGTCTTGTCGTTGATCGCGCTCTCCAGGGCATCGAAATCGTCGATGTCGACGAGGCGGCACTGTATGCCGTGGCGCGTCGGAAACCGGTCTACAAAGAGCGTGTGGGTGCCACCGTACAGTGTAGACGCGGCGACGATCTCCTCCCCGCGCACGGCGAGGTTGCAGATCGCGGCGGTGATCGCCGCCATGCCGCTTGCGAACGCGACGGCGCTCACGCCGCCCTCGAGCGCGGCGACGCGCTTTTCGAGCACGTCCGTCGTGGGGTTGTTGATGCGGGTATAGATGTTGCCCTCCTTGCGCAGGGCGAAGATCTCCGCCGCATCCTCGACGCTTTCAAAGGTGTAGGACGTGGTTTGGTAGATCGGCACCGCGCGGGAACCGGTCGCGGGGTCCGGCACCTGCCCCGCATGCGCCTGCAAGGTGTCAAAGCGTAGGTTTTTCAGAGACATGGCCTCATATCCTTTCTCGAATGAACGCTTTTGCGTGCACCCATTATAGCAGAGATTTACGCATTTGAAAAGCCTTCCTTTGAAAACATCGCGCTTTTCGCAGAAAAACCCACCGCGATCCGCGGTGGGTGGCAGTGCCCGAAAGGAAGCGCTATTCGCCCGCGAGCAGCTTTGCGACGTAGACCTCCGCCATTCCGAATTTTATATCACCGACGTTATCCGTGGCGATATGGCCGGGCAAATCCGTCGACACGCATTCGATGTGTACGCAAGCCATTTCCCGCGCATCGATGACGAATACGATCATGGTTCTGCCGTACCGATTTGCGCCGCCCGAATAGTACTTCTCGTCGACGAGGGACTTGTACCCGCCCATGGCGATGACATAGTCGCATTCGTCGATTTTCGTGGCGAGCCGAGAGGTGACCACCGTAGCATCCAGTTTGTTCCCGGAAGGTCTGTCGTCGATGCCCGGATAGCCGAGCTTTGGAGGCGCGGAGCGCTTTTGATACGCCGCAGCCGGGTTTTTCATGGATATCATGTCGCCGATGCTCGGGTTCGCGACGGTACACACCTGGTACAGATCCCAGCGGGGCAGCCCTTTCAGTTCTTCGTCGGGCTCAAAGTCGCCGACGTTCTCCCGGCAGATCATGATCTTGCCCGGGCGGAGTTTGAAGCCGGAAGAGGTGAGCTTTTTCCCCGCCCGCTTGTCTTTGAACACGAGGGGAAACGTGCCCTTCAGGTTCTTTTTGAGCGGATAAACGCCCTTTAGGGGGTCGGCTTCGAGGACGCCCGCATCCGTAAGCTTCAGCATGGCTTCGTAGAACACGCAGCCCGCCCATACGCGAGAATTTTTGCGAAAGAATTCCCTGTCGAATGCAGGCATGCGCGGATCGGAGGGAATCTGCGCTTCTTTCGATTCGTACAGCTCCAGCGCATTCCACAGCCTGTCGTCGACCGCGCCGGTGACCTCGAGCCACTTTTCCTTCTGGAAGGCGCAAATGGCCTCCTTGGTCTTCTTCCCGCTGATGCCGTCGGGCGTTCCGCAATCGTAGCCGCGCGCATTCAGCGTCTCTTGCACCTTCTTGATCGTCGCCTTGTCTTTGTACTCCGCCGCCGACGCAAACGGCATAAAGGCGATCATTATGGTGAGAATCGCTGCGCAATAAACCTTTGCGTGTGCCATATTCGCACTCCCTTTGCGATGCGTATTTTCTACCGAAGGGCGGGAACGCCTTCCACGTCCACCCACATGGCGGGGCGGATGCCGCGAGGGTTATACGTAGTATCGCCGGTATCGAGATCCACACCGCCATCGGTAGCCACGACAAGCGCCTTCGCGATGTTCATGCCCGGCGTCCGCAGCCACCAAGAGTCTGGGCGAATGCTTCCATCCGCACTCTTGAGCATCAACGAATCGGCAAACGCGGTGCACAGAGCCGCGCGGCTCTCCTTGCTCGGGAAATACGCCTCCAGCTCCCCGTAGCTCAGGAGGAACAGGCGATCCTTGCTTTCTTTGCCCTTCGTCTTTGTCTCGGGTCCCGCCGGGTTCTTCAAGGTCGTCTTCCGAATCGCCTTCTGCTCGTCCTTCACGAAGGCGTTTTCGTAGAAATCGCCGTTCAGGTAGCTGCGAAGCGTACACTTCGACCAGTCCTTCCCCTCCGCTCTTCCGTATACATAGTGAAAATTGGTATCCATGAGGATGTACCGCGAGAGCAGCAGCGCCTTTTTCCCGTCGTTTTCGAGGACGAGCCATTCGATCGGGTCCTTCCCGTCCTCGGTATTCTCAAAGTCCAAATCGATCTGCCATCTGCCGAAGGCGATGACGGGATATCCCGTTTGGGGATCCGTCTCCGCCGCCGCGCGCGCTTCGGGCTCGGGAATCGCCTCTTCCCCCGCCGTCTCAGCCGCAGGCGTCTCTGTTAGCCCCAGCGCCGCGAGCAGTCTGTCGTCGATTTCGCCGGTGACTTCGAGCGCCTTGTCCCCCTGGTATTGCCGTATGGCGGAAGATGTCTTCTTGCCGGCTACTCCGTCCGGGGTACCGCAGTCATAACCCGCATCGTTTAACGCCTGCTGTACCTGTTTTACGGTGTCCCTGTCGGTGGTTGCCGCAAAGGCAGAAAGCGCCGAAAGCACCAGAAGCACCGCCAAAACCGTTGAAACGCATTTACGCATGGGAAACCCTCCTTTTTTGTCTTCTATCCTCTTATTATAGATAATAGAAAATCGAAAAAGGTGGGCAGCCTGCCCACCTGTCATATATCTCGAATTGGGGAAAGGAGCGGAACCAACCGCAAGCCTTTCGCTGCTTTGCTCTTCCCTTAAATGTATGAGGAACTCACCCTTTGAGCGAGCCGATCATGACGCCCTTTGCGAAATATTTCTGGATAAACGGATAAAAGCACAATACGGGTACCGTGGCGATCACGATGGTGGTATAGCGCACCAGCTTTTTATACATATTCAGGCTGGAGCTGTCCACCGTGGACAGGACTTCGGACGCGCCGCCCACCGAGGCGCCGGCGCCTGCGGACTCCAGCACGATGACCTCGCGCAGCACCAACTGCAGCGGATACTTGGAGCGCGTGCGGATGTACACCATGGCGCTGAACCACGAGTTCCAGTAGCCGACCGCGTAGTACAGCAAAATGACCGCGAGCACTGCCTTGGAAAGCGGCGTGATGATCCACACGAGGATGGTGAAATCGTTCGCGCCGTCCAACTTTGCGGATTCGGGCAGGCTGTCGGGCACCTGCGAAAAGCCGGTGCGCATGACGATCAGGTTCCATACGCTGATGAGGTTCGGAATGATGAGCGCAGATAAGCTGTCGAGCATTCCCAAATTCTTGACCAGAAGATATGTGGGAATCAAGCCGCCGGAAAAGAACATCGTGAAGGTGACCATGACCGTCAGAAAGCGGGAATACCACCAGTTTTTCTGGCAGAGCACCCATGCGGAGAGCATCGTCATCACCATGTTGGCGACGGTGCCGACGACCACGATAAACAGCGTGTTCTTATAGCCGCTGAGGATCGAGGGAATCTGCGCGACAAGCTGGTATCCCTTGGTCGTAAACCCCAGGGGATAGAGGATTAAGCCCTTGTGCTTTTCGAGCTCCATCGGTTCGGAAAAGGATGCCATGATGACGTGGATGACCGGCGCGATGCATATGACGCACAAAACCGCCGCGATCGCATAAATCAAAACATCGGCAAGGCGGGATATGCCGCCCTTAAACTCTCTCACGACGCGCACCTCCTACCACAAACTGTTTTCGGAAACCCTGCGGCTGATGGCATTGGCGATTACCAGCAGCAGGGAGTTGATTACGGAATTAAACAGACCGACCGCCGCGCTGTAGGAATAGTCGGCCTCCAAAAGGCCCTTGCGGTATACGAAGGTGGAGATGATGTCCGCGACCTCCATGATGCCGTCGTTGTATAACAGCAGCGTTTTCTCGTAGCCGACGTTCATGATGCCGCCGATCTGCAGGATGAGGAGAATCGTGATCGTCGGCACGATGGACGGCAGCGTGATGTACCACGCCCGCTGAAAGCGGTTGGTGATCCCGTCGATCGCGCCGGCTTCGTACAGCTGCGCGTCCACGCCGGATATCGCCGCCATGTAGATGATGCTGTCAAAGCCCACATATTGCCACAGTTGGGAGCCGATGTACAGCGGCCGATATGCATATTCGAGGGTCAACAGGTTTTTATCCGTACCTCCGAGCAATTGTACGAAATAGGATATGACGCCGTCCTTCGCCGCAAAGTCGCGCACCAGGCCGCAAACGACGACCATGGAGATGAAGTACGGCATATAGGTGATCGTCTGTACAAATCGCTTGTAAGGAGAAAAGCCGATCTCGTTGAGGAGGAGCGCGAGGATGATGGGCGCGGGAAAGCAGAAGACCATGCAGCTCACGCTCAGGACCACGGTGTTGCGCAAAATCCGCACGAAGTAATAGCTGTTAAAAAACAGCTCGAACTGCCTGAGGCCGACCCACGCGCTTCCGAGGATGCCCTTTTTGGGCTTGTAGTTTTTGAAGGCGATTACGACGCCGTACATGGGCATATAGCTGAAGATGATAAAGAACGCCAGCATCGGAAGGCTCATGAGGTAGAGCCACTTGCGCTGCCGCCATTCCCGAATCAGGAAGCGCCGAACCTTTTCATTTAAGGTTTTGCGCGGTCTGTATGTCGATCCCATCGAAGAATCCATACGGTTCACACCTTTCCGTATAAAAGGGCGGAGGGGCAGCCCCCTCCGCCGCACAGAGGATGGTTTGAGATCAGCGGGCCTGCCAGCGGGTGTACGCGGCGGTCTGGATCTCGGTCGCGCGGGCGATTTTCATCTGTTCGATCTGCGCCACATACGCATCCCACTCGTCGAAGCTGCGCTCGCCCGTGACAAAGGCGACCACGTTCTCGGCGACATAGGTGTTGATGTCGTTCATGATGGAGGTGAACTCGCCGGACTCCTCGTCCGTGTAGGACAAGGTCACGGGCATCATGAGCGCATCGTCCGCAGAGTCGCCCCAGCGCTTCTGGCAATCGTTGGCTTCCTGGCCATAGGAGCCGTTCTCGCGCTCCCAGTCGCGCAGGAACGCGCCGTGGGAGTACAGGTACTTGAAGTTGATGGTGGCGATCGCCACGCCTTCTTCGTTATGCACGATCTTGTCGGTGTAGAGGAAGGTGCCGTCTTCCTGCACGGTGTAGTCCTCGCCCTCGATGCCCCAGTTGGCGAGCAGGCTGCCCTCGGGAGAATAGAACCAGTCCAGGTAGGAGACCGCCTTCTCGGGGTTCTCGCAGTCCGTGGTGACGACGGTGGCATAGCCGCGCGCCTGCGTGGCGGTATAGGAGATGTGGGAGATCTCGCCCTTTACGAGGGACGGATACTTGGTGCCCATCATCACAAAATCGGGGTTGGTGGCGGCAGCGGTATAGTAGTCGAAGTTCCAGAAGCCGCAGTCCGTGAGGGCCGCACACTTGTCGTTGAGGAAGGGCTCCTCAAAGCTCCATCCGGAGGCGGTGAAGTCTTCCTGGAAGAGGCCTTCGGTATACCACTTGTTCATGGTCATGAGGTACTCCTTGAAGCCGTCCAGAACCGGACCGAAGACGACTTCGCCTTCCTCGTTGAGCTGGAAGGTGTTGTCCACATTGTACGCGCCCATGAACTGGTTGAAGCTGTGGGTCAGGGAAACCATCCACAGGGGGACGATGAAATCCGGATAGTCGGCGGGCGCCTTTTCCTTCAGGACGGTCAGCACCTCGTACCACTCGTCGATGGTCTCGGGCGTCTCCAGGCCGTAGCGATCCAGCATGTCCTGGCGGACGACCGGGCCGTCCCACACGGGCTGCGGGGTCAGGTCGACCATGCACATGTTCCAAACGGCACCGCCGTCGGTGGTGACGGCCTTGCGGACGACCTCGTTCGTATCGAGGATCCCCTGATAGTTGGGGGCGTTGTCCTTGATCAGCTGGGTCAGGTCGAGGAAATATTCGTCCAGAATCGCCTGGTCGGCGCCGCCCGGATAGGTCTCCGGCAGGCCCCAGCCGTGGGTGATGATGTCGGGCAGCTCGTCGCCCGCAAGCATCAGGTTATACTGCTCGGTCTCCTGCCCTACCGGCGGATGGATGAACTCGATCTCGACGTTGTTCGCGGCGTTGGCGCGGATGATGGTCGCGTTCTGCGCCATGGAGTCGACGACCTGGAACCCCTGCCCCAAGGGATACATCCAGGTGAACGTGACCGTTTCCTCCGCAACGGCGGAAGGAACGATGCCTGTCGCACAGGACAGAATCAGCGCAAGGGCGAGAAGCATTGCCAGTTTCTTCATGGAAAAACCTCCTTTTATTTTGGCGGTTCGTTTTGACACATACCGCAATACTATTATACCCGAAAGTTCGCGTTTTTGAGTTAGCTTTATTTGACATTGTTGTGCATTTTTTGTTTTGCGCCGCATCGCGCTTGGTCGATATGCCTATTTTTCGTAATATCCCTCCTCCCAATGCATTGTGCGCAGTGTGTCGTACATCGCGACGATGTTTTCCGGCGGCGTACAGGGCGCCATGTTGTTCGCGGCGATCAGGATGAAACGCCCCTGTCGCGCAGATTTGCTCTCGAGCACGCGCTTCGTCTCCCGCCGAACGTCCTCCCGGGTGCCGTCCTTCACCAGCATGACGGGCGGGCCGCCGCTGATGAGCACGTCGCGCCCGACGAGCTCGCGAAGGCGGTCGAAGTCCACGGGGAAGCCCGTATCGAGCGCGTTGATGGGCAGTTCCTTCACGAGCCCTCCGAAATGGTGCATATTGCTGCCGCACAGGTGCATGCCCACCTTGCCGCCGTCGCGGAAGGCGTCAATGATGCGCCTTTGGTAGGGCAGTACATATTCGCGATACATCGGATGCGAAATGAGGCACATCGCGTCGTCCGCATAATAGAAGCCCTTGGGGCGCACACCCCAGTGCTTTTCGTGCATATCGCGCAGCGTCCCGATGCGGTGGATGATATTGTTTGTCAGCCACTCCATGAGGTCTCGGTAATACGCCTCGTCCTCCAGCATATCCACAAGCAGCTCTTCCGCGCCGCGCAGCTTGTAGGCGAGGTTCAGCACGCCGTCCGTGCCCTCTCCCACGAAGCTCCGAGGCGGCTCCACGGGGCGGTCGCAAAAGGTATGTTCCTTGCACCAGTCCTCCATGAACTCTAAAAACTCCATGCCCGTCTTGATGACGCCATTTACGGCGGGCACGATCTTCGGCATGTCGTACAGCGCCTCTTTGTGCTCCCGGAGCATGTACCGCGTGTCCGGCAGGTATTCCCCGTTGTACACGATTTCCGCCCCGATCCACGAGGCCTCGTAGGAATTTTGAAAATCCAGCCCGAGCGTCCATTTTTCGGGCATACCCATTTCCATGTCGCAGAAGAGGTTGTGCCTGCGCCAGTTTTGATAGGCGAGCTGCGCCCGAATCTGCACCGTCGGGTCGGTAAAAAAGCCCTCGAACGTCAACCGTTCGGTATTCAGGGCGCGGTTCTGAAAGAAATTGGTGATGGAGCCCGCGGGCTGAAAGAGCGGGCGAAGCGGGCGCCCCGCATGAAACGCTTCCGTAACCCTTCGTACCTCTTCGTTGTGGCGCGAAAAATCCGTATGCATGTCCTCTGCCTCCCGTCCCGCGGCGCTTCAGGGATTCTGTTTGTCGAGCCTCGCCATATAGGCGGAGGGCGAAACGCCGAACCGCTTGCTGAACGCCCTGGAAAAGGCGTGTATCGACTGGAAGTGGGCGATGTCTGCGATCTTCGTCAGGGAAAGCGACGGATCCTCCATCAGCCGAAGCACCTCCTGGAACCGACAGTGCCCCCAATACTCCCGCAGGGTATAGCCCGTCTTCGCGTGGAACTGCCGCGAAAGATAGGGATAGCTGTAGCAGAACACATCCGTCAGGCTGTCCAGCGAGCGAATGTCGAGCGCGTGCAGCGCGATGTAGCGATACATCTCTTTGACGAGCTTGTCCTCCGTGTCGAGCGGCGGCTCCGGCTGCACGGCGCGGGGTTCCCCGTCGCTGTACAGGCGGGCAAAGCGTATCAAAAGCGCGTTGAGCATACATTCGACCATCTGCGCGCGCATGAGCGCGGGCTCCTGAAAATATTCGTCGATCAGCGCGGTAAAATGCTCGCCGAGGGTGTAATCGAAGCGGCGCGGCGCATCGTTCGGGCTTCCGATCGCGCTCTCCCCCTGAAAGTGCACCCCGACCAGAAGCATGCGGCTTCTCTCCTCGCCCACAAATCGCGCGTTGTGCAGCGCGCTTTCGGGGATGACCATGGTTTCTCCGGCATGCACGGTGCAAACCGATTCGTTCACCCGCATTTCCGCAGAGCCCGCCATCATGAGCACGATCTCGTGGCAAAACTGCACGTGGACGCCCGATTGCCAGCCCGCATGCCCCGTGATGTCCGCAAGCTGCACGAGGGACACGCCCCCGCAGCGCACGGGCGGATCGAGCTTATAGGTATCGCGGGAGAGGATGACATAGGGATTGCTGTGTCGCATAGACGCCTCCGGCGGATAATCTTCTTTAATGAAAGTATACCATAGCGAGGCGCGTTCCGCAAGCAGACATGTGCAAAAAAGGCCTTCGCCCCTCGATTTGTAATTTTCCGTTTGACAAATCGCGCACAAGCTCCTATACTATAATCGGAACCTGTCAGGCGGCTCCGGAAATCCTTTTGCGATCCATTTTGGAAATATATATCGGAGGTATCAGACCATGTTGCAGGTAGCTCTTCTTTCCTCTTGGCACGTACACACCGGCGGGTACGCGAAGTTCGTTCAGCAGCAGCCCGACGCGAAGCTGACCGTCATCTGGGACGACGACGTCGAGCGCGGAAAAGGCTGGGCGGAAAAGCTCGGCATCGACTTTGAGCCGGACCTCGACAGGATGCTTGCGCGCGACGACGTGGACGCCGTCGTGTGCGATGCGCCGACCAGTGACCATGCGAAGCTGCTCATCAGGTGCGCCGAGGCGGGCAAGCACATCTTCACCGAAAAGGCGCTCGCGCCGACGGTCGAGGAATGCAAGGCCGTTGCCGAAGCCGTCGAAAAGGCGGGCGTAAAGTTCTGCATCTCCTTCCCCGCGCGCACCGTGCCCGCGAACAAGTTCGTGAAGGAAATGGCGGACAGCGGCAAGCTCGGGCAAATCAGCTATCTGCGCTTCCGCAACGCGCACGGCGGCTCCTCGCAGGGATGGCTGCCCGAATACTGGTACGATGCGGACAAGGCCTGCGGCGGCGCGATGATGGACCTCGGCTGTCACCCGAACTACCTTGCGAGCTGGATCTTGGGCAAGCCCGTCCGCGTGAATTCCATGTTCAATACCCTCTGCTGCCCCGACACGATGGAGGACAACGCCGTGTCCGTCATAGAGTTCGAGAACAAGGCGATCGCCGTGCTCGAGACCAGCTTCGTCACCCCGTGGTCTTCGCCGCAGGTCGAACTGTACGGCACGGACGGCTCCGTCATCGTCGAAGACGGCGGCAAAGTGCGCTACCGTATCAAGGGCATGGACGGCTGGATGACGCCCGACAAGCTGCCCGACCCGTCCCCCATGGCGCTTCGCCAGTTCATCGACGGCGTTCTCTACGATAAGGAGATCGAGTTCGGCATGGATGCCGCAATCGCGCTCACCGAGCTCCTCGAAAACGAATACAAGGCGTTCCGAAGCGGAAAAACCGTGGAAATCAAATAATCTCGGCATTGCAAAGAGCCGTCTCATCGCGAGGCGGCTCTTTGGTTTTTTCTCATAGGTTGTCCTTCAAAAATCTCCGCGCGAGGGACAGAATCTCTTCCGCTGTCCCAAATCCCTCCGCCCGCGCGGCGGATGTGAACGCGGAAAAGGCATCTCTGAGCGGTGTCGACTCCGAGAGCGGGGGCTGTTGCATCGGTTCCGCATCGCGAAACAGAGCCGTAAACCGCTCGGCATATTTTTTTCGCTTCGCCTCCCCCACGCCCTTGACGGTGAGGAAGCTCTCGCCGTCGCGGGGCTTTTTCTTCGCCATGTCGACGAGCGTTTCGTTTCCGAAGACCATGAACGCGGGCACGTTTTCCTCCTGCGCGATCTGCCTGCGCAGCGCGGAGAGTTCCTCGTACACCTGCCGTTCGGCATCCGTCAGTCCGAAGGAAGCGGATGGTGCCTTCTTCTTGGGCTTTTCCGCCTTTTTCTCCTGTACCTCGTGCGGCATCCCGAGGTATCCCGCATCGTCCATCTGCCATTCGGCATCCGTCAGCCCGAAGGATGCGGAGGCCGCCTTCTTCTTGGGCTTTGCCGCCCTTTTCTCCTGCGTCTCATACGGCATTCCGAGGCATACGGAGCAATTTCCGCAGTTTCCGCGGAATTTTTCCCCGAAGTAGCGCAGCATGAAGCCGCGCAGGCAGCTCTTCCCCATCGCGTAGGAAATCATGCTCTGCAGGCGGTTCACGCTCATCTGCCTCGCCTTTCTGCGCTCCTCGGGCGAAAGTTCGGGGTTTTCCTCGCCGTGGTCGATCAGGTACTTCGCTGTAAAGATGTCGCTGCCGTTGTACAGCAGCACGCAGTCCGCCTCCAGCCCGTCGCGCCCCGCGCGCCCCGCCTCCTGATAGTACGATTCGATATCCATGGGCAGGTTGTAGTGTACGACGAGGCGCACATCGGGCTTGTCGATGCCCATGCCGAAGGCGTTCGTCGCCACCATGATGCGGCTGTGCCCGTATTGAAAACTGTCCTGCGCCATGCGCCTTTGCGCGTCCGGAAGCCCCGCGTGGTATTTGTCGACGGAATATCCGCTCGATGCGATCTTGTCGTACAGGGAGTCCACGGTCTTTCGCGTACCGCAATAGACGATAACGCTCTCCCCCTCGTGCGCGTCCAACAGTTCCAAAAGCGCCGCGAACCGATCCTTGGGCTTTCGGCACAGAAAGCGCAGGTTCGGCCTGTCAAAGCCCGTATGGGAAAAGAGCGGCTCCCGAAGCCCCAAGAGCATCAGGATGTCGTTTTTCACGCGCAGCGTCGCCGTCGCGGTGAACGCGCCCACGGGCGGCCTTTGGGGAAGGTTCTCTATAAAATCCTTGATCCGCAGATAGCTGGGGCGAAAGTCCTGCCCCCATTGGGATACGCAGTGCGCCTCGTCCACCGCGATGAGCGAAAAAGGCGCGTTTTGCGCGTAGGAAACGAAGCTCGGCGCCTCCAGCCGCTCCGGCGCGACGTAGATCAGCTTATACGCGCCGTTTTCCGCGCGCCTGAGCACCTCCGCCTGCTGTGCGGGCGAAAGCGTGCTGTTCAGAAACGCGGCGGCGATGCCCGCCGCCTTCAGCTGCGCCACCTGATCTTTCATGAGCGATATGAGCGGCGAAATCACGAGACACACGCCGTCCATCGTGAGCGCGGGAATCTGGTAGATGAGCGATTTCCCCGCGCCCGTCGGCATGACGCAAAGCACGTCCCTGCCGCGCGTCAGCGCATCGATCGGCTCCTCCTGCCCCTCGCGAAAGGAATCATATCCGAAATAGGTCTTCAGCGCCTCGTAGCGA
Organism: Christensenellales bacterium; assembly: GCA_050946115.1. Lineage (GTDB taxonomy): Bacteria > Bacillota > Clostridia > Christensenellales > Aristaeellaceae > CAYFRC01. The sequence continues at coordinate 80,312 of JBMNUF010000009.1, forward strand.
TCCATGGTTTTACTCCTCATACGTTCTCAATCTGCTATCAATATTGTAATCGCTTTTCCCGTTTCCGTCAAGAACGGAGCTGTGGGCAATCCGCTTGGTGGCGGCACGTGGGCATATGAATGGGTTTGCAGTTAGCAAGCCCGGCACAACGGTTGAATTTCAGTATGGTCACAACGCCCTGCACTCGCAGAAGGTAGTCGAGGCGGACCGGTATCCGGTCGCGACCGGATACACGCTGCACGGGAAGCTCATCACCCACATTTCTTTGAATTATACGGATTTCAACGAGATTCCTCAGCTTGATGAGCTGCACTTCTTCTACGACGCGCAGAGCCGTCCGGCGAAGGTCGAGTTCAATGGCATTATCTATACATACATCCACAATTTGCAGGGAGATATCGTGGCTCTTCCCTTAAAACCGTGAAAGTGGTAAAATAGTGTCGGGTGATGGAAGTGGAGAGCTTTACAAATAGCGCAGAAATGTTTGCGCAGTCCTTGGGTTTGAAAGAGCCATGGAGGATCGAACGAGCGGAATTTAATGGACAGGAACGTGCAGTGCACATATACGTCAGTGCTCGAAAGACAGCGAAATATGCGTGTCCGATTTGCGGAGCCATGTGCAAGCGTTATGACGATGAAGAAGAATGCGTGTGGCGGCACGGAGACGTGGTGTTTTTTCCATGTTATGTGCACTGTAGGCGACCGCGCGTGGAGTGCGAAACGCACAATATCCACGTCGTGACCGCACCGTGGGCAAGGAAGGGCAGTCGCTTCACGATGTTGTTCGAAAGCTATGCGATGCTGCTATTGAGTGCAATGACGGTGAACGAAGCGCGCAAGGTGTTGAGGATAAGCGGAACGGCACTGACGCACATCATGCGGTACTGGGTCAGCCACGCCGAAGAGAGGCAGAACTTGAGCGATGTCAAGATGCTACACATCGACGAAACATCGTTCAAGCGTGGACAGAGCTATGTAACGGTGATAATAGACGGAGCTTCTCACAAAGTAATTGATGTTGAGGAAGGGCGAGACGCTACGACAGTGGAACGTTTTTCGACATATTTGGATGCGCATAAAGGTGACAGCTCGGAGATCGAACGCGTGACATGTGATATGTCGGGAGCGTATAAATCGGGCGTGAGCGTGTGTTTTCCAAATGCCAAACGGACGATTGACAAGTTTCATGTGAAGAAGTTATTGCTTGATGCCCTGAACAAAGTGCGCATAGAAGAACAGGGGCGTAAATCGAAGCGTCGGGATGCCGGACGCAAGCTGCTGATGATTCCGGAGGCGCGAATGACAGAGGAACAGCGTTTGAAGATGGACACATTGAGCAAGGCGTACCCGAAGACCGGTTGTGCATTCTGCATGGTGCAGAGCCTGGACGAGATGTATAGCACAAAGACGATCGATGAAGGAAAAACCTATTTTGACA
>JBMNUF010000010.1:0-74781 GCA_050946115.1 Christensenellales bacterium
TGCGATATTCTCTTCTCGGAGCATGTTCTGACTTCCTTCTTGTTTGTTCAGCAGCTACAATTAGAAGTCTTCATGCTCCTTTTGTCTACCTCGTTTCTGTCAATCCCACAACTTTCCGTGATGAACCATTTTTTATCGCTCCTCCCGGAAATAGGACACGCCCAGAGACGAGGGCGGCTGGTTCTCGCGCTTGTTTCGGATTGAGGAAATGATCAAGACCACCAGCGTAAAGAAATACGGCAGCATTTTGAGGATGGGCTTCGTCGCCATGGTGACGTTCAGCCATTCCAGATTGGCGATCGTGCTGGAGCAGGAAAAGAGCACGCCGAACACGAACGAGCCAATGATCGTGCGATGCGGCTTCCACAATACGAAGATGACCAGCGCGATCGAAAGCCAGCCCAGCGCCTCGATGCTCAGGTACGCCTCCTGTGATGTCATGTAGTCGATGATGTAATACAATCCGCCCAGCCCCGAAATGCCGCTTCCGATGCAGGTGGCGGCGTATTTGTAGGCGGTTACGTTGATGCCCGCAGCGTCCGCCGTCGCGGGGCTCTCGCCGATCGCGCGCAGGTTCAGCCCCTTTTTCGTGCGGTACAGGAAGTACGAGCCGAAGATGGCGACCGCGACCGCGAGAAAGAACATGGGGCCGAGGCACTGCAGCGCGTCGTTGCGCGCGGCGAACGGCCAGTGATAGTACTGTTTGGGGATTACGAGGTAGTTCTGCACGTTGATGATGTTCTTGTTGCTCATGATGACCTTCATCAGCCCGACGCCGAAGGTCGTCAGCGCAAGCCCCGTCACGTTCTGGTTCGCGCGAAGAGATACGGTGAGAAAGCTGTAAATCAGCCCCATGAGCGCGCCGAAGGTGAAGGAGGCGAGGATTCCGAGGATTACGATCAGAAACGGGGGCAAATTGCTTGCGCCGATAAAACTCAGCATCAGGCAGCCGCCCACGCCGCCCATGCACATCACGCCGGGGATGCCGAGGTTCAGATGCCCCGCCTTTTCGGTGATGATCTCTCCCGTCGAGCCGTACATGAACGTCGCGCCGAAGGCGAGGGAATCGATGAGGAAGTTCAGCCACACATTCATTTGATCGCCCCCCTCTCAACGGATTTTGGTTGCCTCTTTCTGAAATGCACCTTGTAGTTGATGAAGAATTCGCTGCCGATGATGAAAAACAGCACCACGCCGACGGTGACATCGGGGAACGCGCCCGATACGTCAAAGGCGGTGGAAACCTGATCCGCACCTTGGTTCAGGAACACCACGATGCCGCTCGTAACGATCATCAGGAGCGGATTGAAATGCGCGAGCCACGACACCATGATCGCCGTAAACCCATCCCCGCCGACGGATTCCGTCGTGACCGTCTGGTCGAGTCCCGCCGCGATCAGATATCCGGCGAGCCCGCACAGAAGGCCCGAGAGCAGCATCGTGCGGACGATGACGCGATCGACGTGGATGCCGATATAGCGCGCGGTCTTTTCGCTCTCCCCGACGACGGAGATTTCATAGCCGTGTTTGCTGAAATTGAGGTATATGTACAGTGCCGCGGAGAGCGCGAGCGCGACAAGGATGATGAGAAGGTAGTCGTGCCCGATCGCGGGGAGCTTTCCGGTATCCAGCTTGCCTAAGGAGGAGGAGCCGCTCGGCACCCATAGGACGAGGAAGAAGGATACGAGATAGGTCGCGATGTAATTCATCATGAGCGTGAACAACGTTTCGTTCGTTCGCCACCTCGCGGTACATAGCGCGGGAATCACCGCCCAGATCGCGCCGGCGATGAGCGATGCAAAGAACATCAGAAGCAGAAGCACGCCGTTAGGAAGCGCGAGTTCGGCGCTGTATTTGCCGCCGAGATAGAAATTGACCGCGATCGCGGAGAGGATGCCCATGAGCGTCTGCCCTTCCGCGCCGATGTTCCAGAACCTCATCCGAAACGCGGGCGTAATCGCGAGCGCGATGCACAAGAGCACGGCGATGTTCTTGAAGAATTTCCAGCGCCTGCGCGCCGTTGCGAAATTGCCCTTGATGAAGCTGTCGTAAAACTCCGCGATGCGCTTTGGGTCCTCGCGCAGCTTGTCCACGAGCAGGAACGCGAGCAGCCCGCACACGATGAGCCCCAACACGGCAGCACACGCGCGAATCAGCATGGCTCTGCCAAAGGAGATGCTCATGCGCTTCGTAAGATGGATGAAGGGTTCCTTGGTCTTGCCCGTTTTCATGCCGTGCCACGCTCCTTTCCCGCTTGCGTCTTGATCATTAAGCTGCCGAGTTCCTCTTTCGTGACGGTGCGCGCGTCCACGATGCCCGTAACAGCGCCGGAATTGAGCACGGCGATGCGGTCGCACAGCGCCATCAACACGTCCAAATCCTCGCCGACGAAGATCACGGCGGAGCCGAGCCGCTTTTGCGCATCTAACAGTCTGTATATCGTGTAGGAGGAGTTGATGTCCAGCCCGCGCACGGGATAGGCGGTCATCAGCACCTTGGGGGAGGACGAGATTTCGCGCCCGACGAGCAGCTTTTGCACGTTGCCGCCCGAGAGCGAGCGCACGCGCGTTTTGAGAGAAGATGTAACGACGTTCAGTTCCTTCACGATCGTCTCCGCGAGTTCGGAGGGCTTTTCGCGGTTGAGCATCGCGCCCTTGCCCTTGCGGTAGCTGCGAAGGAGCATATTGTCGATGATGTTCATGTTGCCGACCAGCCCCATGCCGAGCCGATCCTCCGGGACGAAGGAGAGTTTGACGCCCAGATCGCGGATCTCCAGAGGCGTGAGCGAGCGGAGGTTGAAGATTTCGTTTTCGATAAAGAGGATCTGCTCTTTTTGGACGAGCTGCGTGATCTCCCTATCACTCTTTCCTTCGAGGCGCATGGGCTTGCCGTCGCGATCCTGAAACTTGCCTTCGGCGGCGAGAGTGCGGATTTGCTTGATGTTCTTGTGAAAGAAGGTGACGGGCTGGTTTCTCTTGGGGTTGTGGAAGATGATGTTGCCGCTTTCGATGCGCTGCAACCCCGCGACGGCCTCCAACAGCTCCTTCTGCCCGCTGCCCGCGATGCCGGCGATACCCAAAATCTCACCGCCGTTGACGGAAAGGGACACGTCCTTGAGGATGTGCGCGCCCTCGATATCGTATACGTTCAGCCGCTCTATCACGAGGCGCGGCTCGCTCGTGAGCGGCTCCGAGCGGTCGATGTCGAGCGAGACCTTTTTCCCGACCATCATTTCGGTCAGGCTGTGTTCGTCGGTCTCGTCGGTGTTTACGGTCGCGATGAGCGCGCCCTTGCGCATGATCGCTACGCGGTCGGAGACCTCAAGCACCTCGTGGAGCTTGTGCGTGATGATGATGACGCTCTTGCCATCCTGCACCATGCGGCGCAGCACCGAAAACAGCCTTTCGATCTCCTGCAGGGTCAAAACGGCGGTCGGCTCGTCCAGAATGAGGGTGTCCACGCCGCGGTAGAGCACCTTCAGGATTTCGACCGTCTGCTTTTCGGAGACGGACATTTCGTAGATTTTCTTTTTGGGGTCTATGGAAAAGCCGTACCGTTCGGCGATCTCCGTCACGCGGCTCGTTACCTTCTTCATGTCGTACCCGCTGCCGTCCTCGATGCCCAGGATGATGTTTTCGGCGGCGGTAAAGATGTCGATCAGCTTAAAGTGCTGGTGGATCATGCCGATCCTTAGATCAAATGCGTCCTTCGGGGAGCGAATGACGACTTCCTCGCCGTTTACGAAGATCTGCCCTTCGTCGGGATAGTAGATCCCGGAGACCATGTTCATGAGCGTGGTCTTTCCGCAGCCGTTTTCGCCGAGGATCGCCAAGACCTCACCCGCGTATACGTCCAGATTGACGTTGTCGTTGGCGACGACGTCCCCGAACCGTTTCGTGATGTACCGCATCGAAAGGGACGGCACTTTGCTGAGGTTTTGCTCCACAGAAACTTCCTCCAAACTTCCGTTAAACTGAAAAACCGCATAAGGGCATTATGCCCTTATGCGTACTGTGCGATGAATCAGAACATGGTGTTGATGAGCTCGATGCCGTCGATCTGCACGTTGAAGTACGGCGCGCTGCGGTATTCGCTCTCGTGGAAATAGCCGTCCGCGACAGCCTCGGTATCGGGGGTAAACGCCGAATCGGTATCGACGTCCGCCATATAGCTCGTCAGCGCCTCGCCGCCCACGGTGATGAAGCCTTCCCTCGCGGTGTCGAACACCTTGAGCGTGCCGTCCAGAAGGCTCGCCTTCACGGCTTCGACGGTTTCGACGGTGCCGGCGGCGGCAGCCTTTTCGTTGATATCGGTCAAAACGACGGAGCCGGTTTCGATGTTGCCGGTCCAGTCGGTCGCGATGGTCTCGCCGTTTGCGATCGCGTTGCAGATGTACTCAAAGTAGGGCGCCCAGTTGATGCGGGAGGCGACGATGAACGTGTTCGGGCAGCTCTCCAGGGTGGAGCCGTTGTAGGAGACGTTGGGGATGCCGGCGTTCTCGCAGGCGGTGGGAGCGCCCATGGAGTCCGCGTGCTGGGAGATCAGGTCGCACCCGGCGGCGATGAGCGCCTCGGCGGCGGCCCTTTCTTCCTTCTCGTCGTACCAGGAGCCGGTGAACTGCACCTTCATGGTGACGTCGGGGCAAACGTGCTTCGCGCCGAGGTAGAAGGAGGTGTAGCCGGAGATAACCTCCGCATAAGTGAACGCGCCTACATAGCCGATCAGCGGCGTTTCGCCCTTGAGCAGGCCGTTTTCCTTCAGCTCGTTCAGCTTGAGGCCCGCCGCGACGCCCGCAAGGAACCTGCCCTCATAAATGGAGGCGAACGCGTTGTGGAAGTTCTTGACGCCTTCGGTATGTGCCATGGTGCCGGTCGCGTGGCAGAACTGCGCCTCGGGGAATTCCCTGGCTGCCTGCAGCAGGAAGGTCTCGTGGCCGAAGCTGTCCGCAAAGATTACGTTGCAGCCCTCGTCGACGAGGTCGGCGGCCGCTTCGTAGCATTCGTTCGATTCGGGGATGTTCCTCTTGATGATGATCTGCGAATCGTCGAGCCCAAGGGCGGCCTGCGCTTCCTTCACGCCGTTGATAAAGTTGAGGTCATACGTGGAATCCTCGTCGTGCAACAGGATGACGCCGAGCTTGACATCCTCCGCCATGGCGACGCCGCAGAAAATCAGCGACAGCGCAACAATGAGTGCAACCGCAATAAACTTCTTCATGGATCGTGCCTCCTCAAATATTGTTTCGATAAAATTCTATCACGCTATTCGCATTTTCGATATGCAAAATGGGATAACATTCGGTTAATTCCCACATTTCGGGTGTGGAATCCCCGCGTACAACTACATATTGCGAAAATACACGAACATTCGCCGTCAGGACATCGCTGTTTTTGCGCCTTCGCGAAACGGGAGCGAAGCTGCAAAATCGGACGCGAACTGCCAATAGAGAATGGATGTGTATCTTTTATGATGCATGAGTATCGGATTAACCGATATTACATACGACAGAAAAGCAAGATGCGCATTACCGCTATCTTATTCTGTAAGGATTTCTCATACAGCTTCAAAAAAACGAACTCTTTTACCGTCATCATGACGTGCGGTAAAGAGTTCGTCTCTGCGTCTTGTGGTGGAGGCGAGGGGAATTGAACCCCTGTCCGAAAATCCGGATACACAGGCATCTCCGGGCGCAGTCTGTGTTTTAAGATTCCCCCGGCGCAGCTCCCGCAGACAGGATCAGCGTTTCGGTAGCTTCATAAAGTCCGACCGGCGGCAAAGCTTACGCCGGTTCGTTCCCCGCATTGATGATGCCGATTGCCTGCGCCGCGGGAGGCTCAGGGTCGACACGCAGCCTTAAGCGGCTGCGAGAACAGTGTTATTGTTCGCAGTTATTGTTTTTCCCGATTTTTAGATGGCTCGGGGCCATCGCCCGCTTCCCATATACCCCAAATCCCCGTCGAAACCATGTACGCCCCCGGGATGGGTTATTCACTGCGAAATGTTCTTCATGGTGCGTTCCATCTCGCGCTTTGCGGTGCGCTCCGCGAGATCTTCGCGCTTGTCGTAGAGTTTCTTGCCGCGACATATTGCCAAGGTGAGCTTCATCCTGCCGTCTTTCAGGTACACATCCAAGGGGACGAGCGTGAGCCCCTTTTGCATCACCGCCTGCTCGAGCCTGCGGATTTCGCTCTTGTGCATCAAAAGGCGCTTCGGGCGCAAGGGGTCCGTATTGTAAACGCTCCCTTTTTCGTAGGGGGAGATGTGCATCCCCTCCACAAAGATTTCGCCCTTTCGCACCTGTGCAAAGGAATCCTTCAGATTGCACCTGCCCAGGCGCATACTCTTGACTTCAGAACCCTTCAGCTCTATGCCGGCCTCAAAGGTCTCCTCGATGAAATAGTCGTGACGTGCCTTGCGGTTCTGCGCGACGAGTTTGGTTTCCTTGGGCGGCATCCACGGCATCTCCCTTCATCGAGTATATGCATTATATCAAGAAAAGGAGAATTTGGCAAGAAAAGATTGTGTGCGATCATGTTAAGTGGTTCCGGGTGGAATTCTGCTTCCTGAGTTAATGTTAGCTGTCCTTCAAAGGAAGAATACCAAGCGGTGATGTATGTCGCCAAAGATCGACTGATGCCGTCTCCACCCCCTAAATCCGTTACCTTTGTCTGAGGTCCGTCGTTTGCTCGGGTTTGGCACGTCGGGTGGCTTGACATTTTTGGGGATTGACGATATACTTTTCCGGAAGGAAGGTGATGCGCACTTGATGGATGTGACGCTGCTCGGCACGGGCGCGCTGCTGCCGATACCCGAAAGGTTCCTCTCGGCGGCGTATGTGTCGTTTTTCGGGAGCGGGATCCTCTTCGACTGCGGCGAGGGGACGCAGGTTGCCGCGCGGAGTGCCAAGATCTCCTTTGCGCGGATGAATCTCATCGCGCTGACGCACTACCACGGGGATCATATCTTCGGCATTCCCGGGCTTTTGCAGTCCATGGGTGCGATGGAGCGCAGAGAGCCGCTGTATATCACGGGTCCCGACGATTTGGAGCGCGAATTGGAGCCGCTGCTGCGCCTCGCCGGCGCGCTGCCGTATACCGTGGAGCTTGTGAGTGTGCCGAAGGACGGGCTGCGCCTTCCCATGTGGCGCAGGGAGGCGGCGCTTTTCGCATTCCCGACGAGGCACCGCGCGCCGTCCCAGGGCTATGTACTGACACTTTCCCGTGCAGGGGCATTTCTGCCCGAAAAGGCGCGGGCACTCGGCATCCACGTGCGGGACTGGCAGAAACTCCAGCGCGGCGAAACCGTGGCGGGCATAACGCCCGATCAGGTCATGACGCCGCCGCGAAGAGGGCTGAAATTCGTATTTTCGGGCGATACGGCGCAGTGCCCGTCGCTGATCGAAGCGGGGAAGGACGCCGACCTCATGGTTTTGGACGCGACCTACGCGCTCGATACGCAGCGGGAGCAGGCGACGCTTTACGGGCACATGACGTTTTCGCAGGCGGCGTCCGTCGCGAGGGACGCGGGGTGCAGACAAATGTGGCTCACGCACTTTTCGCAGATGCAAAAGGCGCCGGAGGAAAACGCCGCCTACGCGACACAAATCTTCCCGAATACGCGCGTGGGTTTCGATGGCATGAGGGAAACGCTTCGTTATCGTGAGGATTAAACGCGATTCATACCCTTTCACGAGTGCAGACCGAGGCAGAGTATGAAGATGAAACGTTGCGAGCGCTTTTGCATCGGACGTGCATTGGTACGATGGAACGAGGAGAACGCTTCACGACCATGTGGCTTATACATAGCGCGTCCTTTTTCCGAATCCCAAAGGAGGCACGGCTACATGGGACGCACAAACACCTCATCGAGCTAAAGACACTATAGCATGCAAGCGTAAAGACCGAACACACAGGTGGTTTACGACAGAATAAGGGAATCGCTTCGCTATCGCGAAGAATACATATGGAGAGGATTGAGGGAGTATGGAACGGAAAAACGCATGGAAATCCTACACGGAGGAGGAACTGTCCGCTGTCGAAAAGACGGCGGTCGCCTACAGACGGTTCTTGGACGCGGGCAAGACGGAGCGCGAATGCGTGAAGCAGGCGGTCGCCCTGGCAGAGGAAAAGGGCTATCGCGACCTGCATGAATGCATCGCGCAGGGCGTATCTCCCAAGCCCGGCGAGGGCGTATATGTGAACGTGATGGGAAAGGCCGTGCTGCTCTTTCTGATGGGAAAGGCGCCCATGACGCAGGGTATCAACATCGTCGGCGCGCACGTCGATTCACCGCGTTTGGACATCAAGCAGAACCCGCTGTATGAGAAAAACGACCTCGCGTATCTCGATACGCACTATTACGGCGGCATCAAAAAGTTCCTCTATCTCGCCCGACCGCTCGCGCTGCACGGCGTGGTCGCGAAGAAGGACGGAACCGTCGTCGACATCGTGATAGGCGAAGACGAATGCGATCCGGTCGTGGGCGTGACCGACCTTCTGATCCACCTGTCGGGCGATGCGATGAGCAAGAAGGCGAGCGAATACGTAACGGGCGAGGAGTTGGACATCATCGTCGGCGGAAGACCCGCTGCCGATGCGGAAAAGGACGCGGTGAAGGAGACGATCCTTTCGATCCTGAAGGAAAAATACGACATCTGCGAGGAGGACTTCCTGAGCGCGGAACTGGAGGCGGTTCCAGCAGGCAAGTGCCGCGATTTCGGGCTCGACCGCTCGATGCTGTTGGGCTACGGGCACGACGACCGCGCCTGCGCCTTCGCCGCGATGGACGCGCTCTTTTCGATAGAAGGCGTTCCCGAGCGCACCTGCTGCTGCCTGTTTGCGGACAAGGAGGAAATCGGCAGCGTCGGCGCGACGGGCATGCAGGCGAACTACTTTGAAAGCGCCGTGGCGGAGCTGATCGCGCTAACGGAGGAAAACTACAGCGACATCTTGCTGCGGCGCGCGCTCAGAAACAGCTGCATGCTCTCCTGCGACGTGAGCGCGGGGTACGACCCCACGTTCGCGAGCGCGTTCGAGGAGAAGAACGCGGCGTTTTTGGGCCGCGGCGTGTGCTTCAACAAATTCACGGGCGCGCGCGGCAAATCCGGAAGCAACGACGCGAACGCGGAATACATCGCCCTCATCCGAAAGCTCATGGACGATGCGAATGTGGCGTTTCAGACGGCGGAGCTCGGCAAGGTCGACATCGGCGGCGGCGGGACGATCGCCTATATCTGCGCCCTGTACGGCATGAACGTGATCGACAGCGGCGTCGCGGTGCTTTCGATGCATGCGCCGTATGAGATCATCAGCAAGGCCGACCTATACGAAGCCACGAAGGGCTACAGGGCGTTTATGCTCGGCGCGCGATGAAACGGGTATTTGCCATCCTCCTGTGCCTTTTGCTCGTCCCCTGTATCGTGCGGGCGGAATGCGCCGTTCGGATGGAATATACGGTGTCTGCGGCGGAGTATACGCGGGCGGGGCTGTATACGGGCGAAATACAGGACGGCATCCCTTCGGGCTATGGCCTGTTTACCGCCGTGAACGACGAGGGCGTTTCGTGGCACTATATCGGCTTTTGGCGGGACGGGCTGATGCACGGCGAGGGTGCGACCTATTGGGACACGGGCTATGTGGAACGGGGGATTTACGCCTTTGGCTTGTACCAGGGCGCAAACCCCTCCGAAGCGCCAGTGCCGACGCTTTCTCCGCAAAGCACGCCTGAGCCGGAGAAGGAAGCTGCCGAGGAAGCGCCAAAGCCCGAAGAACCAAAGGAGGCGCCGATTGAGGCGGCATATGTCGGAAACAGGAACACCATGCGCTTTCACGCCCCGAACTGCCCGTCGGTAGCGGAGATGCGCGAGAAGAACAGAGTATATATCTCCTCGCGCGAAGAAGCGATCCAAATGGGGTACAAGCCCTGCGCGCGGTGCAACCCGTAGCGAAACAACCATGCAAAAAAAACGGCGCCGATACAAAGCGAAAACACTTCGTATCGGTGCCGTATTTGTTATTCGGTGCCGCGTCAAATTCAGATACGCGGTTGTTTGGTGGAGATTGCCGCTTCGACGATGTCGCCGATGCCGTTGAGCACGACCGTCGGGCGATAGGCATACTGGCTCAGCGTATCGAGCGTCGAGATGCCCGACAGCACGAGCACCGTCGCCATGCCGCTCTCCAAGCCGGATACGATGTCGGTATCCATGCGGTCACCGACCATCACGGCCTCCGCGGAGTGGCAGTTCAGGATGCGCAGGCCGCTTCGCATCATCAGGGGGTTGGGCTTGCCGCAGAAGTACGCCTGCGTGCCGGTCGCCATTTCGATGGGCGAGATCAGCGCCCTGCAAGCCGGAGCGATGCCGTTTTCGATGGGGCCCGATACGTCGGAGTTCGCGCCGATCAGCTTCGCGCCGGCAAGCACCAGATTGGTCGCCTTCGTCAGCGTGCTGAGCGAATACGCCTTGCCCTCGCCGACCACGACGTAATCCGGGTTCACGTCGTTCATCGTGATGCCCGCGTCGTACAGGGCGTTGAGCAGCCCTGCCTCACCGATGGCATACACCGAACAGCCCGGCGCCTGTTCCTTCAAAAAGGACGCCGTCGCGAGCGCGCTGGTATAGAAGTGTTCCTCCGGAACGTCCAGCCCCATGCGCGCCAGCTTCTGGTTCAGTTCTCTGGGCGTGTAGCCGCTGTTATTCGTCAGGAACAGGTACTCTTTTTTCTCCTCCTTCAGCCAGTGGATAAAGGCTTCGACGCCCGGCAGAATCATGTTCCCGTGGTAGATTACGCCGTCCATGTCGCAAATAAAGCCCTTTTTCTGGTTAAAATCGATCATTGGTTCTCATCCTTTCGTATCATCTTTTTCCATAAGTCGGGTGTCGTCTTATGCGTTTCGCAGCCTGTATGCGATCGCATCTTTCAGATAGGCGAGGTATTCCGCGTCCTGACAGAGCGTCTTTCCCTCGTCGTCCGAAAGCTTGGCGACGGGCTTTCCGTTCACCGCCTGCAGCTTTATGACGATGTTGAGGGGTTCCGCAAAGGTGTCGTTGGTGATGAACGTTCCGATGCCAAAGGAGACGTTGATCCTGTCCCGAAAGTGGTCGCAGATCTTCTGTGCCCTGTCGAAATCGAGGCTGTCGCTGAAAAACAGGCTCTTCGAGGCGGGGTCGATGCCGAGCTTTTCGTAATGTCGGATCATCTCCTCGCCCCACGTAAACGGGTCGCCGCTGTCGTGGCGCACGCCCGCATAGGTGCTCGCCATCGCCTTGTCGAAATCGAGCAGGAACAGGGGCGTCGTCAAGGTATCCGTGAGCGCGATGCCGTTGTCGCCGCGAAACACGTCGTACCAGTCTATCATGGCGTAGTGGTTCGTATAGGCGAGCGCGATGGATGGGATTCCCTGATACACCTGAAAGAATTCGTGCGCCTGCGTGCCGCGCGGCTTGGTGTCGAATTCCTCCGAAAGCCTGACGTTGGAGGTTCCGAGGTAGTTTTTCCCGAGGCGGGAATGGAGCATGGAGAGGATTTGCCTCTGACAGTCGTAGGAGAGCCTTCTTCTCGTGCCGAAATCCGTGAGAGAAAAGGAGTAGGTTCCGTCCTCGAAGCGCCGAATCTTTTTCTCCGCGCGCTCGAGCGCGCTGTCCAAGAGGCGGTCGTAGTCGTAGGACATGCGGAAGTAAACCTCGTTCACGATTTCCAGGATGTAGATCTCAAACTGCATACAGGAAAACAGGGGCCCCTCGATGGAAATGTCCAACTTCCCGTCCGCCGTGCGCGTACAGGAGATGTAGTCGCGCATCGGGTGCCAAAACCGCAGAAATTCCACAAACCCTTTCGGGATGTAGCGGATGGAGCGCAGGTACGTAAGTTCCTGCTCGGTGTAGCGCATGTTGCAGAGGCAGTCGATCTGCGCCTGAATCTCCTCGAACATCTCCTCCGTAAAGACGACATCTGCATTGCGGCAGACAAACTTGTATTCGCCGTAGAGATCGGAATGCTTAAACAGGAACACCGCGCCCATGTTCTTCTTGTACAGATCGTCGTCGTTGAGCCCGTGCACGATCGGCGGGAAACGCATGGCAAAGTCTCCTCTCTTCAAAATTCGTCGGATAGCATGCCGTCGATAAAGCAGCTGTGCATGGCGCTGAGCGCCGCAACGTGCCTTTCTTCGGTGGAACCCGCGCAGAGATCGGAAAATACCGCCATGGGAAGCTCCGGATTCGATGCGCGGATGAGGATGGCGTTTGAAAGGACGCAGATGTCCGTATCCAGCCCCATGAGGAACAGCTTGTCGCGCGTCGGGTCGCACACATCGGCCACGGCTTGCCCGATCAAGGGTTCACCGAAGGAAATCTTGTCGAACGTGCGCACGACGTTTGCACCCTTCAAAATCTCCTGCAGCGGAAGCGGCATCTCGTGCCCCTCGGTGCCCGCGATGCAGTGGGGGACGGGAAGCCGTTTCCCCTCGTAGCTATCGAGGTACGTGTCCTTCTCGTGCGTGTCGCGCGTGACGAAGACCGCGCCGAAATCCGAAATGCGCGCCTTCAGAAAGGTTTCGGCCTTGTCGTAGGCGGCTTTCGCCGCGAGAGAGCCTAAAGCGCCGGTGATGAAGTCGTTCTGAAAATCGATGATGCACAAAATGTTCATGCCTTTACCTCCGTCTCCTCTAAGATGTGCCGTGCAACGTACACGCCGCTCGCCGAGGCGTGTGAAAGCGAATGGGTCACGCCGGAGCAGTCGCCGATGACGAACAGCCCCTTGCGATTGGTCTCCAAATGTTCGTCGATGTCCACTTCCATGTTGTAGAACTTGACTTCCACGCCGTACAAAAGTGTGTCGTCGTTCGCGGTGCCGGGCGCGACCTTATCCAAGGCGTAGATCATCTCGATGATGCCGTCCAAAATGCGCTTGGGGATTACGAGGGAAAGGTCGCCAGGCGTCGCGGCGAGCGTGGGCGTGACGAAGCTGCCCGCGATGCGGTGGTCGTTGCTGCGCCTGCCGCGAATCAGGTCGCCGAAGCGCTGCACGATCACGCCGCCGCCCAACATGTTGGAAAGCCGCGCGATGCTCTCGCCGTAGCCGTTGCTGTCCTTGAAAGGTTCGGAAAAATGCTTGCTCACGAGCAGGGCGAAATTTGTGTTTTCCGTGTGCATGCTCTCGTCCTCGTAGCTGTGGCCGTTTACGGTGACGATGCCATTGGTATTTTCGTTGACGACCACGCCGTAGGGGTTCATGCAGAACGTGCGCACCAGGTCTTCAAACTGCTTGGTGCGGTAGACGATCTTGCTTTCATAGAGCGCATCGGTCAGGTGGCGGAACACCTCCGCCGGAAGTTCCACGCGCACGCCGATGTCCACACGGTTCGACTTGGTGGGGATGGACAGGCTTTCGCACACCCGCTCCATCCACTTGCTGCCGCTGCGCCCGACGCTGATGACGCATTTCTCGCAGGTGTAGTTCTCCCTTGCCGTATCGACGGCAAAGCCACCATCGGTGCAGCGTACGGTCTCGACTGCGGTGTCGAAGTAAAAATCTACCTTGTCCTTGAGATACTCGTACAGCCTTTCGAGCACGAGGTAGTTGATGTCCGTGCCCAGATGGCGCACCTGTGCGTCCAGAAGGTACATTCCGTTTTCGAGGCACAGTTTTTTGAAGCCGCTGTTCGCGGTGCTGTATAGCTTTGTGCCCTCTCCGCCGTGGGCTAGGTTGATTGTATCGACATAGTTCATGAGTTCGAGCGCGCGCTTTTTCCCGATGTATTCGTACAGCGTCCCGCCGAATTCGTTGGTGATGTTGTATTTGCCGTCGGAAAATGCGCCCGCGCCGCCGAAGCCGCTCATGATGGAGCAGACGGGGCACTTCACGCAGTTTTTGATTTTTACACCGTCGATGGGGCATTTGCGCTTGCCGAGCGTCTTTCCGAGCTCGAATACGCCGATCTTCAGGCTCCGATTCGATTTGACCAGTTCGTATGCCGTGAAGATGCCGCCGGGACCCGCGCCGATGATGATGATGTCGTATTGCATAGCTATCTTCCTCCCGCAATAAAGGCATCGATCAGGGCGCACGCACTTTCAAACGGCGCGTTTTCCATGTCGAGCCAGTGTATTTCTTTGTCGCGCTTAAACCATATCTCCTGCCTCTTGGCGAACTGCTTGATCGCTGTGGAAAGGAGCTGCTTCATTTCATCTAAGGTTTCGTATTCGCCCGAAAGGTATTTTGTGAGAAAGCGGTATTCGAGGCCGAGCTTTAAGAGGAACTCCTCCGTTGCACCCGAGTGGATGAGGGTTTGCACCTCTTCTACCATGCCCTGCGCGAGCCGTTTCTCGAGCCGCTCGTCGATGCGCGCGCGCAGCGTCTCTCTATCCCACGTCACGCCGAGCTTGAGGCAGGCATAGCGCGGATCGTTCGGGGCCGGTCCCTCGTCCCCGTCGTGAATTTTCTCGAGCAGGCGCATCACGCGGTTGCGATTCTTGCCGTCCACGGTCGTATCGGGGCGAAGCTTCAGGAGCATTTCGTACAGCGCATCCGTCTCAAAGGTCTCCAGATGCGCGCGGTATTCCAAATCCGGCGGGGTGTCGCTCATGCCGTAGCCCTTGGTGATGCTTTCGACATACAGCCCCGTGCCGCCGACCAGAAACGGCAAATGCCCGCGCGCGAGGATGCCGTCGATCGCGGAATATGCGAGCTTTTGAAAGTCGCGCACGCTGAAAAAATCGTTCGGCTCTCTGATGTCGATCAGATGGTGGGGCACATGGCGCATTTCCTCGGGCGTTATCTTGCCGCTTCCCAAATCCAGCCCGCGAAACACCTGCCGCGAATCCGCAGAGACGATTTCGCCGCCGTATTTTTCTGCGAGGGCAACGCCCAGCGCGCTCTTTCCGGAGGCATTCGTCCCCCCGATGACGATGATTTTCGGCTTCATGCCATCCCTCCACTGGCTTCCATTATACCATAAAATATAGGAAAGAAAAGGAATATTGTGGAAAATCGCCCAAAGAAAAAACGCCCGAAGGCGTTTTCAGCATTCCAATGGAATTTCCAGCGCGGTAAAGCCGATGCCGTCGGCGGAAACGTTGACGTATTGCACCCCGTCTGTCTCCCCGTGAAACGCACTGTGCAGTGCCTGCCCGTGCAGATGCCCGTATACGAGCGTGTGGGCGCGATATTGCGTCAAAAGGCGGGTAAAGTCCGTTTGGCGGTGTTCCCTTGTGAGCGGGGGATAGTGCATCATGACGACCAGTGGGAGTTCTTCGGAAATGCGGCGCGCCGCCTTGAGCGAGAGCTCCAGCCGCAGCACCTCGCGCCGATAGATTTTGCGGTCGTCCTCCGCCGTGGATTCGTAGGGGAGCAGCCAGCCGCGCGTACCGGCGAAGACGACGTCTCCGATGCGCAGCGCATCGTTTTGCAGCGCGAAGCAATTGGGCGGCAGCGCCTCGCGCACGCGCTGAATGCTGCTCCACCAATAGTCGTGGTTGCCGCGAACGAGGATTTTGTTGCCGGGAAACGTCGCGAGAAGTGCAAGGTGTCGCGTCGCGTCCTCAAGCCGCATGGCCCAGCTGAAATCGCCCGGCAGGAGAATCACGTCTTCCGCCGCAGCGCGTGCGCGCAGATCCTGTGCGATGCGCGCAAAATGGTCCGTCCAAATTTCGCCGAACACATCCATCGGCTTGTCGCCGTCCGAAAGATGCAGGTCGCCGATCGCAAAAATCCTCAATTTTCGTCCTCGTCTTCGTCGTCCTCGTCATCCTCGTCGAGCGGTACCTCTTTATATCCCGCATCGTCTATGCCGTCCTCGATATCCAGCTCGACCATTTCATCCATGCCGGATACGCAGGCGATCTCCAGTTTTCGCCCGTCCGCGCCGAGCGCGTCGTCGGGCACATCCGTTTGCATGCGATGTGCGAGCTCCTTCAGGCAATTCAGGCACAGTTCGCTTCCGGACACGACGGGGTTTTCGCCGCATTCGGAGCAGAGTTCCGCAATATCGTCCTGTTCCGTTTCGCCGCTAACCTCTTTGCGGCACACGGAACACAGCTTTTCGGACTCCGTGATATAATTCAGCTCGCAGCGCGGGCATTTCACGTATTTCATATCGACTCCTCCTAAGAGTTCGGGGTGGTAATGTCAAGGTATTATAGCGCATAGAAGCGGCTTTGACAAGCCATATTCCATCCTGAAATATAAAATTTATGTTCAAGGTTTTGTACAATTCTCGACATGTCTGTTGCGAATTAACAATCGTTCCGTTGAAAGTCTCCGCAAAAGGCGGTATAGTGCAGGAAAGACTGGGAGGGGATGGGTATATGCGCGAAATTGCGACGGAGAGACTCCTTTTGCGAAGGGCATATCCGGCGGATTGCGAGGCGATGTTTCCGATGTATTCGGACGCGGACGCCCTGCGCTTTGTTCCGATTCTCCCCGCGAACAATATAGACGATATGAAAAAAATCTACCGCGAACTGTGGGAGGCATCCCTTTCGTGGGAGAATGCCTGCAGGTATCTCATCTGCCTTAGAGATACGGGGGAGATTGCAGGCTATATCCACATAAGCCCCGGGGACGCGCACGACTTCGGTTACGGGCTCCGCCGCGCCTTTTGGGGTAAGGGGATCGCGACGGAGGCGGCGAGAGCCGTTTTGGATGTTGCGAAGGAGATGGGGCTGCCCTTTGTCACCGCGACGCACGACAGGGAAAACCCGAAGAGCGGCGCCGTCATGCGCAGAATCGGCATGACCTACCGCTATTCCTACCCGGAACAGTGGATGCCGAAGAATCAGGCGGCGATATTTCGCATGTACCAAATGGGCTTTACGACCGACGAAACCTATCGCGGATACCAAATGCTGCGCCCGGGTTGGTTCGTAGAGGAGGAATAGCGATGTATGTGGAAGAGAAACGCTTTTTCCTGAAGGACGGAAGGGAAGCGGTGCTGCGCAGTCCGCGCGAAGAAGATGCGGAGGGCATGCTCGAATGCCTCGTTGCCACTGCGGGCGAGACGGATTTTCTCATACGCGATCCCGAGGAATGCGCGAAGTACACAGTGGAGTTCGAGCGAAAGTTTCTCAAAGACATGGCGGAAAACGAGAACATCGCGATGCTCGTGTGCCTCGTGGAAGGGCGCATCGCGGGATACTGCAAAATTCAGTTCCACACTGCTATCAAGACGCAGCACAGGGCAACCATTGGCATTGCGCTCATGAAGGAATATTGGAACCTGGGCATCGGCACGCGCCTTTTTGAAGAGATGCTTTCCATCACAAAAAAGCGGGAGCACCTTTTGCAACTGGAGCTTCAATTCACGGAGGGCAATGACAGGGGGCGGCATCTGTACGAGAAAATGGGCTTTCGCATCGCGGGAGTGCATCCGGACGCCCTCCGCCTGAAGGACGGAACGCTCAAAAACGAATACCTCATGATTCGTGAGCTTTGACAATGCGCATATCGCGTGTACCGGATCGGTTTTGCGAACGGCGAAACCTGTAGCGGATGCCGTTTGCAGTTTCTTTATATTTATAGAGGAGGAATAGCGATGTTTGTGGAAGAGAAACGGTTTTTTCTGAAGGACGGAAGGGAAGCGGTGCTGCGCAGTCCGCGCGAAGAAGACGCGGAGGGCATGATAGAATACCTCGTTGCCTCCGCGGGCGAGACGGATTTCATCATGCGCTATCCCGAGGAATGCGCGAAGTACACAGTGGAGTTCGAGCGGAAGTTTCTCAAGGACATGGCGGAAAACGAGAACATCGCGATGCTCGTGTGCCTCGTGGAGGGGCGCATCGCGGGGAACTGCGAAATTCAGTTCCACACCGCCATCAAAACGCGCCACAGGGCAACCATCGCCATCGCACTCAGGAAGGAATATTGGAACTTAGGCATCGGCACGCGCCTTTTCGAGGAGATGCTTTCCATCGCGAGTACGCGGGAGCACCTTTTACAGGCAGAGCTTCAGTTCATGGAGGGCAATGACAGGGGGCGGCATCTGTACGAGAAAATGGGCTTTCGCATCGTCGGCGTGCATCCGAACGCCTTCCGCCTGAAGGACGGAACGCTCAAAAACGAATACCATATGGTTCGCAAGCTTTGACAATTCACACAACCTGCGATTGAAACGCACATCGGAACGTGGTATACTATAATGGCATAAAAAGAATCGAAGGGGGATTTTCTCATGAAACTTGCAGTCAGCTCCTACAGCTTTTCCGGTGCCCTGCGCGACGGGCGCATGACGCTTATGGATGTCATCCCGAAGGCCAAGGAATTTGGCTTCGAAGGCGTGGAAATCACCGAACAGCAGCTCTCCATAGAGGAAATGCGCGCCATGGCGCAAAAGCTGCGCGAACAGTCCAAGGAATACGGCATTCCGATCGTTTCGTATCTCGTGGGCGCGGATTTCCTGCGCAACGACGTGGACGAGGAAGTGAAGCGCCTGCATAAGCATGTGGAGATCGCGGCGCTGCTCGGCGCGCCGCTCATGCGGCACGATGCCGCGAGGGGCGTGGACGCGGACGGAAAGCCCGTCGATTTTTGGTATGCGCTGCCCCGCATCGCGGAGGGCTACCGCAAGGTGACGGAGTTCGCCGCAGGGCTCGGCATACACACCATGATCGAAAACCACGGCTATTACGCGCAGGATTCCGATCGCGTGAAGGCGATCGTCGATACGGTAAAGCATCCCAATTTCGGCTGGCTCGTGGACATCGGCAATTTCCTCTGCGCGGACGAGGAACCCATGCACGCGGTTGCGGTCGGCGCGCCGTACGCGGTGCACGCCCATGTGAAGGATTTCCACGTGCGCACGAAGGCACAGGGCAAGCCCAACGCGGGCTGGTTCGATACCCGCGGCGGCAATTTCTTGCGCGGCGCGGTCGCGGGTCATGGGCAGGTGGACATCAAGGGCTGCCTGCAGCTTCTCAAAAACGCGGGCTACGACAAGTGGCTCTCGCTCGAATTCGAGGGCGTTGAGGACTGCCTGATGGCGATCCCCGAGGGGCGCGCCAACATCCTGACGGCTCTCGGAGGGCTTGAATAATGTCCGCTGCGATTTCGCGCGAGGAGGCGCTGCGCCTTCTGAACGCGGAAGACGGGCTGCAGAACCTCAAAAAGCTCGTCGCCGATACGCCGCGCGGCACCGTGGGGCGCGACGTGAACAACCACATCCATACGACGTATTCCTTTTCGCCCTATTCGCCTGCGGCGGCGGTATGGTTCGCGCGGCAGGCGGGGCTTTGCACCTGCGGCCTCATGGACCACGATTCCATCGCGGGTGCCGAGGAGTTCCTGGAGGCCTGCAACATCGCGGGCATGGCGGGCACCATCGGGCTGGAATGCCGCGTGAGCATGAAAAACACGCCCTTTGGCGACCGCCGCATCAACAACCCCGACCAGTCCGGCGTCGCCTACATGGCGCTGCACGGCGTACCGCACGACAAGGCGCGCGAGCTGAACGATTTCTTTGCCCCCTACAGGGCTTTCCGCAACGAGCGCAATAAAAAGATGATTTCGTCCGTCAACGGCCTGCTCGGGAAATACGGCATTGCGCTCGATTTCGAGCGCGACGTGCTGCCGCTTTCCAATTACGCCTTGGGCGGTTCCGTGACGGAGCGGCACATCTCCCGCGCGCTCGCGGAGGCGCTCTTGCGCGCGACCGGCGGCGGGGAAAAGCTGATTTCCTTCATCAAGGAGGAGCTGCGGCTTCCGATCTCCGCAAAGATCGAAAACTACCTCCTGGACGAATCGAATCCCCACGCGATGTACGACCTTTTGGGCTGGATCAAGTCCGAACTCATCGCGAAATTCTACATCGACGCAACGGACGAATGCCCCGACGTAAAGGAAGTGCTCGCGCTTTCCGAAAAAATCGGTGCGATCTCGGCATATGCGTATTTGGGGGATGTGGGCGATTCCGTAACGGGCGATAAGCGCGCGCAGAAATTCGAGGATGACTATCTGGACGAATTGACGGATTGCCTGAAGGAACTGGGCTTCCGCGCAATCACCTACATGCCCTCGCGCAACACGCGGCAGCAGCTCGACAGGCTCCGCGCGATCTGCGAGACAAAAAGCTTTTTCCAGATCAGCGGCGAGGACATCAACTCCCCGCGCCAGTCCTTTGTGTGCATGGCGCAGCGCGACCCCGCCTTCGCGAACCTGTACGATGCGATGTGGGCGCTTATCGCGCACGAGTGGCGCAGCACGGGGCATCCCGGAAACGGGCTGTTTTCAAAAGAAACGGCGGAAAAATACCCCTGCCTCAAGGAGCGCGTAGAGGCGTTCTCGATCTTAGGGCAGAATTTGGAGGTATAACATGGCTGTCATTACCATCGTCGGCGCGGGCATGATGGGCTCTGCCATGTCCGTTCCGGCAACCGACAACGGGCACGAGGTGCGCCTCGTGGGAACGCCCTTGGATGACGACATCATCCGCGCCATTAGGGCGACGGGCGAACACCCCAAGATGCACCGCAGGCTCCCCGAAAAAATCCGCTGCTACACGTTTGACGAGGTCGATCGCGCAATGGACGGCATGGACCTGTACATCAACGGCGTATCGAGCTTCGGCGTGGACTGGTTCGCGCAGGAGATGCTTCCGCGCATCCCCGAAAGCGTCCCCGTCATCAGCGTCACAAAGGGCATGGAGGTCATGGAGAACGGGCGGCTCGTGCCGTTTCCCGTACTCCTCAAGGACAGGCTGCCCGAGGGCAAGCGCCTTTCCCTCAACGCGATCGGCGGCCCCTGCACGAGCTATGAGCTCGCCGACAGACACCAGACGACGGTTGCGTTTTGCGGAGATGACCTCGAAACCTTAAAATACATCCGCAGCCTTTTGAAGACGGACTATTACCACATCCGCGTTTCGACGGACGTCGTGGGCGTGGAGTGCGCCGTGGCGATGAAAAACGCCTATGCGCTGGGCGTCTCGTTGGCGGTAGGCCTTGCGGAAAAGCAGTGCGGCATCGGCTGCACGGAGCATTACAACGCGCAGGCGGCGCTCTTCGGGCAGTCCGTGAAGGAAATGCGGCGCCTGCTCGCGCTTGTGGGCGGCGGGGACGAAAACATCGTCTTCGGCGCGGGTGACCTGTACGTCACCATCTTCGGCGGCAGGACGCGCAGGATCGGTACGCTGCTCGGGCGCGGGCTGAGCTTTGATGAGGCGATGAATGAACTTTCGGGCGTCACGCTCGAATCGGTCGTCATCGCATCCAGAACCGCGAAATCCATCCGCATCCTTGCGGAAAGGGGCCTCGTGCGCACGGAGGACTATCCGCTGCTCATGCACGTGGACGACATTATTTCGCGCGGCGCGCCCGTGGACATCCCATGGGACGCATTCACAGAACAGTAAATCGGGAGGCAAATGCCAATGGTTCGCACGCGATTTGCGCCGAGTCCCACGGGCTATATGCACGTGGGCAATCTCAGGACGGCGCTTTTCACCTATCTCATCGCCAAACACAGCGGCGGCACCTTTATTTTGCGCATCGAGGACACCGATCAGGAGCGCGAGGTGCCGGGCGCTATCGAGCTGATCTATTCCACCTTAAAGCAGGTTGGTCTCCATTATGACGAAGGCCCCGACAAGGGCGGCGATTTCGGCCCGTACATCCAGTCCGAGCGAAAGCCTTTGTACATGGAGTACGCCAAAAAGCTCATTGAGACGGGCGCGGCGTACTACTGCTTCTGCACGAAGGAGCGGCTCGACGAGGCGCGCGCGGATGCGGAAGCGCGGGGCGAGACCTTCAAATACGACAAACACTGCCTGCACCTTTCCAAAGAGGAAATCGCGCAGCGGATCGCATCGGGCGAATCGTATGTCATCCGCCAGAACATTCCTTTGGAGGGCGTCGCCGGCTTTGACGACATGCTGTACGGGCATATCGAAGTCGAATGCAAGACGCTCGACGACAACGTGCTCATCAAGGCGGACGGGCTGCCGACATACAATTTCGCAAACGTCGTCGACGACCATTTGATGGGCATCACGCACGTCGTGCGCGGCACGGAATACCTTTCCTCCGCGCCGAAATACAACCTGCTGTATGAGGCCTTTGGCTGGACGCCGCCGCAGTACATCCACGTAACGCCCGTCATGCGCGACGCGCAGCGAAAACTCTCCAAGCGCCACGGCGACCCGACGTTTGAAGATTTGCGCAGCATGGGCTATCTGGACGAGGCGATCATGAACTATCTGGCACTGCTCGGGTGGAGTCCGTCCGACGACCGCGAGTTCTTCACGCTGGAGGAACTGACGGAGGCTTTTGACATCAAGGGGCTCTCCAAGTCGCCCTCCATCTTCGACATCAACAAGCTCACATGGATGAACGGCGAGTATATGCGAAAGCTCGCGCCCGAAGTCTACTACGAAAAGGCGCTGCCGTGGTTCAAAAAAGCCATCGGCAGGGACGATTTTGATTATAAGCGGCTCGCGGAGCTTTTGCAGTCCCGCACGGAGGTGCTCTCGCGGATTCCCGAGATGATCGATTTCTTTGTAGAAATGCCGGAATTCGACAGCGCCCTGTACGCCCACAAAAAAATGAAGACCAATCCCGAGATCGCCAAAAAGGCGCTCGAAGTTGTAAAGCCAGTTTTGGAAAACATCACCGACTGGACGGAGGATGCGCTGCGCGACGGCACCATGGCGTGCGTCGCTTCCTCGGGCATGAAGACGGGGCAGGTGCTTTGGCCGCTGCGCATCGCGATCACCGGCAAAGAATCCACACCCGGTGGCGCGTTTGAAATGGCGTACCTGTTGGGCAAAGACGAGACGCTGCGCCGCCTTGCCGCCTCTTTGGAGAAGCTCACATGATGGAGCGCGCGAGATTGTATCTTTCGGACGTGTTCGACGCGCTCGCGCGGCGGGGGCTGTTGGCATGGCTTCCGGACGTACCGTTTTTGATGGTGCAGTATTTTCTGCACTTGGGGCGGCTGCTCAACCTGAAGCACCCGAGGCTGTACAACGAAAAACTGCAGTGGATCAAGCTCTACGACCGCAAACCGGAGTATCCGCGCTATGTGGATAAGCTCGCCGTGCGAGACTATGTGAAGGAGAAGGTAGGGGAGAAGTACCTCATCCCCCTGCTTGCCACTGCGGAAAGCGCGGAGGACATCGATTGGAATGCACTGCCCGAGCGGTTCGTCGTGAAATGCACGCACGGCTCCTCCTCCAACATCATCTGCCGCGACAAATCCGTGCTCGATACGTGCGAGGCGACGGAAAAGCTCCGCAACTGGATGAAGCGCTCCTGGTACCCCCTGAGCCGCGAGTGGCCCTATCTCGGCATCGCGCCACGCATCATCGTCGAGGAATTCCTGGGCGATGCGGAGGGCAAGGTGCCCTACGACTACAAGATTCTGTGCTTCGGGGGCGAACCGAAATACATCATCGTGGACGCGGAGCGCTATACGGGGCACAGGCGCAACTTCTACGATACGCAATGGAACAGGCAGGACATGTTCAACCGCCACCCGCCCTATGAAGGCACCGTCGAAAAGCCCAAGTGCCTTTTAGAAATGCTGGATGTCGCGCGAAAGCTCTCCGAGGGCATTCCGCACATCCGCGTGGATCTGTACGTCGTGGACGACAGGGTCTATTTCGGGGAAATGACGTTTTTTCACGGATTCGGCATGGAAGTCTTCCGCCCGCGCGCCTTTGAGGAGCATTTGGGCGATCTGATACGGCTTCCGGAAAGGACGGGCAGTATATGACGGGCGGAAAATTCACGGTGCAGCTGCACATGCACACCTCGGAGACCAGCGCTTGCGGCGTGGACGACGCCGTTTCGATGGTGCGCGCGTGCAAGGCTGCGGGCTACGACATGATCGCGATCACCGACCATTTCTTAAACGCCAACATCGGCTGCCCGCGCGACCTGCCCTATCGCGAGCGCGTGGAATATCTGTTTCGCGGCTACCGCGCGGCGAAGAAAGAGGGCGACAAGATCGGGCTCATCGTCCTCAAAGCGTGGGAAACCTTTACGGACGGCCCCGAATACCTGACATACGGGCTCGATGAAGAGTTCTTGCTTGCGCATCCCGATATTGATACCGCAGACAAGGATACGTACCTGTCCCTCGTCCGAAAGGCGGGCGGGTTCGTCATCCATGCGCATCCGTTCCGCGAGGCGTACTACATCCCCAAATTCGATCCCGATCCCCATGCGGTGGAGGCGATCGAGGTGTTTAACGCAGAGCATATGGATCCGTCGTTCGACAAAAAGGCACTTGCGTTCGCAAAAAAACACCGATTGATCCAAACGGCGGGCGCCGATGCGCACAGGGCAGAAGAAGTGCGCAGCGGGGCGATGCGGTTTTCCCATCCGCTGCGCGACACGCGCGATCTCGTCGAGGCGCTCCGCGCGGGCGACGGGGAGATCGTCAGGTCGCTGTAGCGCGATGCAAAAAGACGGCGCTTCCGTGAATGGAATCGGAAGCGCCGCAGCCGTTTTTGGGCCTTACTTTTCAAGCGAGAAGAGATAGTCGATGCAGATTTTGGCTTCCGTCGCGCCGTCGGGCGTGAGCGTCTCGGACTCGACCACCATCGGGATGCCCATCTCGACGGCCTTTTTGTACACGTCCGCGACGGGGGCGGTGCCCATGCCCAGCGGCTTGCCTTTTCCGGCTTCGTCGCCGTCCTTGATGTGGATCACGCGGATGCGATCCTTCAGGCGCTCCATCAGTTCCACGGGATGCTTCATGCCGACATACGCCCAGTAGGTATCGATTTGCAATTCGAGCGAGGTGCGGTATACCAACTGGTCGTGGATCATGGAGCCGTCCGTATTCGGGATGAACTCGTGCGCATGGTTGTGATAGCCGAGGCGGATGCCGTCCCTTGCGAGGCGCAGCTGCAGGTAATTCGCCTTGGCGATGAATTCGTCGATCTTCGCCTGGTCGCGCAGGTCGTGCCCGGGGATGATGATGTTCGGGTTGCCGATCGCCTTATGATAGGCGACGACCGCGTCGTAATTGTCCCAAACTTCGTTGAGCCCCGTGTGCGTGCCCGATATGGTTAGGCCGTATTTTTCGAGCATGGAGACGATTTTCTCTGCCGGATAGTCGAAGAAACCCGCGAACTCCACGCACTTGTAGCCCATTTCGGAGACCTTCCTGAGCGCGCCCTCCATGTCCTTTGGCGTGATGTCGCGCAGGGAATACATCTGAATACCGTAGTACTTCATCCTGTACACTCCTTAAAACCGCGGACGCCCACAAAGGACGTCCGCAGCGAATTTCTTATGAGATTAGATTTCGGGGATTTCGATCGCAATCTCGCGGCCGAGCTCCGCGCTCTTATAGATGCCGTCGATGATCGCCTGATTGTACAAAATCTGGCTCGTCGGAACCGGCGCGGGCTGATTGTACTTCACAGCATCCAAGAAGGAGCGAATCTTCTTGTCGAACAGGGAGCCGGTGGAGGGGATGATGGGGAACTTGGTCTCGATCTGCGCGCCCGCAACGTCCGTATACAGGGTCATCTCGCCGCCGACGGTGCCGTTCCAGCAGTCGGTGGAGGGGATGCGCAGGGAGGCCTTTTTGCCCATGATGATGGTATCGCCTGGGGTGTCCAAGTGCATAGCCCATGCGATGCGGAAGTCGAGAACGATCCCGCCCTCGAGGCGAATGAACGCCGCTGCGAAATCGTCCACGGAGAAGCGCTTCGCGTTTTCCTCTGCGGTGTGGAAGCGGTCGGGCGTGGCGTATTCGGGGTTGGTGCCGAAGAAATCGCTCTTATAGCCGGAGACCGTCAGCGGCTTCGGATAGCCGATGGCGTTGAGCACCATATCCAGCGAATAGCAGCCGATGTCGCCCAGCGCGCCGATGCCGCCGGTGGACTTTTCGATGAAGGTGCTGTTCGGGATGCCGCGGCGACGACCGCCGCCGGTCTGGATGTAATACACTTCGCCCAGCGCGCCGCTCTCGACGATCTTCTTGATCATCTTCATGTTTTCGTCGCCGCGCGGCTGGAAGCCGATGGAGAGCACCTTGCCGCTCTTCTTTTCGGCCTTGCACACCTCGACCGCCTCTTCGAGCGTCACGGTGAAGGGCTTTTCGAGCAGCACGTGTACGCCGTGCTCCAACGCGTAGATGGTGGGCTCGGCGTGCGCGCTGTTGTACGTGCATATGGAGACCGCATCCAAGTCTTTTTCGGCGTCGATCAGCTCTTTGTGGCTGGGATAGAAGCGAACGCCCTCGACGCCAAAGCGCTTCATGAAGGCTTCCGCCTTGCCGGGGATCAGATCCGCCGCCGCGACGATCTCGGCATCGGGCATATTCTTGAAACTCTGGATGTGAGACTCCGCGATCCAGCCGGTGCCGATGATGCCGACCTTCAGCTTACGGGAGGTATCGACTTTGTTGTCGTCGTCAAACGACTGGGTAAACTGACTGAGAACCTTGTCCGCGTTGTTTGCCATGAAAAATTCCTCCTTATACATTCTGTACTGTATCGATTTTATCACACTTTGTGTGGCATTGCAAGCGTTTTTCAGAGCTTCAGCAAGGGCATATTTTCGTGGACTTTTTCGACGTCCGCCTTGACAGAACATCGGAGGAGATGCTATAGTATTTTTACCGAGAAGGACGGCGGTTCGGAACCTTCGCCACCTGCAGCGGCGGTGTAAATGCGGCGGAATTTGGATAGACCCAACCGAACCCGGAGGATGGTATGATGACTTTCAGCATAATGATTCCCGTGTATAATGTAGAAGTATACGTAGGAGAATGTATCGAGTCCATCCTGCGCCAATCCTATCCGAATTTTGAAATCATTTTGGTCGATGACGGTTCGACGGACGGCAGCGGAACGATATGCGACCGCTACCAGGAGCGATTCCCCGAGAAGGTGCGCGTGATTCATAACGAAAATCAGGGCTTGCTGCGCGCGAGGCTTTGCGGGATTCGGGCTGCTTTGGGCGATGTATGCCTGTCTGTCGATTCGGACGATTATATCAGGTACGACGCTCTGGACTGCCTGCACAAAAGGTTTCTGGAAACGGGATGCGATATGATCTTCTTCAACGCTTCGACCTCCGCGGATTTTCGCAGAAGATTTCAGAATTACCGATTTGGAGACGGTCAGTGCTTCGAAGGCGGATCAAAGGCAGCGCTTTATGAGGTGATGATTACAACGAGCACGTTGAATCAGATTGCGTTGAAAGCCGTGAAAGGGAATCTCCTTGCGACGATACCGGATGCATACCGCGACTTTGATGTCAGTCAGGGGGAGGATTTGCTGCTTTCCCTGCCCGTGACGACGAACGCAAAAAAGGTATGTCACCTCGATCAAAACCTATACTATTACAGGATTCGGCAGGACAGCATCAGCCATGCGTATAACCCCAAAAGACATCGGTCGATAAAAGCAGTCCATATGGAGATGGAAAAGTATATCGATATATGGGGCTTGGGGACGCTTCATGCGAAGCATTATGCGCGCGAGGTGCGCGGCTGGATCGATTGCCTGAAGCGGATGTTGGTATGTTCGGATGCGATACCCGAGGATATCCTCCGCGAGATGTCGGAAGACGACTATTTCAGAAAAGCATATCGGAATATGGATCGAGACCTGCTTTCCGAGAGAGATATGCTGCTCAGCACGTGGCTCTACGAGAGAAAATACTGCTGTATAGCATGGGCGGGCAAAGCGCATCGCCTTGCGGCAGCGACGAAGGATAAAATGAAAAGTAGCATTGGACATATGAAATAATATGAGTATTGATACACGAATCCATCGGGCAAAGAAAAACATAGTCGTATCCCTGTGCTGCCAGATCGTCACGATGGTATGCGGCATCATCGTTCCCAAGCTGATGCTGGACTCGTTCGGCTCCGAGGTATATGGCGCGACCGCCTCGATCGCGCAGTTTTTGTCTTATGTCGTGCTGTTGGAGGGCGGCATCGGCGGCGTTGCGCGCGCCGTTTTGTATAAACCGCTTGCGGACGGCGACGACGAGACCATAAGCGCCATCATGGCGGAGATCAGGCGCTTTTTCAAAATCGTAGCGTATATATTCCTTGCGTACGTCCTGATACTCGCATGCTCCTTCAAGGCGATCTCCAGGGTGGAGATTTTAGACTGGACGAGCACATTCCTGCTCGTAATCGCAATCAGTATATCGACATTCGGCCAATATTTTATCGGCGTATCCAACGCCATCTTGCTGCAGGCGGCGCAAAAATCGTATGTCACAAACCTCGTAAACATCGCGGGGACAGTCGTAAATGCTGCGATGGTCGTCCTGCTCATTTCCAAGGGATGCAACATCATCGTCGTAAAACTCGTAAGCAGCCTCGTCTTTGCGATAAAGCCCGTCGCGCTCATGCTGTATGTGCGGCACAATTATCGCCTGCACGGCGTTCCGAAGAGTGGGAAGACGTATCTGACGCAGAAATGGAGCGGCCTCGGGCAGCACATTGCGTATTTTCTGCATACGAATACCGATATCGTCATCCTCACGCTTTTTTCAAACCTCAAGGCCGTTGCGGTGTATTCGGTGTATTACATGATTGTGGGAAATATTCAGAATTTCACGGCTTCTTTTACCGCAGGTATGGAGGCGCTGTTTGGAGATATGCTCGCCAAAAAGGAGCATGCGCGCCTCGATGCGACCTTTGGCATGTACGATACGCTCATCTCTTTTGTGGCGGTGACGCTGTTTTCCGTCACCATGGTCATGATCCTGCCGTTCGTGCGCATCTACACGGCGAGCATATCGGATGCCAATTACGATGTGCCGCTGTTCGCGCTGCTCATGGTTCTATCGTCGCTCTTGTACTGTCTTAGGATGCCCTATCATTCCGCGGTCATCGCTGCCGGGCACTTTCGGGAGACGCAGCTCGCCGCCTACGGCGAGGCGGCGATCAATGTTATTCTGTCTATGCTTTTGGTATCGAAGTTCGGGCTCGTGGGGGTCGCCATCGGAACCGTTTTGGCAACGGCATTCCGATTGATCTACTATGTGCTCTATCTTTCACGTAGGATTTTGAACCGAAGCACATCCCTCTTTTGGAAGCGCACATCGATCAACGCCGCGGCGTTTTTGGCGGTGTGTTTTGCGGGGATGAAGGTTACGGAGTTTTTTTCCATCGCGAATTACAAAACATGGGTGCTGTGCTCCGTGCTGACGGCGGTCATCGCGCTTGCGATTTGTGCGGCGGCGAATCTCCTGTTCTATCGGCAGGATTGCGCGAGGCTCCTCAAAATGCGCAAAAACACGTTTTGACATCCGCGAGGAAATCCGTTTACCCCATATAAAACGCCTTATACCATTTCGCGAACGCGCGAAGCCCATCGCGAAGCGGCACGCGCGGCGTGAACCCGCAGTCGCGCTCCAATGCGGAGGAATCTGCGTAGGTTACGGGCACATCGCCCTTCTGCATAGGAAGGAATTTCTGGTGCGCGGAAAGGTCGAAATCGCGCGGCAAAACGCCCGCGGCAATCAGTTCCTCGCATAGAATGCGCACAAAATCCAACAGGTTTTCAGGCCTTCCGCCGCCGATGTTGTACACCTTGTGCCCGCTCGGCGCGCGCTCAGCGACCGCGAGCACGCCGGAAACGATGTCGTCCACATAGGTGAAATCGCGCTTGCAGTTTCCGTAGTTGAATATGGAGATGGTTTCGCCCTTTACGAGCGCGTTCGTGAAGCCGAAGTACGCCATGTCGGGGCGCCCCGCCGCGCCGTAAACGGTGAAAAACCGCAAGCCCGTCGCGGGAATGCCGTACAGCTTGGAGTACGCGCTCGCAAAGAGTTCGTTCGATTTTTTCGTCGCAGCATAGAGCGACACGGGGTTGTCCACGTTGTCGTCCGTCGAAAAGGGCACCTTGGTGTTTCCGCCATATACGCTAGAGGAGGAGGCGTAGATGAGGTGCTTCACGGGATAGCGCCGCGCCGCCTCCAAAATGTTGTAAAAGCCCACGACGTTGCTTTCGATATACGCATCCGGGTTTTCGATGGAATGGCGCACGCCCGCCTGCGCTGCGAGGTGGATAACGACGTCGAACCGGTGCCGTTCAAACAGGGACAGTATGAACTGCTTGTCCGATACATCACCCTGAAGGAATGCATAGGGGATATTTCCCGTGCGCGCATCGATTTCGCGCAGGCGGTACGCCTTGAGCGCAGGATCGTAATAGTTGTTGAGGCAATCGACGTTTACGATGGATTTCGCTTTCCCCTCGGCGAGCAGGCGCAGGATGACGTTGCTCCCGATGAAGCCCGCGCCGCCTGTCACCAAAACGGAGCAGCCGGAAAGGTCGATATTTACGGGGCGGCGCGCGCTCTTTCCGAATGCGGTGATTCCGCGATAGTGCTCCTGCGCGTCGCGATAGCTTTCGATGTCTCCGATGTCGAACCGCCTGCCCGGCATCTCCATGGCATAGACGGGCGCGTGCGCCGCGAGCCACGCGATGAAGCTCCCGGGCGCATCCGTGCTGCAGCCGTCCGCAATCGCCGCTTTGACGAGCGGAAGGTCGTTTCGGGAAAGAAAGTAAAACGGCGGGATACACCAGTTGGACTTTGGTTCTGCAGGCTTCTCCTCCATGGAAAGGATGCGGCCATTTTCGTCAACGACTGCGACGCCGGTTTTGCGCAATTTTTCGCGCTCGGTCTGGAAAAAGCGCATGACGCAGCTCGTACCCTTTTCCTTCGCGTAGGAAAGGAGCTCGGTGAGCGAAAAGTCGAGCACGTTGTCACCCGCAAGGATGAAAAGGTCGTCGTCGATAGCGGCATTTTCTATCGCGAACAGGATGTCGCGCACGGCGCCAAGGCGCGTTTCGTTGGAGGTCGTACCGTCGTCGCAGACGATGTAATCCTCTTCCCGCGCGGACGCCCAGCCCCTGAAAAATGGCGCAAAGGCGCTGTTGGTGACGATCACGCGCTTTGCGATTTCTGCGGAGGCTTCGATGTCGTCCGCGAGGTGCGAAAGGATCGTCTTATCGCCGATTTTGAGCAGGGGCTTGGGGAAATCCTTCGTCAGGGGGTAGAGGCGCGTGGCATAGCCCGCCGCGAGGTAAAGTATCGTCATGTTCCATCATTCCTTTGTCTCTATTGCAAATAGTATACCACGTTTCCATAAAAATGGGGGAGAAGGCTTGTTATTTTGTGGACATGCGGGGCGCTTGCGGCAAAGCATTGCGCCTTGACGGCGGCGCGCAAAGCGGATATAATATCCTCGGAAAGACTTTTTGACGGGGGAGACCGAACATGCGCGTTGTGGAGGCGGAGCGGATCACATCTGCCGTGGATGCGCTCTTTTTGCAGGCGAACTACCAAATCGGCGAGGACATTCGGTGCGCGGTAGGCGCTGCGCGTCGCGCGGAGGGCGAATCGGAGGCGGGCAAGGCCGTGCTCTCACAGCTGTTGGAGAATTATGCCATCGCCGAACGCGAGCGCATCGCGATTTGTCAGGACACGGGCATCGCCGTGGTGTTTTTCGAGATCGGGCAGGATGTGCGCGTTACGGGCGGCGGCATACGGGATGCGATCGACGAGGGCGTGCGCCGCGCGTACCGAAGCGGGTATCTCCGAAAGAGCGTCGTGTGCGATCCCCTCTACGACCGCGTCAATACGGGAGACAATACCCCCGCCGTGATCCACTTCGACATCGTCTCCGGCGACAGGATCCGCATCGAGGTCGCGCCTAAGGGCTTCGGCAGCGAAAATATGTCCGCCGTGCGGATGTTTTCGCCTTCGGACGGCGAGGAGGGCATCGTGCGCTTTGCGCGTGAGACCGTGGAGCGGGCGGGACCCAATCCGTGCCCGCCCGTAATCGTGGGCATGGGGATCGGCGGCACGATGGAGCAGGCGGCGATCATAGCAAAGCGCGCGCTGACGCGCCCGATCGACGTTTCCAACCCCGATGCGCGATACGCCGCGCTGGAAGACAGACTCCTTCGGGAAATCAACCGATGCGGCGTGGGCCCTGCGGGGCTCGGCGGCAGGACGACCTGCCTCAAGGTGCAGATAGAAACAAAACCTACGCACATCGCGGGGATGCCGGTTGCGATCAACATGTGCTGCCACGCATGCCGACACGCGGAAATGCTCTTATAATCGAGAATTGGAGGGATAGACTGTGACGACGACGGAAATGCTCGCCCACGCAAAGCGCGCGAAGCGGCTCATGGCTTCTGCCGACACGGAGACAAAGAACAGCGCCCTGACGTATATGGCGCAGGCGATTTTGGACGCAAAGGACGATATCCTCGCGGCAAACGCAAAGGACGCGGAAGCGGCGCGTGAAACGATCGGGGATGTCATGCTCGACAGGCTGCTATTGAACGACGCGCGCATCTCCGCAATGGCGGAGGGTATATTGCAGGTTTCGCGCCTGCCCGATCCGTGCGGCATATCTCTGCGAAAGACGGAAAGACCTAACGGTCTTGTCATCGAAAAAATATCCGTCCCCATGGGCGTGATCGCGATTATCTACGAATCGCGCCCGAACGTCACGAGCGATGCCGCAGCGCTTGCGATCAAGGCGGGAAGCGCGTGCGTTTTGCGCGCGGGCAAGGAGGCGCACGGCTCGGCAAAGGCGATCGTTCGCGCGATGAAAGAGGGGCTGGTGCGGACGGGGCTGCCCGAGGACGCGCTGTTTCTCGTGGAGGACACCACGAGGGCTTCTTCTTTGGAACTGATGAACGCGCGCGGCTATGTCGATCTGTTGATTCCGCGCGGGGGCAAGGGGCTCATCCGCGCGTGCGTGGACAACGCAAAAGTGCCCGTGCTCGAGACGGGGACGGGCATCTGCCACGTGTATATAGATAAAGATGCGGATATGGAGAAGGCGCTTGCGATCATGGAAAATGCCAAGTGCAGCAGGCCGTCTGTGTGCAACGCGGCGGAGGTATGCCTCGTACACAGGGACATCGCGGAGCGGTTCCTGCCGAAAATGAAGGATCGACTTCAAAAGGTCGAACTCAGGCTCTGCCCCGAAGCGGCGCAGATCGTCGCGGGGACGCCCGCATCTGCCGATGATTTCGACACGGAGTTTTTAGACTATATTCTGGCTGTCAAGGTCGTGGGGGACGTTTGGGAGGCTGTGGACCATATCGCGGCGCACTCCACGGGGCATTCGGAGGCGATCGTCACGGAAAATGCCGAAACGGCGCGGTATTTCGCGGAAAGCGTCGATTCGGCGGCGGTCTACGTGAACGCTTCCACGCGCTTTACGGACGGCGGCGAATTCGGATTGGGCTGTGAGATGGGCATATCGACCCAAAAGCTCCACGCGAGGGGCCCCTTGGGGCTGGAGGAGCTTTGCGGGTACAAGTACGTCATCACGGGCAATGGGCAGACGCGCTGAACAAGGCGCGGGCATTCGCCAAAGGAGCCGACGCGGATGTATCTTTTCCGCGCCGGCTCTGTTTCTTATACTGTAATCTTTCCGAGCACGACGGGGTGCGCCGCGCCCGTGACAGACGGCATATTGCCGCACTTTTCGTGTACGCACTCGTTTGCAAGAATGGCAAATGCCACCGCTTCTTTCGCGGCACCGTCAAAGCCGATTTCTTCGTTGGTCAATACGGGCGTGGAAAGGCGCGCCCTGAGCCGCCCCATGAGATACGGGTTGTATGCGCCGCCCCCGCCTACGATCAGCACATCGGGCTTGTCCGGGCAATGCTCGCAAAGCGCCCTTTCAATGCACAGCGCGGTGAAATCCGTGACGGTCGAAACGATGTCCTCTTCGCGGACGCACAAAAGCGCCGCACGGCGCATGAGATTCTCCGTATATTCCGCGCCGTATGCCTCGCGCCCCGTGGTCTTAGGCGGCGGAAGTGAAAGATAGGGATCGTCCTCCAGATAGCGCAAAAGCGGTTGGGAGATTGCGCCCGTTTTCGCGATCGCGCCGTCTTTATCGAAGCGCATCTTGCCGTCCGTGATGCGGGAGACGACTTGGTCGATTGTCATATTGCCCGGCCCCGTGTCAAAGGCGTATACATCTTCCCGTGCGCAGCTCTTGGGCAGGATCGTGATGTTTCCGATGCCGCCGATGTTTTGCAGGGCTACGGTCTTGTCCGGTCTTCGGTAGAGCAGGTATTCCGCATACGGAACGAGCGGCGCGCCGAGCCCGCCTGCTGCGACATCGCGCACGCGAAAATCGCTCACGACGGGGCAGCACAACTCCTCCGCGACGACGGACGCTTCCCCAAGCTGCAGCGTTCCCCTTACGGAATGCCCCAAATACGGCGTATCTTCGGGCGCGTGCCATAGCGTCTGCCCGTGGCTCCCGACGAGGTCGATGTCCTTGGGCGAAACGCCCGCCTTTTCGCACACGGCAAAACAGGCATCCAGCGCGTACCGCCCAAAGAGGAAATTGAATAGGCACAGATCGCGCGAGCCGCCCTTATCGCCGGATGCGAGGCGTAGGATTTCATTGCGAAAGGCGTCGTCATACGGGACGGATGCAAAGGCGACGAGCGCTGCCTTCGTATCCGTTCCGCAGCCCTCGATCCGCACGAGCGCGGCATCCATGCCATCCGCGCTCGTGCCGCTCATGAGCCCGATGACGAGCTTTTCACGCTTTTGTACGAGCTGTTTCAGCATATTCTATCAGGCGTTGAGCATGTCGATGAGGGATTGTGCCTGCTCCTTGGTGAACGCGCCGCGCGAGAAGCCGACCATCGCGCGAAGGGGAATGCTTGCTACCATCTTGAACATACCTTCGGCATCCAGCCCCATGCCGCCTCCGCCACCTTCGCCGACGGTGCTCTGCATAAAGCCGTACACCATCTTCTCGACGAATGCCTTGCCCTGCGGGTGCTTTATGACGTCGGAGAGCGGGGAATTCATCGTGTATACGATGGGGATGCTCCGAATCTGTTCGATTTCCACGGGTGCACAGAGCGCGATATCCTCGCAGTTTTTCGCGATCAGGATTTCATAGGTGCCGCCCTCGACGTGCCAGTCCGAAAGCGCTGTCTCCCAATACGCGAACGCGCGCATGCCGAGCGCGAAGGAGACCGTCTTCGTCTCGCCCTGCTCAAGCTCTACCTTGTCAAAGCCGCGCAGTTCGAGCACGGGGCGCATGACGGTGGACGAAACGGGGCGTACGTAGAGTTGGACGACTTCTTTACCCTTGCATTTCCCCGTATTCGTTACGTCGACCGAGACGTTCAGCACTTCGTCCGCCCGCATATGCGTCCTGTCGAGGCGCAGATTGGAATACTCGAACGACGTATAGCTCAACCCAAAGCCGAACGGGAACAGCGTCGGGATGCGCTTGGTCACATAATAACGGTAGCCGACGAACACGCCCTCCCTGTATTCGACATCGTGCTCGCCCGCGAAGTTGAGATACGAAGGGTTGTGCGCAAGGTCGCGCGGGAAGGTCTCCGCGAGGCGACCCGAGGGGTTGACCTTGCCAAACAGCACGTCCATGACCGCGCCGCCGGACGCCTGCCCGCCCAGATAGCTTTCGAGCAGCGCATAGGGCGCGTCCGCATACGGCACGAAGACGGGCGAGCCGTTCGCGAGCACGACGCAGAGAGGTACGCGCGTCTCCAGGAGCGCCGCGATGAGCGCCACTTGGTTTTCGGGGAGGAAGATGTGCGTCCTGTCGTACCCTTCGGACTCGAACGCATCGGGAAGCCCTGCGAACAGGACGATGGCATCTTTGCCTTCGCACGCGGCGAGCGCTTCTTCCATGAGTTGCGCATCCGCCGTGCCATCCAGGCGGTAGGCTTCGGCGTAGGCGCAGCGGTCGGTATATTCGCCGACCGCGTCCAGGGCGGTCGTGACCTTCAGGGGATTGATGTGGCTGCTGCCGCCGCCCTGATAGCGCGGCGTCTTCGCGAAGGGGCCGAGGATGGCGATGTTCGCGCCCCTTGCAAGCGGCAGAATGCCCGGATTCTTGAGCAGCACCGCGCAGTCGGCTTCCGTTTCGCGCGCGATCCTGTCGTGCTCCTCTGTGGAGAAGGTCGCGTCCTCTATGTGCCTTTCGCAGGCGCGGAAAGTAATGTTCAGGATGCGCTCCACGGCGCGGTCGAGGATTTCCTCGTCCAGATCGCCGTTTTTGACCGCGTCCACGAGGATTTGGTCGTCATCGGGAACGGGGCCAGGCATCTGCAGTTCGAGCCCTGCCTTGATGGACTCCACCTTGTCGTGCATCGCGCCCCAGTCGGTCACGACATAGCCGTCAAACCCCCATTCGTCGCGCAGCACCTGTGTCAGGATAAAGGGATTTTCGCAGGCATATGTGCCGTTGACGCGGTTGTAGCTGCACATGACCGTCCAGGGCTTTCCGCCCTTGACGGCAAACTCAAAGCTCGCGAGGTAAATCTCGCGCATGGTGCGCTCGTCCGCGACGGAGTTGCTCGACAGGCGGCAGGTCTCCTGGTTGTTCATGCAATAGTGCTTGAGCGACGTGCCCACGCCCCGCGACTGTACGCCGCGAATGTGCGCGGCTGCCATTTCGCCGGACAAAAGCGGGTCCTCGCTGAAGTACTCGAAGTTGCGACCACACAGCGGCGACCTCTTGATGTTCGCGCCGGGGCCCAAGACCACGGCGACATTTTCCTTCTGGCATTCTTCGCCGATCGCGCGCCCGACCCTTTCGACCAGCGCCCTGTCAAACGACGAGGCGAGCGCCGCAGCGGTCGGAAACGCGGTCGCGGGCACGCTGCCGCCGATTCCCAAGTGGTCGCCGCCCTCCTGCTGCTTCCTTAGGCCGTGCGGCCCGTCCGTCACGCAGACGGAGGGGATGTTCAGGCGCTGTATCCCCTTTAGGTGCCACGTATCCTTTCCCGAGCACATGCCCGCCTTTTCCTCGAGCGTCATTTGAGAAACCAATTCCTGAATCGTCATGCGAATTCCCTCCCAAATCGGATGTGTTCTTTAATATATATTCGACAGAAAACGAGAAATCCCTGCAAAGAGACGGTTTTTATGGTATACTATCCGCATGGAAATGTGTATGTATCGTGAGGGGAAATACATGGCTGAAACGGCATATGTGCGATGCGTCATCGTCGGCGGCGCGGAAATAAAAAACTATGCGGATGTACGCGAATATCTCAAAGGAAATGAGTATTTCATCTTCTGCGACGGCGGGTTGCGGCACATGGAAGGCCTCAGAGCAGTGCCGAACCTCATTGTCGGCGATTTCGATTCGCACGAAAAGCCGCATCTCGATATCGAAACCATCGTGCTGCCACGCGAAAAGGACGATACGGACACAGTGTTCGCGGTGAAGGAAGCGCTCCGCAGGGGGTTTGAAGATTTTTTGCTCTTCGGCGTCGTCGGCGGACGATTGGATCACACCCTCGGCAATCTTTCGATTCTTTTGTATCTCGATTCGCTCGGAAAAAAGGGGCTCATCGTCGACGACTATTCCGAGATGGAAATCGTATCGAATGTGCCCGCCTATATATGCGACAGCTACGCCTGCTTTTCGCTCCTCAACATTTCGGGGAAAGCAAAGGGCGTGAGCATTCGACGCGCAAAATACCCGCTGGAAAATGCGGAAATATCTTGCGAATATCAGTACGGCATCAGCAACGAGGTGCTCCCGGGCGAAACGGCGGAGGCAGTCGTGCGCGAGGGAAGGCTGCTTTTGGTTAAAAATCGACATATTTGACGGAAGATTTGGGCCGTCGCGATGGCTGCGGAAATCGCGACGGCTTCTTTTTTTGTGCGCGCAAAAGCCATGGCACAGGAATTTCTGTTTTACGACGAATTAAACGCGGCCGTATTTGAATCGAATAATTGTCCGCTATACTGCAAACGACCACAAAAAAGGAGTGAA
Source organism: Christensenellales bacterium (assembly GCA_050946115.1). Taxonomy (GTDB): domain Bacteria; phylum Bacillota; class Clostridia; order Christensenellales; family Aristaeellaceae; genus CAYFRC01. The sequence continues at coordinate 37,740 of JBMNUF010000010.1, forward strand.
GACTATGAAGAAGTTCCTATCGATCCTAATGATTTGCTGCCTGTTGCTGGCGGCCGTACCGGTGCTGGCGGAAGGCGACGCCTCCGTCGCGCCCAAGTACGTGTTCATGTTCATCGGCGACGGCATGGGCAACCCGCAGGTTACCGCGACGCAGTACTACATCGGCTCGCTGGAGAACCCGGATGCGGAAATGCCCACGCCCGCGCAGCTTTCCTTTACCGACTTTGACTGCCTGGGCATGGTGACGACCTACGACGCCACCTCCTTCTGCCCGGACTCCGCTTCCACCGCCACCTCCATGGCGTCCGGTGAGAAGACGCTCTCCGGCGTCATCAACTACAACATCGACAAGACGGAATCCTTCAAGCTCGTCACCGAGTACGCCAAGGAAGCCGGCATGAAGATCGGCGTCATCTCCAGCGTCTCCCTCGACCATGCGACGCCCGCCGCGTACTACGCCAAGGTCGAAAGCCGCAAGAAGTATTATGACATCGCCGTGCAGGGCCTGACCGGCACCACGCTGGATTTCTTCGCCGGCGGCGGATTCCTCAATCCCGACGGCAAATCCACCAACGCGGAGACCGGCGAAACCACCACGCAGGAGAACCTGTTTGACATCGCCGCCGCGAACGGTTGGACGTATGTGAATGACAACGAAGCGATTCGCAACCTGAATGCGGAATCCGGCCGCGTGCTGGCCATCAGCCCGACCCTGCAGGATTCCCAGTCCCTGCCGTACGAGATCGACCGCGTCCGCATGGAAGGCGAAGGACAGGACGTCCTGTCCCTGGCCGAGTTCGTCACCGCCGGCATCAACGTGCTCGACAACGACAACGGCTTCTTCATGATGTGTGAAGGCGGCAAGATCGACTGGTCCTGCCACGCCAATGACGCTGCGACCAGCATCCACGAGACCATCGCCTTCGCCGACGCCGTGCAGGTTGCGGTGGACTTCGCAGCCAACCATCCCGAAGAGACGCTGATCATCGTCACCGCCGACCACGAGACGGGCGGCATGACCATCGGCTTCGCTACGACCGCGTACGACACCCACTTCGCCTTCTTGGAGAACCAGAAGATCTCCTACACTGATTTCGACAAGATAATCACCACCCTGCGCGAGAACGGCGCCTCCTTTGAAGATGCGCTCGCGGAGATCGAAAAATACTACGGCCTGACCACGAAGGCCGAGCAGGATCTCACCCTCACCGAGGAAGAACTCTCAAAGATTCAGGCGGCTTACGAGCTGAGCATGAAGAACAAGGACGAGCGCGTAATCGGCGAGAAGGAAGAGTACCTCTACGGCGGCTACGAACCGCTGTCCATGGCGGTATCGCACATCATCAACAACAAGGCAGGCCTGTCCTACACCTCTTACTCTCACACCGGACTCCAGATTCCCGTGTACGCAGCGGGCGTCGGTGCGGAAGCTTTCGGCGGGTTGTACGACAACACCGACATCTTCGTTCGCACCATGGATGCCATGAAACTCAGCAAGTAAGTAACAATCAACGATAGACTGCCAGCAAGGCCGTCACACAACGTGACGGCCTTGCTTATGAGGATAGCATATGATAAAACATAAGAGCAATTGGATTTTTTGCCTGGTCATGCTCGTGGTTTGCGGGTTCTTATGCCTGCTGCCGGATGCCGTCCCCAACGTGACATCTTCCATTCCGCGCGAAAAAGTGCGCGTGAATGCCGTGGACAACAGCGCCCTGTACCCGATCGGCATCGTATATTCCGGAACGCAGAACTGTTCGGTGACGATTTTGACCGGCGAGCATCGGGGAGAGACCGTATCCGCGACGAACTATCTCAATTCCGCGCTGGACAAGGACAAGCTCTATGAACCCGGCGACATCGTGCGCGCCATGGTACAGACAACCGCCAAAGGGCTGTCGGTCACGCTGATCGACCATCAGCGCACGGAGCTGACGTTGGGCGCGTTCGGCGTGCTGGCGCTGGCACTCATATTGTTCGCGGGCGTCATAGGATGCGGCACGTTAATTTCTCTGGCAGGAACGGGAATCATCGTCTGGAAGGTATTGATTCCGCTGCTGCTTCGGGGCATCGATCCCATGTGGGCGTCCCTGATTACCGTCGTCATCCTGACCACCGTAATCGATCTGCTGGTCGCGGGCTGGACGCGGCGCTGCGCCGTGGCGGTGTTGGGTTCGCTTTCGGGCACGATCATCACCTGCGTGTCGGCGATTTTGCTCACAAACCTGTTCAAGCTCGACGGCGGCGATGCCCCCTATCTCGTGCCGCTCCTGTCGCAGTCTTCGCTCACGCTGGACCCGAAAAACCTGTATATCGGCATGGTGTTTCTGGCAAATTCCGGTGCCCTTATGGATTTAAGCATCGATATCGCGGTGTCCTGTGAAGAAATCTGCTACCACAAGCCGGACATTTCCCGCGCCGCGCTTTTGAAAAGCGGGATGCTGATCGGGCGCGGCGTGCTCGGAACGATGACCACGACGCTCATGCTCGCCTACTCGGGCAACTACCTGTCCATGCTGATGTATTTCGCAGGGCAGGGTACGCCGATCCTCGACGTAATCAACCTGAAATATGTAGCGGGCCCCATTGTCAATACGATCGTCGGAAGTTTCGGCTTGGTAGTGGTCGCGCCGCTGACCGCGATATATGCGGCGTTCATCTTTACGCAAGGCAAGGCGGGTGCGCACGCAATAAAGCGATAGGGTTTCGCAGACATACGCACAGACATTTTCAAACCAAGCCCGATCATGAAGCGATCGGGCTTACCCTTTGCCGCAATGATATAAAAAATTCTGCAATACGGCACTTTTTGTGGTATAATGGGAAAAAAACAAAGGAGGAAGCGGCATGACGCCGGAGAGGATTTTAGAGGACGCGCTGCGGCAGGGAATAAACGAAGGCATTTTTACCGCGGGTTGTGCGGCGGTAGGAGTAAAGGACGATGTATTCGGCTCGATCTGCGTTGGACACGCCCCGCTGCCCGAGGACGCGCCGACTAACGAACATACGAAATTTGACATGGCATCCCTTTCCAAAATACTGGGCCCCACGATGATCGCGCTCAGGGCGCTGGAGGACGGGACGCTGTCGCTCGACGAAACGATAGGCGATTTTCTGCCGGAGGCGCCGCAGGACAAGCGGGACATCACCGTCCAAATGCTGATGACGCACACGGCGGGCTTTGAAGCCCATTTTCGCATGGATCAAATGCTCGATTCGCCCGAGGAGGCGCTGCCTTTGCTTTTGCGCCATCCGCTCGCGGAAAAGCCCGGCACTGTGCCAATTTATTCGTGTATGGGCTACATCACGTTCGGCAAGATGCTCGAAAGGCGGTTCGGAAAGCCGCTCAGGGTGCTCGCAAAGGAGCGCGTATTCGAGCCGCTCGGCATGGCGGAAACCTCTTATTGCCCGGATGCGGGCAGCATCTGCGCGGCGACGGAGATCGACCCAAGTACGGGAAAACCCATAATCGGCGTCGTACACGACGAAAACGCGCGCTTTCTGGGCGGCAATTCGGGAAACGCGGGCGTATTCATGCCGCTCACAGACGGGATGCGCTTTGCCAAAATGCTATCCGGCATGGGAAATGGCTATCTGCGGCGCGAGACGATGAAGAAGGCGATCCACAACTATACGAAGGGGCAGGAGGAACACAGGGGGCTCGGCTTTCAGATCGCGGGCACGGAACTGTGCTTTTTCAGCGACAGGGTGCCGGATACCTGTTTCGGGCATACAGGGTTCACGGGAACGAGCATGATGGTCGAGCCGGAGACGGGGTTCTGGGTCGTGTTGCTCACGAACCGCGTCTACCCCACGCGGGAATCTGCAAAGATGTTCCCGTGGCGACGGAAGCTACACGGCGATCTGTGGGAAGCGTATAGATAAAAAAGCGGGCGAAAGCCCGTTTTTTCAAAGCAGTGGTTGTAAGACTTTTAATCCTCCCACACCATGTTCATGTTGCGCGCGGGGACGAAGTAGACCGCGATCGCGGCCAGAAGAAAGAGGCCGTATACCAAAAATCCGGTCTGAATTCCGTACGTATCCGCGAGGAAACCGCCGAGGAGGGAGCCGCTCAGCTGTGTCAGCCCGAACGTCACGAGCGTGGAGACGGATTGCACGGAGCTGCGCAGCTTCTTATCGACGATGGAGTTGAGATACAGCGAAGGGTAAAACTCAAAGCACGCCATGACGGCTACCTGCGGAATCTGCAGCAGCGTCATCAGCCAAAACGACCTCGCCGATGCGATGCCGAGAAAGCGCAACGCGGTCAAGCCAAAGCCGATCAGTGCCCAAGTGGTGACGCGGAATTTTCTCATGATGCGGTTGGAGACCATGAGGAACGGAATCTCCGGGAGCACCGCGAGGAACGCCAGAACCGACATCGCCGAATTGCTCCCGAAAAGCTCCTGCGCGTATTTGTTGTAAAACGATACGGAATATATGCTCGCCGCCTTGCCGCAAAAGGTCATGGAGAAGAGAAACAGAATGCGCCTGTCCTTCAGGACGGCAAACGGGCTCACCTTTTGCTCCGCATATTGGTAACCGCGAACGGGCGGTGCAAGGAGTGCGTACAGGCCGCACGCGATATACAATATACTCATGATGCGATACAGATTCGGCATGCCCTCCGAGAGGATGAAGCCGAGAAGCAGCACGACGAGCTGATAGGATATGGATCCCGCCAGGCGGATGGGACCGAAGCCGTGCCTCGAACCCTGCGTGTACTCCATGCAGATGGACGTGGAAATGGGCATGAGCCCCTGCGCGGCGGCGTTGAAGCCCGTCATCGCAAGCATGAGGGGGATGAAGGCGTATGCGCGGTCCACCCAGAGGGAAGCGGCGGCGGAAAGAAAAAAGCAAACGGAGAGCACGCTTCTTTTGTAGTGCGCGCGGTCGCTCGCCATGCCCCACAGCGGCTGCACGGTGAGCGCGATCAGCGGCGGGATGCTCGAGAGGATGCCGATCTGCGCGTTCGTCATGCCCCTGCCGCCGAGAAACACGGCGGTATAGCTCGAAGCGCCGAGCGGGATGAAGTACATGGCGTACAGGATCAAAAGCCGCATATAGCCCTTATCCTTCATGGCTTTATCCTTCCCTTCGGCAAAAAGAAGCCGAAAACGCTCCCCACCGCGCCGCCCGCGATGTGCGCCATCTGCGAAATGTTGTCCCGCGCCTGAAAGATCGAAAGCGCCTGCTCGCCGATGTAGAGCACCGCCACGAGCAGGAACGTGATCGGGATCTCTCCGTCCTTTGCGCTCGCGAAGGAGGAGAGGAGGATCATCGCAAACACGATGCCGCTCGCGCCCAAAAGTGCTGTACCCGGAAAGAGGGCGATGTTTAGTATGCCGATCACGAACGCGGTCGCCAGCATGACGATGATAACGCGCTTCGTACCGTATTTTTCTTCGAGCATGGGCCCCAAAATCAGAAGGTACATCATGTTGCCGAGGAGGTGACTCCAATCGGCATGCCCCAAGACGTGCGCAAAGCATCTGACGCACGCAAGGAGAGATAACGGCGCGCGATAGACGCTGAAAACAAGGCGGTTTGCCGCGCCGCCCGTCAGCACGGACAGAATCTGTGCTGCGAAGCAGAGCGCGGCAAACCCGATGACTGCGGGGGAATTGAAGGTGACCCTCCATTTACGGCGCATGGGGTACGCCCTCCTTATGCGGGGAACATCGATCACATGCCCAAGAGGCGCTCCACGATGGCAATCAGGATGCCGCCGGCGACGACGGACATGATCTGCCCTGATACGTTGCAGCCCGCCGCGTGCATGAGGAGGAAGTTGTCCGGATCCTCCTGCCTGCCGAGCTTGTGGATCACGCGGGAGGACATGGGGAATGCCGAGATGCCCGCCGCGCCGATCATGGGATTGACCTTGTTCCTGAGGAACAGGTTCATGAACTTCGCGAACAATACACCGCCCGCCGTATCCAGAATGAAGGCGACAAGGCCCAGCGCGATGATGACGAGCGTCGCGGGTGTCACGAACAGGGATGCCTGCATCTTATATGCCACGGTGAGGCCCAACAGCAGGGTGATGAGGTTTGCGAGCGTGTGCTGCGCGGTCTCAGAGAGGTTGTTGAGCACGCCGCACTCGCGGATGAGGTTGCCGAACATCAAAAAGCCGATCAGCTCCGCCGATTCCGGCGCGATGGTGCCCGCGATGAGCGTCACGATGATGGGGAAGAGGATGCGCTTGCGCTTGGTGACGTTGGAATGCCTGTATTCCATGCGGATGAGGCGCTCTTTTCTGGTGGTCAAAAGCCGTATGACCGGCGGCTGGATGATCGGAACGAGCGCCATATATGAATAGGCGGCGACCATGATCGCGCCCTGATACTGCGAATTAAAGTGGTTTGCGACATAGATGGAGGTGGGGCCGTCCGCCGCGCCGATGATCGCGATGGATGCGGCGTCGGCAAGTTCGAAACCCAAGAGCCTTGCGATGATCAGCGTCAGGAAGATGCCCGCCTGCGCCGCCGCGCCGAAGAGCATGAGCTTCGGATTCTCGAGCAGGGGCCCGAAGTCCATCATCGCGCCGATGCCGATGAAGAGCAGCAGCGGGAACAGCTCGTTCGCGATGCCCGCGTTAAAAAGCGTTTCGATCGCCGCGTTCTTCGCAAAGGGGAGGTTCACGAGGATCGTTCCGAAGCCCATGGGGAGAAGCAGCGTCGGCTCCATGTCCCTTGTGATCGCGAGGTAGATGAGTGTGCCGCCGATTGCCAGCATGAGAAGCGACTGCCAGGTGATTTCCGAGAGTAATTCCTGCATACAAACCCTCCTAAATTATTGGGTGGAAGTCAAAAAAATAGACTTCCCCCATAGCTGCCGGGGCAAAGTCTCACCGCCCGACCGAAGAGGCCGGGGAGCCGTTCCGGGTATGAAACCGTGCTGACGGAAAGGCCATTCCCGCGATTCTGGGAACCGGTTACTCCCTTTGACCAAACAAGTATACATATTTTATGGGAAGATTGTCAAGGGGGTTCGGGTTAAAGGCCGAATCAATATTCCGGAAAGAAAGGCGGGCATAGCGCGCGCCGTGTTAATTTCCGAAACGGGGCTTGACAAACGCCCCGTTCTGTGCGAGAATAGTAACGATGCCCCGTTTGGGCATTTCTTTGAGTGCTGTTTTCCGGGGTTTACTTTGCAGAGCAGGAGGTGTCAACAGTGGCATCGGACAAGCGTGTAAAAATTACGCTGGCGTGCAGCGAATGCAAGCAGCGCAACTACAACACCTTCAAGAACAAAAAGAACGATCCGGATCGGTTGGAAATGAGCAAGTACTGCCGTTTCTGCAAGAAGCACACTTCGCACAGGGAAACCCGCTAAGCGGAGTGCGGCGTGCCGAACAGAGCGGATCCTTTGCGGAGGGCTGCGTTGTGCCCGCATCTTTGCGGAGATAAGGGCGCGCCGAAGAGCTTCGCAACTCCTGCGGGACGGGCAGGTACCCCCACGTCCGCGGGAAACGCGCTTCGCGCAAGGAAACTCGCGAAACGAACGAAGGATGGTGAATCATGATGGCAAAAGGAGCCGAAATTCAGGACAAAAAGGCGAAGGAGAACTTCGTGCAGAAGTTCTTCGGGTTCTTCAAGAAGCTCGGGCTGCGCATTTTCCGCGCATTCAAGGACATGTTCGCCGAGCTGAAGAAGGTCACCTGGCCTTCCAAGGAGGACCTTGTGAACTATACGATCGTCGTATTGGTGTTCATGCTTGTAATGGGCGTTTTGATCGGGCTGATCGACGGCGCTTCCGGATGGCTCGTTTCCCTTATCGTCGGTACCTAAGAGAGCAGGAGAGACGCTATGCCAGAGAACGAAGCCCGATGGTATGTCGTGCATACCTATTCCGGGTACGAAAACAAGGTCAAAGCCAACCTTGACAAATCTGTGGAGAACAACGGCCTGCAGGATCTGATCCAGGAGGTCAGAATCCCCGTGGAAAAGGTTGAGGAGATCCGAAACAACAAGCGCAAGATCGTGGAGCACAAGCTGCTGCCGGGCTACGTCATGGTCAAGATGGTCATGACGAACGAAACCTGGTACATCGTGCGCAACACGCGCGGCGTGACGGGCTTTGTGGGCCCGGGGAGCAAGCCGCTTCCGTTGTCCGAAGAGGATTTCGCCGCCATCGGCGAAAACCAATCCGTCACCCGGATCGATATTCAGGAGGGCGATCAGGTTCGCATTCTTGCGGGCACGTTCGAGAATTTCACCGCGAAGGTGGCATCCGTCGATCGCGCCGCGCAGAAGGTGATCGTCATCGTCAATCTGATGAAGCGCGAGGTCGAAGTCGAGCTTGCGCTGGACGAAGTGATTCGTCAGGAAGACTGAACCCCTCCCGCACGGGAGGTTTCAGCAGTGGGAGGAACAAAGTTCCGCGACACCACAATGAGTAGAGGAGGATACCCCAATGGCAAAGAAAGTCACAGCTGTGATCAAGCTGCAGGTGAACGCAGGCAAGGCAAATCCTGCGCCGCCCATCGGCCCTGCGCTGGGTCAGCACGGCGTGAACATCCCCGGATTCTGCAAGGAATTCAATGATCGCACCGCAAAGCAGGTCGGCCTGGTCATCCCGGTCGTCATCACCGTGTATCAGGACCGCACCTTCACCTTCATCACCAAGACGCTCCCGGCAGCCGTTTTGATCAAGAAGGCGTGCAAGATCGAGACCGCCTCCGGCAATCCCAACAAGGAGAAGGTCGGCAACATCACCAAGGCGCAGATTCGCGAGATCGCCGAGCTCAAGATGCCGGATCTGAACGCCGCTTCCATCGAAGCCGCCATGAGCATGATCGCAGGTACCGCGCGCTCCATGGGCGTCGTGGTGGTCGACTGATTCCATTTCGACAAACGTGGGAGGACATTGCGCCGCTAACACCACGAGGAGGTTTTTTGAGATGAAAAGGGGAAAAAATTATACCGACAGCCTGAAGCTGTTCGACAGGACGAAGCAGTATGATCCCGAAGAGGCCATCGCGCTGGTGAAGCAGACCGCGAAGGCGAAATTCGACGAGACCATCGAGCTGCACGTGCGTCTGGGCATCGACCCGCGCCACGCAGACCAGCAGGTTCGCGGCACAGTCGTTCTCCCGAACGGCACCGGCAGGACCAAGACCGTGCTCGTCATCGCCAAGGCCGACAAGGCAAAGGAAGCGGAAGACGCGGGCGCCGATTTCGTCGGCGCGGAAGACATGATCGCGAAGATTCAGGGCGGCTGGTTCGGCTTTGACGTGCTGATCGCCACGCCCGACATGATGGGCATGCTGGGCCGCCTCGGCCGCGTACTGGGCCCCAAGGGGCTCATGCCGAACCCGAAGACCGGCACCGTCACCATGGACATCGCCAAGGCCGTCACCGACACCAAGGCGGGCAAGGTGGAGTACCGCGTGGACAAGACCGCGATCATCCACTGCCCGATCGGCAAGGCGAAGTTCGAGGATGAAAAGCTTGGGGAAAACCTCAAGACGCTGATGGACGCGATCATCAAGGCGAAGCCCGCTGCCGCCAAGGGTACCTATATCCGTTCTGCCGTTCTGACGAGCACGATGGGCCCCGGCATCAAGCTGAACGCTTTGAAGTTCTGATATTTGAATACCATCCATGCGGGGTAGACAGCTTCTGTCGCCCCGCTTTTTTGACAGGGAGGGACAATTTGTGTTCACGCATCTCCACCTGCATACGCAGTATTCGCTGCTTGACGGCGCATGCATGATCCCAAAACTGCTCGATACGATCCGAGACATGGGTATGGATGCATGTGCAATCACCGACCATGGCGTGATGTATGGCGTGGTGGAGTTTTACCAGGAGGCATTAAAGCGGAATATCCACCCCGTGATCGGCTGCGAGGTGTATGTGTGCCCCGATATGGACGAAAAGACGAGCGTCGCGAGGGAATACAGCCACCTGGTGCTCCTGTGCGAAAACCAAACAGGCTATCAAAACCTCACCAAACTGGTCTCCGAGGGATTCATCCGCGGGTTTTACTACAAGCCGCGCGTGGATTATGCGCTGTTGCGCAAGTATTCCGAGGGGCTGATCGCGCTGTCCGCGTGCCTTTCCGGCGACGTTCCGAAACTGCTCTCTGAAGGGCGGCGTCGTGATGCGCGGGAGATGGCGGAAACCTACAGGGACATTTTTGGGAAGGACAATTTCTTTATAGAGATTCAGGACCACGGGCTGCGCGAGGAAAAGCAGGTTCTGCCGCAGCTCGTCCGCCTCGCGCGGGAGACAGGCATTCCCCTTGTCGCGACGAACGACTGCCACTACATTCATCGCGAAGACGCGCTCTCGCAGGAAGTGCTCATGTGCATACAGACGGGGAAGACGCTGTCTGACGATATGCGCATGCGCATGGAGTCGGACCAGCTCTACGTCAAGAGCGAGGAGGAAATGCGGCAGCTCTTCCCCGAGCTGGAGGACGCGATCGAAAACACGAACAAAATCGCAAAAAGGTGCAACGTCACGTTCGATTTCAAAACGATGAAACTCCCGAAGTTCCCCGTTCCGGAAGGGGAGAGTGCGACGGAGATGTTCGAAAGGCTCTGCCGCAAGGGGCTTTCCGAACGCTATGCCGCAGACGATGCGCGCGCGCAGGAGCGGTTGGAATACGAAATGCGCGTGATCGAGGACATGAACTTTGCGGATTATTTTCTGCTCGTGTGGGATTACGTCCGCTTTGCAAAGGAAAACGGCATTTTGGTGGGGCCGGGGCGCGGCAGCGCGGTCGGGTCGATCGTTTCGTATTGCTTGGGCATCACGAACGTCGATCCGCTCAGATACAATTTGCTGTTCGAGCGCTTTTTGAACCCCGAGCGCATCACGATGCCCGATATCGACATCGACTTCGATTACGAAAGGCGCAACGAGGTGATTTCGTATGTCGCGAACCGCTACGGGCACGACCACGTCGCGCAGATCGTGACCTTCGGCACGATGGCGGCGCGAGGCGTGATTCGCGACGTTGGGCGCGTATTGGACATGAGCTATCAGGAGACGGACGCCGTCGCAAAGATGGTTCCGATGGCGCTGGACATGACGCTGGATAAGGCGCTCGAGATTAGCCCCGATCTCAAAAGGGCATACGAGAACGACGAAAGGGTTGCGCGCCTCATCGATATCGCAAAGAGGCTCGAGGGCATGCCGCGACACACGTCCACCCACGCGGCGGGCGTGCTCATCACGGCGAGCCCCGTTTCGGACTATGTGCCCCTGCAGACGAACGACGACGTGGTGACGACGCAATTCCCGATGGGGACGCTCGAGGCGTTGCAACTGTTGAAGATGGACTTTTTGGGGCTTCGGACGCTCAACGTCATAGGAGATACGCTCGCGATGGTTGCCGAGGGCGGAGGCGAGGCGCTTACTCCCGAAGAGATCCCGCTCGAGGACGAAGCGGTGTACAAGATGATCTCCGAGGGGGACACGGACGGCGTGTTCCAACTGGAAGGCGGCGGTATGCGGCAGTTCTTGGCGAACATGAAGCCCGAAAATTTCGAGGACATCATCGCAGCGATATCCCTGTACCGACCCGGTCCCATGGATTCCATCCCCAAATACATCGAGGGGAAGCACAATCCCGAAAGCGTGGAGTACGCCCATCCGCTGCTCAAGCCGATTTTGGACGTCACCTACGGCTGCATGGTCTATCAGGAACAGGTCATGCAGATCGTGCGGGATCTGGCGGGCTATTCCTACGGCAGGAGCGACCTCGTCCGCCGCGCGATGTCGAAAAAGAAGCACGATGTGATGGCGCAGGAGGAGGAATACTTCATCCACGGAAAGCCCGCCTCCGAAACGGAGGAGGCGGTGCCCGGTGCAGTCGCAAACGGCGTGCCCGAGGAGGTTGCAAAAAAGCTGTTCGACGAAATGACCGCCTTTGCGAGCTATGCCTTCAACAAGTCGCACGCGGCGGCATACGGCGTCATCGCCATCCAGACGGCGTGGCTCAAACGGCATCACCCGACCGAATTCATGGCGGCGATGATGAACAGCATCACCGGAAACACCGTCAAGGTGGCGTTCTATATCCAGTATTGCAGGAAAAACGGCATCCAAATCCTGCCGCCGGACATCAACAGGAGCCGCGACCTGTTCAGCGTGGACAGGAGCGGAAAGGAGCCCGCGATTCGCTTTGGGCTGAGCGCGGTAAAGAATGCGGGCAGCGGAGCGGTGCGCGATATCCTGCGCGAGCGAGATCGGGGCGGCGTGTACAAGGACCTGTACGATTTTGCGGATCGCGCCTATGCGGGCAGCGTCAACAAGAAGACCGTAGAAAGCCTGATCGCGGCGGGCGCGTTCGATTCGCTCCCCGGAAACCGCAGGCAGAAGCTTTTCGCATTCGAGAAGGTCATGGATTCCGCCTCCAAGAGCAGGCGCGACATGATCGAGGGACAGGTGAGCCTGTTCGACAGCTTCTTCGGCGAAAGCGCGATCCAAATCGAAACGCCGCCGTTTCCCGAGATGGAAGACCTTTCCATGCGCGAGAAATTGGACATGGAAAAGGCGATGACGGGCATCTACATCTCAGGGCACCCCTTGGACGACTATCGCGAGGCACTCTCCTGCTGCGAGGTGAACAGCCGCTTTTTGGAGTCGTTGCAGGAGGACGAGAGCAAAAGCCTCGAAAGCGACGGAATGCCCGTCGCCATGGGCGGGCTCGTCTTGGAAAAGAAGATGCGGGCGACGAAGAGCGGCAGCATGATGGCGATCTTGCAGCTGGAAGACCTGTACGGCGTGACGGAGGTATTGGTGTTCCCGCGCGTATGCGAGCGCTGCGGAAACGACATCCGCGAGGGGGATGCGGTGCTCATTTCGGGCAGACTCTCCGTGCGCGAGGAGGAAGCACCGAAGCTCCTGATGGACGGCATCGACCCGCTCCCCAAGGAGCTGCCAAAACCGAAGCTGCGCACAGCGCCCCGCCCCGCACCGCAGGCTGAATACGCGCCCGACAATCGGACGCTGTACCTGCGCATTCCCTCGGAAGATGCGCTGGAGGACGTAGCGCGCGTCCTCATGCGCACGCCGGGCGCGATCCGCGTGGTCGCTGCCGTCGGCGACGACAAGCAGCGGCTTGAGCTGTACAGAAACCTTTGGGTGAACGACAGGTTTGATAAAGAAAAGCTGAATGAGATTTTGGGTGAGGACTCGGTCGTTTTGAAGTAAGAAACCATAAAGTGGAGGACAGAGCATGGCAAAATACGACATCGCGACATACATATGGCCGAGCTACACGGGCGACGAGCCGAGGTCGCGCATCTTTTGGTCCGATGGCTACGGCGAGTGGCAGACGGTCAGGGCGGCGAGGGCGAAGTTTCAGGGGCATTTGTGGCCCCGAAAGCCGCTGTGGGGCTACTGCAACGAGGCGGATCCCAAGGTGATGGAGATGCAGATCGATGCTGCGGTCTCCCACGGCGTGAACACGTTCATCTACGACTGGTACTGGTATGACGATCGCCCCTTCCTCGAAAACTGCTTGAACGACGGCTTTCTGAAAGCGAAAAACCGCGCGGATATGCGGTTTTTCCTCATGTGGGCAAACCACGACGCGACGTATCTGTGGGACAAGCGCAATTCGCACGACCGCAAAACCGTCGTGTGGCGCGGCGATCTGTGCCGCGCGCAGTTCGAGCGCGCGATGGGGCGCATCATGTCGAACTACTTCCCGCTCCCCGAGTACTACAGAATCGACGGAAAGCCCGTGCTCATGATTTACGACGTCGCAAACCTTGTAAAGGGGCTGGGCGGCGCGGAGGCGACGAAGGACGCGCTCTCGTGGTTCAAAGAAAAGAGCGACGCGCATCTGCAGTTCACCATGTGGAACGATTCCGTCCGCGCGGGCGGGCTCGCGCCGAAGGCGTTTCATACGCTCGGCTTTGACAGCTGCACGCACTACCAGTATTGCCACTTTGCGGACGTGGACAGACCGTATCCCGAGGTGCTTTCGGATGCGGTGCGCGAGTGGGAGCGGCTGGACGGGGGGATGCCCGTGCCGTATTTTCCGCACGTCTCCCTTGGCTGGGACAACAACCCGCGCTTCGAAGAGTTCATGCCCGGCATCATTCGCGACTGCACGCCCGAAAACATCGAGCGGGCGTTTCTGAGCGCCAGGGATTTTTTGGATGCGCGGCCTTCCCTTCATAAACTCATCACCGTCAACAGTTGGAACGAATGGACGGAGGGTAGCTATCTGGAGCCTGACGACCTGAACGGCTACGGCTACCTTCAGGCGATCAAAAACGTATTTTGCGGGGAGTGACAAAAAATGGACGTGCAGCAGGAATCCGTCAAAAAACACTATGAATGGAAGGGCAAGATCGAGGTCGTGAGCCGCGTTCCGGTTACGAACGCGGAGGAACTGACGATCGCGTATACGCCGGGCGTCGCGCAGCCGTGCCGCGTCATCCAGGGGGATGTATCTCAAAGCTATTCCCTCACGCGCAGGGGCAACCTCGTCGCGGTCATCACTGACGGATCGGCGGTATTGGGGCTCGGCGACATCGGCCCCGAGGCGGGCATGCCCGTGATGGAGGGCAAGTGCTGCCTGTTCAAGGAATTCGCGGGCGTGGATGCCTTTCCCCTGTGCATCAGGACGCACGATGTGGACGAACTCGTCCGCACGATCTATCTTCTGTCCGGCTCTTTCGGCGGCATCAATCTGGAGGACATCGCCGCGCCGCGGTGTTTTGAGGTCGAACGGCGACTTCGGGAAATCTGTGACATCCCCGTCTTTCACGACGACCAGCACGGCACGGCAATCGTCGTCGCATCGGCGATGGAAAACGCGCTGAAGCTTGCGGGGAAGCGCATGGATGAGGCGAAAATCGTCGTCAACGGCGCGGGCGCTGCGGGCTGTTCCATCGCGTCGCACCTATTGCGCATGGGCGCAGAGGACGTCACGCTCGTCGATAGATTCGGAATCATCGCGGAGGGCATGGAAAACCTGAACCCCATGCAAGAAGAGCTCTCCCGCAAGACGAACAGGCGGCAGCTTCGCGGAACGCTCGCGGACGCGATGAAGGGTGCGGACTGCTTTGTCGGCGTATCGGCACCCGGCGTCGTAACGGGGGACATGGTGCGCTCCATGGGGGACAAGCCGATCCTGTTTCCGATGGCGAATCCCGTGCCCGAAATCTTCCCCGAGGAGGCGAAGGAGGCGGGCGCGTTCATCGTCGGCACGGGCAGGAGCGACTATCCGAACCAGATCAACAACGTCCTGGCGTTCCCCGGGGTGTTTCGGGGCGCGCTCGATACGCGTGCGCGGGACATCAACGAGGAGATGAAAGCTGCCGCGAGCAGGGCGATTGCGTCCTTGGTGTCGGATGAGGAGCTTTCTACGGAATATATCCTGCCCAAGGCGTTTGACAGGCGCGTAGGCATTGCGGTCGCACGGGCGGTCGCACAGGCGGCGCGAAAAACGGGCGTCGCGCGAATCTGAAAAAGGCGCGCGCCTTTGCGCCGCAACAAAAACGTTAAATTTTACAAAGGTGTTATTATGTCCTTGACATCGCGACGATAATAGGGTATACTTAAAATTAGTTCTACCATTGCACAGTTTGTGCGGGCGGGAATGGCGCAAAATGCACAGCTTCGCGCGCTTGCATTTTGCAGGGTTGTATCGCGCGAAGAACAATACTACAGGAGGATGTTTGTATGAAGAAATTTTCCAGGGTCTTGAGTTTCCTCATGGCGGTTGCGATGCTCGTTTCCTACGCGGCGTTCGCGGAGGAGTTAGGCGTAATCCGCCGTCACCAGAAGGGTGCGGATCTGTCCAAGCTTCCGATCGTGGAAGAGACCGTCACCGTCGACGTATGGAGGAGCTTCTCTTCCACCATCATGGAGAGCTTGTCACAGTGTGAGGTTTTCAAGAAGATGGAAGAACTCACCAACGTACACATCAATTGGGTGTACCCGCCGGTGGGCTCCGCAACGGACAACTTCAACCTGCGCTGCGCCTCCAACGACCTGCCGCACATGTTCTCCATGCCGCCGGAGTATGCGGGCGGCGTCGAGAACGGCGTGGCAGACGGCGTGTATATGGCGTTCACATCCTACTACGACGACGGCTTCGCGCCCAACCTCAAGTACCTGCGCGATACGGATGCCAAGATCGCGAAGGATTCCGTCATGGACTCCGGCGAGCTGATCAAGTGGCACATGCTTGACTACGTGCCCTCCAGCCCCTGGTCGGGACTGTGGGTGCGCCAGGATCTGCTCGAAAAAGCGGGCCTCGAAGCCCCGGTGACGGTTGACGACTGGACGAACATGCTCCGCACCTTTAAGGAGCAGTTCGGCACGATCCTCGGCCTGAACATCCCCAACTGGTACGGCGTCGGCACCAACTACGCCTTTGCGGCGACCTATGACACGGGGTACAGCTGGTTTGCCATCGACGGCAAGACCGCCGCTTTCGGCCCCGCGCAGCCCGGCTACAAGGACTTCCTGACGCTGCTCAACGGCTGGTACGTGGAAGGGCTGTACGATCCGGATTTCGCGACGCTGTCCAACTCCGACTATCAGGCGAAGATGGCAGACGGCACCTACGGCGCGTTCGGCTCCGCCTACGGCGAGATCGGCCAGGCGAAGGTTTCGGGCATGAACGCAAACCCCGAATACAAGCTCCTTGCCGTCAAGATGCCCGTACAGTACGAAGGGCAGCTCACCCACCTGCGCCAGTTCGACTCCATCGTCCGCACGGACTATGACGTTCTGACAGCGCGCTGCGAGGACGAAGGCATCGCCGAAACCGTCGTCGCGTGGAAGGACTTCTGGTATTCGCAGACCGGCGGCGACCTCTGCTCCTACGGCCCCGAGGGCGTTTCCTACAAGTGGGAAGACGACGATACGCTCACCTGGATTTACGAGGAAACCGGCATCGTCTCCAAGGGCGACGACATGGACTTCTGGACGGTATATCCGCTCTTTAAGCTCCACAACTGGGGCTACCTGCGCGACTCCACCGCATACGAGATGCAGCCCGAGGTTTGGCAGTGCATCGAGGCGTGGGGCTCCGACGGTGCGGACTGGTTCATGCCGATGATCGCGGAGAGCGCCGAGGAGACCGAGGAAATCAACCGCATCATGACCAACATCAACACCTACCGCGAGGAGATGACCTTTAAGTTCATCACCGGGCAGGAATCGTTGGACAACTTCGATGCGTTTGTGCAGAACATGTATGACATGGGTCTTGAGGACGCCGTTGCCCTCAAGCAGGACGCGCTGGACCGCTATCTCGAGCGCTAATCCCGCAGCGGACTGTCTGACGTAGAGATTCGACTGCCGGGCGAAGATGCTCTCTTCGTCCGGCAATTCCTTAAGAGGAGTTGATACTATGACGGTTGCCACCGCGAAGGAGGCAAACAGGGCGTCAAGCGACCTCAAAAAGTATCTCATCGCGTTACTATCCCTCTTGACGCTCGCGTGTCTCTTTCTGACGTTTATCTCAGGCGTGCATTACAAGACGGAAGAACCGCAGATTTTAAGCGGCATCGACTTTTTATTGGGCAGAACCGCCGGAAAGAGTGGGGGCACCCCGCATCCGTTGATCGTGGGGGTTCTCATTTTCGGCGCATGGAGCGTTCTCAACGCGCTCATACAGCCCGACAAGTTCCTCTATTCCATCATTTCATCGGTGTTTTTGATCGTGAGCATTGCGATGTTCCGCTTCGACGTGGTGTATCAGGCCAAATCGGAATTCGCGCTCGACGCCTCGGCGGTCGGGATCGGCATCGGATGGGCACTGGCGCTCGCGCTCGCGATATGCAATTTCGCGGCGATTATCTGGCGCAAGAGTTCGCGGACGCTCCTTTTGCGCAAGCAGGAGCTCGACAGGATCTACGCCTCCGCGAATATCCCCGGCGGCTATAAGGTTTTGTCGACGAAGGAGATCATCGCGCGCGACTTCTGCAAGCACTGGCCGATCTATCTCATGGTGCTTCCGACGCTCATCTTCTATTTCGTATGGTGCTACGGCCCCATGTACGGCATCATCATCGCCTTCAACGATTTTGCGCCCAAGCGCGGCATTCTCGGCAGCAAATGGGTGGGACTGCAGTGGTTCCGCGATTTCTTCCGCAGCCCCTTTGCATGGCGCACGATCCGAAATACGCTGTTCATCAGCTTTTACAACCTTCTGTTCGGGTTCCCCGCGCCGATCATCCTGGCGCTCATGCTCAACGAGATGCACAGCATAAAGTTCAAGCGCGTCGCGCAGACGATCACCTACATGCCGTACTTCATTTCGCTGGTCGTCATGTGCGGTATCCTCACGGATTTCTGCTCGACGACGGGGCTTTTCGCGCAGATTCAATACCTGTTTGGCGCAGACACGGCTGTGAACCTCTTGGGCGATGCAAAGTATTTCCGCAGCGTCTATGTCGGCTCGGAAATCTGGCAGAAGCTCGGCTGGGACTCGATTATCTACCTGTCTGCATTGTCCGCCATCGACCAGGAACAGTATGAGGCGGCGACGATCGACGGCGCGGGCAAGTTCAAGCAGGTGCTCCATGTGACGATCCCGGGCATTATGCCGACGATCTCGATCCTTCTGATCCTGCGCATCGGTGCGCTCATGGGCATTGGCTACGAGAAGATCATCCTGCTCTACAACGGCCTCACCTACGAGACGGCGGACGTCGTTTCGACCTACGTATACCGCAAGGGCATCGTGGATGCGAACTTCAGTTTCTCCACAGCGGTAAACCTTTTCAATTCCATCATCAATTTCCTGTTGGTCGTGTTCGCGAATAAGATGAGCTCGATCCTCACGGAAAACAGTCTGTGGTAAAGGAGGGACACGCATGGCGAACAGTAAGCTGAGAACAAACGGCGAAAAAGCATTTGCCGTTTTCAATTACACCTTTGTGACGATCCTCTGCGTGATCTGCCTGTATCCGCTGTGGTATGTGCTGGTCTGCTCGCTTTCCGACCCGATTCTTTTGTACATGAACCGCGGAATCATGGTCTGGCCGCTGGGCAAATGGTCGCTGAGGGGCTATAAGCTCGTATTGGACAACCCGAACATCTATACGGGATTCCGCAATACGCTGATTTATCTCGGCGCGGGTACGCTCCTGAACATGTTTCTTACGATCACGGCATCCTACGCGCTTTCGAGAAAGCAATGCTACTGGAACGGGACCATCATGAAGATTATCGCCTTTACGATGTATTTTCACGGCGGGCTGATCCCGTTCTACCTGATGGTGAAGAACATGGGGCTGCTCGATACGTATTCGAGCATCATCCTGCCGGTCGCGGTATCCACGTGGAACCTGATCGTGATGCGCACGAGCTTTGCCGGCATCCCCGATTCCCTCGAGGAATCCGCGCGGCTCGACGGCGCGAACGATTGGACGATCCTCTGGCGCATCTTCTTCCCGCTCGCGCAGGCGACGATCGCGGTCATCGCGCTGTTTTACGCGGTGTACTGGTGGAACAACTGGTTCAACCCCTCCATCTTCCTCTCCAGCAAGTCCAAATACCCCCTGCAGCTCGTGTTGCGCGAGATTCTGCTGAAGAACGATACATCCGCCATGACGCAGATCGGCTCCGTCGGACAGAGCCAACAGGAGCAGTACAGGATGCTCGTGAAATACTGCACGATCATCGTCTCTACGGTTCCGATCCTCGTGGTGTATCCTTTCCTGCAGCGGTATTTCGTGAAGGGCGTAATGATCGGCTCGATCAAAGGATAGGGGAGATGGCGATGTTTCTCGGGATTTCCCTGGGCTCGAGGCATACAAAGGAAGATGTCGCAAGGTTTGTCAGGGAGGGCTTTCGCTATTTCGAACTTTCCATCCCCGCAAACATAGGAAAGCGCGGGCAAGAGGAGAAGTACATCGAAAACTTTGTGGAGCCGCTCATGGAAGGGCTGCGCGAAGCGAAGGTTTGCCCGTGGAGCTTCCACCTGCCGTTCGGCGCGGGATTCGACATCGCCGCATACGACGAGGCGGAGCGAAGAGAAGTCGTCGCCTCCCTAAAGCGGCTGATGACGCTGCTCAAAGACTACGGTGCGCGCGTGTTTGTGATCCACGGCTGTCTCGAGCCGGTAGAGGATGCGCAGCGCCCCGTGCGCATGGCGTACAGCATCGCATCGCTATCAGAACTGGAGGCGCACGCGAAGTCCTTCGGGATGCGGATTGCCTTGGAAAACCTCCCCAGAA
Source organism: Christensenellales bacterium (assembly GCA_050946115.1). Taxonomy (GTDB): domain Bacteria; phylum Bacillota; class Clostridia; order Christensenellales; family Aristaeellaceae; genus CAYFRC01. Next base: position 57,916 of record JBMNUF010000010.1, read on the forward strand.
GCTGCCTCGCCAACGACGCAAAGGAGACCCTTGCAATGCTTCGCGCCGCGGGCCATATCGGCGTGTGTTTCGACGTCAACCACCTTCTGAACGATACGCACGAGCGTTTTTTGGACGAGATCGCACCCTTCATTGTTACGACGCACCTGTCCGACTACGACGGTATAGACGAACGGCATTGGCTGCCTGGCGAAGGCATCGTCCCGTGGAAGACAGTCGTCGAGCGCCTTGAAAAGGCGGGCTATCGCGGGCCATATCTGTTCGAGCTCAGCAGGGGCGAAAACGGCGAATACGCGCCGCAAGAAATCAAGGACGCCTTTTACGGCGCATTGGAACGGTAAAAGAAAATCTCCGGTTCGCCCTTCGGCAGACCGGAGATTGTTTATTGCGCTATTCGTCAAACAGCGGCGTGGAGAAATATCTTTCGCCGGTGTCGGGGAGGACCGTGACGACGGTCTTGCCCTTGCCGAGCTTTTTCGCGAGCCTGAGCGCCGCGGCGACGTTCGTACCGCTCGAAATGCCGCAGAGGATGCCCTCTTCGCGGATGAGGCGGCGCGAAGTTTCGATCGCCTCCTCGTCGGACACGATGGCGATGTCGCTGTAGATATTCACGTTCAGGTTTTTGGGGATGAGCCCGTCGCCGATGCCCATTTGGATGTGCGTGCAGATGCTGCCGCCGGAGAGGATCGCGGCGTTTTCCGGCTCGACCGCCCAGATTCGAATGTCGGGATACAGCGCCTTGAGCGTTTCGCCGATGCCGGAGAGCGTGCCTCCCGTGCCGATGCCGGAGCAGAAGCCGTGGATCGGGCCGCCGACCTGCTCGACAATCTCAAGCGCGGTGTGGTATTTGTGGACAACGGGATTGTCGGGGTTTTCAAACTGCTGCGGCACCCACACGTTTTCGTCCTCGCGCGCCATGCGCAGCGCGGTTTCAAGGCATTCCGCGATGCATTCGCCGATATTGCCCCTGTCGTGTATGAGGACGAGTTCCGCGCCATATGCCTTGATGAGTTTTCTGCGCTCGCCGCTCACGGAATCGGGCATGACGATGCGCACGCGATATCCCTTCACCGCGCCGGTGAGCGCGAGCCCGATGCCCTGATTGCCGCTGGTCGGTTCGACGATGATGGTGTCTTTGTGGAGTATGCCACGCTTTTCGGCCTCGACAATCATGTTGTAGGCGGTGCGGGTCTTGATGGAGCCGCCGATATTCACGCCTTCGTATTTCACGAGGATCTCTGCGGAATCCTCCGGCACCATGCGCTGCAGGCGGATGATGGGCGTATGGCCGATCGCCTCCAAAACATTGTTGTAAATCATATTGTTACCTCCCAAAGTATTTAAGACATATTGTAGGATCTCACGATTGTAGGATATCTCACCACAAAAAACGGCGACTACGCCGGTTCGGCTTTCGTCAGATTCTTTACCCAAAGATACTTATTGTATCGTCTGAAAATGAACGGTACCTTTACGATCTCGTCGAGGCACATGATTATGTATACCGCCATCACCGGCCAATGAAACACAAAACATCCGAGCAAGGCCAGCGGAATGGCAAAACACCATGTGGCAAGAAATACACTGATGGCATCATACCTTGAGTCCCCGCCTGCCGGGAAAACGCCGCAGGTGATGATCGTGTTGTACGAATACGCGAACATATATATCGCGCTAAAAAAGAGCATTTGCACAAGATAGCTTTTCGCCAAAGGTTCCAGCACATAGAAAAAATACACCAACGGCCCTGCAATCGAAATAAGCCCCACATTGATCAATCCGCTCCAAAGGGATACTTTCCAAAAACGGCTGCCATATTCCCTCGCTTTGTCCAGCATATTCTTTCCGAGCAACCGGCCGATCATTATACCCGCTCCGCCGGACAATCCATGCGTGAGCCCCTGAATCAGCTGTTTGGCGACCTCGGTTACGGATGCGGCGGCGGTCGCGTCTGTTCCGAGATGGCCGAGGATGAAGGAATGCATCGTGATGCTCAGCCCCCACGAAAGGCTGCTTGCAAGCATGCCGGGTACGATTTTCCAAAGGTCCCTCTCGAAATCGACGGAAAAATAGAACAGGCTGCTCTTATCGAGGTGAACATTTCTGTTTTTCTGCGACCAGGAAAGACACCAACCCAGCGCCAGAATCTCCACGGCAACGGTAGAATACGCGGTACCGTTGGCACCGAGCGCGGGCACGGGTCCGATTCCATAGATCAGGAAAAAGTCCGCCACCACATCGACGACAACGACTACGGCGGATATCAGCACGCTTTTCTTTGCGTACCCCGTGATTTTCATCATCGTCAGGAAGCATTGCGCGATACCGGCAAAAAGGTAGGAGAAACTCACGATGCGCAGGTACTCTGCGCCTATGCGAATCAGCTCCGGCTCGGGCGTGAAAAACCCCATGAGCCGCTCCGGAATGCAGAATGCAAGGATAAAGAAGACGAAAGATATCATCGCAACATAGCGAACCACCATGCTCAGGAAGCGCCTTGCGTTTTTGTAATCCGTTTTTCCCCAGTATTGTGCGATCAAAACGCCGGCGGCGCCGAGGACTGCGCCGTTAAACAGCGACATGACAAACGAGATTTGATTTGCCAGCGAGACGGCCGCGATTGCGTTCTGATGGAGCCGTCCCAGCATCAGCGCGTCCGTTGCGCCAACCAGTGCAGTCAGTAAGTTCTGCAACGCGAGGGGAATGGCAATCGCCATCAATTCCCTGTTGAATTGCTTTTTTTCGGCCGCATCCATTCCCTACACCACCACACTCGAAATATTTGTATACGTGCACGAATCGCCTTTTTTAGAATATATAGACGGCGCGGTCGCGATCGACGACCATCTGCGCCTCGGATTCCGAACTCCGGAACACATAAGAAAGAACTGCCTGTTGATTTCAATTATACAGTTTAACATGGGCAGGTTATATTGCAACGGGTTTCCGATGAAGTTTCCGAGTAGCCGCTCCGGAAATTGACAAAGCGGCGCGATTTGTGTATAATGCTCCTTAGGGTAATGCGAGAAGGAGAGTGTCTATGCAGTCCGTTGTGGTTGTGATCGCGTGTGTCGTGCTCTTTTCGGTGAAATCGCTGCTGAACAAGATATTCGCACTTTCGTATGAGGGCGACAAAAGCGCGGCAACGCCCGTCTTCGCGATGATTTCGTGCACGGGTGTCGCGATTGCGACGTGGGCCTTCGGCGGGTTTTCGTTCACGCCGTCGGGCGTGACGTGGGGATATGGGCTGCTCAACGGGATCGCGCTGTTCCTGTTGAATCTGTCCGTCATACAGGCGTCGCTCACGGGGCCGTATGCCTTTCAGTCGCTGATGTGCACATCGGGCTGCATCCTCATGCCGCTCGTCTTCACGGTGCTTTTGGGCGGCGAAAAGATTACATCCATGCAGGCGACGGGCATAGCAATAATGCTCGTTTCGTTCGTGCTCTTTAACGCCAAGGGACTGACGCTTGCAGGCGCGAAAAAGGGATATCTGGCGTGGGTCAGCCTGCTGTTCTTCTCAAACGGCTTTTACGGCGTGCTGCTCGAGGCGCAGCAGGTCGCGCTTGCGAGGACGGAGCGCGACGAGATGATTACCATAACCTTTTCCGTATGCGCGATCATCTCGCTCGTATATCTCTTGGTAAAAAAGAAGAGTGCGATCTGGGGCGCGTTCCGCATGAGCAAAAAGTCATGGCTCTGCGCGCTTTCCGCGACGGTGTTGTACACCGTAGCGACAAATCTGGTCGTGCTCGGGCTCTCCCTCATGCACGCGCCGATTTTTCATACATCGCTCAACGGCGGCGTGTTGATCTTTTCGGTGCTGCTGGGCACGGCGATGTTTCGAGAGAAGTTCGACATCTATAAGGGAACGGGGCTCGCCCTCGCTGTGGTTGCGCTCGTGCTGCTCTGATTGTAGAACGAAAAAAACATGTTTTACGGGCATTCGCTTGACAGGCACACGGCGCAGAGGGTACTCTATCGGGGGTGGATATTCGGATGATTGCGATTTTGGGGCTGGGGCTTACAAAGGACGATCTGACGCAAAGGGCCATGCGGCTATTGCACGATTCAAAGGGCAGCCTTCTCCTTCGCACGGCGCAGTGCGGCGCGGCGGAATACTGCGCGGAAAACGGCATCGCCTTTTCCGCCATGGACGATCTGTACGACCTTGTGGAAGATTTCGACGAGATCAACGAAAAGATCGTAAAGCGGGTGCTTGCGGAAGCCGAAAAGGGGGATGTTCTGTTTGGCGTTCTCGACGTGAGGGACGCGGTGTGCGGTCTGCTCCTCGAACGATACCCCGAATGCTCCGTTATCGCGGGCGTTCCCGCTGACGGTGCGCTTTCCGCCTATGCGCGCGGCTGCTGCCAAATGCTTTCCGCGTCCGACTGGGAGGCGTATCAGCCGGAATCGTCCGAAGGCGCGCTCATCCGCGAGATCGACAGCCGCGCCCTTGCGGGGGAGATCAAGCTGCGGCTCATGGAGCGGTATCCCGAAGAGGCGGAGATTTTCGTCCTGACCGAAGGCGGCATATCGCGCGTACCGCTGTGCGATCTGGACAGGCTCGGGGCGTATTCCCATAAAGTGTGCGCGTATGTCCCGCCCGAAAGGGATCTGACGAAGTTGGAGCGCTTCGGCTTTCGCGAGCTCAACCGCATCGCGGGCATTTTGCGCTCGCCGAACGGCTGCCCGTGGGATCGCGAACAGACGCATAGTACGCTTCGAAACGACATGGTCGAGGAGGCGTATGAGGCGGTAGACGCCATCGACAGAAATGACATGGATGCGCTCTACGACGAATTGGGCGATGTGCTGATGCAGGTTGCGATGCACTCCGAAATCGCGCGGCAGCATGGGGAGTTCACCGTGGACGACGTGACGAGCGCGATCTGCCGCAAACTGATCGACAGACACGAGCACGTGTTCGGCGCCGCGCATGCCGAGACGGCGGACGAGGTGCTGATGCTGTGGGACAATGTTAAGCGCAAACAGCGGAAGCAGACGCTCTCCGAGAGCATGTGGGACGTCGCGAAGAGTATGCCTTCCCTCATGCGCGCAAAAAAGGTGCTCAAAAAGGGAGTACAGGCGACCGTGCCCGAGGGCGAGGACACCGAGGACGCGGCGATTTCCGCCCTAAAGGATGCGATTTCGGCATTCACTCTCGAAAGAAACGACAAAACGCTTGCACACCTGCTCTTTATGGCGGCAAACGTCGTGCGCGTCATGTGTGCGGACGGAGAGCTGCTGCTCAACGCGGCGTGCGACGAATACATCAGAAGGTTTGAGGAATAGAAAGTATGACATATTCAGAACTGCTGCGCGCGCTTTCCGAGAAGACGGGGCTGACCAGAATCCAGTGCGGCGATTTCCTATCCGGACTTACCGATACCGTGATCGAAACCGTTGCGTCCGGAGAGAAAGTCGTGCTAAGGAGGCTCGGCACGTTTGTCCCCAAGAGAAAGGCCGCGCGGTTGTGGAAACACCCGAAGACGGGACAGCACGTGACGATTCGTGAAGGGTTGACGCCCGGCTTTACGCCGAGCAAGGCATTCAGAAAAAGGATGAGAGGAGATTCCGATGAAACAGCGTGAAAAGGCGGGATATAACCCCGGCATTTCGACCATGCGGCTCGATAAATACCTCAAGGTGTCGCGCATCATCAAAAGGCGAGCGGTCGCAAACGATGCATGCAACACCGGGCACGTGATGCTCAATGGCAAGGAGGCAAAGCCCGGCGCGGAGGTCAAGGTCGGCGATATCATTTCCGTGCGCTTTGGCGAGCGCCTCATGCAGTACGAGGTCATAACGCTCTCGCAGCACGTCCTGAAAGAGGACGCGCAGGGGATGTACCGCGTGATCGCGGGATGAAAAAATGCTGGGCGGTCGTGCTCGCCGCCGGAAAGGGCACGAGGACGCATTTGCCGTACAACAAGGTGCTGTACGAATGGGACGGGAAGACGGTTTTGGAGCGCACATTGGAGTCGCTCCTGCACGGCGGACACTTTGAGGGCGTTGTAATCGCATTCGACGCGGAGGACGAGGAGAAAATCCGTGTTATCGCCGAGCAAATGCCGATCCCCTGCATCCTCGCGCGCGGCGGCGACACCAGAACGGCATCCTGCGCGCGCTCTCTCGAAAGCGTACCCAAAGATGTCGAAATCATCGCGATCCACGACGCGGCGCGCGCGTTCGTGCCGGAAAACCTCGTCGCGGCGACGCTCGCATCCGCCGCCGAATACGGCTCGGGCGTCGCGTCCACGCGCGTTACGGACACGATAAAGATCGTACGGGAGGGCGGCTTTGCCGTCTCGACGCCCGACAGAGAAATGCTTCGTGCGGTGCAGACGCCGCAGGCGTTTTCCGCGGAGATAATCCGAACCGCCTATCGAAGGGCAGCGGAGGACGGCATCTCCGCGACGGACGATGCATCGCTCGTCGAGCGCTACATCGGCCCCGTGCACCTCGTCGAGACGGAGGACGCGGCAATGAACATCAAAATCACGCACAGGGAAGACCTCCCCAAAGAGATGCCGTTTCCGAGGACGGGCGTCGGCTACGACGCGCACAGGCTCGTCGAAGGGCGAAAGCTGGTGCTGGGCGGCGTCGAAATCCCCTATGAAAAGGGGCTCTTGGGGCATTCGGATGCGGATGTGTGCGTCCACGCGCTGATCGACGCGCTCTTGGGTGCGGCGGCGCAAGGCGATATCGGGCAGCTCTTCCCAGACAGCGACGGGGCGTACGGGGGTATTTCTTCGCTGCTGCTGCTCGAAAGGACTAAGCAATTCCTGAAAGACAAAGGGTATCGATTCCTGTGCTGCGATATTTCGATCGTCGCGCAGAGGCCGAAGCTCGCGCCGTATATTCCGCAGATGCGGCAATGCATCGCGGATGCGCTTGATACATCTCTTGAGAATGTTTCCGTTAAGGCGACGACCACGGAGGGCATGGGCTTTGAAGGCGCGGGGGAGGGCATATCCGCCCAAGCCGTCGCGACGGTGATCCTTGATACGCAATCAAAGGGGGCAATACTATGACCACAAAACAGCGCGCAATACTCAGGGGCATGGCGAATACCATGGATCCCGTGCTTCAGATCGGAAAGGACGGCATCACGGACAACCTCGTCAAGCAGTGCTGGGACGCGCTGGAGGCGAGGGAGCTCATCAAGGTGGTCGTGCAGCGGTACGCGCCGTTTGACGGTGCGCGGGAGGCATGCGATGCGCTCTGTGAGAGGGTACACGCCGAGCCCGTACAGGTGATCGGGTCGCGCTTCGTCATCTATCGACAGGCGCGCAAGGATTCCAAAATCCGCCTCGAAAACCTTTGATCGGAGGGAAGGCGCTTGGCTGTATACGCGATCATGGGCGGCACGTTTGATCCCATCCACGCGGGACACATCGCTGTCGCGCGCGCGGTGTATGAGGAGTTCAGACCCGAACGGGTGCTGTTTGTCCCCGACGGCGACCCGCCGCACAAAATCTGCGGCGCTTCGGCGGAGGATCGGCTGCGCATGATCGAGATTGCACTGCGGGGCGAAACGGGCATAGTCCCCTGCGACATGGAGGTTCGTCGCGCGGGGACGACCTATACGGTGGACACGCTGACGCAGCTGCGAAGAGAGCATCCGCGGGACGCATTCTACTATATCGTGGGTGCGGACACGCTGCGCGTGATCGAGACGTGGAAGAATTTCCCGAGGATTTCCGAAATCCTCGGCGGACTCTTCGTCGTGCCGCGCCCCGGCGAGGAAAATGTGCAATCCATGGCAGATGCGCTGCTGAAAAAGTATACGTTGGACATTCGTTTTGTCGATATGGAGTCTGTGGACATTTCCTCGACGGATATCCGCATGCGTGTGGCGCGGGATATGGACATCGCGGGCATGGTGCCTTTGGGCGTAGCGGAATACATCGCAAGCAAAAGGCTGTATCGCGACCCGACGATCGAGGCGCTGCGGGGCCTTTTGAGCCGCGATAGGTTTCGCCATACGATCGGCGTTGAGCGCGAAGCCGTCCGCATGGCGCGCATATTCGGCGTGGACGAAGAAAAGGCTTCGCTCGCCGCGCTGCTTCACGACTGCGCGAAGTGTATGCCGGAAAAGGAAATGCGCGAGACCATCGGGCGCAATCTCGAGGTGCTGATCGAGCCGTATGAAACGGCGCCCCAGCTGCTGCACGCCATCGCGGGCACAGCGCTCGCGTACGAGAGATTCGGCATACGCGATAAAGAAATCCTCTCCGCGATCCGCTGGCACACGACCGGCTGCGAGGCTATGTCCATGCTCGACAAGATCGTCTATCTGGCGGATGCCATCGAACCGAACCGAAGTCCGTTTCCGCGGTTGCGCAAGATTCGCCGCCTGTCCGAGACGGATTTGGACGCGGCGGTCATCGAGTGCGCGAAATGCACGAGGGAATATGTCGCCTCGAAGGGGCAGACGTTCAACGGGCGAACGAATGCGATGCTTCGGGCGTTAAAAGGCGCATATAAAAACTGACGGGAGGAATACAAAATGAAACCCAAAGAACTTGCCCTTGCGATCGCCGGGATTTTGGATTCCAAGAAGGCGGACAAAATCACGATCTTAGAGGTGAACCACTTAACGACCATCGCGGATTATTTCGTGATCGCCTCCGGCAGGAACGCGATTCAGGTTCGCGCGATGGCGGAGGACGTCGAGGACGGGATCGCCGAGGAGCGGCAGATTCCCGCGCGCCGCAAAGAGGGGTACAACGAAGGGCGCTGGATCGTGCTGGACTATGCGAGCGTGATCGTGCACATATTCCATCAGGAAGAGCGCGAGTTTTATAACATCGAGCGGCTGTGGATGGACGGCAGCAACCAGGTGCCGTTTGTCGCAGCGCCGCAGGAAGTGCAGGGGGGCGAAGAAAAGTGATACCGACGAGGGTGGAAGCGCTCGCGCTGCTTTTCAAATACAACGAGACGGACGCGCTCATCAAGCACGCCTATGCGGTGGAGGGCGTGATGCGCCGCTTTGCGCGCAACAAGGGCGAGGACGAGGAGTACTGGGGCATCGCGGGGCTTTTGCACGATTTGGATTACGAAAAGTACCCCGATCAGCACTGCACCAAGTCCCTGGAGCTGATGGCGGAGGCGGGCATCGACGAACAGCTTGCGCGCTCGTGCGCGAGCCACGGATGGGGGCTTTGCGCAGACATCGAGCCCAAGACAGATATGGAAAAGACGCTCTACACCATAGACGAATTGACGGGGCTCATCAACGCCGCCGCGCTCATGCGCCCGTCCCGCTCCGTCATGGATATGGACGTAAAATCGCTCAAAAAGAAGTTCAAGTCGAAATCCTTTGCGGCGGGCGTCAACCGCGAGGTGGTCGAAAAGGGCGCGGAGATGCTCGGAATGCCGCTGGACGACGTGATGCAGGAGACGCTTTTGGGCATGCAGGAGGTCGCCGAGGCGATCGGCCTCGCGTAGCGCTATGGAGAAGACGGTCAATCTCACGCTGCCCGCGCAAAAGCAGATGCTTCTGGTCATCCGCATGACCACATCGGGCGTGCTCGCGCGGGCAAACCTTTCCGTAGACAGCCTGGAGGACATGCTGCAGGCGGTCGAGGAGGCGTTCGGCTTCCTCGTCGAAAAGAGCGGCTGCAGACAGGTCTCCTTGGATTACGATTTTTTGGAGAAGGCGGTCGCGGTCAAGATCGCCGCGGTGGACTGTCCGTGCGCCTGCAATAAAAATGCGCTCCCGGAAGAAGTCATGCGGGATGTCTTGGAGGCGTTCGCGGACGAAGTCGTGATGGAGGGGAAAAGCATTACCCTCACGAAGTACCATGAGTAAAGAAAAGCGCGACGCGCTGTTTGCCGCGCACACGCAGATCGCACAAATCGCCGCCCGACGCTTCGCGGGGCGCGGCGTGGAATACGACGATTTGTTGCAGGTCGCCTCCCTCGCGCTTCTGAAAGCGGCGGAGCGGTTCGACCCCCAAATGGGATATCTCTTTTCCACCTTCGCGACGCCGACGGTTGTGGGCGAGGTGAAAAACTGGCTGCGCGACAACGCGAAGCCTATTCGCGTACCCCGGCGCAGCAGGGAAATGCTCATCAAGCTGCGCAAGGCGGAGGCGAAGCTTTCGCAGCAGTTCATGCGCAGCCCGACGGTCCCCGAAATTGCGCGGGAGATGGGCGTTTCGGAGGATTTGGTTTTGGAAGCCATGGAGGCGGACGGCGCTTCTTCCGTTTCGGGTGCGGACGATTCCGATGCGCTTTCCAACATCCCGACGGACGAGGGCGGCTTTGCGGAATTGGAAACAAAGGATATGCTGCAATCGGCGATGCGGCTCCTCAACAACACGGAGCGGCGTCTGATCGAGTTACGCTTTCACGAGAGCCTGAGCCAGCGCGAGACGGCGCAGAAGATCGGCATATCGCAGATGAGCGTGTCCCGCATGGAAAAGCGCGTCATCGAAAAAATGCGCCGGGCGCTGCAAGAGGACTGAACGGATGAAACAGGTTACGATTTATACGGACGGTGCGTGTTCGGGGAACCCGGGCCCTGGCGGCTGGGGTGCGGTGCTGCTGTACGGGAAGCACGAAAAGGAAATGAGCGGTTTTTCCCCGCATACGACGAACAACCGCATGGAATTGACGGCTGCGATCGAGGCGCTCGGCGCACTCAAGGAGCCGTGCGAGGTGAAATTGTGCTCGGACAGCTCGTATCTCATCGACGGCTTTACGAAGGGCTGGGTATTCGGTTGGCAGAAAAGGGGATGGGTGCGCGGCAAGGACAGACAGCCCGTGCTGAACCCCGATCTTTGGCAAAAGCTCTTGGAATTCCACCGAACACACAAAATCGAATGGATCAAGGTGCGCGGGCACGCGGACGACGAGATCAACAACCGCTGCGACAAGCTTGCCACCTCGGAAATCGAAAGAAACAGCGCGCGCGAATGATCTCGCGCGCGTTGTTCACAATTTATTCATAATGTATCTAAATATTGCGAATGCGGATTTGCTATAATGGTATACACAGAGAGGAGAGGAATGCGCGAAATGATTGAGATTCAAAACCTGTCCAAGAAATACGGCTCCAAGTATGCCGTGCAGGATGCCTCCTTCACCATCAACAAGGGTGAGATTTTAGGCTTCCTCGGTCGCAACGGCGCGGGCAAAACCACCACGATGAACATCGTGACGGGGTATATCTCGGCGACGAGCGGGCGCGTGCTCGTGGACGGGCACGACATTTTGGAGGAACCAAGAGAGGTCAAAAAGCGGATCGGCTATCTCCCCGAGATCCCGCCGCTGTACGTGGACATGACGGTGGACGAATATCTGCAATTCGTATGCGCCATCAAGGACGTTTCCCCAAAGCACGTGAAGTCGCATCTGGACGACATCACGGAGCTCGTGCGCATCACGGAGCACCGCAAGCGCCTCATCAAGAACCTTTCCAAGGGCTACAGACAGCGCGTAGGCATCGCGCAGGCGCTGGTCGGCAATCCCGATACCATCATCCTGGACGAGCCGACGGTAGGCCTCGATCCCCGGCAGATCATCGAGATTCGCCAGCTCATCAAGGAGCTTGGTAGCGAGCATACGATCGTGCTTTCCAGCCACATCCTCCACGAGGTGCAGGACGTGTGCGAGCGCGTGGTCATCATCAATCAGGGCAAGATCGTCGCGCAGGACACGCTCGATAACCTCACGCAGGGCATTTCAGACTCGTTCCGCCTGCGCATCCGCGTGGAAGGCCCCGAGCGCGACGTGCAGAAAACGATTCGCGCCATCGATGGCGTAAAATCCATCGAAGCGGTGGGCAGCAAGGAAGCGGGCGCGACCGATTTCATCGTCGAATCCGCGCGCGGGATCGATCTGCGCAGGACGATCTTTCACACCATGGCGAAGGCGGGATATCCCATCCTCATGCTGCGCGCCATGGACATCGAGCTGGAGGACATCTTCCTGCAGCTGACCAGCGACGAAGAGGAGGCGTGAGGCAATGCTGGCTGTTTGGAAAAGGGAACTGAAACAATACTTCCTTACGCCGATGGGCTCGGTGCTCGTGGGCACGTTTTTGTTGCTCGGCGGCGCGTTTTTCTACGTGTATAATATCTTATCCGGATCGAGCGACCTGTCGAGCATGTTCGGCTCCATGAACTACATCTTCATGCTGATCGCGCCGTTTTACACGATGCGCCTTCTGAGCGAGGAACGGCGCACGAAGACGGACCAATTGCTGCTCACATCCCCCGTCACGATCACGTCGATCGTGCTCGGGAAATTCCTTGCGGCGTGCAGCGTGCTGCTCATCAGCCTCGTGCCGACGCTCGTATACGTCGCGGTCATCGTGAGCTACGCGACGCCCTATCCTGGCATGATCATTTCCAACTACATCGGCTTTATCTTAATCGGCTGCTCGTATCTTTCGATCGGCGTTCTCATGAGCTCGCTCACCGAGAACCAATTGAGTGCCGCCGCGTTGACCTTTGCAGCAAACCTCATCCTCATGCTGCTTGAGATGATCGGGCCGAACATCTCCCTGCCGTATATGTCGTGGCTTACGACCGCGATTTCGTGGCTGAGCCTGTATAAGCGGTACAATTCCTTCATGGCGGGATACATTTCCGTCGCGGGAATCCTCTATTACATGTCCTTCTGCGGCATCATGTTGTTCCTCACGATCCGCGTGATAGACAAGAGAAGATGGAGCGAGGGCTGATAACTATGAATAAGAATGTGAATGAACGAACGAAAATCAATCCCGTCAAGAGGTTTTTTACGAGGCGCCAGTTCCGCTACGGCTGGTACGCGACGCTTTCCACGGTGCTGTTTGTGGCGCTCGTGCTCGCGCTGAACGTGGTCGTGCAGGCGGCGGAGAACAAATGGGCGCTCAAGATCGACGCGACAGGAAACGCGATCACCGCGTTTTCCGACAAGACGTATGAGACCATCGCCTCCGTCGAAGACGACGTGTATATCCACCTCGTCTACACGGCAAATTCCAACCGCGCCGAAAAGATGAACGTGGAGGAGATCGCCGCGAAGTATCAGGCGAGAAACGGCAAAATCCACGTCGACACCATCGACCCGAACACAGAGCCGACGCGCATCAACGCCTATAAGGAAAAGACCAACACCGCATCCATCACCGAGGGCGCGATCATCGTCACCAATGCCGATGAGAGCCGCATCAAGGTGGTCGCAGCGAAAGATGTCTATTCCAAGGAGCTCGATTTTCGCACCTATTTGGCGACCCAGCAGGAGCGCTATATCGACGTGTTCAATGCGGAGGGGCAGCTCACCAGCGCGCTCATGTACGTGACATCCTCCGACACCCCGCGCATCCTCTTCTTGGAGGGGCAGAACGAGGTCGCCTCCGCCTATTGCTCCACGCTCACCGGCAGCCTCACGAATGAGAACTACGACGTGGGCACGGTTACCCTCGGCAAGGGCGATATCGAGCTCGTCAGCGGCGATACGCTCGTGATCCTCATGCCGGAACTCGACCTCACCGATACCGAGTACGAGACGCTGCGCACCTTCGTGGAGGGCGGCGGGCGGATGCTCTACGTACACGACCCCAATATGTCCATCGATACAACGCCCAACTTCAAGCGCCTGCTCGACTATTTCGGCTTCGCGTTTGAGAGTGGCTATGTCGTGGAGGACGATGCTTCCACATCCAACTGGCTGAACCAGCGCTATTCCCTGCTGCCCAACAAGGACGCAGAGAGCGCAATCACATCCACCCTTGCGCAGAGCCGCATCATCCTGCCGATGAGCGCTGCGTCGATCGCGCAGCCCGATCCGAGGAGCGGATTCGTCTACACAAACCTTCTGACCACATCCGCCAAGGCATATCTGAAGACGATGACGACCGGAAGCGATGCTTCGAACCTGCTCGTCAAGGAAGAAACGGATCAGACGGGCCCATTCACGCTCGCGATGAGCCTTTTGAAGCAGGTAGACGTAAAGGATTCCTCCAAGGATATCCGCATGGTGGTGCTCGGATCGCCCTATCTCGTCGTCGATGCCCTGATGAACTCCAGCAATAACTTGGACTTTGCCATGAATGCGATCGACTGGCTCGTGAACCGCGAGGTTTCCGCGTACGTCAGGAGCAAATCCCTGCTCTCCACGACGCTCGCCATCCCCGACAGCGGAACCGCACTCCTGCTGTTCATCGTCGTCGTGGTCGTGCTGCCGCTTGGGGCGTTCGCGTTCGGCGTCGTCACTTGGATCAAGAGGAGGAGACTGTAATGGAAGACAAGGCGCGCAGGCGCCCGAAACTGGAATCCTCCACGGAGCTGAAGGGCAAAAAGGCGCAGAAGAAAAAGGGCGTGAGTAAGCTCGTTGCGCTTCTCATCCTCGTTCTCGCACTGGGCGCGCTCGCCGGGCTCTATTACGGGACGGATATTTTCAAGCCCGATGCACCGAAAGAGCCCGAAGGCACATCTACCGCCGCGCAGGACACGCGCGTGGCGCTCCTGAGCGGCACCCCCGCCGATTTCCTGAAGATGACCGTTGCGAAAAAGGACGGCACGCGCTTTACCGTCGTATGCGACCCCGAATACGGCACGGAAAAGGCGGAGGAAGAATCTCCCGTTGAACCTATCGCGGAAACGCCGCCTGCGGAACCCGCCGAGGAAGGTGCGCCCGCCGAAAACAGCATCATCCGCGAGGTCGTCCCGAAGCAAAAGTTCTCCATAGAGGGCATGCCCTATTTCGAGACGGACAGCAAAGTCCTATCCACCATGGTCGGGTATTGCGTGCTTCTGAACGCGCAGGACACAGTCGCGGACGGAAGCGCGAACCTCGCCGACTTCGGGCTGGATGCGCCTGAAATCACCGTGGACACCGAATGGATCGACGGAACGAAGCATCAACTTCGATTCGGCGATCTCGCGCCGACGGAAAACTTCTACTATTTCCAGATCGATAGCGACCCAAATGTCTACGTGGTGTATACCTCCGTGTTCAAGGCGTTTAACCGCCCGCTCGAGGAGATGCACGTCACAAAATCCGTCACCACCGTGGATCCGATGCAGGTGCAGCGCCTTCTGATCGAGCAGGAGGGGAAGGACACCGTCGAAATCGGCTATGCCGATCCCGATGCGAACATCCTCACCGTGAACTCCCTGATGCTCTATCAGCCGATCGTCTACAACGCGAATTCCGAGCGCGCGCAGGTCATGTTCGACGGCCAGGCCGCCATCGCGCTTTCGGGCTACGCTGCGCACGTCTCCACGGACGAGGAACTTTCCGCATACGGGCTAAATCCCGCCAAGGCGCACATCCTCGCGCGCTCGAACGAAGTGGCGGACGAGAGCGGCAATAAGTCTGTAACGACGTTTGAGATTTGGCTCGGAAACGACAACGGCGGCAAGACCTATGCCCGCATCGACGATTCCGGAGACCTGTACTACGTCGATACAAACCTCCTCGGCTTTATGAGTAATGCGCGCATGATGTATCTGGTGGATCAGTTTACGAGCCTCGTAAACATCGTGAAGATTGACGCGCTGACTATCACCACGCCGGAGACGACGTATTCCCTGCACATCGAGCGCGAGCCGTATGTGGACGAGAGCGGCAAGGAAAAGTCCAACGACCTGTACTACTTCGACGGCGCACTCACGACGGAAGACTTGTTCAAGGATTTCTACCAAATCCTCATCGGGCGGCTGAGTGACAAGGCGTGCCCAGTGGACGGATACGACGGGAAAGTCGTCCTCTCTGTCACCTACGATGTCAACGTGGAGGGCATGGATGATTTTACGGTGGAATATCTCGAATACGACAAGGATTATTACGCCGTGCGCCGCGACGGGCATACCTATTTCCTGATTCGCATTTCTTCCATAGACGAGCTGCTGACTGCCTGCGAGCAGTACAGAAACGGCGAGTTTGTGGGCGACGACTGATCGATTTTGCGCAGACGGGCAGTCCCTTCTTCGGGAGGGGCTGCTCTTTGCGGTGGAAGGGGATTGTAATGGGAAAGAAGATTCTTGTGACGGGCTTTGATCCGTTCGGCGGAAGCAAAATCAACGCCGCGTGGGAGGCGGTGTCGCGCCTGCCTGAGGAGATTGAGGGCACCGCAATCATCAAGGCGCAGATCCCGACCGTATTCGGCAAGGGCGCCGAAAGGGCGATATTCCTCGCGGAGGAAAACTGCGCCGATGTCGTGCTCTTGGTCGGGCAGGCGGGAGGCAGGAAGGAGATAACGCCCGAGGTTATCGCGATCAATCTGCGCGATGCCGCGATTTGCGATAACGAAGGGAATAAACCTTATAACCAAAAAATCGCGGAGGGAGGCGACGCCGCGTATTTCGCGACAATCCCCGTGCACGAAATCGTAAGTATTTTACAGGAAGAGGACTACCCCGCGCGCCTCAGCTATTCCGCGGGCGCGTTTGTGTGCAACGATGCGTTCTATCTGCTCTCTAAACACTTTGCGGGCACGAAGACGCGGGTGGGCTTTATCCATATTCCATCTCTTCCCGAACAGGGCGAGCCGTCCCTCCCCGCGGAGAAGACTCTCGCCACCTTAACGCGCATTTTGGAATGGCTCTTCACTTAATACCGTGAAAGTGGTAAAATAGAGTCGGGTGATGAAGGTGGAGAGTTTTGCGAATAGTGCAAAAATGTTTGCGCAGTCATTGGGATTGAAAGAGCCATGGAGTATCGAGCGAGCAGAGTTTAACGGACAGGAACGTGCAGTGCATATATACGTCAGTGCGCGAAAGACGGCGAAATACCCATGTCCGATTTGCGGAGCCATGTGCAGACGATATGACGACGAAGAGGAAGAACGCGTGTGGCGGCACGGAGACGTGGTATTCTTCCCATGTTATGTGCACTGTAGGCGACCGCGCGTGGAGTGCG
>JBMNUF010000011.1:0-66230 GCA_050946115.1 Christensenellales bacterium
GTTTTGCATTCGTACCCTTGACTTTTGATCTCTATTGCGATATTCTCTTCTCGGAGCATGTTCTGACTTCCTTCTTGTTTGTTCAGCAGCTACAATTAGAAGTCTTCATGCTCCTTTTGTCTACCTCATTCCTGTCAATCCCACAACTTTCCGTGATGAACCAAATTTTATATCCGAACGCGGGGACGTATTCGTAGGATTTCCCCGGCGATGGCGCATTGGAACGCGCACCTTAAACCCTTCTGCCGCGCCGATGCCTGCGGCAGCCGCCCCAGCGGCAGCCCTCTTCCAAGCCGTCGCACAGCTTGTATTCGCCGCCTTCAATCCTGAGGATTCTCCCGCGAACCAGTGCCTCGGCGATTTTTCGCCTCGCCTCGGCGTAGATGCGCTGTACGGTCGTTCGGGCGATGTTCATCTGCTCGGCGCATTCCTCCTGCGTGAAGTTCTCCAGGTCGATCAGGCGAATCGCTTCGTATTCGTCCACGCTCATCACGACGACTCCGTCCTGATGGGGATGCGCCCCGTTCAGCGGGCCGTATAGGTTGCTCTCCGGCAGGCGGCACACCCTTCGCCATTTTCTCGGCCTTGGCATTCTTTCACCTCTTTTCCGCAAATCGTGTACGCAAAATAGGGAGACAGGTCGCCCCCTCTCCCCGTTTTGCCCTTACAGAGTGTCGAGCCGCTTGTTGATGTTCTCGAGCCTTTCTTCCAGGATACGCTTCTGCTCGGTGAGCAGATCCTTTTGAGAAACGTCATTCTGCGGGAAGTCCGGTGCAAACTGCCTTCCGAATCCTCGCCCGCATCCGCGCCTGCGCCCCATTCCGAAGCCATAGCCAGCTCCGTACCCCGCTCCGTACCCCACAGAGCCATCCGCACAGGGGCCTCTGCCTCTTCCGGTCATCGGGCCTGCGCCCATCGGTCCGGTTCCGTCTTTTCTCGGCATATTTCTTACCTCCTTTATGGGCATATGCCCTTTATGGTTCCATTATACACGAGTAATGGGCATATGTCAATAACTCGCGCCCCTTTTATATGTTAATTTTTCGTATTGTTTTTTGAGGGCAACATGTCGACGATCGCGAGCTCCGGGCGGTTGTAGAACCGCGGGACGGGCGTCGTTTCCCTCGCCAGCCCTCGGCTGACGATCATCATTGTGCCGTTTTTTGTATATATGCCGCCCGCATATTTGGGAAAGAGCCCCTGATCCGGCGCGAATATGCCGTTGACGAGTCCCGGGATTCTCCACTGCCCGCCGTGCGCGTGCCCCGAAAGCACGAGATCGAACGGATAGCGGCAGTATTCCGCAAACCGCTCGGGTCTGTGGGAAAGCAGGATCGAAAAACCGCCGTTGCCGCAGGTTCCAGCGACCTTCTCCAGCGCCCCGTCGAGATCGGCGGCGTGCATGCCGTCCGGGTCGCCTACCCCGCAGAGATTGACGGGCACGCCCCTGACGGTTATGTGCACCGCCTCATCGTCGAGCCGCACGACGCGGCTTTCCCTGACGATGCGCATCTTTTCGGCAAACGCCGAAGCGCCGCTCCAATGTTCGTGGTTGCCCGTCACATAATAGCACGGATATCGGGCGCCGAGCGCCGAAAGCAGCGCCGCGGCGTTGTCGTCCGCAAGTTCGTCGTCAAAGATATCGCCGCCGAACAGCACCAGATCGGGCTGCTGCGCATGCACGGCTTCAATGAGCTCCTCCCCGTAGAAGCAGGAATGCAAATCCGCAATCAGCGCGATCCGAAACGCCTGCGTCACTTTCTCCGAGCGTATCGTATAGGTTTGTACCTTTAATCCGCTATAGAATCCCGGAATTGCGAGGCACAGCGCGACCGCGACGCCCCACAAAAGCGCCCTCCTGCGCAGGGACGTCTCCCTGCTCTTATTGAAATTCATAGTAATACAGGTTCTCCTCGATCTTCTCCATATAGTACCTATGGTGCCCATCCTTCTGTTCCCAATAATTTCCATCGCCTTGTGCAACCATTTGCCATCCGTATTCGATATTCAACGGGGTATCATACGTCGAATGGTAGAAACCGTAGTAAATCTCTTGGAAGCCGATTCCTCCGCAAAGAAATTCTACAAATCCGTCTTCCCTGTGATCGAATATGCGAATGTCCTTCAGCGCGAGTATTTCCTCATAGTTGTCCTTCCGAACGGCTTCCCCGATCATTTCCGCGTGTTCCCGAACAAACGCGATGGTATCGCCTTTGGAAGCAGAGTATCGCATTGCAAGGTACCCCATGCCCCCGAATATCGCAAGTGCCAACAGCAGTATCGCGACGGCAAGCCTGGTTCTGTCTATTTCAACGGTGACTTTTTGCATAATGCATTCCCCTTCATGACATCATCCACGCGGATATACGGTTTCCATGCGCGTTTTCGCGCCGATGCCGTAGAGACAATGGGTGCGCGATGCCCACGCCCTCGGATATGCCCCCAAGTCGGAAAACGCCCGAATCCGTCGGGAGAAATGCCGATTTGTCCATCTGTCCATGATTTAGCTATCCCGACAAGTCGGAACTTGTTCCTGTGTTTTCGGTCTCGATTTCGCGGTGAATTCCGGAACGACAACCTTGATGACTTCTACCGCCGAAGCCATCTGATCGCTAATCCCGAACGCTTGCCCCGTCCGGTTTTTCATCAACAGAGAAAGATCCCGTATTTTTTCTTGCCCATCACCGAGTATTTCTGCATAGCCTCGACCGATCACAGACGAAAATGCCGACCCGTATTTGCAAGGCACGTCGCCTCCGGAGATGGGCTGTACATCGTATTCCAGTTCGACGCAGACTTTGGGGTTGGCCCTGATTAAATCCAACTTATGCCCCTCTTTTGCACTATGCAGAAAGAAAACGAGGCTTCCGTCTGCATATTCATATCCGTAGTGGAGGGGAACAACGTAAGGATACTCGGCATCAAAGAGTCCGAGATGCAGGGTACTCGCCCGGTCGACAATATGTAGAATATCCTCTGTCTTCGTAACTTCACGATCTTTTCTTCTCATTCCGAAAGACCTCCATACATCCCGATTTGTCTTTCCGTGCATGGTTATTTTTCTTTTCCAAGAGGCGTCGCCGTCAAGCGAAACCTCACGCAGCCGTCCGGGCATACGATCGTCTTATCGTAGTTGCTCTCGCCGCCGAGGTTTGTGAGATCGCCGCCGCTTCGTATGGCCTCCATCAGCGGGAACAGCATCATCATGGTTTTCGGGCAAATGCCGTGCCCGTCCCCATTCACGGGGCATCCGTATGTGCAGGTGTACCTGTCGCCGATTTCTTCTCCGTTGCGGCAATATCCCTCCGTATGCTCGCCGTGAAGAAAGCCGATAACCTCCACCGTAAATGCATACTCTTCGTCATACCACTTTTTCATCGTCATCCTCCATTTCTCTGTTCGCGATTCGGGCGGGCTATGGGTTTCCGAGCAGCTCGCACAATGCGGTGTATTCGCGCAGGTACATCCCCCGCCGCATTTCATCCGTATCTGCATAGGCAGCGTGGCGCGAGAAAACAGCCATCGCCTCTTCCACGGGGAGCCACCCGGGTTCCGTCCCGACTTGCCTTTCGCGCTCCGTCAGCTGCATTTCGCTACGCCCGATCACCGTGCCGAAAAAGTATCGGCTGATCCATTTCCACTCCTCGTAGTATTCGTTTATCTGCAGCACGCACGGCGAAGGGCGGATGACGATTCCCGTTTCCTCCGACACCTCGCGCGCGCAGCATTCGCCCTCGGTCTCGCCGGATTCGAAGCCGTCTCCCGGTATCATCCATTGGTCGGTTGCCGTCTCATACGATAAGAGAATCCTGTCACCCTGCAGCACGATTCCCCTGCAGGCGGTGCGCGTCCGCGTCCATTTCCCGAAATAGTTGTCCCCGACGATCTCTATCTTTTTCATATGTCGCCTCTCTTCGAATCATAATCGCCCATCCGATAATGAAATCCAATAGCGCTGAATTGTGCCGCTTTCGCTCAACCCCGCGGTGTCTGCGATTTCCCCTTCGAGCACGCCTCCGTTTTTCATGATCGCCTTCTGCGACGCGATATTGTTCTTGTCGCAGGTCAGTAAAACCCTGCTTTCTCCGAATGCGCGGCAGACCGGCAAGAGCAATCGGAGCATTTCGGACGCATAGCCCTTCCGCCGCTCCGACGGGCGAACGCTGTAGCCGATATTTCCGCCAAAGCGAAAAAGGAAATCGGTCAGCGGGTGGCGATAGTCGATGATGCCGACGACGCGCTTATCCTTTTCCCGTACCGCCAAAAACACCTCCGAGGGCACATATCCGTCCTTATACTTCGCCTTCAACCGCGTGTCAAAATCGGTCCATTCCTCAAAGGAGCGGACGTCTTCGAGCCCTGCGCAGCCGTCGAATCCGTCCTTGTTTTGCGCTGTTTCTTCCCGAAAGGATACCACCTCTTCCGCATATTCTGCGGACGGCCTGACCAACGATACACCGCACATCCTATACATCCTCCCAAGCGCCTGTTGTCCCCCTGCTCGCGCTTCCGACAAATCGGAATTTAGTAATCAAACGACCGGTCGTTGACCCTGATCGTCGTCGACAGCTTTTCTCCCGCATACGGCTTTCGGATTTCTATCAGATTCAAAACCGTATAGCCTTTCGAACGCAAAAAATCGATCATGCCGTCGTTGTTCGGGTGCACGGTATTAAAGACGGTTTCCTCTCCCATGGAGCGAGAAATCTCTTCGGCTTTTTCAAACAGTAACGAAGCAACGCCTTTCCTGCGATACTCCACCGATACATATATATGCTCAACCCAGAGCAGGTCGTCTTGTATTTTACATACGATATATCCGGCAAGCCTTCCGTCCCTCTCGGCAGCGAAAATCGGATAGCCTAATTTCAGAAAATCCAAAATCTCCGCTTTTGCAGCTTCGATATTCGGTTCGGAGTGAATCCCTTTATAGGAACGCAGCACGACGCGAAAGTCGGCAACCAAAGGAGCAACCCGATTCACCAATGTCTTGTCTATCCCGATTATGTTCATCTGTTTCACCCTCCTAAATCCCGATCGGTTCCTCCGCGCATGATTCGGGCATCCCGATCCTTGGAAATGTCGTCAAAGGCGTAGGCACAGTTCTTCCATGCCGTTTTCAAACAGCCCCGTTTCCATAAATCCTACGGACTTATACAAGCTCTTCGCTACATCGTTTTCAGGCAGTACCCCGGTATAGACTTTTGTCACCTGAAAGCGCTCTCTCAAATATCGGACTCCCAATTCGAGCGCCTTTTTCCCGTACCCTCTGCCTTGGTATTTCTCATCGATCAGAAGCTTCCATATGGTGTAGTATCCTTTCTCTTCGTAATACCCCATCATAAGAAAACCGACGACATCCCCGTCATTACAGACGGCAAAGGGAAAGGCCGTTTCCGGGGAAACATAGGCTTGTGCAAGAGATACGGCGGTCGAGGAGACGTAGTTTTTCTGACTCTCCTTCACCCTTAATCCAAGCACCGCATCGATGTTTGCTTTCGTAACCCGATCCAACTGTACCATACTCCACCTCATCAAGTCCCGATTTGTTCCCCCTGCATATGATTCAGGATTTCCGAAAAGCAGGGTTCTGACGGCTCACCGTTTTTTCAATTCCCAGTACAAATAGAGCGGGATTTTCCGAAGCCATGCCAGCGGAACGGAGCTCTGCGCCTGTTCTTCCGTCGCCTGCGGTTCATTCAAGTCTACAATCGTCAATCCCGCCGCGAGGAATGCCTTCACATACTCCTGAAGCGTTCTATGCCTCCAGATTACGGGAATCGTTCCCCTCCAAAGGGGCGCCTCCCACTCCTTCGGTTCAAAATAGTTCATCACAACCACCTGTCTGTCGATGCCAACGCCCTGTCGCCCTATGCCCGTTTCATGGTTTCCGTCGAAGCAGGGGTGCAAAACGCTTGCAAACAGCTGCCCGTTCGGCTTCAGCACGCGAACAGCTTCCCGCAAGGTCCCCTCGAAATCCTCGCAATCCATGAGCTTCATGGAACAAAGCACGATATCAAACCGTTCGGACTCTATATCGAACAGGTCGTTGCTGTTTCTGATATGGTGTTCGATGGGAAGGTTTTCCTTCTTTGCCAAGGCAACGGCATATTCGATGGCCTTCGTCGAACAGTCGACGGAAACGAGCGCCGCGCCTCTCTTTACAAGCTTTCTCGAATAGCCGCCTTCTCCGCATCCCAGGTCCAAAATCGTCTTGCCTTTCACATCGCCCATGAACTTGAGCATGTTCGGCATGATGAAACAATTCCTGCTTTCCCCCGTTTGCGCCAATTCGAACCACTCGTCGCCCATGGCGTTCCATGCAATCGTGGAACTGTCCTGCTTCATCTCCTTCAACAGCACAATCTCCCGGCATCTCATTCGGTTGAAGTTTCGCTACGCAGCCCAAACACTTTTTCGACCAAGGCGAAGGTCTCCCCAATGCTTCGGCTTTCATCGCGCACGATTGCGGGGAACCCGGCGCGCAGGAAGCGATCGTATTTTTCCCGTGAATTGATTCGCATGAGCCCCTGCCGAAAATTCTCCATCGCGGCTGCAGGGTCGTGTTCCTCCATGATGAGGCGGTACAGGAATTGCTTTTCGCGATCGGGCCTTTCAAAGAAGCGCCACACGGAGATTTGCGGGTCCGCCAGCATGATCAAAACACGGTTGGGGGCGGCGATTTCTTTCAGCGTTTCAAGCGAAATATTGGTGTCCACAAAGATCGGTTTATTCTGTTCGCGCAGGTCTTCCAGAATTTGGAGCTCCAAAATCTCGCATTCCTTGGACACCCCATCGACCCACGCTGCATATTCCTCGGGCGTTCGGCGGATGAAGTCGCGCCAATCCTTCAGGTCGCGCGTGTAGGTCAAACAGGGAAAGTCTTCCTTGCGCAATGCGGGCAGAAGCCTGTCGTGATAATTCTCCTCGCAGAGAATCCCGCCGTATTTTTCCGCCAAGAGCTTTACCATGGTCGATTTCCCGGCATACGCATTGCCGGTGATAAAAAAGGCATTGTCGAACCGCACTCCGTTTCCTCCCCGTATCGCTCCGGTACATTCCGATTTGTTCGTCCGCACAGTATTCTCATATGCTTCATAAGTCCTCTCTGATTTCAGATTCTGCTTCCGTCAACCGAAATCAGCTTCCAACCCTGTCGCATATCGACGGTTTCTCTTTCCAAGTATAGCATATTTTGAATTTGACGGAATCCGAATGCCGTCTGTTCCTTTCGCGCGCCCTTTTCCGCCTCGGAACCGCGCACGGCCAACGCATGAGACAAGACCAATCGAAGTGGCGCCTATTGCTTCTTATTGCCAAAGCGGCGGAAGGGAAATCGGCAGTGCCGTTGTTGCCCGAATTGCTTGATATAGAGGAACGATCATCGCGGCAGACGCGATGAGCCGTCAGAAAGAGATCGTATCAAAAATCACAACCAGGCGACGCTTTGTCTGCAAGGAGCCACCGGGGTGTTGAAAGCTCACTTGACCGATGTTTGGATGCAGCATTCGGAGAATCCCATCGTTCGCCATATTGTTCCGAATATGCCGAAGAATATGCAATATACGCTATCTGTTGTATGTCAGCGTTGTGCATACGATCAAGCCTGCCTTGGAAAGGCGTCGTATCCTTGACTCATGCGTGCGCTGTGGCATAAAAAAACGCCCCGTCGGTCAAACGGGGCGTCACTTGGCGTGTCATTCCTGCGGCGTTTCCTCGGGCTGAGCCGCTTCTTCCTGTATTTCCTCCTCCGGTTCCGGCTGCTCGACCTTCGTGCCGCACTCGACGCAGAATTTCGCGTTTGCGGTGAGTGTCGCGCCGCACTTTGCGCAGCGGTTGCGGTTGCGTTTTTTGTCGATGGCGCGCTGCATCTGGGAAAGCTCCGCCCGCAGCGAATCGATGCGCTCGCAGAAGGCGTCCGCCGTTTCAAAGGACTCCTTCGAGCCGCGCGCGGTATAGTATGCCTTGCCGACCTGCCCGTACAGGCGTTCGATCTCCTGATTGATGTCGGAAAGCTGTCCGTTCATCTTGGACAGTTCCGCCGCTTCCGCGGCCTTTTGCGTGACGGATTTCGCCGTATCGGAAAGCATTTTGCCGATGCTCTGTAACCTGACCATAGCGCGTTCCCCTTTTCTTGATGTTGTACCGATAGTGTACTGAATTGTGCGAAAAAATGCAAGCATATTTCGGAAAAACCTGAAAAAATGCATATTTCCGTCACATTGTCTCTTCTTCGCAGATGGCGGCGCTCCCTTTCGCGCCCACGCCGAGCCGATCCACGCCCATGTCGACGTATCGTTTCGCGGTCTCATAGTCGCGGATGCCGCCGGACGCCTTCACCTTGATGCGCCCCTTGGCGGCATCGAGCATGATTTTGACCGCCTCGACCGTCGCGCCGCCGGTTGCGAAACCCGTGGAGGTCTTCACGAAATCCGCGCCCGCTTGGGCGGAGACTTCCGTGGCCTTGGCGATCTCTTCGGGATTCAGGAAGCACGTTTCAAAGATGACCTTGACGGGCACGTTTTTCGCGTGCGCCTGCCTTACTACGCGCTCGATCTCGTCCTTGACGACGTCCCACCTGCCGCTTCTCGCCGCACCGATATTCATCACCATGTCGATCTCGAACGCACCCAGTGCCGCATATTCCGCAGCGGCCGCTTCCTTTGCCGCCGCACCGCCCGCGCCGTGCGGAAAATCGAGCACGCAGCATACGTCGGTATCCGTGCCCTCGCACATGGAAAGCGCGAGCGCGATGTTTGCCGGCTGCACGCACACGGTGCGCACGTGGTATTTCAGCCCGAGCGCGATATCGCGCCGGGCCTCTTCTTCCGTCATGTCGGGTTTTAGGATTGCGTGATCGATATATCTTGCGATTTTCATAAGCATCCCTCCGCATTTTCTTTATTAAAGCATAGCACAAAACGTTGCTTCTTGCAAGGTTGCCCCCGTTATGCTATACTGAACAAAAATCGGGCGGGGAGGCATATCTATGACGGGAAAGGAGCGCATATCGCGCATTTTGCGGCATGAAAAAGTGGACAGGATCGGGCTGTACGAGCACTTTTGGGGCGACACCATGCATGAATGGATAGAGCAGGGCCATTTGCGGGAGGGCGCGTGCCTGGAGGACGAATTCGGCTTCGATATGCAGGAATGCTGGGCGTTTAACCTGACGGCGGACTTGGACTTCGTGCCGAAGGTCGTTGCCGAGGACGCGGAGACCGTCACCGCGCTCGACGGCAACGGCGCGACGCTGCGCCGCCATAAGCTGCACGACACCACGCCGGAGCACATCGATTTTTCCGTGCGCGACAGGGAGGGCTGGGAGAAGATCAGGCCGCTGTTGACACCCGATGCGCGCCGCATCAACTTCGAGGCCTACCGCAACGCAAAAGCCGCCGCAAAAGCGGCGGGGCGGTTTTTCGTATGGAGCGGGATCAACGCCTTCGAGTGCATTCATCCCGTATGCGGGCACCAATATATGCTGATCGGCATGGCGGACGACCCCGAATGGGTACAAGACATGGCGATGACCTACGCGAACCTCACCATAGCGCTGCAAAAAATGCTGTTTGAAAGGGAAGGGCTTCCGGACGGCATATGGTATTACGAGGACATGGGCTACAAGGGCAGCCCCTTCATGTCGCCCAAGATGTATCGGGAAATCATCAAGCCCGCGCACGTCGCGACGTTTTCCTACGCCCGCTCGCTCGATCTTCCCGTGATCGTCCACTCGTGCGGCTTTGTGGAGCCGTTCGTGCCCGATCTCATCGACGCGGGGATGGATTGCCTGCAGGTCATCGAGGTCAAGGCGGGCATGGACCCGCTGCGCCTGCACGAGAAATTCGGCGAAAAGATCGCGCTCATGGGCGGAATCGACGTGCGAACGCTCTATACCAACGACCGCGCTGCAATCGACAGGGAGTTGGAGGGCAAGATTCCGCAGCTCATGCAGGGATACAATTTCGTGCTGCACTCCGACCACTCGATCCCGAAAACCGTCAACTACGAAACCTATCGCTACTTCATCGAAAAGGGGCTGAAGCTGGGTACGTATTGAGATTACGCATAATCGCCGAAATCGTTCCTCGGGTCGCGGCTGCGGCGCGTCACGCCGTCGTCCGGCAGGAACTCGATCTCCAACTTGTCAAACGACACGTCCTCGATGAAATGTTCCCCGAGAAACCACGTGCGGCGAAACTGTGCGTATTCCTTTTCGTGCTTTTCGAGCCACATGGGCACCGGGATGTCCATTTCGCGCAGGAGTTCCGCGAGCTTTTCCTTTTCCTCGCCCGCGCCGCAGGGGATCGTCTCATGCCGCTCGATGCGCTGCCGCCTTATGACCTTGACATAGAGTCTGCTCATGGAAAATCCCCTCTCGATATAAAAATGCGGGATGCCGCGCGAAAGCAGGCATCCCGTTTTGCCGTGTGGAATCAGGCGCGAACCTTCTTCAGGTTGACAAAGCGCGGGAGGCCGTTTTCGTAGGTGAGCTGCGTCTGCCCCTGGATGAGCGGCAGCGCATAGTCGACAAACGGCTGCAGGACGCCGTCGCCCTCTTCGTTGATCCACTCGCGCGGAACCTTCTTTTCGGTGTTCGCGACGACGGTCAGGTCGAACAGCTTCATATTGCATACGTATTTGCCGTCCACATAGGTGCGCTCGAAGCCGACCATCTTGTCGGTAATGCCGTTTACGGCATTTTCGACGGCGGCTTTGCCCGCGGCGAAGGACTCCTCGATGTCCGTCTGGGAGGCGCAGTGCGCCGCGCAGCGCTGCAGAAGGCTCAGCTCGATGCCGCGCACCTTCGCGCCGGTCGCCTTTTTGCACTCGTCGGCGAGGAAGGCGGCGAGGCCGCCCAACTGCTTGTGGCCGAACGCGTCGACGGAGGCGTCGTTTGCGGCGTATTCGGTGATGAACTTGCCGTTCTCGTCGTGGATGCCCTCGGACACGGCGACGAGCACGTGGTGGTTTTTCTCATACAGGTCGGAGACCTTGGCGATAAATTTCTTCAGATCGAAGGGGACTTCGGGGAGATACACCAGGTCGGGCCCGTTTCCGGTGAGCGAGGCAAGCGATGCGGCGGCGGTCAGCCAGCCCGCGTGGCGGCCCATGCACTCGATGATGGTGATCATGCCCTTGTCGTACACATGGCAGTCGCGGTACACTTCCATGACGGAGGTGGCGATATATTTCGCGGCGGACGCAAAGCCCGGGCAGTGGTCGGTGCCTGCCAGGTCGTTGTCGATGGTCTTGGGGATGCCCATGCAGCGCACTTCATAGCCGTGCTCCAGCATGAATTTGGAAATTTTGTTGCAGGTATCCATGGAGTCGTTGCCGCCGTTGTAGAAGAAATAGCGGATGTCGTATTTCTTGAACATGGCGAGGATTTTCTCGTAATCGGTGGTATCCTCGTCGGGGTCCTTCAGCTTGTAGCGGCAGGAGCCCAGCGCGGAGGAGGGTGTATATTTCATGAGGGCGAGCTCGGCGGGGTCTTCCTTGCCGAGATCGAACAGATTGTCGTTCAGAAGGCCGACGATGCCGTTCTGCATGCCGTAGACATGGGTGATCGCGGGACTTTCGAGCGCGGTTTTGATCGCGCCGTAGGCGGAAGCGTTGATGACTGCGGACGGTCCTCCGGACTGGCCGATGACGGCGGCACCTTTGAGCATAGACATAAAATCATTCCTTTCGCATTCTCCCTGTATTCTAAGAAAACAATAGCACAAAGCCCGAAATAAGTCAATCGTTCGCAGGTATCGATTTTGTTATGCCGAGATTTACGCGCCGAAGCTATGTCTTTACCGCGAATTTAACGCATTGTTTGTTGCGCGAACAGCGCTGTTTGCGGTATAATGAACCGAAAACGCACCTGTGCGGATTTGCGGCGCGTTGCCCGACAGGGTTCCCGCAAAGACGATGCGCAGGGTGGGAAAAACGAGGAGGAGTATCATACTATGGCAGTCATTTCCATGAAGCAACTGTTGGAGGCGGGCGTACATTTCGGCCACCAGACCCGTCGCTGGAACCCGAAGATGGCGCAGTACATCTTCACCGAGCGCAACGGCATCTACATCATCGACCTGCAGAAGACCGTACGCAAGATCGATGAGGCATACATGTTCGTGCGCGACCTCGCGCTCGACGGCAAGAGCCTGCTGTTCGTCGGCACCAAGAAGCAGGCACAGGAGTCCATCGAATCCGAAGCCAAGAGATGCGGCATGTATTTTGTGAACAACCGTTGGCTGGGCGGCACGCTCACCAACTTCCGCACCATTCAGCTGCGCATCAAGCGCCTGAACGAGATCGACGCCATGGAGCGCAACGGCCAGTTCGAGGTGCTCCCCAAGAAGGAAGTCATCAAGCTGTGCGCGGAGCGCGAGAAGTTGGAAAAGAACCTGGGCGGCATCCGCGAAATGAAGCGCCTGCCCGGCGCGCTGTTCGTCGTCGATCCCCGCAAGGAGCGCATCGCCGTGGCGGAAGCCCGCATTCTGGGCATCCCGATCGTCGCGATCGTCGATACGAACTGCGACCCCGATGAGATCGATTACGTGATCCCCGGCAACGACGACGCGATCCGCGCCGTCAAGCTGATCGCCGGCAAGATGGCGGACGCCGTGCTCGAAGGCCGCCAGGGCGAACAGGATAGCGCCGAAGACGATCCCGCCGAGGAACAGAGGGCGGAATAATCCCCGAAAACCAGAATACTGACAGGAGGTTGAACCAATGGAAATCAGCGCAAAGGTCGTCATGGAGCTTCGCGGCAGAACCGGCGCGGGCATGATGGATTGCAAAAAGGCATTGAAGGAAACCGGCGGCGACATGGAGAAGGCGATCGACTATCTCCGTGAAAAAGGACTTGCCGCCGTCGCGAAAAAGCAGAGCCGCATCGCCGCAGAGGGTCTCGTCGATACGTACTACTGCGAAAAGAGCAACACCGTATCCCTCGTGGAAGTCAACTGCGAGACGGACTTCGTCGC
Source organism: Christensenellales bacterium (assembly GCA_050946115.1). GTDB lineage: Bacteria > Bacillota > Clostridia > Christensenellales > Aristaeellaceae > CAYFRC01. The sequence goes on from JBMNUF010000011.1 coordinate 12,981, forward strand.
CAAGACCGAGCAGTTTCAGGCGCTCGTGTGCGACGTCGCCAAGCAGGTCGTCATCTCCGACCCCGCCGATGTCGACGCGCTCCTCGCCTGCAAATATTTCGGCGACGAAAGCAAGACCATTTCCGACCTCATCACCGAGAAAACCGCGAACATCGGCGAAAAGCTCTCCGTGCGCCGCTTCGCGCGCTACCACGCGGAAGACAACACCGTCTCCAGCTACATACACATGGGCGGCAAGGTCGGCGTCATCGTCGAGATGACGGGCGAAAAGGGCGAAGTGATGGACGAGGTCATCCACGACGTGGCGCTGCAGATCGCAGCCGCCTCCCCCGTCGCCGCGGAATACGTCTGCCGCGCAGAGGTTCGCGCGGAGCACCTCGAGCGCGAAAAGGAAGTGCTCGCCGCGCAGGCGCGCAACGAGGGCAAGCCCGAGGCGATCATCATAAAGATGGTCGAGGGCCGCGTGAAGAAGTTCTACGGCGAAGTGTGCCTCAACGAGCAGCCGTTCGTCAAGGACCCCGACATGACCGTCGAAAAGATGATCGCATCCAAGCTCAAGGGCGCGTCGATCGTGCGCTTCACCCGCTACAAGATGGGCGAAGGCCTCGAAAAGAAGGTCAGCGACCTCGCCGCGGAAGTCGCCGAACAGACCGCCTCCATGAATAAGTAGATACCAAAATCATTACGCCGTCACGCAATGTGACGGCGTACTTTATCGGCGCGCAAATCCTTGTACATACAAAGTGGGCAGGCTGCCCACCTTTTCACTTTCCGTTTTGCTATAATAAAATGTAGCGAAAATGAAAAGTGTTTCCTAAAAATCGCGCAAGGGGACGCAAAGGAGGCGATATGGGCGCGCAAGCCGATTCGCGCGATGCCCATTGCATTTTGGAGAGCCTGCGGTATGTCATGTATCGAGTTTTTTTATTAACCGGGGACAACGCTACGAAAAAGGAGGATATTCTCATGAGAAACAAGATGCTTCCGGCGGTACTCGCCGTGCTGCTGTGCCTGTTGTGCTTCGGCGCGACACAGGCATCTGCGGAACCCAACCCTGATTTCCAAATCGATCACAACATCCCTCCGGTTTACTTTGTGGAGGGGCCAAATCAGGAAATCAGGCTGGGCGACATCTGGGAGACAAACTACAGAGATCCGAGCCTCACCTATGATTGGTCCGTCGATATGACCGCGGGTGGGGAGTACGCACAGATGCAGCTGTTCGAAAAGGATAATCCGTTTGAACAGTACATCGCGCTGGACTACATCTATACCGAGCTTTCCCCGCAACTTCCCCTGACAATCACAGGCGTGGTGACGCTCAACCTTGAGGGCGGGGAGGTCACGGAGGAAATCAGCGTCGTGCTTCGGGATATCGCGGAATTCAACCCCGCTTTATACGTGAACGAGATTTCGCACGCATCCGGCGGCTTGGTCGAACTGAATCAGAGTGAATTCTTCATGCTGTACAGTCAGGAAATCCTGACGAACGAGGGCGAGGGCGGAAGAACCCTTCCCGAAGGTGCAAACATAGGCTGGCATTTTGCCGGAGAATGGTATCACAACGAAGTCGGCGAGCCCGAGTTCCACGAGGGATGGGATTGCCTGTACTGGTCCCGTTTCGACGAAGTGGGCGTATACCCCATCGCGCTGCACGCAGATTACGGCGGACAGCGGCTCGCGACGGGGTATGTGACGATCAAGGTCGGCGAAGGCGCGAAGTTGGAGGATTCCGTGGATTTCCGGCGCAACTTTGACGGCCTGTTCTATGTCGCCCAAGGCTACGACAACGATCGCTTCGGCGACCTGGTTCTGGATGGGATCGACTGTTACGGGCAAGCGATCGCATGGCAATTCGTACAGACAAAGGGCTCCGGCGTCGCGGAGATGACCCTTTGGACGGACAACGAAGAGTGGCAGAACATCCGCCAGATCCGGCTCAGGGTCACAAACTACGAGGAGCTGTCGGAAACCGGAACCTCTGTAGGCGGAACCGTCACCATGCAGGCGTTCGGCGAGACGATGCAATTTGAGATAGAGACCACCCTCTATCCCGAATCGGCATTCAATCCCGAAGGCCTTGTGGACAGCGTATGGTATCGGCCCGAGGGCGCGGATGCCCCCGTGACGGTCGTGAATCTCGATATAGAAGAGGACTTTGTCGTCTACAGGGATGAGGTATTTACCAACGCGGACGAAAACCACCTTTCCCCCGAGGGCGCGCACATCTACATGGAGGTGGACGGATCGCTAAATCCGGGCGCCGTCGAGCGCTACGAATTCCCGTCCGAAAGGGAGTACGGCGTTGCGGTCCGTTTCCGCGAAGCGGGCGTTTACGGCGTGCGCGTCGACGTGCACTACGCGGGGCAAACGCTTGCTCGCTGGATGATCGTCACGGTCGTTGGCGGCGCAGACGAACAGCTCGCCATAGATAGCAGCGTCCCTTCTGCCTTCTATGTGCATGGGGATCAGGACAGAACCGAATTGGGCAGGCTGATCGAGCAGAACTACGACCTTTGGGGGCTGGACTGCGAGTGGGACCTCGACATGACGCAGGGCGGAGACATCGCGCAGCTGTCCCTTGAAGATTCGAATTGCAGCTGGGAAAAGCGCGTCATGCTCGAATACGACTATGATGCGATCACCCCAAGCCTCCCGTCTACGGTAAAGGGCACGGTCACGCTCCGTCTGCAGGACATGGTGACCGCGTTTGAGATCGCAGTCGAGCTTCGGGATATCGCGAATTTCAATCCCGATTTATACGTGAACGAGGTTTGGCACGTATCCGAGGGCCTGGTCGAGCTGGATCAGGGCGGGTATTTCGCGCTGTACAGGGAAGACTTCCTGACGAACGCGGGAGAGGACGAAAGAATCCTCCCCGAAGGCGCGCAGGTGGGCTGGTATTTCGCAGGCCCCGAGTATTGGAACGAACAGGGCGAACCGAACCTCGATCCGAATAAGGAGTGCCTGTACTGGTCTAAATTCGACGATGCGGGCGTATACCCCATCGCGCTGTTCGTCGATTACGCCGGGCAGCGGCTCGCGACGGGCTATGTAATGATCAAGGTCGGCGAAGGCGCGACGCTGGCAGACCTCGTGGATTTCCGGCGCAACTTTGACAGTCTCCGCTATGTCTACGAAGACTATCGCGACAATGGCTTCGGCGATCTGTCCCTGGACAGGATCGACCTGAACGGGCAGGACGTCGCATGGGATTTCGATCAGACGAAGGGCGCAGGCGTCGCACAGATGACCCTTTGGACGGACGACGAACAGAACCATAACTTCCGCCATATACGGCTCGAAGTGACGGACTATGACGGGCTTTCGGAAAACGGAACCTCCGTGGGCGGAACCGTCACCATTCAGATGTTCGGCGAGACTATGCAATATGCGATAGAGACGACCCTATACCCCGAATCGGCATTCGACCCGAGCGACTATGTGAACGAGATTTGGCGCGAGGGCGGAGACACCGTCGAGATCGGCGTGGGCGGGTATTTCGCGCTGTACAGAGAGGACATCAAGACGAATGCGGGCGAAGGCAGAATTCTCCCCGAGAGCGCGCAGGTGGGCTGGTATTTCGCAGGCGACGACTATCGGAACGAGCAGGGAGAACCGAACCTCGATCCGACCAAGGAGTGCCTGTATTGGTCCCGATTCGACGATGCGGGTGTGTACCTCATCACGCTGTCCGTCGATTACGCGGGGCTGCGGATCGCGACGGGCTATGTGAAAATCAAGGTGGGCGACGATCCGAAGTTGCAAGACCGCGTGGATTTCTGGAGCTACTATGACAATCTGCAATACGTCAACCAAGATTATGCCAACGACTCCTTCGGCGATCTGCTCCTGGGCAGGCTCGATCTGACCTGGCAAAACGTCACATGGGATTTCGATCAGACAGCGGGCACAAATGTCGCGGAGATGAGCCTGTGGGCGCCATACGAATGGGATCAAAACTCCCGCCGGATCCGGCTTCAGGTGACAAACTACTCCGAACTTTCGACAGAAGGAAACATCGTGGGCGGAACCGTCACCGTTCAGGCGTTCGGCGAGACGATGTCATATGAGATACAGACGATGCTCTACCCCGAATCGGTATTCGACCCGAGCGGCTATGTGGACAGGGTTTGGTACGATGGCGGAGAGACCGTCTCGATCAACGTGGGCGAATATTTCGCGCTGTACAGGGAAGACATTCTGACGAACGAGGGCGAAGGTAGCTTAATCCTCCCCGCGGGCGCGCATGTGGGCTGGCATTTCGCAGGCGACAACTATTGGAACTTTCAGGGCGATCCGAACCTCGATCCGACCAAGGCGTGCCTGTACTGGTCCCGATTCGACGATGCGGGCGTATACCCCATCACGCTGTTCGTCGATTACGCCGGGCAGCGGCTCGCGACGCACTTTGTGACGGTCAAGGTGGGCGACAACCCGAAGCTGGAAGATCGCGTGGATTTTCGGCGCTACTTTGACAGTCTCCGCTATGTCCACGAAGGCTATTGCGACGTTCACTTCGGCGATCTGTCCCTGGAAAGGCTCGATCTGAACGGGCAGAATGTCACATGGCTTTTCAATCAGACAGCGGGCGCAGAGGTCGCGGAGATGAACCTGTCGCACAACGAATGGGATCAGCACTTACGCCAGATCCAGCTTGAGGTGACAAACTACGAAGGGATTCCGGAAGAAGGAACCACCGTGGGCGGAACAGTCACCGTTCAGGCGTTCGGCGTGGCGATGCAATTTGCGATAGAAACAACCCTCTATCCCGAATCGGCATTCGACCCGAGCGGCTATGTGAACAGGGTTTGGCGCGATGGCGGAGACACCGTCGAGATCGGCGTGGGCGGGTATTTCGCGCTGTACAGGGAAGACATTCTGACGAACGCGGGCGAGAACGGCTTAATCCTCCCCGAGGGCGCGCATGTGGGCTGGTATTTCGCAGGCGACGGCTATTGGAACGAGCAGGGTGATCCGAACCTCGACGAAGGCAAGGAGTGCATGTACTGGTCCCGATTCGACGATGCGGGCGTATACCCCATCGCGCTGTTCGTCGATTACGCCGGGCAGCGGCTCGCGACGAACTTTGTGACGGTCATAGTGGGCGATGACCCGAAGTTGGAAGACAGCGTGGAATTTGAGCGCCGCTTTGACAGTCTCTGCTATGTCCACGAAGGCTATGACGACGATCGCTTCGGCGATCTGTCCCTGCACAGGCTCGACCTGAACGGACAGGATGTCACATGGGATCTCGATCAGAGGGAGGGTGCAGGCGTCGCACGTATGACCCTTTGGACGGACGACGAACGGGACCAAAACTCCCGCCATATACGGCTCGAAGTGACGGACTATAACGGGCTTTCGGAAAACGGAACTCCCGTGGGCGGCATGGTCTCGATCCGGGCGTTCGGCGTGACGATGCAATTCGAGATAGAGACGACCCTCTACCCCGAATCGGCATTCAACCCAGACCTCTACGTGAGCAAGGTTTGGTATCAGCCCGACGGGGCAGAAGGACCTGTGACGGTCGTGCATCTCGACATCAACCAGGACTTCATCCTCTACAGAGACGAGCTGCACACCAATGCGGACGAAGTGCGCATCCTCCCCGAGGGCGCGAACATCTATACGGAGGTAGACGGTTCGCTGAACCCGGACGGCGTGGAATTCTTCGACTTCGAATCCGAAAGGGAGTTCGAGCAGGCGGTTCGCTTCCGGGATTCGGGCGTTTACGGCGTGCGCATCAATGTACATTACGCGGGGAAGGGCCTCGCGCGCTGGATGATCGTAGTGGTCGTTGGCGATGCGGAGGAAAAACTGGTCTTCGATAACCGCGTTCCCCCCGTCTTCTATGTGGACGGAAAAGAAAGCAAGGTCGAACTGGGTCTGCTCACGGAGCTGTCCTTCGATCTTTGGGAGCATGACCGCGCATGGAGCATCGAAACGACCGAGGGCGCGGACATCGCGCAGCTTTCGCTCGCACACGCGTACTGGAACTGGGAGAAGCGCGTCATGCTGGAATACGATTACGACGCGATCGCCCAAAGCCTCCCTGCGACGATCAGGGGCGTGGTCAGGCTTCGCCTGCAGGATATGATTACCGAGGTTCCCATCGAGGTCGAGCTGCGCGACATCGAGACGTTTGATCCCGATCTGTACGTGAACAGCATACGGTACGATGGTATCGACATCGTCGAGCTCAATGAGGGCGGATATTTCGCGCTGTATGCGGAAGACATCCAAACGAACGAGGGCGAGGACGGCAGAATCTTCCCCGAAGGGGCGACGATAGGCTGGTATTTCGCCGGTGAACCGTACGAGAACTGCGTGGGAAACCCGAATCTCGACGAGGGCAAGGAGTGCCTGTACTGGTCCCGATTCGACGAGGCGGGCGCATACCCCATCGCGCTCTACGTCGAATACGCCGGCCAGCGGCTCGCGACGGGCTACGTGACGATCATGGTCGGCGCCGGGGAGCCGTCGGCGTTTGAAATCGACGCGCATAAGTTTGCTGGCGCGGAGTACTACGCCTTCGAAGATAAGCCCGAAATCGGCGTGCGCGGCGTCGGCGTAGCGGGATTGCATTGCGAAAAGGATGCCGTCGCATGGCGGTTCGAGCAGACGGAGGGCTTGGACACCGCACAATTCTATATCGGGGAGAGCGAATACGAATGGGCGGCGCTCGGCATCCGCCTCAAAGACTACGATGCGATCGCCGAAGAAGGCAGCTATATAGGCGGGACGCTCAGGGCGTCGTTCTACGGCATCAACCTCGAAACGCCCGTCCGCGTAAAGCTCCTCCCCGGCAACCAGTTCGACGAAAATGCGTACATCAACAAGCTTTGGTTCCGACCCGAGGGCGAACAGGAACCTATAAAAATCGTGTCCTTCCCGCCCGGCTCGGTCTTCGCGCTGCGGCGGAGCGATTACGCGACGAACGTCGGCGAAGACGGGCGCATCCTGCCCGAGGCAGCGGAACTGCGCTGGGGAGGGGACTGGAGCGGCGTAGAACACTACGATTGCCTGGACGAGGAGCTCGGAAGGTTCCTCTTCCTGAACAGCGGCGTCTATCCCCTGGGTATGGACGTCTTCTACCGCGGGGTCACGCTCGCAAAAACCATGGTGTTCCTCGTCGTACAGGAAGACGGCGCTTTCCCGCATTTCTTCAATGTCAGGGCGGATATGGATACGCTGCTCTATGCGGCGGAGGGCGATACCGACTTCGAACTCGGCAGCGCCGTCGCGTACGCGCCGAGCGAACGCCTGGCAAGGGATTTGACGGGAGAGGACTGCACGTGGTTCGTGGAGCAGAACGAATGTACTGATGTCGCGACGGTCGTCATTACCGAAACGACGGATCCCGACAAGCCGTTCTTCGAAGCGGCAGTCTCGCTCGAAAACATCGCGTATGCAAATATCCCCGACGATGCGGACGGAGTCGATATCCCGTTCACCGTCAAGGCGATGATTTTGGGCAAGGAAGAGACGTTCGCCGCATCCGTAAGACTCGTGCGGGATGCGTATTTCGATCCGGAGAATACCTTCGTGCGCAGCATGTGGTACGCGCCCGAAGGAGAGAGAATCGACACCGTACATCTCACGGCGAATCAGGACAAGGCGCTGAACGCTGAGGAGACCGTCGCCTACGGCGAGGGCACTGTGCCGGAAGGGGCGCGCTTTGACTATGCGTGTTATACGCGCATCGATGGCGGAATCAGTCCCGAAGGCATCCTGCACTTCTCGGAGGACGGATACGCCTTGATCCGCGTAGGCCTTCGGTACGGAGGCAGGGAGCTTGCGCACTTCTACCTGAACGCGATCGTAGGGAACCTTCCGCCGGAACCGTTTGATATCCGCAGCTGGGGAAGCGGCCCCATCGTCGTAGCCCAAAATGTGGCCGCAACGCGTTGCGGCGTGGGCGCGGAGATCGACATCCCCGACGGCGCGCCGCTCACATGGGCGGCTGTGCAGCAGAACGGGACCGACGCGGTGCGCGTCACCATAGGGTTGCCGGAGAACCCGGAAGCCGGCAAGGCGCAGACGGAATGCATCGTTCATCCGGTAGACGTGTCGCTGATTCCCCCGACGGGCATCGACGTAGAGCTGCGCGTGACGGCGAGCCTGTTTGACGTGTCCGAGGAATACGATCTGACGCTGCATTTCAACCGCACCGTATGCGACGAACACCAATTCGAGTGGAGGTACGACGACGATCAGCACTGGCGCATCTGCGTCGTGTGCAACGAAAAGGTCGATGTCGCGCAACACGATTATACCGATATCGTAACCCCGCCGAAGTGCACCGAGGGAGGCTACACGACACATACGTGCACCATTTGCGGCCACTCCTATACGGATACTGAGTTGCCGCCGACCGGGCACACCCCCGGCGATTGGGAATATGACGGAAACGAGCACTGGCGCGTCTGCGCAGTGTGCGGCGAACACATCGGAACCGAAGCGCATGCGTTTACGCACACCGTAACCCCGCCGAAGTGCACCGAGGGTGGCTACACGACGCATACATGCACCATTTGCGGCTACTCCTATACGGATACGGAGGTACCGGCGACCGGGCACACGACCGGCGATTGGGTGTATGACGAAAACGAGCACTGGCATGTCTGCTCCGTGTGTCACGATAGGGTGGATATCGCACCCCATGCGTTTATCGATACCGTGAAGGATGCAACCTGTACCGAAGGCGGCTACACGACGCGCACATGCGAATGCGGTTATTCGTACAGAGCGAACGAAACCGAACCCCTCGGCCACCTCTTCGGCGAATGGGTCGTCGTGACCTATCCCACGAAGACGAAGGTCGGAACGGCGAAGCACACATGCGAACGCTGCGGCGAAGAGGAAACGAAGGACATCCCGATCCCGACGGCGGTGAACCTTCCGGAATCCTCCATAACGCTCGGCGTGGGCCTCACGTACGAAATCGTGCCGGATTTGGAACCCGAGGACTCCGCGACCACATACACGTACTCCACTTCGAACAGAAGGGTTGCAACCGTGGACGGAAACGGCGTCGTCGAGGCAAAGAAGGTCGGCACGGCGAGGATTACTGTGAAGACGGCGACGGGCAAGAGCGCGCGCCTCACCGTAAAGGTCGTAGCTGCGCCCACAAAGATCGAAATCGTGCTCGCGCACGATGTACTCGGAGTCGGCGAGACGTGCGCCTTTGAGATCGTAACCACGCCCGCCGGCGCGTATAACGACTGCGCCTTTGCCGCGGCGCCCGAGGGAATTATCGCCCTCGACGCGGCAAACCGCACGGTCACCGCGCTGAACACGGGCACGGCGATCGTCACCGCGACATCCGCCGCCTACGAAGAGCTCGAAGCGGCGACGGCAGAGGTAACCGTCAAAACCATGGCGGATTATATCGAAGCCGACGCAGAAACCATCGAACTCAGCGTGAAGGACAAGGCGCTCATCGAATATGAACTTCCCGAAGACACGGCGGGCATCGTAACGTTTGCATCCGACGATCCCAAGATCGCAACCGTGGACGAAGGCGGAACCGTCACCGCAAGGGCGGTAGGCGAGGCGACGATCACATTGACCGTGGGAGAAGCCTCCGACACCGTACTCGTCAGGGTATTCGCCGCACCCAGAAGGGTCGTCCTGAACCCGAGGAAGGTCACGCTCGGCGTGGGCGACACGGCGAAGCTCACGGCGACACTCTCCCCCGAGACCGCAAAGAGCGATATCACCTTCACATCCTCCAAACCCACCGTCGCGGAAGTTGCGGCGGACGGCACCGTGACAGCGGTCGGCACGGGCAAGGCGAATATCACCGCGAGGGCGTACAACGGCAGAAGGGCGACCTGCACGGTAACCGTGAGAAGGCAGGCGGATAGCGTAATCCTCACCGTGAAGGAAACGAATCTCCTGGTCGGCGATACGACGAAGGTCTCGACATCCATTCCCAAGAACACGGCAGCAAACATCCTCATCACCTCGTCGAACGCTGATGTCGCCACCGTCGAAAACGGTTTGCTCACAGCGCTCGGTGCGGGCGAGACGGAAATCAAAGCCGTCACGGATCAGGGCGTAGAGAGCGCTGTGGTAACGGTCACCGTAAAGAACAGGGCGACGCACGTGGCGTTCGCAGGGTTCGAAGAAGGCGAAGTCTACACCATGAACGTGGGCGACAAGAAGATGTTCGACGTGGAGTACGGCGAGGGCGAGGACGACAGACCTGTCTTCACATCGAACGCGCGCAGGATCCTCTCCGTCGGCAAGGACGGCCGCGTCACTGCGAAGAGGGCGGGCGAGGCGATCCTCACCGTCACGACGCTCGAAGGCCATACGGATACGCTCGCCGTCAAAGTCATCAACGCGCCGAGGTCCGTGAAGTTGGGCGCGAAGAAGGCGACGCTCGGCGTAGGCGAAATCAGCACCTACACCTGCTCCGTACTGCCCGCGGACGCGAACCAAGCGCTAACCGCAGAAAGTTCCGATGAAACCATTGCGGAGGTCGCGCTTTCGGATGACTGCACTTCCTTCACCGTGACCGCGAAGGCCGAGGGCAAGGCGAAAATCACCCTGAGAAGCCCGATAAACAACAAGAAAGCGACGTTTACGGTAACCGTCAGAAAGGCGCCGATCGAGGGTGCGGTGCAGCTGAGCGCAAACCAAAAGCGCGTGGCGATCGGAAGGACGACGCAGCTGACCGTCAAGTACACGTCCGGCTATGCGGGCGGGGTCACTTGGGCATCCGAAAATGAAGCCATCGCGACCGTGTCGGATACGGGGCTCGTAAGGGGCATCGCCGAGGGCGATACGTTTGTCACCGCGACGACCTATAACGGCATCGAACTACGCTGCGATGTGCAGGTCCACCTGCGCGGAAAGAACGCATTCGGCGAAGACGTGACGCTGCCCGAGGCAATCCTGAACGACGGCGCAACGCTCGAGCCGAGCGATATCGCCGCCATGGACGCGAGCGGCGCGCTGGAATTCGCCGAGGACTGGGACGGCGAGGGCGAGATCACCGTGCATTTCGGAGACGCCACCGCAAAGATCGCCTTCGCGCGGTACTCTATAAGGTCCGTCGAGACGGACGGCGAGCTCACAATGCGCCTCACGGACGGCGAGAACTGGAAGTCCAAGGACAAAGCCGTAGCAACCGTGGACAACGGCATCCTGACCGTCACCGGCAGCGGCATGGCGAAGATCACGGCGGAAAACGGCGCATTTACGGTGATCGCGAACCTTTCGGGCGAGGAACCCGCCCCCGTCGAGAAACCGACCGAGGAACCCGATGAGGAACCGACGGAAGAACCCTTCGAAGAACCCGTCGAAGAACCTACGGCGGAACCCGCGGAAGGAGAATCCGCCGACAATCCTTAAGAGAAAAAGCATTCCCAAAAGCAGCCCCCGCGCCGAAAAAGCGCGGGGGCTGCTGATCGTCAGGAAGACGGAATTATCGAAAGCCTGTGAAAACGTCCCTGTGGAGGGTACCCCAGCCTCATCGCTCAGAAGTGAATGGTGGAGCCGATGTCCTCCCCGCGCGCGACGCGCACGATGTTTTCGAGGTCGTTCATATTGAACACGCGGATCGCGCCTACATTTCCCTTGATGCAGATTTCATACGCGGTGATGTCCATCACGTTCAGGCGCATTTCGATCGCCTGTCGATACGTCAAATCCTTAAAGAACACGGCGTTCTCCCTGTCCTTGTTGGGGTCGCGGTCGTACACGCCGTCCACCGTCGTGCCCTTCAGGATCGCATCCGCCTTGAGCTCTGCGGCGCGCAGCGCAGCGCCGGAATCCGTCGTGAAAAATGGGTTGCCCGTGCCGCCGCCGAGCAGGACGACATAGCCCTCTTCCATCGCCTCGATCGCGTCGCGCGCGGTGTACAGCTGCGCAAAGCGGTTCATCTCCTGCACCGTGAACGCGCGCGCCTTGATCCCCCTCCGCGTGAGCGCCTCCTCCACGCACAGCGCGTTGAGGATGGAGGCGAGCATCCCCATCTGATCCGCCGCGACGGGGTCCATATCGTCCGAAAACCTGCCGCGCCAGATGTTGCCGCCGCCCATGACGATGCCGATCTGCACGCCCGTCGCATAGACGCGGGCGATCATGTCCGCGGCCTCGTTCACCCTGCCCTCGTGAAAGCAGGGGCTCTTTTTTTTGTCCAGCCTGTCCTCGTCGCGCACGGGCGCGAGCGTTTCGCCGCTGAGCTTGAAGACCACGCGGTTGTATCGCGGCATATTCTCACCCCTTCTGCCTTTCGGCTTCTTTGTTTCGCAAATCGTCCTTTTCCGCCGCATAATCCCGTTTTAGGTTACGGTCGCACTTCGCGCGATACGTCTCCGCAAACTCCTCCGCCGAGATGCCGAGGCACAGCAGGACATCCATGAGATACATGATCACATCGCCCATCTCCTCCGTAAAGTGCCGCCTTACGACGGGATCGGAGGCGATGGCGGAAGTTCCGAATTTCTTGACCGTGTCGATGACCTCGCCCATTTCGCCGATGCCCCAAAAAAGCCGCGTCGGCGCGGTATCCGGCGTGAGACGGCTCCAGTCGGAGGCGTGTTTTTCGTGCAACGCGCGCTGACGCGAAAACATCTCCTCGATATCCATGGAACAAACCTCCCAATGCAGTCGCTACACAGTAGTATACCACGGAATGCGCGCGCGTTGAAGGGTCTTAACGAAAAATTCTGCTCTTGTGATTGATAGTTTCGCACGGGCGGGGTACAATGGCATGTAGTATATAGTGGAGAGGTATAGGCGAAAAAAACGGCTTTGTGCGCGCTTTTTCGATCTCCATGGACGACGGAGGCAAAGTATATGCAATACCCGGAGCTCAAGCGGGAGGTTCTCAGGCGGCGCACATTCGCCATCATTTCCCATCCCGACGCCGGAAAAACCACCCTGACCGAAAAACTCCTGCTCTACGGCGGCGCGATTCGGCAGGCGGGCAGCGTCAAGGCGCGCAAGGCCGCGCGCCACGCCACGAGCGACTGGATGGACATCGAAAAACAAAGGGGCATTTCCGTGACCTCGAGCGCGATGCAGTTCGAGTTCGACGGCTATCATATCAATATTTTGGACACCCCCGGGCATCAGGACTTTTCGGAGGACACGTATCGCACGCTCGTCGCGGCGGACAGCGCGGTCATGCTGATAGACTGCGCCAAGGGCGTGGAGGAACAAACAATCAAGCTCTTTAAGGTGTGCCGCCTGCGCAACATCCCGATCTTCACGTTCGTCAATAAGCTCGACCGCGCGGGCAAGGACCCGTTCGACCTGATGGCGGAACTGGAAAACGTGCTGGGCATCCGCTCCTGTCCCGTCAACTGGCCCATCGGCATCCACGGCGACTTCAAGGGCGTGTACCACAGGGACGCGCGCGAGGTCGAACTGTATAAGGGCGGCGACCACGGGCAGCGCCAGGTGGAGGTAGCGCACATTTCGGTGGACGACCCCGATTTCGACAGCGTGCTGGGCAAGAGCTACGCCGAAAAGCTCCGCGAGGACATCGAGCTGTTGGACGTTGCGGGCGATCCGTTCGACATCGAAAAAATCCTGGACGGGCAGCTCACGCCGATGTTTTTCGGCAGCGCCAGCAACAACTTCGGCGTGGAGCCGTTCCTCAAGCGGTTTTTGTCCTATACGAAATCCCCGACGCCGCGCGTGTCCGATCAGGGGCCTATCGAGCCGGACAACGAGAAATTCACGGGCTTTGTCTTTAAGATTCAGGCGAACATGAACCCCGCCCACAGGGACAGGCTCGCCTTTATGCGCGTGTGCTCGGGCGTGTTCGAGAAAGGCATGACCGTGTGGCACAGCGGCACGCAAAAGGACATAAAGCTCACGCAGCCGCAGGCGTTTATGGCGCAGGAGCGCGAGACGGTCGAAACCGCCTACCCCGGGGACATCATAGGCCTCTTCGACCCCGGCATCTTCGGGCTCGGCGATACGCTCTGCACGGGCGAGCCCGTGCGCTTTTCGGGCATTCCGCTGTTCGCGCCGGAATTCTTCTGCCGTGTCAGCCCCGAGGACAGCATGAAGCGCAAGCAATTCCTGAAGGGCGTAAACCAGCTCTCGCAGGAGGGCGCGATCCAGACCTTCAAGCGCCCGCACATCGGGCGGGAGGAGATGATCGCGGGCGTCGTCGGTGAACTGCAGATGGAAGTATTGGAATACAGACTAAAGACGGAATATCAGGTGGACATCGTGCGCGAGAACCTGCCCTTCCGCTTCGTCAGATGGATAGAAAAAACGCCGAAGCCGCCGGACAAACTGCGGCTCACATCGACCACCGCCATCGCGAAAGACCGCGCGGGCAGGGACGTGCTCATGTTCGAAAACGAATGGAGCATCCGCCTCGCCACGGAAAACAACGAGGGGTTGATTTTGAAGGAAACGGCGGACCGCATGGAAGCGGACGAACTTATGTAAGGAGCGAAAGCTTATGAATACCCTCAGGGAGGACATCCGAAACATCGCGATCATCGCCCACGTAGACCATGGCAAGACGACTCTGGTCGACAAAATGCTCAAACAGGGCGGCGTTTTTCGGGACAACCAGCAGGTGGCGGATCGCGTGATGGACTCGGGCGACCTGGAGCGCGAGCGCGGCATCACGATCCTCTCCAAAAATACCGCCGTGCACTATAACGGCGTGAAAATCAATATCGTCGATACGCCCGGGCACGCGGACTTTTCCGGCGAGGTCGAACGCGTGCTGAAAATGGTCGGCGGCGTGGTGCTGCTCGTCGATTCGTTTGAAGGACCCATGCCGCAGACGCGCTTCGTGCTGCGAAAGGCGCTGGAGCTTTCGCTGCCCGTCATCATCTGCGTGAACAAGATGGATAGACCCGACGCGCGTTGCGAAGACGTGGTGGACGAAACGCTCGAGCTTTTGCTCGATCTGGACGCGACGAACGAGCAGCTCGACAGCCCCGTCGTGTTCGCATCCGGCAGGGACGGCACAGCGACGACGGACTGGCGGGTGCCGGGCACCGACCTGCGCCCCCTGTTCGACACGATCTTGCGGCACATCCCCGCGCCCGCAGGCGATCCGGACGCGCCGCTGCAGATGCTCGTATCCACCATCGATTACAACGACTACGTCGGGCGCATCGGCGTCGGTCGCATCGAGCGCGGCTCTATCAAAGCGGGGCAGATGGCGATCCGCTGCACCTACGGGGACGACGCCGTGTCCATGCCGACGCGGCTTGCGGGGCTTTTCGTGTACGACGGGTTGAAGCGCGTGCCGTGCGAGGAAGCGAAAGTCGGCGAAATCATCGCCGTGTCGGGGTTTGAGGACATCGGAATCGGGGACACCCTGTGCGAGGTCGGCCATCCCGAGCCGCTCCCCTTCATCAAAATTTCGGAGCCCACGGTCTCCATGACCTTCTGCGTCAACGACAGCCCGTTTGCGGGCAGGGAGGGGCAGTTCGTCACGTCGCGCCACCTCAGGGCGCGGCTGTTCAAGGAAATGCAGACGGACGTTTCGCTGCGCGTGGAGGACACCCAGTCCACGGACGCCTTCCGCGTCTCGGGCAGGGGCGAATTGCACCTTTCCATTTTGATCGAGACCATGCGGCGGCAGGGGTACGAATTTCAGGTCACCAAGCCGATGGTTTTGTACAAGACCATCGGCGGCGAACTGCACGAGCCGATGGAAAAGGTCGTGTGCGACGTGCCGACGGAATACGTCGGCTCTGTCATCGAAAAGCTCGGGCGCAGGCGCGGGACGCTGCTCGCGATGCACGGGGATTCACGCGTGCGGCTGGAGTTTTCCATCCCCTCGCGCGGCCTGTTCGGCTACCGCAGCGAGTTTCTGACGGATACGCGCGGCGAGGGCGTGATGAACGCGATCTTCGACGGGTACGAGCCGTACAAGGGCGACATCCCCACACGCAACGTCGGTTCGCTCGTCGCATTTGAAACGGGCGAATCCACCGCCTATGCGCTGTTCTATATTCAGGAGCGCGGGGAACTGTTCATCAACCCGGGCGTATCCGTGTACGGCGGGCAGATCGTCGGGCGCAACTCCCGCCCCGGCGACATCGACGTAAACGTATGCAAGAAAAAGCACCTCACCTCCATCCGCAACAGTGCGGGCGCGGAGGAGGCGCTTAAGATCACGAACACGCGCATCCCGACGCTCGAAGAGGCGATGGAATTCATCGACGACGACGAATTGGTCGAGATCACGCCGAAATCCATCCGCATGCGCAAGCGCGAGTTGAACGCGGAGCGCAGGAAAAAGGCGGACTCCAGGAAGAAACTCCATGACGATTGAGCATATCGCGCTGCACAATTTCCGCAATTACGCCCGGGCGGACATCGAGCCCTGCCCGGGCATTACCGTACTGTACGGCGACAATGCGCAGGGCAAAACCGGCGTGTTGGAAGCGGTAGAGCTTTGCTGTGTCGGGCGGAGCCACCGAACCGCGCGCGACAAAGAGATGATCCTCTGGGGCGCGCCCGCCGCACGGGTGACGGTAACCGCCCAAAGAACGGACGGCGGGCACGAGGTGGACGTGCTCATCCCACAGGATGCGCCGAAGGAGATCAAGGTGGGCGGGCGGCGCATTTCGCGCTCGGGCGAATTGATGGGGCATATCTACGGCGTGCTGTTTTCGCCGGAGGATTTGCGCATGGTCAAGGACGGCCCCGCCGAAAGGCGCAGGTTCATCGATATGGAGCTCTCCCAGCTCAAGCCGAGCTATTACTACGCGCTGCAAAAATACAACCGCGCGCTTAGGCATCGCGCCGCGCTCCTCAGGGACGCATACGGGAACCCGTCGCTCATGGAAGTATTGCCGGTATGGGACGAGCAGCTCGCCCAAAGCGGGGAAACCATCCTTGCCGAGCGGCGCGCCTTTCTCGAAGGGCTTGCGGAGGTTGCGCGGGAGATTCACGCCGCCGTTACGGGCGGAAGGGAAGTGCTCGACCTGCGCTACAAGCCTTCGCCCGTCGAGGGCGGCATTTTGGAAGTGCTCGCAAAGAACCGCGAAAGCGACATCCGCCGTGGCGCGACGGGCGTCGGCCCCCACAGGGACGACATCGTCTTCGCGCTCAACGGCGCGGACGCGCGCAGCTACGGCTCGCAGGGGCAGCAGCGGACGCTCGTGCTCTCGCTGAAATTGTCCGAACTGCGCGTCATGCGCGACAGGACGGGCGAATGGCCGGTGCTCATGCTCGACGACGTGATGAGCGAACTCGACCCGAAGCGCAGACGGCAGCTTTTGGAGTACCTCGACGGCGTGCAGACGCTCGTCACCTGCACGGATAAGGACGACCTCGCGGGCATGCAGGCGGGAAAGCTGCTGCGCGTGGAGGACGGGCGCATATCGAATGAATAGAAACCCCCCATGCATAAACAAAAATGCATTAAATCCTTCGCGGTGGATTTGATGCATTTTTGTTCTATTTTGCAGGTATTTTTGCGGGAAAGCCTCCGTCCTCCATAAAACAAAAAAGTCCGAAAAATCGATAGATTTAACGGAAACGTGTTGACAAAACACGCTATTTGGTGTATTATAGATAATTGCATCGGTAGACGGGTGAGATGTCTCTTTTCGTCCCCATTCGGGATTTTCGGACACTTTCCCCTTTCCCCAACACGCTGTATTGTACACCATATGCGGCGGGAATGCAAGAGGGAAAATCGAGAAAAAGAATTTTTTCAAGAAAATTTTTCACGGGCGTTTTCAGGATAGGAAAGGATGATGGCATCAATGGACGAAATAGCTAAGAGATGCAACGTGCGCGAGTTTCCCGTGGGCGATCGGACGAGGATGTCCTTTGCCCGCATCGACGAATCGCTTCCTGTTCCAGATCTGATCGAGGTGCAGAAGAACTCGTATCAGCGCTTTCTGAACGAGGATTTGCGCGAGGTTTTGCACGACGTGTCCCCGATCACGGACTACAGTCAGAGCCTGATCCTCGAATTTGTGGATTATTCGCTGAACGACCCGCCCAAGTACGACGAGGACAAGTGCAAGGAGCGCGATGCGACGTATGCGCGCCCGCTCAAGGTCACCGTGCGCCTGACCAATACCGAAACGCACGAGATCAAAGAGAGCGAAGTCTTCATGGGCGATTTCCCGATCATGACCGACCACGGCACCTTCATCATCAACGGCGCGGAGCGCGTCGTCGTCAGCCAGCTTGTCCGCTCCCCGGGCGTATACTACGCCAAGACGATCGACAAGACCGGCGCGAACCTGTTTTCGTGTACCATCATCCCCAACCGCGGCGCGTGGATCGAATACGAAACGGATTCCAACGGCGTTTTGTACGTGCGCATCGACAGGGCAAGGAAGCTGCCGATGACGGTGCTTTTGCGCGCGCTCGGCTATGAGACGGACGCGCAGCTCGTCGATATGCTGGGCGAGGATGAGCGCGTCTCCGCGACGATCGCGAGGGACCCCACCACCGAGGACCACGGAAGGAGCCGCCGCGACCAGGCGCTGATCGAGATCTACAACAAGCAGCGGCCGGGCGAGCCGCCCTCCGTCGAATCCGCAACCAATCTGCTCCATTCGCTGTTTTTCGACCCCAAGAGGTACGATCTGGCGAAGGTCGGCAGGTATAAATACAACAAAAAACTCGCCGTCGCGCGGCGCGTCGCGGGGCGCGTCGCCGCGGAAGCGGTCGCACACCCCTATACGGGCGAAATCCTCGTCGAAAAGGGCGCGGTCATCTCCCAGGGGCTCGCGGAGAGGATGCAGAACGCCGGCGTGAACGAGGTCGTCATCGAGGCGGACGAGGGGCTCCCCGTCAAGGTCATCGGCAACCGCTTTGCGTTCTTCCGCCCGTTCATGGAGGAGTACGACCCCGAACTGCTCGCGCAGTACGACGAGGAGCAGGTCTCCTTCCACGAGCGCGTGCACATCCCGACGCTCCTTTCGGTCATCCGGCAGGTGCGCGACGGAAACGGCTCCTTCATGCAGCTGCTCAAAGAGAGCGCGTCCGAGCTCGTGCCGAAATACATCCTCGTGGACGACATCGTGGCATCCGCGAGCTATCAGGTGGGGCTGTTCCACGGCATCGGCAATGTGGACGACATCGACCACCTGGGCAACCGCCGCCTGCGCAGCGTCGGCGAACTCCTGCAGAACCAGATTCGCGTGGGCATGGCGCGCCTGGAGCGCGTCGTCAAGGAGCGCATGGCGATCCAGGATTTGGACAAGGTGCGCCCGCAGGACCTCATCAACATCCGCCCCGTGTCCGCGGCGATCAAGGAGTTTTTCGGCAGCAGCCAGCTGTCCCAGTTCATGGACCAGCCGAACCCGCTCGCCGAGCTCACACATAAGCGCCGCCTGTCCGCGCTGGGCCCCGGCGGCCTGAACCGCGACAGGGCGTCGTTCGCGGTGCGCGACGTGCACTATTCGCACTACGCGCGCATCTGCCCGATCGAGACGCCTGAAGGCCCGAACATCGGCCTGATCGGCTCGCTCGCGACCTATGCCCGCATCAACGAATACGGCTTTATCGAGGCGCCGTACCGCTATATCGACCCCGATACGCACATCGTCACGGACGAAATCCGCTACATGACGGCGGACGAGGAAGACCTGTACGTCATCGCGCAGGCGAACGAGGAGATTGGCGAGGACGGGCGGTTCGTGCGCCCGCGCATTACCGTGCGCTACCGCGAGGAGATCATTCAGGTGGACGCGGATCAGGTGCACTATATCGACGTGTCCCCGCGCCAGTTGATTTCCGTCGCGACGGGCATGATCCCGTTCCTCGAAAACGACGACGCGAACCGCGCGCTCATGGGTTCGAACATGCAGCGTCAGGCGGTGCCGCTTCTGAAAACGGAAGCGCCGCTGGTCGGCACGGGCATCGAATACAAGGCCGCGTGCGATTCCGGCGTGGTCACGCTGTGCAGGGAAGACGGCGTCGTGACGAAGGTCACCGCGAACGAAGTGCGCATAAGGGAAGACCATAGCGGCGAGGAAGCGCACTACAAAATCTCAAAATTCGTCCGCAGCAACCAGGGTACCTGCATCAACCAGCACCCCGTCGTTTCTGAGGGCGATGTGCTCAAAAAGGGCGATCTCATCGCCGACGGGCCGTCCACCGATCGCGGCGAGATCGCGCTGGGCAAAAACGCGCTGATCGCGTTCATGACGTGGGAGGGCTTCAACTACGAGGACGCAGTGCTTCTGAGCGAGCGCCTCGTGAAGGAGGACGTATACACCTCCATCCACATCGAGGAATATGAGCAGGAGGCGCGCGACACCAAGCTCGGCCCCGAGGAGATCACCAGGGACATCCCCGGCGTTTCGGACGACGCGCTGAAGGATCTGGACGAGCACGGCATCATCCGCATCGGCGCGGAGGTGCGCGCGAACGATATTCTGGTCGGCAAGGTCACGCCCAAGGGCGAAACCGAACTGACCGCCGAGGAGCGGCTGCTCCGCGCGATCTTCGGCGACAAGGCGCGCGAGGTGCGCGATACGTCGCTGCGCGTGCCGCACGGCGAATTCGGCATCGTAGTGGACGTGAAGACCTTCACCCGCGAGAATCGCGACGAGCTCTCCCCCGGCGTCAACCAGATGGTGCGCGTGTACATCGCGCAAAAGAGAAAGATTTCCGTCGGCGACAAGATGGCGGGCCGCCACGGCAATAAGGGCGTCGTATCGCGAATCCTTCCGGTCGAGGACATGCCGTTCCTCGCGGACGGAACGCCAGTGGACATCGTGCTCAACCCCCTGGGCGTCCCGAGCCGCATGAACATCGGCCAGGTGTTGGAAGTGCACTTGGGGCTTGCAGCGAAGGCGCTCGGCTGGCACGTCGCGACGCCGGTGTTTGACGGCGCGCGCGAGGACGACATCGCGAATTGCCTTCAAGAGGCGATGCAGGTGAAGGACAGCCCGCTGTTTGACGAGGACGGAAAGCCCGCGATCCAGTTCGAGAAGATCGGCATCAACACGACGGGAAAACTCTGGGTCTACGACGGCAGGACCGGTGAACGCTTCGACAACCCCGTGACCGTCGGCTATATGTACTATCTGAAGCTGCACCACCTCGTGGACGACAAGATCCACGCGCGCTCCACGGGCCCGTATTCGCTGGTCACGCAGCAGCCGCTCGGCGGCAAGGCGCAGTTCGGCGGGCAGCGCTTCGGCGAGATGGAAGTCTGGGCGCTGGAGGCGTACGGCGCGAGCCACGTGCTGCAGGAGATCCTCACCGTCAAGTCCGACGACGTGGTCGGCCGCGTCAAGACCTATGAGGCGATCGTCAAGGGCGAAAACATCCCCGACCCCGGCGCGCCCGAGGCGTTCAAGGTTTTAATCAAGGAAATGCAGTCGCTGGCGCTCGACATCCGTGTGCTCGACGAGGACAAAAACGTCATCGAGATCAAGGAACTGGAGGACGAACCGGACGAGCGGGAGAGCAAGGTCAACGAGGAGCTCATGGCTGCGCTCGAGGAAGACTACGGCGACGACATCGATTCCGACGACGATTTCAGCATCGACGACCTCACGGTGCCGGGCATGGAAGACGAATTCGCCATCGGCGGAGATTTCGACGACGACGACACGAAAACCGAGGATGTGGACGACGATTTTGAGGACGACCTCGACGACCTCGTCAATCCGATGGACGAAGATCAGTGATCGAACGACCAAAGAAAGGTGTGACAAAGTTTGTTTGAACTGACAAACCTTGATTCGATACAGATCGGCCTTGCATCGCCCGAATTGATCCGAAAGTGGTCCAGGGGCGAGGTTACCAAGGCGGAAACCATCAACTACCGCACGCTCAAGCCCGAACGGGACGGCCTGTTCTGCGAAAAAATCTTCGGGCCCACCAAGGACTGGGAGTGCTACTGCGGAAAATACAAGCGCACGCGCTTCAAGGGCGTCGTGTGCGACAAGTGCGGCGTCGAGGTCACCAAGAGCAAGGTGCGTCGCGAGCGCATGGGGCATATCGACCTTGCTGCGCCGGTATCGCACATCTGGTATTTCAAGGGCATCCCGTCGCGCATGGGCATGCTTTTGGACATCTCCCCGCGCGCGCTCGAGCAGGTGCTGTATTTCGCGAGCTATATCGTATTGGACAAGGGCGAAACCGACCTCTTAGACAACCAGCTCCTCTCCGAAACCGAATACCAGCGCAAGCGCGCGGAAGCCTTCGGCGACACGTTCCGCGCCGCCATGGGCGCGGAGGCGGTGCGCGAACTTCTGACCCGCCTCGATCTGGACGAGATGAACGCGCAGCTTCGCGCGGAGATCGACGAGATCAACCAAAAGGAAGCGGCGCGCGAAACCGCCCGCGAAACCGAAAACCAGAAAAAAGCGCGGCTGGTAAAGCGGCTCGAAGTCGTCGAGGCGTTCCGCCAGAGCGGAAACAGGCCCGAGTGGATGATCCTTGACGTCGTGCCCGTCATCCCGCCGGAGCTTCGCCCTATGGTGCAGTTGGACGGCGGCAGGTTCGCCACGGCGGACCTCAACGACCTGTACCGCCGCGTCATCAACCGCAACAACCGCCTCAAGCGCATGCTCGAAATGGGTGCGCCCGAGATCATCGTGCGCAACGAAAAGCGCATGCTGCAGGAGGCCGTGGACGCGCTGATCGACAACGGCAGGCGCGGCCGCCCCGTGACCGGCGCGGGCGGAAGGCAGCTCAAGAGCCTCTCCGACCTGCTGCGCGGAAAGCAGGGGCGCTTCCGCCAGAACCTGCTCGGCAAGCGCGTGGACTACTCGGGGCGCTCCGTCATCGTCGTAGGCCCGAACCTGAAACTGTATCAGTGCGGCCTGCCCAAGGAGATGGCGCTGGAGCTGTTCAAGCCTTTTGTCGTGCAAAAGCTCGTCGAAAAGAAGCTCGTGGTCAACGTCAAGGGCGCAAAAAAGGCGGTAGACAGGCTCAAGGCCGAAGTGTGGGACGTGCTGGAAGAGGTCATTCACGACCATCCCGTCATGCTGAACCGCGCGCCGACGCTGCACAGGCTGGGCATTCAGGCGTTTGAACCGGTACTCGTCGAGGGCAAGGCGCTCAAGCTCCACCCCCTGTGCTGCACCGCGTTCAACGCGGACTTCGACGGCGACCAGATGGCGGTACACGTACCGCTCTCCATGGAAGCGCAGGCGGAGGCGCGGTTCCTGATGCTCGCGGCGAACAACATTTTGAAGCCGCAGGACGGCAAGCCCGTCATCTCGCCCACGCAGGACATGGTCATGGGCTGCTACTACCTGACGCAGGTCAAAAACGAAGCCGACCCCAAATCCCCCAAGCTCTACCGCGACTGGCAGGAAGCGCTGATGGCGTATCAGACGGGCTCTCTCGCGCTGCAGGACGAGATATACGTGCGGATAAACCCGGTCATAAACGGCAGGCGCTCGGATTCCTTCGACGGCGAGCCGTTTGAGATCAACGGTGAAAAGGTATATCCGCGCACGATGAAGACGACCGTGGGGCGGCTCATCTTCAACGAGGCGATCCCGCAGGACATCGGCTTTGCGGAGCGCGAAACCACAGACGACATGTTTCAGCTCGAAATCGACGAGGTCGTCACCAAGAAGACGCTCGGCAAAATCGTCGATGCCTGCTATCGCAAGCACGGCGTGACGGAGACTGCCGAAATGCTCGACCGCATCAAGGCGCTGGGCTTTCAGTACGCCACCGTCGGCGCGGTCACCGTGTCCGTCGCGGACATCGTCGTTCCCAAGGAGAAAAAGACGATCCTCGCCAACGCGGACGAGCAGGTAAACCGCATAAATTTGGAGTTCCGAAGGGGCCGCCTCTCCGAAAACGAGCGCTATACGCAGGTTACGGAGCTTTGGGAGCAGGCGACCAAGGACGTCACCACCGCCGTCATGGGCTCCTTGGACAAGTTTAACCCGATCTATATGATGGCAAATTCCGGCGCCCGCGGCTCGACCAGCCAGATCCGCCAGCTCTCCGGTATGCGCGGACTGATGGCATCGCCGAGCGGCAAGATCATCGAGCTGCCGATCCGCTCCAACTTCCGCGAGGGGCTGAGCGTCCTCGAATTCTTCATCTCCTCCCACGGCTCGCGCAAGTCCCTTGCGGACACCGCGCTGCGCACCGCGGACTCGGGCTACATGACCAGGCGCCTCGTGGACGTGTCGCAGGACATCATTGTGCGCGAGATCGACTGCTTTGAGTCCAAGGGCGAGGCGATCCGCGGACAGGTCGTGCGCGCGATCGTGGCGGACGGGCAGGAAATCGAGACACTCGAAGACCGCATCAACGGCCGCGTCGCGGCGAGCGACATCGTCCACCCCGAAACGGGCGAAATTCTCGTCAAACAGAACGCCCCCATTTCCTACGAGGACGCGCGCCGCGTGGTGAAGTCGGGCATTACCGAGGTCAACATCCGCACCGTCCTCACCTGCCGCAACGAAAACGGCGTGTGCGCGCGCTGCTACGGCAAGAACATGGCGCACGGCGGGCTGGTGGACGTGGGCGAAGCCGTCGGCATCATCGCCGCGCAGTCCATCGGCGAGCCCGGCACGCAGCTGACCATGCGCACGTTCCATACCGGCGGCGTCGCCTCCGGCGCGGACATCACGCAGGGTCTCCCGCGCGTCGAGGAGCTCTTCGAGGCGCGAAAGCCGAAGGTCGAAGCGACGCTCGCGGAGATTTCGGGCACCGTCAGCTTTACGACGGACAGCCGCAAGCGGCGCGAGATCGTCATCACGAGCGACGACAAGACGGTGCAGAAAAAATACCCCGTCAACTACGGCGTAAAGCTCAAGGTGGAGGAAAACGAGCACGTCGAGGCCGGCACGGAACTGGTCGAAGGCTCCGTCAACCCGCACGACCTGCTGCGCATTCTGGGCGTGAGGGCCGTGCAGGATTACGAGGTCAGCCAGGTGCAGATGGTCTACCGCAGGCAGGGCGTCGAGATCGCGGACAAGCACATCGAGGTCATCGTGCGGCAGATGCTGCGCAAGGTCAAGGTGGACGACGCAAAGGACACGAGCCTGTTGCCCGGCTCCCTCGTGGACATCTTCCAGTTCGAGGCGGAAAACGAGGCGACCATCGAGCGCGGCGGCGCGCCCGCCACGGCAAAGCGCGTGCTGCTCGGCATCACGAAGGCTTCCCTCGCGACGGATTTCTTCCTCGCGGCGGCCTCCTTCCAGGAGACGACCCGCGTGCTCACGGATGCCGCGATCAAGGGCAGGAGCGATCCGCTGCTCGGGCTCAAGGAAAACGTCATCATCGGCAAGCTCATCCCCGCAGGCACGGGCATGAAGCGGTACAAGGACGTGGGTATCGTAGAATCCTATTAAATCCAAGAAAACGCGCCGCGCTCCTCAAAAGGGGCGCGGCGTTTTCCATGGAACAAAGTACGGAGATCGGGATTTTACGGTTCCCCGCAAAGGGGCGCGAATGTCGCGCCGAGGTAGGATGCGATCTCCCGCGGCTTTACCATAAGAGATACGCCCTGCGCGCCGCCGCTGATCGCCATTTCGGAAAGCGAAAGCGCGGTATCATCGATAAAAACGGGATACCGCTTTTTCATCCCCACGGGCGTGACGCTTCCGCGCTCATAGCCCGTGAGCCCGAGCAAATCCTTCACGTGGCAGAGCGCGACGGCCTTGTCGCCAAGCGCGGCTGCCGCCTTTTTGAGGTGCAGGTCCGCCGCGATCGGCACGACGAACACGGCGACGCCCTTTCGCTCGCCCGTCGCGCAGAGCGTCTTAAAGCTCGCGCTTTCGGGGATGCCGAGCGCGCGGCACACGGCTTCGCCCGAAAATGGCGCATCCCCAAGGTCGTAATACAGCGGCGTAAAGGCGACCTTCGCCTTGGTCAAGAGCCGCATGACGTTTGTCACGATCATAGGGATAATCCCTCCCCCCGTTTCGCGGAGAGCGCCGCTTCGCGGATCGCGTCCTCCGATATCGCGCGCCCGTTCGGCATAAAATCCGCCAGAAATTCGATGTTGCCGTCCCCGCCCGCGATCGGGGATGTGCAAAGGTGTTCCGCCGCCCAGCCGTGCTGCGCAGCGAAACGGCAGATGTCCGAAAGCACGCGCTCCCACACCTTTTCGTCCCTTATGATGCCGCGTTTTCCGAGCGCTTCGCGCCCCGCCTCAAACTGCGGCTTGATGAGGCAGATCGCACGACCCTCCTCGCTCAACAGGGAAAACAGCGCCGGCAGGATGAGCTTTACGGAGATGAATGACACGTCCATGACGGCGAGGCGCGGGATTTCGGGGAACATTTCCGGCGAAAGGTATCGCGCATTCGTGTGCTCCATGTTGATTACGCGCGGGTCTTCCCTGAGGGACGGCGCAAGCTGCCCCGCCCCCACGTCGACCGCATACACTTTTCTCGCGCCCCTTCGCAGCAGCACGTCCGTGAATCCGCCGGTTGACGCGCCGACATCTACCACGACGATGCCCTCCGCGTCCACGCGAAAAAGCTCCATCGCGCGCTCGAGCTTCAGCCCGCCGCGCCCGACATAGGGGTGTACTTGCCCCGATACCGCAAGCACGTCGCCCTCCGCGACATCCTCGGACGGTTTTTTGAGAAGTGCACCGTTTTTTCGCACGAGCCCCGCTTCGATCGCCTTTTTAGCGGCTTCCCGGCTCGGGGAAAGCCCCCTCGAATACAGCGCAACATCCGCGCGCATGCTCTTTGCCTCCCGACAGGTATTCATTGCATTATATCAAGGGAAGTATACCACAAAACGGGGAAAAGGGGAACCCACGATTTTTCCCTTCGGCTCGGTTTGCTTGACTGCTTCCGCATTTTGCCGTATAATACAAAAAAACGGCGGAGGTTGAGAGAATGCCCTTTTACGAAAGCAGAGACCGCACGCTCGAGATTTCGAGGATCGAAAATTTCACCTATCCGCTGCACCTGCACCGGGAGGTGGAATTGATTTACGCCGCCAAAGGCAGGCTGCACCTGCACGTGGACGGGGAGGCGTATCTTCTGGAAGAGGGGGATATCGCCGCGGCATTTCCCAACGTGGTACACGGCTATCTGCCGTTGCAAGGCGGCGGGGGCAAGGGCATGTTTCTGAGCTTTCCCCCCGATCTCTCGCAGGACTACGGCGCGGATCTGACCGCACGGCGGCCCGTGTGCCCCGTGCTGCGCCGGGAAGCGATTCATCCGGAGACGCCAATCCTGCTGAAATATGCCCTGACGGAGGCGGAGACGAGCCAGGATGTGGCGGTCATCAAGGCGTATATGGCGCTGGTCCTCGCGCGAATCATGCCTTCGCTCGACCTGTCGGACTCCTCGGAGCATTCCATGCCGGGCAGGCTTTACCGAATTTTGGCATATCTCGCGGAACACTGCACTGAACAGATCACCTTGAATACCGTGGCAAAGGAGTTCGGGCTGAGCGCGTCGTATATTTCGCACCTCTTTTCCGACACCATCCGCGTGAATTTCCGCGCCTATCTGAATATGCTTCGGCTGCGCAGGGCCATAGTGCTGCTTTGGTCGACGGACGCTCCCATCACCCGCATCTGTTACGACTGCGGCTTTGAATCCCAGCGCACGTTCAATAGGGTCTTCCGGGAGCGATACGGCATCACGCCCTCCGCCTACAGGGCGGGGGCGGGCAAACCCGCCTCGGCGACGTACCGCGGCAACCACGCCTTCGACAGTCTGCCCGCCATTCAGGCAGTGCCCTCCCTGCGCGTGAAGGTCTGAATGAAGGCTGGAAAAGCCGCCGTCGATTCCCGATTACGTTATTTGTCCATTGCTTAGCATTTTTTGACCACTTGGCAGAAATCGCAGTTTCCGAGCGCGAGCGGATTTAATCAGTTATTTTCCGTGATACATTGCGCTATATATAAAATTATCATAATTTTTAAGTCTTTAGCTTGTGCAGTATGGCATAAATATGGTTGACCTGTTGACAACCTTCTTTTCATGTGCTATAAATATAGCATCGGCATGAATGCAAGAAATTGCCAATCCCTCTTTCTTCGGCATTGCCGCCGAAGCGGAACGGAAGCGGCGGTTTCTTTCGTGCCAGAATTGAAGGAGGTTGTGGAATCATGAAGAAACTCAGTACGTTTCTGGTCATCGTCCTGCTCGCCATGATGGTCGCCGTCCCCGCCGTTGCGGAAGGAGGCGCCTTCACGCAAGCCCCCATGCTCGACGGCATGGAGCTCCCCCCCATCGAGGAGCGCCTGCCCGTGGCGGAAGACGTCATGGTCGTCGAACCAGGCACCATCATCTACGAAGAGAATTTCTCCGACTACCGGATCGGCAAGTACGGCGGAACGCTGAAGTCCGTCCGCAACTCCGCCACCTGGGACGGCTGGATTTGGTGCATCCTGCAGGAGCGCATCATCGAGACCGTTTCCGGCGAAGGCAAGGATTTCTATCCCAACATCGTCAAGGCGTGGGAGATCAACGACGACTACTCCGAGTACACCTTCTTCCTCCGCAAGGGCATGAAGTGGTCCGACGGCGTGCCGGTGACCACCGCGGACGTTGCGTGGGCGTTTGAAAAGGACCATGCCAACCCGCTTCTGACCGCCACCTGGCCCACCTTCCTGCGCACCAACAACAGTGCTTCCGGCACCCCCTGTACGCTGGAGATCGTGGACGACTACACCTTCAAGATCAAGTTCGACGGCTCGTATCCGGGCTTCCTGCTTCGGGTGACCTGCCAGGACTATAACTACTTCTTCGAGCCTTCGCACTACCTGAAGGATTTCCACATCGACACCGCTGACCAGGCTGAACTGGCCGCGAAGTGCGAAGCCGAGGGCTTCCAGTTGGAAGACTGGTATAAGCTCTACGAGCTGCACGACTTCTCCGCGTGGGATTGTGCCGCCGAAAACCAGATCGGCTGCCCCACCCTCTGCGCGTGGATGACCACGAGCGTGGACGGCTCCACCTTCACCTTCACCCGCAACCCCTACTACTTCAAGGTGGATACCGAAGGCCAGCAACTGCCCTACTGTGATTACCTGACCTCCACCTACTGCGTGGACGAGGAGTCCATCGCCGTGAAGATTCTGGCAAACGAAGTGGACTACACCTACGAGTGGGTGCCGCTGCCGGATATGGGCCTGTATGCCAACAACCCGAACTACGTGATGGCAACCAAGACCTTGCTCCACCGCACCGGCGCGGACCTGTACTATTCCTTTACCTATAATGATGCCAACTGGCGCGAGGTCGTGAACCAGTACGACTTCCGCGCGGCGCTGCACTACGCCATCAATGCCGACGAGATCATCGACACCGTGTACTTCGGCTTTGCCCGCCCTGCAGAGGAGCTCTCCATCGTGGAGTTTAATCCCGAGAAAGCGGCGGAGCTTCTGGATGGCATCGGCATGACCGTGGGCGCGGACGGCTGGCGCACCTATCCCAACGGCGATCCCTGCGAGATCGAACTGGTCTATTCCAGCTGGATGGTCACCTACGAGCCCACCGCGACCCTGATCGCCGACGACCTGCGCAACGTAGGCCTGAACATCAAGATGAAGTACGTCGACAACGACCTGATGGATACCCTGCGCGCCGCCAACGATGTGCAGATGTCGGTCTCGTTCTCGCACGGCCCGGTGTACATCCAGAGCACCACGGACTATTCTCCCTACGGCATGGCATGCAACTACTACCTCGACTGGCTGTACAACGGCGAGAAGGGCGAAGAGAGCCCCGAGCTGTTCAAAGAGTGGTGGGAGATTCTGTATTCCGTCACCCGCGTGCCGTATGAAGAGGCCGCCGCGCAGCACGATCTCCAGAGAGCGTTCTGCAAGGAGCACCTTTTGATGTACGCGCCCTGCCTGGAAATCACCCAGCCTTCTCTTGTGAGCAAGCGCCTGCGCAACTACCCCACCGAGGGCGGCTACAACCTGGACAACTGCCACGCCTCCGAGGTCTGCTGGATCGAGGAATAATCGAGGATTCAGCCTGCGGAAAACTCCGCTGAATTTGGGTCAGACCGAATGTGCGCTGAAAGGGGAACGGTGTTCCCCTTTCGGCGCTTGACAAAGGCAACGCGCGGTTCGGTAGAGCGCGATTTACGCAGTAGGAGGTGAGCGCATGCTTCTGGCATACATCGGCAAGCGCCTTTTGCAGATGATTCCGTTGCTGCTCGCGGTTACGATCATTATCTTCGTGGTCATCCAGCTCCCGCCCGGGGATTATATGACGACGTACATCCGTCAGAAGGAATCGGCGGGGCAGGAAATCGACCAGGCCGAGATTCTCTCGCTTCGCCAGCGCTATAATCTGGACAAGCCCATGTGGCAGCAGTATACCGGCTGGATTTGGGGCATCATCAGCCGGGGCGACTTCGGCCAGTCCTTCTCGTGGGATCGCCCGGTCTCCAAGCTGATCGCCGAGCGCCTGCCCATGACGGTTATCGTGTCCCTGATAACCCTCATATTCGTGTGGGCGGTGTCGATCCCCATCGGCATCTATTCCGCCACACACCAATACTCCGTGGGAGATTATATCATTTCAGGCTTCGGCTTCGTCGGCATGTCGGTGCCCGGCTTCCTCTTGGCAATCTTCGTCATTTTCAATGTATACAGGGCTACGGGTTTGGCCATTTCGGGAATGTTCTCCTATGAATACCAAACCGCGCCCTGGAGTTGGGGCAAGTTTCTGGATATGCTGCCGCGCTTCATGACGCTGGTCGTCATCATCGGCATCGCAAACACGGCGGGCATGATCCGCACCTTCCGCGCCATGATGCTGGACGAATTGGGCAAGCAATACGTCACCACCGCCCGCGCAAAGGGCGTGGCCGAGGGGAGGCTGCTCTGGAAATATCCGGTGCGCATGGCCATCACCCCGCAGGTCTCAACCCTCGCGGGTACCCTCGCGGGGCTGATCTCCGGCGAAACCATCGTCTCCATGGTGTTTAACATGGAAACCACCGGCCCCATGATGTACCAGGCGCTTTTGGTGCAGGACATGTTCCTCGCGGGTTCCTTCCTGCTGCTGGTATCCCTCATGGTCTGCGCCGGGTCACTGATCTCCGACATTTTGCTGTCTCTGATCGATCCGAGAATTCGCTTCGGAGCGGAGGTGGAATAAATGGCAAAAAAGAAACGGGAAACCGCCGACAAGCGGACTTCGGACGCTTTTGCATACGAGGTCGCGTCGCAGGGGCAACTGATGTGGTGGAAATTCCGCAAGCACAAGCTGGCGATGATCGCCCTACCCATTTTGCTGGTACTGTACCTGACCGCCATCTTCGCGGATTTTCTGTCGCCTGCGCTTCCCGGCACCCGCTATACCGACCTGAAGGACTCCCCGCCCATGCAGATCCACTGGAGGGACGAAAACGGCAACCGCTCCTGGCCCTATGTCTGCGGCACCGCCACCGTCGTCAACCCCGAGACGTGGCAGCGCGAAACCGTGCAGGACTTCGAGCACAAGTTCTACATCCGCTTCTTCGAGCACGGCGTGAAGTATAAGCTGCTCGGGCTGTTTGAAACGGACGTGCACCTGTTCGGCATTTCGGGCGAAGGGCTCGACCTAAACAAGTTCAACATCATGCTCTTAGGCTCCGACCGATTGGGGCGCGACCTGTTCAGCCGCATCCTCTACGGCAGCCGCATTTCGCTGTCGTTCGGGTTCGTATCGATCATCTTCACCTTCATCATCGGGTTGACGCTGGGCGGCCTTGCGGGCTACCTCGGTGGCGTCGTGGACAACATCGTGATGCGCCTTATCGACGTCATCATGTCTATCCCGACGATTCCGCTGTGGATGGCGCTGGCCGCGGCGCTGCCCCGAAGTTGGACGGTGTACCAGATTTATCTGGGCATGGTGCTCATCATGTCCCTCATCGGCTGGACGGGCCTCGCCCGCGTCATTCGCGGCAAAATCCTGTCCCTGCGCGAGGAGGATTACGTCATTGCCGCCCGCCTGAGCGGCGCGCCGAACCACGCGATTATCCGCAGGCACATGATCCCCTCGTTTTTGAGCTATATCATCGTGAATATGACGATTTCCATCCCGCAGTCCATCTTGGGCGAAACCTCGCTCTCCTTCCTCGGCTTGGGCTTGCAGGAGCCCGCGGTTTCCTGGGGCGTTCTGCTGAGCGACGCCCAAAAGGTGGCGCAGATCGCCAACAAGCCGTGGCTTTTGTGGCCCGCGGTGTGGATCATCGTAACCGTATTGATGTACAACTTCCTCGGCGACGGCATGCGCGACGCGGCGGACCCGTACAAGTAAGGGAGGGTTGAAAGTGAACGACAGGCAAAACGATATCATTCTTGAGGTGAAAGACCTCAAAGTGCATTTTCAACTCGACGAAGGGCTGCTGAAGGCCGTCAACGGCGTGGATTTCGTGGTGCGCGAGGGCAGAACGATAGGCTTGGTCGGCGAATCCGGTTGCGGCAAGAGCGTCACCAACCAGGCGCTGATGGGCATAGTGCCCCATCCCGGCGTCGTGACCGGCCAGATTCTGCTGCACAAAAAGGGCGGAAAATGGCTGGACAAGCCCATCGACATCGTCGGGCTGCCTCGAAACGGCGCGGAAATACGCTCCATTCGCGGCGGCGACATCGGAATGATCTTTCAGGAGCCCATGAAAGCCTTCTCCCCGGTGCATACCATTGAAAACCAGATCTCCGAGGGCATCATGCTGCACGTGGAACCGGACAGGAAAAAGGCGCGCGCCATCGCGCTGGAGGCGCTCAAGAGCGTGGGCATGAACAACCCCGAGCAGCGGCTGGATGAATATCCGCACCAGCTCTCTGGCGGCATGCGCCAGCGCGCCATGATCGCGCAGGCGCTGTCGTGCAACCCCGCCATCCTGATCGCGGACGAACCTACCACCGCCTTGGACGTGACCGTGCAGGCCCAGGTGCTCGCGCTGATGAACAACCTGAAAAAGGAATTCAATTCCGCAATCATCTTCATCACGCACGATTTGGGCGTCATCGCGGAGATGTCCGACGATGTGGCCGTCATGTACCTGGGGCAGGTGGTGGAGTACACGGACGTGGACACCCTGTTCCACAACCCGAAGCACCCGTATACACAGGCGCTTTTGCGCTCCAAGCCCGACATCAAGCGCACGGGAAAGAGCGATCTGGAGGTCATCGAAGGCACCGTGCCCTATCCCATGAACCTGAAGCCCGGCTGCGGCTTCTATTCCCGCTGCACGAAGCGCATCGAGGGCAAATGCAACGCGGCGGACGTGCCGCTGACGGACATCGGCGACGGCCACAAAGTGCGCTGCATCTTGGACGATGCCCTGAAGCCGTAAGAAAGGAGGCGTATCGACATGGCAGAAAAGAACATCATTCTCCAAGCGAACAACGTGAAAAAGTATTTTCCCATCACCTCCTCCTTCCTGAAGCGGCATATCGGCAATGTCTACGCCGTCGACGACGTGTCGGTGTTCGTGCGCGAGGGCGAGACCTTCGGCCTGGTGGGCGAGTCCGGCTGCGGCAAGACCACCCTCGGGCGCACCGTTCTGCGGGCGATCGAACCCACGGGTGGTACCTGCGAGTTTCGCAGGAAGGACGGAAGCGTGGTAGATGTGTTCAAATTGAACAGCCAGCAGCTGCGCGAAACCCGCAGGGATATGCAGATGATCTTTCAGGACCCCTATGCGTCCCTCGACCCCCGCATGATTATACGGGACATCGTGGGCGAGCCGCTGGTGTACAATTCCAATCTCTCCAGGAACGAGATCACCGAGCGCGTAAAGGACCTGATGGCGCAGGTAGGGTTGGATCCCCGCCATTTGGAGCGCTATCCGCACGCCTTTTCGGGCGGCCAGCGCCAGCGCGTCGGCATCGCCCGCGCCCTCGCCACCGAGCCCAAGTTCATCGTGTGCGACGAGGCCGTGTCCGCGCTGGACGTGTCCGTACAGGCACAGGTCATCAACCTTCTGATTAAATTGCAGCAGCAGCTGAACCTGAGCTATATGTTCATTTCGCACGACCTGTCGGTGGTGCACCACATTTCCGACCGCGTAGGCGTCATGTACGTGGGCAAGATCGTGGAGCTTGCGCCCTGCGAGGAGCTCTTCGCGCGTCCGCTGCATCCGTACACGGAGGCGCTGCTTTCGGCAAAACCCATCGCCGATCCCCGCATCCGCGCGGAGAAGATTCTGTTGGAGGGCGAGATCCCGAACCCCGCCGCGCCGCCCAAGGGCTGCTATTTCCACCCCCGCTGCCGCTACTGCAAGGACGTCTGCAAGGAGCAGACGCCTGAGTACCGCGAGATTTCTACGGGGCATTTCGTGGCGTGCCACAGGGCGGAGGAGCTGACCTTGCGCAGCATCTACGCTTCCGCCGGCGTGCAATCCGCACCCGGAGGTTCACCCGAATGCTGACGATACTCCTGTGGACGTCGATCGGGGTGTTCGGCCTTGCGCTCGCCTGCGTGGGCGCGTACTTCTATTCCGCCAAGTGGATAG
The DNA here is from genome assembly GCA_050946115.1 of Christensenellales bacterium. GTDB lineage: Bacteria > Bacillota > Clostridia > Christensenellales > Aristaeellaceae > CAYFRC01. The sequence continues at coordinate 47,328 of JBMNUF010000011.1, forward strand.
AAATTCTGTATGTCCGCGACCGGGAAGACCTCGACTATATCTTGGACACGCGGGGCGTTCCCGCGCGCTGGTGCAAAAAGTACGTCCGTCGCGTGGAGCGCATGCGGGAAAAGGGCGCCGATGCCGAAAGCATCGAGCGCGTCCGCGCGCGCGCCAACGCATACTATCTCAAGCGGATGAAGCGCATCCAGGCGTTTGCGCGCACGGATTTCTACTATCAATACAACAAGACCGCCAAGGCCGCAGTGCAGCGCGACCTGAACGCCATCTACACCCAGTGGGAGAGAAGGGAGTATCTGCATGAGCCATATTGAGTACGAGAAGGCTCGGAAGCGGAAAAAGCGGCTCAAAATCGCATCGCATCTTCTTGCTGCCGTAAACATCATTCTCGGCTTTTTCTGCCTGTTTACGTTTGCGGCGGCTATGCGCTGTGTCATCGGCCTCAGCACGGAGATATATTATCTCAGTAAGGCCTGGTGGCAGCAGGTGTCGTTCATCGCCGTGGCGATCCTGTTCGTCGCGGTGAGCCTTGGAGGGCAGCATCTGTACGAAAAAGAGCTGATCGACAAGGGGCGCAGGCTGCCGATAGCCTTTGTCGTCATCACCTGTATAGAGCTTTTGTTTTACGCGGCATGCAGGCTCCTGCCCAATCTGTATTTTCCGATGTAACAGCGAGTTTTGTCCATAGCAGCGCAGGTTATTGCCAGAAATCCCGCACCGCGTGTGCTACCATGTACGTGTGGACGAGCCCGACTGTGAAAGACGATCTTCAAAGCCGCACCCCGAAGGCGGGGACGGCAGGGATAAAAGGAGGAGATATCCATGGTAAACGTTGCAATGATCGGCGTGGGCGCCATCAGCGGCATCTATCTGAAGAACATCACCGAGACCTTCTGGGAGGTTCGGCTGGTGGGTCTGTGCGACCTCATTCCCGAGCGCGCGGAGAAGGGCCTCAAGTTTGTCAAGGAACAGATCGAAAAGGGCTTCGACTGTCCCGTTCCGAAGATTTACAGGGACATGCACGAGGCGTTTGCCGATCCCGAGGTGCAGGTGGTTCTGAACCTGACCCGCCCCTACGAGCACTACGAGGTGACCAAGGCGGCGCTGCTCGCGGGCAAGCACGTTTTCTCCGAGAAACCCCTTGCGGCGGATATGGAGGAGGGCGACGAACTGGTCGCGCTCGCTGAAAAGATGGGCCTGTACATGGGCGGCGCGCCGGACACCTTCATGGGCGCCGGCATCCAGACCTGCCGCAAGCTGATCGACGACGGCGTCATCGGCGACGTGATCGGCGCGGCGTGCTTCATGATCTGCCACGGCCACGAAACCTGGCATCCGGACCCGGAGTTCTACTACAAGCGCGGCGGCGGCCCCATGATGGACATGGGTCCCTACTACGTGACCGCCTTGGTGAACATGCTGGGCGAAGTCAAGGGCGTTTCCGGCGTGACCAAAAAGTCGTTCGACGAGCGCATCATCACCTCCCAGCCCCACTACGGCGAGAAGATCACGGTGGACGTGGATACCTATCTCACCGGCACCATGCACTTCTCCTCCGGCGCCATCGGCACCATCTTCACCACGTTCGACGTGTACTACGGCTTCCGCAACCAGGCGCGGTTTGAGGTGTACGGCACCAAGGGCACGCTGTTTGTGCCCGATCCCAATACCTTCGGCGGCCCCATCCGCCTGTTCAGGCCGGAGGATCAGTTGCCCATGCGCTTCACCGATCCCGGTCTGATGGGCGCGGAGAGCGATCCCTGGTTTGGCACCAAGGAAATCCCGCTGATGTTTGACTACCGCGAGAACAGCCGCGCGCTGGGCCTTGCCGATATGTGCAAAGCCATCGAGACCGGCCGCGCGGTGCGCGCCGATTACAGGCAGCAGCACCACGTGCTGGAGATCCTGACCGCCTTCTCCAAGAGCAGCGAGCTCGGCGCATACGTGCCGCTCAAGACCGGGTACGAGCGCGCGCTCCCCATGAAGAACAACCCCATGCACGGCATTTTGGATTAACGATACGAAGGAGGAATATCCATGAAAATCGCATACACCGGCTGGACATGGCTCCTGGCGCCCCCCGAGACCCCCGACGAGCAGAAGATTCGCATGTTCGATCAGGCAATGAAGGAGATTTCCTACTTGGGCTACGACTGCGCCGAGAACTTCGCCTTTATCGCCGACTTCATCAAGCCCGAGCAGGTGAAGGAGATTTGCGCGAAGTACAACCTGCCTCTGGTGAACGTATACGGCCACTTCAGCACCGATGTGGAGCTGGAGGTCGAAAAGGCCAAGAAGCAGATCGATTTCCTTGCGGAAGTCGGCGGCAAGTGGTTCAACTGCCAGAGCGGCGTGCCCAGAGACCGCCCGGACGACTTTGACGACACCGTGCTGCAGCCCGAAGGCGTGCTCGCCATGTGCGAGATCAGCAACCGCCTCGGCAAGTACGCCAAGGAAAAGGGCGTAACCCTGTGCTTCCATCCGCACGCGAACACCTACGTGTTCTCCCGCGAGCAGATCGACTTCTTCGCCGAGCATACAGACCCCGAGTACGTCTTCTTCTGCATCGATACCGCCCACAGCACCCTGGCGGACATCGACCCCGTGGAGCTGTGCCGCGCCTACGGCAAGCGCATCGGTTATATGCACCTGAAGGACGTGGACCCCGAGCACGTGCCGGAGCCGCCGCGCGGCAAGATGGGCGCGTTCCGTGCCCTGGGCCTCGGCACCGTGAACTTCAAGGGCGTCGTAAACGCCCTGAAGGAGCAGGGATACGACGGCGTGCTCTGCGTCGAACTCGACAATCCCGAAATCTGCAACTTCCACTCCGCGCAGGTCTCCCGCGAATACCTCCGCAACGTGCTGAAGATGTAACCTTTCCGATTCCGCGCCGCCCGTCCGCCCATGGACGGGCGGATATTTTTTCCGTTTTTATGGCGAAAAGCGCTTGACAGGGCGGCATCTGCGCTGTATACTATAGTTGATATCAAATTGATATCAATATGATTTAGGAGGCAAGGAATATGGAGGAGAAAATCTACACCGGCGCGAAGCCCGGAATGCCCGTTTTGATCGCGGGTATCGCTGTGTTTCTGTTGGCGTTTCTGGCGATCATCTTGGGCGGTGAAACCGAACAGCCGGCTCTGATCGCTCCCTGCGTGATCCTGTTTGTTATCGCATGGGTTCCGTTTCTCGGGCTGAAGGTATTGGGGCCGCAGGAGGCGTTGGTACTGACGCTGTTCGGCAAATACGTCGGCACGCTTCGGGAACCCGGATTCTACTTTGTGAATCCGTTCTGCGTCGCGGTCAACCCCGCCGCAAAAACGAAGCTCGGTCAGAGCGGCGACGTGGGGGAACTGCAACTGCCCGCGAAGCAGACGACGACCGTCAGCAAAAAGCTCTCCCTCAAGATCATGACGCTCAACAACAACAAGCAGAAGGTCAACGACTGCCTTGGCAATCCCGTCGAGATCGGCATCGCCGTGGTGTGGCGCGTCCGCGACACGGCGAAGGCGGTTTTCGCGGTCGATAACTTCAAGGAGTACCTGTCGCTGCAGTGCGACGCGGCGCTGCGCGACATCGTGCGCATCTACCCCTACGACGTCGCGCCCGGCATCGACACGACCGGCGACGGCATCGCGGACGACGGGAGCCTGCGCGGTTCCAGCGACGTCGTCGCCATGCGCATCAAAAACGAAATCCAGTCCCGCGTGGCGGAAGCGGGCATCGAGGTTTTGGAGGCGCGGATCACCCGCCTCGCCTACGCCACGGAGATCGCAGCCGTCATGCTCCAAAGGCAGCAGGCAGCCGCGGTCATCGACGCGCGCAAGATGATCGTGGAGGGCGCGGTCGGCATGGTGGAGATGGCGCTCTCCAGGCTCTCCGAAAACAAGACGGTGGAATTGGACGAGGAGCGCAAGGCAGCCATGGTATCAAACCTTCTGGTCGTCCTCTGCGGCAACCGCGACGCGCAGCCCGTCATCAATTCCGGAAGCCTGTATTGACCCATGTCCGACGCGGGGAAAAAGCAGGTGCCGCTCCGCCTTTCGCAAAAGCTCTACAATGCGATCGCACAGTGGGCGCAGGACGATTTCCGATCCGTCAACGGGCAGATCGAGTATCTCCTGTCGGAATGCGTCAAACAGCGAAGGAAGAGCGGCAAAACAGTTCCGGACGAATTCGATTCTTCGATCGATCTTGAGATATAGGAGAAGAAGCACATGCTGAAAATCGAACATCTCACCAAGACCTACGGGGATAAAAAAGCGGTGGACGACCTGGTGCTTTCGATCGATGCGGGCGAGATATGCGGCTTCATCGGGCACAACGGCGCAGGCAAGACGACCACGCTCAAATGCGTCGCGGGCATTTTGCGCTACGACGCGGGTGCGATCTTTGTCGACGGCATATCCATGAAGGACAACCCCCTGGAGTGCAAGCGCAAGATCGCCTACATCCCCGACAACCCGGATTTATACGATTTTATGACGGGCGCGCAGTACCTTACCTTCATTGCGGACATCTTCGCAATCCCCGAGGATATCAGGACACAGCGCGCGAAGGAATACGCCGCCCTCTTTTCGCTCACGGACGATTTGCCACAGCCCATATCCACCTATTCGCACGGCATGAAGCAGAAGATCGCGCTCATCGGCGCGTGGCTGCACGACCCGAAGCTGATTTTGATGGATGAGCCCTTCGTGGGGCTCGACCCAAAGGCGTCGCACGAATTGAAAACCCTGATGCGCAAAACGTGCGACGCGGGCGGGGCGATCTTCTTTTCGACGCACGTGCTGGATGTCGCGGAAAAGCTGTGCGACAATGTGGCGATCATCCGAAACGGAAAGCTCGTCGCCTTCGGGACGACGGAGGACGTGAAGGGGGACGCATCGCTCGAGGATATGTACCTGCGAACGGAGGCGCAAGCATGATTAAACCGCTTCTCAAAAAAGAACTCGCGGAGTATTGGGCGGCGTTCCGACTGCGCAGCAGAAAATGGGGTACGATATTCACCGTATTGCTGCTGCTTCTCCTATACGCATCGCTCGTCGCCGCCTTTTGCGGAATCTCGGCGCTGTTTTCCTCCGCGCTCTTGCCGCTCGGGCTGGGGTGGATCTATTTTGCCATCATGGGCTTTGCCGCATTGCTCCTGACGGTCCTCGGCTCGACCTTCGGCGCGTACGCATCGCTGTACTGCGCGAAGGATAACGAAATGTTGCTCGCCATGCCGATCCCGCCGCGCACCATCCTGCTCTCGCGCATGGTGAGCATCTTTCTCGTATCGCTTTCGTGCGCGCTCTGCGGCTGGGGACCCGCCTGCGTCTTTTACGCGGTGAAATCGGGGGTTTCCGCCCCGGATGTCACAAGGTGGTTAATACTGTTCTTTTCCATGGCCCTCATCGGCGTCGCCATTTCCTGCGCGGCAGGCTTTGTGGTGGCACTCATCGCGTCGCGCCTTCGCAACAAGAGCCTGCTCTCGGCCACACTGGGCTTTCTCGTGTTTGGCATATACTACTATCTCAACTTCCGCCTCGAAGCGGCGCTGGAGAACATGGCACAGAACGTCGACGCGCTCGTGCGCTTCTTTTCGGTATGGGCAAGGCCCTTCTCTGCGCTCGGCGCTGCCGCCGCGGGCGACATGGGGCAAACGCTTCTGTTCGCCTCCGTATGTGTCGCGCTGTTCTTCCTCGCATGGAGCGTCCTCTCGAAGACGTTTCTGTCGCTCACGACCGTGCGCCGCGGCGCAAAGAGAAAGCGCGGCGGGGCAATCCGCCTGCATGTGTCGGACGTACCGCGTGCGCTGTTTCAAAAGGAAATGCGCCGCTTCCTCTCGAGCCCTTCCTATATCATGAACAGCGGGATGGGGCTTTTCATGATGCTCATGGCCAGCGTCGCCGCCGTCCTGAACGCCAAGCTTCTCGCGCTCCTGCCGGAAAAGCCGCTGATTTTGACGGGAGCCGCATGCGTCCTCATCGCGACGGCGACGATCAGCGCGCCCAGCATTTCCCTGGAAGCCAAGACACTTTGGATTTTGAAGAGCCTGCCCGTGCCCGCGTGGGAGGTTTTGGACGCGAAGCGGAAACTGCATGCCGCGCTCGTCCTCCCGTGCACGTGCATATTTGTGCTCTCGGCGGGCATCGCCGCGAAGGTGAGCGCCGGGACGATCTTCCTTTCGCTCTTGTGCGCGCTGGCCTTTGCGCTCCTCACGGGCAGCATGGGGCTCCTGCTCAACCTGCGGTTCCCCTATTTTACGTGGACGAACGAGACCGCCGCCGTCAAGAACAGCACGAGTGTCGCCCTCGCCATGTTCGGCGGGGTGTTGCTCCTCGCGCCCCTCGGCGCGCTGTGGTATTTCACGCAGATGCAGACTCCCATCGTGCTCGGGCTCGCGGTCGCGCTGTTTGCAGGGCTGTTTGCGGGATGCCATGCCCTTTTGAAGACGCGCGGCGTGCGCATGTTTGAAAACCTCTGATTCCGCAACAAAGTGCCTCTGTATTCCGTCTAAAAAAGTGCCATGGATTTCACACAATCCCAACGAACAAATGGTATACTCTATGGGAAACGGGCATACGGAGGCAAGCTATGAGCATTTTCAAACCGCGCACGCAGGAGAGAAATTTCCTGTTCGCCGTCATCATGACGACGGCGAAAATGCTGTTTTTTCTGATATTGATCCTGGGCGTAGCCACGTCGGGGCTATTATTGGGCATCGCGAAGGCGTGGGTGGAGACCGCGCCGGAGCTCGACCTGACGGTGTTCGATTCGCAGGCGAAAACCAGCTTCATATACGACAAAAACGGCATCATGATCACCGACTTCAAGGGCTCGGAAAACCGCATCGACGCATCTTTCGAGGAAATCCCAAAGCACCTCATCAACGCCGCCATCGCGGTGGAGGATCAGCGGTTTTATTCGCATAACGGCGTGGACGTGAAGCGCATCATCGGCGCGCTCGTCACGAACCTGCTCAACAACAACATGCAGGGCGGCTCCACCATCACGCAGCAGTTGGTCAAACTCACCATGCTCACGAGCGACCAGAACTATAAGCGCAAGATGCAGGAGGCATACCTCGCGCTGGAGCTCGAAAAGGTGGTCAGCAAGGAGCGCATCCTGCAGGAATACCTGAACTGCATCTATCTGGGCGGCTCGGACTACGGCGTAAAGGTCGCCTCGATGGACTATTTCGGAAAGGATTTGCAGGAGCTGACGCTGCGCGAATGCGCCGCGCTCGCCCGCATCATCCGAAACCCCAACAAGTACCATCCGCGCAAGAACTACTACACGCGCAACACGCCCGACGTGATCGAGGACGGCGCAAACCACGTTTTGAAGCTCATGAGCGAACAGGGGCTCATCACCGATGCCGAATACGCGCAGGCGCTCTCGGAGCGGCTGCATGTGCTCGAGACATCTGCCTACACGAACGATCTGTACGACCACGCCTATTTCGTGGAATACGCCGTGTACGACGTGGTGACCAAGATGCTGCGCCACGAGGGCATCGAGGACACGACGGCGAACCGCAGCAAAATGGAAACGAAGCTGCGCACCGGCGGCTACCACATCTATACGACGCTCGACGGAAACCTGCAGCAGACCGTGCAGGACGTGGTGTCGAACTGGTCGAAATACCCCGCGACGCGCTATTCCGCGGATAAGGTCTATAAAGCCTCCCTCGGGGGCGGCGAATATTTGCAGGTGGTGCAGCCGCAGGCGGCGTGTACCGTGATCGACTGGTCCACGGGCGAAATCGTCGCGCTCGTCGGCGGCAGGAGTACGCCCGTGCAGCGCAAGCAGTATAACCGCGCGTATCAGTCCACGATGCCCGTGGGCTCCTCCATCAAGCCGCTTTCGGTCTACGGCCCCGCGCTCGATCTGGGCAATTCTCCCGCCAGCCCCGTGATCAACGCGCCCCTGAGGATCGACGGCTGGGACAGCGAAAAAGGCTACCCCACCAACTTCTCCGGCAGCTCCTTTACGGGCGTGGCGTCCATGCGCGTGGCGATGATGAGATCGCTCAACACCGCGACGGCGCAGGCGCTGTTCACCTACGTCGGCATCGAAAACTCGGTGACGTACCTTTTGAAACTCGGCGTCAACCGCAGCCATATCCGGGCGACGGGCTCGGGGCTCGCGCTGGGGTCGTCGGGGCTTACGACGGTCGAAATGGCATCGGGCTTCGGCGCGGTCGCCAACAAGGGCCGCTACCTCGAGCCCTATGCCTTCACGAAGGTATACGATTCCTCCAAAAACCTGATCCTGGACGTCAACGCCGTGCAGACGCGGCGGCAGGCGTTCAAGGAATCGACCGCCTATATGCTGGTGGACATGCTCAAGGACTGCGTATCCCCCAAGGGCACGGGCGCCAACGCAAACTTCGGCGGCTTTACCGTCGCGGGCAAGACGGGCACGAACTCCGACTACAGGGGCGTGTTCTTCGCGGGCATGACGGGCTACTTCAGCTGCGCCGTGTGGATCGGGCACGACAACTATAAGCCGCTCACCTCGAGCGCGACAGGCGGCGCCTATGCCGCGCCGCTCTGGGCGGCGATCATGAAGGCGGTGCACAAGGAGCGTGGCATTACGCAGAATCGGGACATCATCCCGGGCGAGCCGGCAGATTACGGGCTCGTCAAGGCGACGGTGTGCGCGGTCAGCGGCATGGCGCCCACGGACGCCTGCCACAGGGACGCGAACAACTACGGCGCGAATACCGACTACTTTCTGAGGGGCACGCAGCCCAAGCAGCCGTGCAACATGCACCGCACGATCACCCTCTGCACCAAGAGCAAGAAAATCCCCTCCGAATATTGCCGCTCTACCGAAACCTACGGCGTCATCTATCTACCCGAGGGACACCCCCTGCGCTACGACGACATCGACAAGGTGCGCGACTATTTCATCGGCGCATCCTCCGACAAGGGCGCGTCCTCCATAGGCGTTTGCAACAAGTGCAAGAAGAAGGGGACGACGACCGACGCGCAGGCGGAGGCATCAAAGCTCACCATGGTTACGGACAAGGCCATCGCCCTGATCGAAACCGCGAACAAGATGCTCTCCGGTTCGACGCTCACCACCTCGCAAAAGAAAAAGCTGAAATCGGTCATCGACAAGACGCAAAACGCGGTGGACAGCCAATCCTATTCCGCCATCGTAAAATACGGGAAACAGCTGCAAAAACTCGTGAAGAAGTATTCATAACGGGGCTTGCGCAAACCCCGCAAATGGTGTACAATAGGCGCACAACTTTGCAAGGAGGTTTTTCCCATGGACAAGGTAAAAATCGGCATCATCGGCTGCGGCGGCATCGCGAACGGAAAGCACATGCCCGCCCTCAAAAGGCTGCCCGACGTAGAGATGGTCGCGTTCTGCGACATCATCGAGGAGCGCGCAGTCAAGGCGGCGAAGGAATACGGCGCGAAGGGCGCAAAGGTCTTCAAGGACTATAAAGAGCTTTTGAAGCTGGATTTGGACGTCGTACACGTCCTGACGCCGAACAAAATGCACTCCTTCATGACGGTGGACGCGCTGGAAGCCGGAAAGCACGTCATGTGCGAAAAGCCCATGGCGATCAACTCCGCCGAGGCGAAGAAGATGCTCGACGCGGCGAAGCGCACCGGAAAGAAGCTGACGATCGGCTATCAGAACCGCTTCCGCGGCGAGTGCATGTACCTCAAAAAGTGCATCGAAGCGGGCGACTTGGGCGATATCTACTACGCCCGCGCGCAGGCGATCCGCCGCAGGGCCGTCCCCACGTGGGGCGTGTTCCTCGATGAGGAAAAGCAGGGTGGCGGCCCCCTGATCGACATCGGCACCCACGCGCTCGACCTGACGTTGTGGGAGATGGACAACTACGAACCCGCCATGGTCGTCGGCACGACGTTCAGAAAGCTCGCGGACACCGAAAACGCCGCCAATGCGTGGGGCTCCTGGGATCCCAAGAAGTTCACGGTCGAAGACAGCGCGTTCGGGTTCATCCGCATGAAAAACAACGCGACGATCGTTCTCGAATCCTCGTGGGCGCTCAATACGCTGCTCGTGGACGAGGCGAAGACAATCCTTTGCGGCGACAAGGCGGGCGCGGACATGCTGGGTGAGGACGGCGGGCTCCGCATCAACGGCGAGCGCTTTAGCAAGCTGTACACGCTCACGCCCGAGCTCAAGTCCGGAAGCGCGGCGTTCTACGAGGGCGAACTGGGCGGCGAGCCGCAAGACATCGAGGCGCGCATGTGGATCGACCACGTCAAGGACGATTCCAAGCCGCTCGTGACCAAGCCCGAGCAGGCATTCGTCGTAACGCAGATTCTCGAGGCGATCTACGAATCCCAAAAGACCGGAAAGGCCGTCTATTTCGACTGATCGCGAAAAAACAAGAGAGCCGGAAGCGACTGCCTCCGGCTCTTTCCATGGTTTATTCCTTGTCCTTGCGGGTGAGCGGAACCTTCGTCCCGTCGGGATACTGTACGACCGTGTTGTCGAGCACCTGTTTCGCGCCTTCGCGAAACGCCCGCAGGTATTCTTTGCGCAGCCGCGCGCGCTCCTCTATCTCTTCGGGCGTCAAAGGGCGCTCCTTGGCGATGCGCGCGAGCTCGTTGATTCTGTCGATGCATTCGATCTGCATGGATAATCCTCCCAAATATCGCTGTGAAAAGGCAGGAGACTGAAATGATTCGCGGAAAATTCATCCTCTCGACGGAAGACGCTTCCGAGGTATTCGCGCTGCGCGAAAAGGTGTTCGGCGCGGGCGAAAAGGACATGTTCGACGCGATGGCGGTATACGCCGTCGCATACGACGAAGACGGAACCGCGAGCGGCGCGGGCAGGCTCTGTATCGACGGGGACGGCGCGTTCACCGTGGATGCGGTGGGCGTTCTGCCCGATCGGCGCGGAAGGTATCTGGGCGACCTGTTGATGCGCATGCTGCTGTACCGCGCGCTGCAACTGAACGCCCCGCGCGTGCACCTGTTCTGCGGGGACGATGTCGCGCCCTTTTTTGCGCGCTATGGATTCAAAACCGCGGGCGAAGGCGAAATGTGCGCCTCTGCCGCCGAAATCGACATCGAAGGTTCCTGCGGGTGCTGTAACTAAGTTATGTTTTCCTGTTGCCCGTGCGCTTGGGGCGCCTCAGCCGCAGCGCGGCGTGGTAGACAGACAGCACGCACAATATGCCGATCAGCCACTTGGTTATGCCGTTGTCGATAAACTGCATGGCGCTGTTCACATTGTCGATCACGAGCAGTACGATCAGCATCCCCGCGAGCACGATCGCCGCGTGGGCAAGGATTTTTTTCGCCATCTCTCAATCCCCGCCTTTCCCGATGTAGATGATGTCGCTGCTGCCCCTGCCGCCCTTGTAGGGCGCATTGACCGTTTTCCCGTTAAACACCATGACGGAGGACCTGCCGCCGTCCAGATTGTACGCCTTTTTGCAGCCGAGCTGCGCCATGAGCGCGGAGAGCTCCGTCAGCGTCATGCCGCTGCTCGTTTTGTCTTCGCGGCTCGTCTGCCTGCCGTCCACCGCCACGAGGCAGTAGTGCCCGGGCGCATAATACCCGATCGCCGTGCGCGGGTTTTTCGGCGCGACGGCGTGCTTGAAGCCTTCGATCGCGCTGCCGTCTTCCGCCAGAAGCGACGGCCCGAACGACCACGCCTGCAGCGGTTTCTTCGCCGTTATGCCGTCCAAATCGAAACCTTTCGATGAATATATCTCCATCGTGCCGTCCGCGAACAGCACGCAGGTGTCGTCCGACATCTGTTTTCGGTAGAGCTTGCCGTTTCGGATGACGAGCCCTTTTTTGCGCGTCCCGAAATAATCGCCGTTGCACGCCAAAATCGCATTGTTTCGCTGCGCCATGGAAGGGACGCCCTCGCTGTGGCCGGTCGCCTCCCTGTCCTTTGCAAAGGCGGTTTTGATGAGCGACGGGTTTTTCACGCGGATGTCGGCGACGGTATACCACGAGGACGCGCTGCGCCCCGTGGATATTTCGATGCGCACGGAATCCGTCGCGTAATACAAATCCTCCAAAATGTGCTCGCCGTCCGTGAACGGGTTTGCATCCTGCAAGGGTTCTTCCGCATCGGCGGAGGGCGTACTTGCATCGGCGGAGGGTTCTTCCGCATCCTCATCCGCGAAAGGTTCGTCCGCGTCCATGGGAAGATCGCCCACGTCCAAAACGAGCTCGACCGCCTCCATGCTGCTCGGCCTGACGTGGTGAAAATACGCGAACACGACGAGCCCCAAGCCGATCAGCAAGATATCCAGCAGGATATTCTTCACGGCATAGGGCACAACAAGGCTCTTGCGCTTCCTTCGCATGGCTATTTCCCCCGCCGATCAGAATTTGACGACTTTTTCCGGCGCGGTGAAGGACGAGAACACCGCCACCGCATCTTCCATGTAGAAGACCTCGGTATTGTCGTCGTTTTCGTCGTATCTCGAGCGAAGAGACGGATATGCGTCCAGCATGTGCTTTTTCGCCTCGACCCGCGGATCCTCGATCAGCTTGCACGATACGCGAATCCACCTGCCGTCCCGAAAGGCACAGATCTCGGCGCGCGGGTTGATGTGCAGCTGCTTCGATGTGGGCTTGACCTTGCCCGTCTGGATATAGAGCCTGCCCTCAAACAGATCGATCGTGCCGAAGGGGCGCACGCGGGGCGCGTCGCCCTCGACCGTCGCGAGATAGTATGTGCTGCACTCCTTCAGAAAATCGTATACCTCCTGCATGGCTTTGCCTCCCTTCTTCGGAAACCCGTCCGTCTAAAAAAGCCCCGCCGCGAGGGCGGCAGGGCATGGTGCATTACTTGATTTCGACGGTCGCGCCGACGTCTGCAAACTGCTTCTTGATCTTCTCGGCTTCTTCCTTGTTGACGCCTTCCTTGATCGTCTTGGGCACGTTGTCGACGACTTCCTTGGCTTCCTTCAGGCCCAGCGAGGGGTTGACGGTGCGGACTTCCTTGATGACCTTGATCTTCTCGGGGCCGACTTCCTTCAGGACGACGTCGAACTCGGTCTTCTCTTCGACCGGGGCAGCCTCGGCTGCGGCGACGGGCGCAGCAGCGACCGCGACGGGCGCGGCGGCGGAGACGCCAAACTTCTCTTCCAGCGCCTTCACGAGCTCGGCGAGCTCGAGGACGGACATGGACTCAATAGCGGAAATGATTTCTTCGCGGTTCATTGTGTTTTCCTCCCATAATACTGTTGATGTTGGTTGACGATTCGGCGAGGATCATTCCTCTCCGGCCTTCTGCTTGCGCACGGCATTGATCGCATACACGAGCGAGCGCAGCGTCGCGGACAGCACGCCCACGAAATTGGTGATCGGCGCGTTCAGGCTGCCCATCATCTTCGCGATGAGGACTTCCTTCGGCGGCAGATCCGCCAGAGCCTGTACGCCTGCGATGTCCAGCGCCTGCCTGTCGAGCAGGCCGCCCTTGATCGCGGTCTTCTTGACCTTCTTGACGAACTCCGTCAGCACCTTCGCGGGGGCAACGGCATCCTGCATCCCGAAGGCGAACGCGGTGGGCCCCTTCAGCAAGGATTCCATGCCCTCCACGCCCAGATCCTTCATGGCGAGGTTGACGAGCGTGTTCTTGTAGACCACGTAATCGATGCCCGCATTGCGGCACTGGGTGCGAAGCTCGGTGACCTCCGCCACGGTCAATCCGCAGTAATCGTACAGCACGACCGAATGCGCCGCTTCGATCTTCTGCTTGATTTCCTCGACGACCTGTTGCTTCAGTTCAAAGTTCTTGGACATTGTATACAGCACCTCTTTTCCGTCCGGGATCGAGGCTTATAAAAATCGCCCATACGCGCGGCGTAAGGGCGACAAATAACGTGTCTTCCGTTTACGCCTCGGCGGGTGGCACAGGGCCATTATGCAGAGCGCCCGCTGTCTGTGGCATGGCTTTTTTATAAGCACTGGGAGAATTATACACCATAAATCGCACTTTGTCAATTGCATCGCAACGTAAAATGTTGTATAATAGTGTTGGAAGTATGCCGATTTAAGGAGGAACCGCCATTATGCATGGGATTGCCTGCCTTCCCGCGCTCCCCCTCGTCGTGAACGACCCGTATCTTTCGATCTGGTGCGCCTCTGACCTTCTGACGGATGTCGATACGACGCACTGGGCGGGCAACACGAAGCGCCTTCGCGGAACGATCGTGATCGACGGGAAACGCTATCGCTACATGGGGCTGGGCGAGGACTGCGCGATGGAAACCGTATCGCAGCGCGTGACGCCCACGTCCACCGAAACATGCTTTCAGGCTGCCGGCGTAAAGCTGACGCTGACTTTTACCACCGCGCTGCTCCTTGACGACCTCGACCTTTTGTCCGCACCCGTGACGTTTGTGCGGCACAAGGCAGAGTCCACGGACGGCAAGGCGCACGAGGTATCTGTTTCCCTGCGCGTGTATGACGACATTTGCTACGACGGGGGCATCCGCCCCGAAATCCGAAAGGCAGGCTACGATTTGGACGGGCTGCACGTCGCCTATTGCGGGCAGGCGCAGCAGAAAGTCCTGTGCCATTCGGGCGACCACATTGCGATCGACTGGGGATATCTGTACGTCGCCTCGAGAGACGGCGCGAGATATTTCGACGACTATCTCGAAACGGGCGCGCGCGGCAAGGCGGACAGTGAAAGCGCGCTTTCGTCTGTCGCGCTCATCGGCTATGACGATATCGCATCCATCAACTACTTTGGAACCCTCACCAAGGCGTGGTGCTTCAAAGACGGTCTAACCATGCCGCAACTGCTTAAAAAATTCGACGCCGAGGGCGAAGAAATCCTCGCCCGCTGCGAGGCGTTCGACCGCGCGCTCATCGAAGAGGCACATGCCAAGGGCGGGGACGACTACGTCAAGATCGTCTCTGCCGCCTACCGCCACGCCATCGCCGCGCACAAACTGATCGCAGACGAAGAGGGCAAGCCCGTTCTGCTCTCCAAGGAGAACGATTCCAACGGCTGCATCGGCACGGTCGACGTGTCCTATCCCTCATCGCCCCTGTTCCTGAAATACAATCCGGAGCTCGTTCGCGCATTGTGCAGGGCGGTGCTGCGGTTTTCGGAAATGCCGGTGTGGACGCATGATTTCGCGCCGCACGACGTGGGGCGCTATCCCCACGCGATCGGGCAGGTGTACGCGCTGCGGAATGCGCGCGTAAAAAACGGAGAGGTATATCCGCCGTATTACCTCTATCCCGCGTCGTCTGACTGCTACCAACTGCGCTACCAGATGCCTGTGGAGGAGTGCGGCAACATGCTGATCATGCTGCGCGCGGCGAAACAGGCGGACGGCGATTTGTCGCTTTCGAAAAAGCACCTTCCGACGCTCGAAAAATGGGCGCGCTATCTCACCGAATACGGGGAGGACCCGGGCGAACAGCTCTGCACGGATGATTTCGCGGGACACCTCGCGCACAATGTGAACCTGTCCGCGAAGGCCATCGTCGGCGTGAAGTGCTTTGCGCAAACGCTGCGCGATCTGGGCGACGACAGGTGGACGGATTATGACGAGAAGGCGACCGCGCTCGCAGAAAGCTGGATGCGGCGGGCGGACAATCCCGATGGCACACCCCTCACCTTTGACGGCACGGGCTGGAGCATGAAATACAACTTGGCGTGGGACGGTGCGCTGAATTTGGGCATCTTCCCGCAGGAATTCTACGAAAGGGAAGTCCGTTCGTATCAAAAGCGCATCAACAAATACGGGTTTCCGCTCGATTCGCGAAAGGATTACACCAAGAGCGACTGGATCCTCTGGAGCGCCTCGATGACGCGCGATCCGAATCTGTTCCGCGCGATGATCGCGCCGGTCGCGCGGTATCTCGCCGAGAGCACGTCCCGCGTGGCGTTTTCCGACTGGTACGACACCGTGACGGGCAAATACGTACACTTTATCGCGCGAAGCGTGCAGGGCGGCCTGTTCATGCCGCTCCTGACGAAAGAATGAAGCGCGCGCTCATAACGGGCGGCTCCCGCGGGATTGGCGCGGAAATCGTGAGAGCGCTCGCCGAAAAGGGCTGGGAGGTCTCGTTCCTATACCGCGAAAACGCGGCGCGCGCCCTCGAGGTAGCTGCGGAAACCGGCGCTGCGGCGATTCGGGCGGACGTGTCCATAAAGCGCGACGTGGACGAGGCCGTACGGCGCATAGGCCATGTGGATCTCTTGGTCAACAACGCGGGGATCGCGCAGAGTAAGCTCTTTACCGATCTCACCGAGGGCGACTGGCGAAATATGATTGACACAAACCTCACGGGTGTGTTTTTCGCGACGCAGGCGGTACTCCCCGCGATGCTCTCGCGAAAGCGCGGCAACATCGTCAACATCGCGTCCATGTGGGGACTGGTCGGCGCGTCGTGCGAGGTGCACTACTCCGCGTCCAAGGGCGGCGTGATCGCGCTGACCAAGGCGCTCGCAAAGGAAGTGGGGTCCGGCGGCATCTGCGTGAACTGCATTGCCCCCGGCGTCATCGACACCGAGATGAATAGGGAACTTTCGCAGGACGACCTTCGCGAACTTCGAGAGAATACGCCCCTTTGCCGCATCGGGACGGTGCGGGACGTTGCAAACGCGGTCTGCTTTCTGGCGTCGGACGAGGCGTCCTTCATCACGGGGCAGGTTTTGGGCGTGGACGGCGGGTTTATTACATAACAAACAAAAACGTCACACAAATGCCATGGTATCGATATATCATCTGCAACAACATTATGGTATTATAAATTGAATGAGATAGCGTAGTTGAAGGAAAGGAGCTGTTCGGGATGATAAAGCGGGTTTTGAGGGCACTTCTGTGCGCGCTGTTGCTTGCGATGCTGCTGACACAGACGGCTGCGCCCGCATTCGCAAAGGTCGGGAAAATCTATGTCGTCGCCGTGCAGGGTCTGCGGCAGCGCAGTTCGCCGAAGGGGGGAGACCTCGGTAACGTCCTCAGAAGCCTGAAAAAGGGCACAAAGGTCGTGCATCTTTCCTCCAAGGGAAACTGGTGGCGCGTTCGCACCGCAAAGGGGAATGTCGGATACGTCTTCAGCAAGTATCTGATAGCCTCCGGCGCTTCCACAGGTACCGGCATCAAAGCCGGCAAAACCTACAAAGTAACCGCGAGTGCGCTCGTCGTGCGCAGGGGGCCAGGCACATCCTACAAGAGGCTCGGCTCGCTCAGGAGAGGGCAGCGGGTAGCCGTACTCGCTGTGAACGGCGCATGGGCGCGCATTTCGAGAAACGGCAAGGTCGGCTACGTCGCAAAACGATACCTCGGCTGAGAAAAATACGGACGGACGCGACTTTTTGTCGTTCGTTGGCAGGGCGATCGCATGCGGGAGTTTTGCATAACATTCCGGGGATTTTCCGAACGGGATGGTATTGTATCACAATTCTCTTGTTTTTTTGACCGAAGACAGCGATAAGCAGTGTAGATCATTTTATTATCCCTTCTCGTTTCATTGGGACAATACGGATTGACACCGCACGCGATTGCCCTGTCCCAAATTGTCTCGCCTCCAACTATATGACTGACGCATAAATACATGCAACCGCAGTCTGCGACGTGCAAAAGACATCGCAGGCTGTTTTTCGCGGTTGCGCTTTTGCACGGCATATAGTATAATCGGCTTGACGATAGAACCATCTATCGGGCGCAATGAAAGGAAATGCGTATGAGCGTGAAAGTGCATGCCGTGCACGGCATCGTGTGCCGCGTCGAGCATGGCCCTGAGAACTATTTCGGATGGCCTTCCGCAGCGAAGTTGGGCGACGGGACCATCGTCGCGGGTTGTTCCGGTTTGCGCAGGGCGCACGTCTGCCCATGGGGCAAGTCCGTCGTTTGCTACAGCCGCGACGGGGGCGAGACGTACACGCCGCCCGAAGTCGTTCACGACGATATGATCGACAACCGCGATCTGGGCGTCATCGCGTTGGGTGGGCAGAAGTACGCCATCACCTGGTTTTCCATAGATATCCGAAAGTGGGATATGCACCGCGCCCTCTCGGGCGACAATGTCCGCGAAGCATTGGAGTATATGGAAACCTGGGACGATTTTACGGTGCAAACGCTCATGGGGAGCTGGATGAAGATCACAAACGACGGCGGAAAGACATGGACGCGGCCCATTCGCACGCCGGTTTCTTCGCCGCACGGATTCATCCGCCCCAAAGGCGGCGCGCTCGGCTACTTGGGCAAGCGGTTTGACGAGGATTTGGACAGGCCGTTCGGCTCCATACAATATTCGGTGAGTCGCGACGAGGGGTACACGTGGAGCATTCGCGGGACGGTAGGCTTGCCCGAAGGCGAAGATTTGGATCGATACCACGAGCCGCATGTCATAGAGCTGAACGACGGGGCGCTGATGGGCGCGATCCGATACCATGTGCCCGGCGATGCGGGCGGCGGCCTCGATACCTGCCTGACATTCTCAAGGGACGGCGGCAGCACTTGGACGACGCCCGAACGAATGCACGTCGGCGGATCGCCGCCGCATTTGCTTCGGCATTCCTCAGGCGTCATCGTGCTGACCTATGGCTACCGCGAAGTGCCCTACGGTCAGCGCGCGCGGATCAGCCGCGACGAAGGGCGCACATGGTCGGACGAGCTGATTCTCCGCGACGACGGGGAGACGGGCGACCTCGGGTACCCGTGCACCGTCGAAATGGACGACGGCAGCCTGTACACCGTCTACTATCAGGCGCTAACGGGGCACAGCAATACCTCTATCCTATGGTCGCGATGGGAACTTCCGAAGCGATAAGGGCTTCGGTATGCGCAAGCAGGGCGACATCATTTACTTTCCAAACAAAGCAAGAGACAGGAACTCAGGATTTAATGCCGCTTTAGCAAGTTTGGCTCTCGTGCTCATTCTCTTACTAGAAGGGGTAGAACGCAGCAAAGAGAGG
>JBMNUF010000012.1:0-57161 GCA_050946115.1 Christensenellales bacterium
CGCTGACTCTCAAACAGCAGTACTGTTTCCGTTCCATTGGGCTTTGCTGTGTAAGTTTTGCATTCGTACCCTTGACTTTTGATCTCTATTGCGATATTCTCTTCTCGGAGCATGGTCTGACTTCCTTCTTGTTTGTCCAGCAGCTACAATTAGAAGTCTTCATGCTCCTTTTGTCTACCTCGTTTCTGTCAATCCCACAACTTTCCGTGATGAACCTTTTGAGATGATGTGCACCCATTCGATCACGCACGTCCGCCCGTCATCCGTCAGCGTTTCGTAGCGCATCGCAACGCAGCACGGAATGTATTGCGCCATCCTCTCATACTTGGCGCGTATTTCCTCCTTCGTCGTCGCGGGCGCATGTGCTTCATCGTCGGGTTCGTAGCCGCCGAATATGCAGTCGTCGGACATACACGCAAGGATGCGTTCGACATCGGTGCGGGGCGCTCGGTGCAGCCCTTCGTAGTATTCGCGCACGGCGCCCGTCAGGAGTCCGCATTCGCCACTTTTCATATGCGAGGATGGAAACAGCGGCGCCCTGAAAACCCGGCACGAACGAACAGTGCGTATAGATGCGCACCTCATCGAGCGTGTCGCACAAAGAACGGAACCTCCAAGATGTCCTCCCTGCAGCGAATTTACCTGTGATTTTGTTACGGAACGCCCGCCCGCGCGCCCGGATGACGTACACCGCACAGCCCCGAATACTGCTTATAGGGTATATCGATCGCGCATGCCACATCCTCGTTGTGAGCGCAGATCAGGTCGGGCGCTCGGGTGTTTTCGCCTATAGCGGCTCTTACAGTAGCTTCTGCGTGTAGAATATTTAGTCGCAATACGGGCAAACGGAGGCGGATACGCGATGCAAACCGTTGACGGTAGTGAAATAGTCGGAGGGGTTGTCCGGCAGGCGTCGGGAGCAGATACGCAATTCTTGAGAAAGCGATCATTGTTTTCGCCTCTTTTCGCACAATGGGTGATGCGGCTTTGGCACAATACATGGGCAACAGATATCGGGAAAGAGAACGAACCAATACAAACGAGCAGTCACGCGACAAACGATCAATCAATGGATGTCGAGAGTTTTTTCAGTCGGGGAATGTGTCGGAGACGGCGAAACGATGCCTTCGCAAGTTCCGCTTTCTGAATCGGGTGTCGGTAGATTATCGAGAAAAATTCTTACTGACCTATTTTATATGTCTATACCGTAATACTGTGCGGAAACAGACAAAATGCATGTAGACAAACCGTAAATCTTGCGTATAATAGGAATTAGGAAGTTTTCCGAAACAAGGCGCCGCTACTTCGCATAGCGAAAACTGCCGTTTACGGGAAAGGGGATAAACCCATGAAGCCGATCATGATGTACGACAAGCCTGCGGACGCGTGGTGCGACGCGCTACCCATGGGTAACGGGCGGTTGGGCGCAATGCTCTACGGGCATACCCGCGTCGATCGGGTGCAGCTCAACGAGGATAGCCTTTGGTATGGCAAGGCGATGGATCGCAACAATCCGCGCCTTCGGGATGCGCTCGGGGAGATACGCGCGCGCGTCTTCGCGGGCGAGATGCGGGAGGCGGAGGACCTCATCCAGCGCTATATGCTCGGGGCGCCGTATTCCATGCGGCATTACGAATCGCTTGGCGAATTGGATATCGGCGTCAACTGCCTGTCGCCGTTTTCCGCGGGCTGGTTGCCAAACAGCGAAGGAGCGGAGGAGTATTGCCAGTCGCTGGATCTGGAAAATGGCGTACACGAGCTCGCGTGGGCGGAAAACGGAGTGAAGTACACGCGCACGACGTTTGTCAGCCATCCCGATCAGGTACTGTGTATGCGATACCGGGCGGATACGCCCGGCGCGCTGCAGATCGGCGCGAGGCTCGATCGCGCATTGATCTTCGAGGGCATGGTGCCCGACCCGAGGCGACCCGGCAGCATGGTTCGCGCCGGCGGCTGGGGCAGCATGTTCTTGGACAGCAACCATACGCTGGATGCGTACACCCTCGTTGCGGACGGGAACGCAGGCGGCACGCGCTTTGGCGAGGCGGTCTGCATGACGACGGACGGCATCGCGTCTGACCCGTATACGCAACTGTATGTCGAGCGAGCGACGGAGGTTTGCCTGTATCTTGCTGCGTCCACGGATAACCGCGAGAGCAACCCGCGGCAGGCGGCATTGATGCACGCAAGAAGCGCCGCGGATAAGGGGTTTGACGATCTATTTGCCCGCCATGTCGCGGATTTCGCACCGATCATGCGTGCGTGCATGCTAAACCTTCCCGGCGAAGAGGGCAAAACTATCACCGCGCGCCTGGAGAACATCCGAAACGGCGGGAGCGACCCTGCGCTTGCGGCGCTGTATTTCACGTTTGGGCGCTATCTTTTGGCATCCGGCGGGCGCGAGGATTCCGCCGCGCTCAACCTGCAGGGCATCTGGTGCAAGGAATTCGCGCCCATATGGGACAGCAAATACACCACCAATATCAACGTGCAGATGAATTACTGGCCGGCAGAGGTGTGCAACATGAGCGCATTGCACAAATCCCTGTTTTCCCTGATCGAGGAGGTGGCAAGGCGCGGCAGGGAAACGGCGCGCGTGATGTACGGCATGCGCGGCGCTGTCTGCCATCACAACACCGATTTTTACGGCGACTGCGCGCCGCAGGATCAGTACATGGCCTCCACGAGCTGGACGGCGGGCGGCGCGTGGATGGCGCTGCACCTGTGGGAGCATTTCCTGTTTACGCGCGACATGGAGTTTCTCGGGAAATATCGGCCTGTTATGCGCGAATTCGCGATCTTCTTCGTGGATTTTCTGACGGACGACGGCACGGGCAAGCTCGTCACGTGCCCCTCGCTCTCGCCCGAAAACCGCTATATCCTGCCGGACGGCTACGATACGCCGATCTGCGCGGGCCCCGCGATGGACAACCAGATCCTGCGCGACCTGTTCTCCGCGTGTATCGAGGCGGATACGTTGCTCGACGAAAGCGACGAGTGGACAATTGCGTTCAAAAACGCGAAGGACAGTCTGCCCGAAGACCAAATCGGCAGCAAGGGGCAGCTTCTCGAATGGCGCGAGGAACTGCCGGAGAAGATGCCGGGCATGAGCCATATCTCGCATCTGTACGGAGCGTACCCCAGCAGCCAAATCAATTGGCGCGATACGCCGCATTTGATGCGCGCCGTCGAAAAGTCCATCGCGCTTCGCGTCGAAAACGGCACCGACGGCGGCGGGTGGCCGCTCGCGTGGCGCATGTGCGAGTACGCGCGGCTGCTGGACGGGGAGAAGGTCGGCAAAGCCACGGAGAAAATGCTGGAACAGGCGACCGACAGCTTCCTGAACGGGCGCCGCATCTTCCAGATCGACGGAAATCTCGGTGCGACGGCGGGCATTGCCGAGGCGCTGATTCAGAGCCATGAGGGCTCCATCCGCCTGCTGCCTGCGCTGCCGCCCAAATGGCGAAGCGGCTCGGTTGCGGGGCTATGCGCACGCGGGGGCGTGAGAGTAGACATCGAGTGGGAAGAAGGCGCAATCACGGTTGCGCGCCTGCGCCCGACTTATGACGGGATCCTTCGCATCGCCGCGGAGAAGCCAAAGAGCGTTACGGAAGACGGGGCGGAAATGCCCTTTGAAACGTGGGAGCATGGGATAGCGCTTAACGTGAAGGCAGGGAAGGAATACGCGCTGCGGATGCAATGCACCGCGCGCGAAACGTAGAAAGGGGAAAGATTCATGTTCATCAGAGAGGTTCAGACGGAAAACGGTCGGGTTCGCGGCATACAGGCTGCCGACCCGCGCATCACGGCGTACAAGGGGATTCCGTTCGCCGCGCCGCCTGTCGGAGAAAACCGCTGGCGCGCGCCGCAGCCGTGCAAGGATTGGGAGGGGACGCTCGAATGCTTCGATTTCAAGCCCATCTCCATGCAGAACGTGCCTCCCCTCGACGAGAAGAACGTATACACGTGCGAATGGTCGGTAGACCCGGATTTGGCCATGAGCGAGGATTGCCTGTACCTGAACATCTGGGCGCCTGCCGCCCCGGACTTGAAGAACCTTCCGGTGTTCGTGTGGTACTTCGGCGGCGGCTTACAGGTTGGGCACCCGTCGGAGATGGAATTTGACGGCGAACGGATTGCGCGGCGCGGCATCGTGGTGGTGACGGTCAACTACAGGCTCAACGCGTTCGGATTCCTTTGTCACCCGGAAATCACGAAGGAAAACCCGGACGCCCCCGCGAATTTCGGCCATCTCGACCAGCAGGCGGGCACGCGCTGGGTGCAGCGCAACATTGCAGCATTCGGCGGGGACCCGAACAACATCACCATCGGCGGGCAGTCGGCAGGCGGCGGCAGCGTGATGAATCAGCTCACTTCGCCGCAAAACGGCGGGCTGTGCCGGCGCGCAATCGTGCAGAGCGGCGTGTCCGCGAACGCATATCCCAACAAGAGGCGCTTCGGAAGCGTACCGCCGCTTTCGGAAGCCGAACAAAAGGGCACCCGCTTCTTCGAATCGCTCGGTGTGAGGACGCTCGCGGAAGCCCGCAACATCGACGGCAAGGTGATTTTGGACAAGATTCGCGAGGAAAACTCGTTCTGGGGCACCGTCAATGACGGAAAGTTTTGCGTCGACGATGCCATGACGCTGTTCATGCAGAATAAGCGCCTGATGTGCCCGGTTCTGTGGGGGCGAACGTCCTCCGAATTCTTCGTCGCGCCCGAGGATTGCTCCGAAGAGGGCGTGCGCGGCATGGCAAAGGCCGCATTCGGCGAGGATGCAGGTGAGTTTTTGGAGATCGTCGACATCGAAGGGAAGGACGAGGCGGCCATACGGAAAGCGACGCAGCTGCCGGGCATCGAGCTCGCGATCCGCTCCGCGGCGCAGAAGAACGCCGAAACAGGCGCGAATCAGCCGCTGTACTACTACGTTTTCGATGCGGAGATCCCCGGCTGGGACAACGCGGGCACATTCCATTCGGTCGATCTTTGGTTCTTCTTTGAAACGCTGGCGAAGTGCTGGCGGCCGTTCGTCGGGAAGCATTACGACCTCGCGCGACAGATGTGCTCGTACTGGGCGTACTTCATCAAGTCGGGAAATCCGAACGGGCCGGATGCCGATGGGCAGCCTTTGCTGCAATGGGATGCCTTCACGCCGGATCATCCCGCCTGCATGGTCATGGCGGACGAAGCCCGTCAGGTCATTGCGCCGCCGAGCAGGCTGATGGCGTTCATGATGAGACAATACCTGAAACAAAAAGGCGTATAGCGCCAAAGGAGCCCGAAAAACAGCGCGTTCCGAATTGTTGCAGCGATCGGACGCGCGTTTTTCTGCGCTGCGCTCGAAGGCGAGGCAGAAGGTTTCGCGTTGGAGACGAGAATAATCCGTTGGGAGCCTGTACAGGGAATAGGCTTTTGTGATTGCCGACTTCATTAGTACTTGGAAATTAATATATCTATGAAGGAGAATCTCGATATATGGTAACTATTTCGCGAAACAGTTCGCAAGGATCCTCTTCCAACGCATCTGCCAATTGAATTAGTTTTTCAATACTCATCCAATTCTTCCCGTGTTCAATATTACTTAAATGGCGAACGGATATCCAGTCTTCGAAACCGAATAATTCTTCACTTCTATTGTTGATAAAACCCTCACGAGTTTTATACTGCTTGCCAAGAGCCTTTCTCTTGTCTTCTATCAACTTGCCGATTTTTAGCAACGCTTCAGAGGGAATTTGTTTTTCAGCCATGATAATCTCCGTGAAATGCACCATGGTGCATTGTTTATTTATTTTCCATATGATATCATATAATTGCTCTCAGGGCAATAGCCTTCGAGAAGAATATTTTAAGGAGGCCAACAATATGGCAAATGTAAAATTCAAGGTCGAAGCTCTTCGCACTCTCGCATCCCCTTATCGTATAGGGGAGAAAGACAAAGGCGAGTTCGAGACTATCTACTATCTATTGGTAGATATGAAGGACCTCCCGGAGAATATCCCTTTGGATGTCAATCCCCGTGAACCTAAGATGACAACCAGCGTTGCGAAGCGCCTTATCGCGGCTGTTGTTGAACCAGAGACTGATTTCTACATCAATAATCGCGGAATTGTTATCGCTGCGAAGTCACTCACTTTTAACAGCGCTGATTCGGAAGTTACCATCGACATTGGAAACCAGGATGACGAAAACGACAAGTTTCTTTACGGCATCCTTGATGGTGGTCATACCTACACTGCGATCATGAAAAAACGCGGTGAGATTCCTGCTGATCTCCGTAAATTTGTTCGCGTTGAAGTAATCACTAATGTCCAGAATATAGCTCGTCTTTCTGATGCACGCAATACTTCTGTTCAGGTTTCCGACATGGCATTGTTTAATCTTGATGATAATTTTGAGGATGTTAAGTCGGCAATTTCCGATCAACCTTATGCAAATGAGATTGCTTACAAAGACAATGAGGACAAACGTATCCATATTTCCGAGCTGCTTCGGCTGATGTATGCGTTTGACATTGAACGTTTTCCTGATGATAACGCAGCGCCAATACAGAGTTACTCCGGTAAGGCGCAGGTATTCAAACGCTATAAGCAGGCTTTTGAAGGCCCGCTCTACAAGTCATTAACCAAGGAGATTCCCCGATTGATTGAGCTCTATGATACTATCGAGTGCAAGCTTCCTGAAAGGTACAAGGAATACAAGAAAGCGCAGGGTGTTGCCAATCCCCGTTTCGGAGCTGTGAGAGGCATAGAGTCATATGACAATCCAATTAAGACCCAATTCCTTGCTACTTCCACGAAATACGCCGTATCCAGCGGCTATATCTATCCTATCTTTGGTGCTTTTCGTAGCTTACTCCGCTTTGACGAAGAAAAAGGAACGGTCTCCTGGCTGTTCGACCCGATAGAGATCTGGAAGTGTGTTGGTACCACTCTTGCTCAGAACACCTTCGAGACTTGTACAAATCCTCAGCTTGCGGGTAAGGATAAGCAGTTGTGGCTTTCCAATTACAGAATTGTTGAAACCCAAAGCCTTCGCATGCTCCTTGAGCAAAGATAACTCAAAACTTAATAGACGCGGCAGGGGCTGTTGCACAAGTACGCAGCAGCCCCAAGGATTATTAGGCTAAGGAGCGAAAAACATTCATTCTCTCAAAGATATCCTTGTTTTCATCAAACAGCGCGAAGAATATGCTGCGCATCTCTTCCGGTGCGGCTTTAGCAAACCCTACAATCATTCCTTTTGGGAAATGATTACGTGAAGCCAGTAAATTATCGGCGCTATATAGAGAACGACTCATAATTTCAGGAAAGTCCGATGCGCTTACGTCCCAATTGTCCTGAAAATGCTTGACGGCTTCCCACTTATATTTCTCATCGTTCCAATGCTGCGGGAAGTATGCCTTGTACTCGGCAAGTATCGGTTTCAGTTTTCCTAAATCGATCATATGATCTTCCTCATACCGCACCCATCACTGCGATGGCAATAGGGAAGCCTTAGTACATCTACTTTGGAACAGCTTCATCTCTCGGACATGTATTTTTCTATCTCTTCGGGGGTCAATTTTCGGATTTGCGTGTTTTCATATTCTCTGTATCCTGCGGAAATGAAGACGGGCTCCATTTCTTTGCACGTCTTTCTGGGATTCCTTCCTAAGTAGGCTTTCAATTCCTCGGCATCAGCGAAGATTTTATATGAGTATCTTCCGCTTTCGTTTTTGATTTCATAAATACCGCATGGTCCTTTTACGCTGTACTCTGCCGTCCGCAAGTACAGTTTGGCAATTTCCGGTGACTTGAAAGGAAAATTCCAGCGCCGCAATCCGCGCTTAGGATCGCGTTCGATGCAGATGCATCTTCCGCAAGTACCGCAAATATACTGCGTGTGATTCTTTAGGCAATCCAGCGGACCGATTAAGGGAGTTATTCTCTTTTCGTCGGCATGGCATTCTATACACATTTGCTTTTGGCCTCCTGTTTCGTCCTGGCATTCAAGCCGAAGCTTCAATCCGTGCTATCCGAATCACGGGGACAACCCTCCGAAGAAACGTGAGGATATGTTCGGTCGGGGCGATTTTCCGGCGCAACCCGACATCTGATACTGACGGTCAGATAGCTAAAAACCCGATGGAGTTGCACCGTTTCAATGTGGAAATTATTCTTCTTGCCCGGTCATGCGATCCTCTTCATATCGATCCTCGCCGCCGATCGCACCGTGGGGGCTTTATGCGCCTGATTTCGGATATACTGCGAAATAAGCATATATTCCCTTCAAATGGTTATCGTTTATCACCTGTTGCAGAATTCCAAGACCCTGTCATAAAAATCCTCAGCCTCCTCGAATGCACCATGTCCCAGTCCATCGTATACAAACAACTCACTGCCGGCAATAGCAGTATTCAAGTCATAATGGGCATCTTGACCGACAATATGGTCGTTTTTTCCTGCAATAATGAGAGTCGGACAACGTATTGCAGATAACTCGCTGCGTGCATCATATCCTAATATTGCGCATGCATTCTTATAAAATCGATCATAGTTTTTTGGCTTTGTGAGTTTAGCAAGAACGGGGAGATATCTCCTGTTCTTTTCAATATATCTCTCGGAATACGTCTTTTTAGCCGTATCAAGCATAAGTGCCGTATGATTCCCACGTTTTGCCATATCAATCCAATTTGACACCGCTTCTTTCACAGTGTCGTTTGCGTTTGGTGCTGTGACTGCAAGTATCAGTTTCTCCACGATTCCAGGGTGTTCTATTGCTATATATTGGGCAATCATCCCTCCCTGTGAAACTCCAAGGATGTATGCTTTATCTATCCTCATGCTTTTCATTGCCTGAACCTGATCGTTTGCCATATCCTTTATGGTATATCCTTCCGGCATTGCATTCTTTCTGCTAAAAATGTACACTGTATAATCACGCAAAAAACACTTATATGGAGAGGCGAGAAGCCATGCTTTTCCTTTTACGGTCGACAGTCCGTCTGATAATCCCGGTAATACAATCAGATTCTTTTTCCCGTTGCCGAATGATACATAATACATTTCCGTGTCGCCTATTTCCATGTGACCGTTTTTTCTCATCTATCACACCTTCCCCATACTCGTTTGTTTTGAAATGTATTTACTGAATAGCGGCATATGCCACAACAACCCTATCACAGCCTCAACGCGCTGACAGTATCATGAGATTCTACGCATACCGCTCCTCGCCGCCCCTGACGGCAGTTAGGATGCTTTGGCGCGCTTTAATCATTCGGCTTTTTCTTCTTTAAGAGCGGGCAGCTCCTCGTACATTGCCACACACAGCTCTCTAAGAAAGTCCCTGTCGTCTACATTGTCTACGAGGAGCATTTCCTTTGCGCCTTCGTACGGAAACTCCATATCTGCATCCGGCATCATGGCTATCGCAGACTTTACAGGTTTTACGAGGAAACGGTTGTCGTAGATACCGCCTATTACCTTGCCGCGATAATAGATGATGTATTCCCCCATCATTGCCCGATAGGATACATCATTAAGCTCTGATAACTGCTCCAGTATAAAAGCCAAATATTCTTTGCTTGACGTCATGTTACTAATCCTCCGACATTCAAAGTGCCACGCAACTTTCCAAAGAAAAGCATGAATGTGTTCTCGCGGGGGCTTGATCGAACCCGATATACGGCGCCAGCGGTCGGATGCCTGAAAAACCTGAAATGCAGGCGAGTCATTCTTTTGCCCTTGACAGCAATACTACCGTCTCTACGTGCTCCGTCCACGGAAACATATCGACGGGAGTTCCATGTTCATACCGATATGCGCCGGTTTCGCACAGCTTTTTGATGTCGCGCGCGAGCGTCGCCGGGTTGCAGGAGATATACACGATCCTCTCCGGCAGCACGGAGAGCGCCGTCTCGATCACCGCGCTATCGAGCCCTTTCCTTGGCGGGTCGACCGTCATCACGTGCGGCGTGACGCCCTTTCGGACGAGTTCGGGCAAAACCGTTCCGGCGTCGCCCGTCAGAAAGCGGCATGTTTCGGAAAGCCCGTTTTCTTTCGCGTTTCGGTTCGCGTCGGCTATCGCCTCAGGCACGATCTCGATGCCGTACACGCGCGCGGCGCGTTTGGCGAGCGTCAGCGCGATTGCGCCCGCACCGCAGTATACGTCGACCAAGGTTTCTTTGCCCGAAAGCTGCGCCATATCGCCCGCAACGGAGAAGAGCCGCTCCGCCTGCGGCGGATTTACCTGAAAAAACGACTGCGGCGAGAGCACAAACGACACGCCGAGCAAGCCGTCGTGTATCACACGGGCGCCGATGCGCCTTTCGCACGCGCCGTCGAGCGCATGAGCGTACCCCGCGCGGAGCCTACAAAAGAAGACGGAAACGACGCTTTCGCAGTCCCTTGCGATCGCGCCCGCGAGCGACTGCGCGAGCCGCATATCGAAATGCTTGCCCTCAAACGAAAGCACGACCATGCACTCCGCGCGCGCGTTGACGCGCGTCACAACGAAGCGCAATTCGGGAATCGAATGCGCTTGGAGAAACGAACGCACAGCGCGCAGGACGCGCACGCTTTCGGGGTGCTGCAAAAGGCAGTCGTCGATCTCGACGATCTCGCGGCTCCCCGCCCGCGCGCAGCCGATCTTTTCCCCGCGCACGAGGTATTCCGCCTTGCGGCGCGAGCGGTACGGATTCTCCATGCCGACGGTATCTTGCAGATGCGGGTTCGCTATGCCGCCGATGCGCTCGAGCGCGTCGAAGACGCGCTGCCGCTTCAGGCGAAGCGAGAGACCGTATGTCATGTGCTGCGCGCTGCAGCCGCCGCATATGTCGTAATACGGGCAGGCGGGCTCCCTGCGCTCGGGGCTCTTTTCCAAAATGCGCACGGTGCGGGAGAGGACATATCGCCCCATATCCCGCGCGATCTCGATCTCCGCCGATTCACCCGGCAGCGCGCGGGGGACGAACGCGCACCTGCCGTCCTGCAGGCGCGCAACGCCCTGCATTTCCGAGCCCGCGCCCGTGATGCGAACGATTTCCTTCATTATTCTTCTTACGACAG
The DNA here is from genome assembly GCA_050946115.1 of Christensenellales bacterium. Classification (GTDB taxonomy): domain Bacteria; phylum Bacillota; class Clostridia; order Christensenellales; family Aristaeellaceae; genus CAYFRC01. The sequence goes on from JBMNUF010000012.1 coordinate 11,046, forward strand.
GGTCTTCAGCAGTTGGTACAGCGGCTCGTTTGCGTCGGTGCGTCCCTTTTTCGCCTCTTCGATGGGTACTTCGATGATTTTGTTGTCCCTGATGCCGACCGCGAGGCCGTACCTGTCTTCCTTCAGCAGCGTGGCGGCGCGCTCTCCGAAACGGCCGGCGAGGATGCGGTCGCGCGCGGTGGGGCTGCCGCCGCGCTGCGTATAGCCGAGCACCGTCGCGCGGGTCTCCTGCCCCGAAAGCACCTCGATGATGAGCGCGACCTGAGAGGAGGTGATCTGGTGCAGCGACACCTCGCACAACTGCTCGTGTTGCTTGCAGATTGCCTCGATGTCGTCCGTCTGCGAGGAGACCGCGCCCTCCGCGAACACCATGATCATGCTTCGCTTGCCCTTGACCTTTGCCCACTTGACGTAGTTCGCGATCTCGGTGATCGACCACGGCTTTTCGGGCACCATGACGATCTCCGCGCCGCACGCCGCCGCCGTGCAGATGGCGATGTCGCCGCAATCGCGCCCCATGACCGTGACCAGGCTCGCGCGCTCGTGCGAATCGCCGGTCTCGCGGATGCGGTTTACCGCGTCGCACGCCGTGTTGACCGCCGTATCGAAGCCGATGCTGAACTCCGTGTACTCGAGGTCGTTATCGATTGTGCCGGGGATGCCGACGACCGGGAAGCCCAGTTTCGCGAGCGCCGCCGCGCCCGCGAACGTGCCGTTGCCGCCGATGGTGACCAAGCCCTCGACGCCCAGCGTCTTGAGATTGGCGATGGCGAGCCGCTGGACCTCCTCCTTCAGAAAGTCGCCGCAGCGGGCGGTCATGAGAAATGTGCCGCCGCGATGGATCCTGCCGGACACGTCGCGCGAGGTCAGGATCTCAAAATCGTCGCGCTGATTTTCCGAACGCATGAGGAGCCCGTTGTATCCCCTTTTGAAGCCGACAATGGACATATCGTTGTACAAAGAAGCCCTAACGACGGCGCGGATCGCCGCGTTCATGCCGGGCGCATCGCCGCCCGATGTCAATACGCCGATTCTTTTCATAATTCTTTTACCTCCCGTGCATCTCTGTGATGCCTGCAATAGTATACCGCGTTTCGGCGCGCCTTGCAACCGCATTTTGGTCAAACTCAGTGTAAATCAAAGCGCTGTCCGAAGCGTTTGCGCGCGGTTTTTATAACAAAAAAGGCGCGGCGTATCGAGAAATCGCGTGCCGTGGGGGGCGCATATTCGCCTTTCGGGCGGCTGTGCATGCAGTATGGTTTGGGCTCGATGTCGCAATACATGGGCAGCAGCGCCTCCTCCTCGGTTTCGGCAGGCGCCATGATCTCCCTGCCCTTTCCGTCTTTCGCCTTTAGCAGGATATACATCTATCGCATATCGCCCGAGGATATGAAATAGCCTATCGTATCATATCCCTCTTCCTCATCCCAACATGTAAGAAAGCCGGCGCTCTCCTGCATCATCGACGCATCGACATATTCGGCTTTGCGCGTTCGGTCGTCGATGGAGATCTCCAGTTTTCCCATGTACCTGTCGGGCTTGAAAAGACGGCGTCTATGTGGATGGTGCAGGCCTCGGCGGCAGCGCAGTTGTCGCCTGTCGACGCATAGCCCGCGAGATTTCGCTCATAGGATTTTTCATATACGTATTTCCCAAAAATTGTTTTCGCGCAATAGTATACCGCGCTTCGATGCGCCCTGAAACGGCGGCGCACCTCTTTTTGTATACATTTAACAGGAAAAACAGATGCGGCATATTGACAAAGCGCACGGCGTATGGTTTAATATATTCGCTTTTTCGGTTCAGTACTTCTGAACAGACGGGCGGCTTTTCGATAAGAGAAGGAGAATTGTCATGGAAATCGGGCCAAAGCTCAAGCGACTGCGCGTACAGCGCGGCCTCACGCAGGAGGAGCTTGCGGACAGGTGCGAACTGAGCAAGGGCTTCATCTCGATGCTCGAGCGCGATCTGGTGTCCACCACCGTCGCGACGCTGATCGACATCCTGGAATGTCTGGGGAGCGACGCCGCGAGCTTTTTTGCGGAGGAAAAGGCGGAGAAGATCGTCTTTTCCGTGGAGGATACCTATGTCAAGGAGGATCCGGACGGCATGAAGGGTTCGATCCGCTGGCTCATCCCCGACGCGCAGAAAAATCGCATGGAGCCGATTTTGGTGGAACTCGGTGCGGGCGGGGAGACGGCGGAGGACGATCCGCACGAGGGCGAAGAATTCGGCTATGTACTCTCCGGCACGGCGCAGATCGTGCTGGGCGACCAAAAATTCCGCGCGCGCAAGGACGAAAGCTTTTCGTATAAGCCCAACGCGCCGCACAAGATCGTAAATACGGGCAGGAGCGCGTGCCGCTTTTTGTGGGTGAGCACGCCGCCGAGCTTTTAAGGAGGAACGCGGGCATGGTGGAAAACACGCGGCTGATCGAACTGGTCGGCATTTCCAAGGTATTCCCCGGCGGCACAAACAAAAAAAATGCGTCCGAGACGCAGGCTCTGGCGGATATCAATTTATATATCCGAAAATGCGAATTTTTGACGCTGCTCGGCCCCTCAGGCTGCGGCAAGACGACGATGCTGCGCATCATCGGCGGGTTTGAATACCCCACGGAAGGCAAGGTGCTGTTTGAGGGGACGGACATCGTGCAACTGCCGCCGTACAAGCGCAGGGTGAACACCGTGTTTCAGAAATACGCGCTGTTTACGCATATGAACGTGTTCGACAACGTGGCGTTCGGGCTGCGGCTGAAGAAAATGCCCAAAAAGGAGATCGAAATCCGCGTCGGCAAAATGCTGGAAATGGTCAAGATGGAGCAGTACGCGCAGCGCAGCGTGGAGCAGCTCTCCGGCGGGCAGCAGCAGCGCATCGCGATCGCGCGCGCGCTCATCAACGAGCCGGAGGTGCTCCTGCTCGACGAACCGCTGGGCGCCCTCGACCTCAAGCTGCGAAAGAAAATGCAGTTGGAGCTCAAGGCCATGCAGCAGCAGCTGGGCATCACCTTTATTTACGTCACGCACGACCAGGAGGAAGCCCTCACCATGAGCGACACCATCGCCGTCATGAACGAGGGGCGCATCCAGCAGGTGGGCGACCCCAAGCGCATCTACGACGAGCCGAAAAACGCCTTCGTCGCGGATTTCATCGGCGAGAGCAACATTCTCTCGGGTACGATGCCCGAGGACGAATTGGTCGTGATCGACGGCGTCAAGTTCCCCTGCGTGGACAGCGGCTTTGCGCACAACGAGGCGGTGGACGTGGTCGTCCGCCCCGAGGACATCATGCTGGTCGGAACCGACGTCGGCATGTTAACGGGCGTTGTCAAGAGCGTATTGTTCAAGGGCGTACACTATGAAATGCTCATCGACACCGGCGCATATACGTGGAAGGTGCATTCCACCACCATGCAGCCGAGCGGCTCGCTCGTGGGGATTTCCATCGTGCCGTACAACATCCACATCATGCGGAAGGAGGCTGTGCGGTGAAGAGAAGCTGGTTTGCGGGCCCCTACGTGCTGTGGATGGCGATGTTCACGATTGCGCCTCTCTTATTCGTGGTGTATTTCGCGTTTACGGACGCGAGCGGAGCGTTCACGATGGCGAACCTCGTGGAGTTTACGGAGCCATCGTATCTCAGGGTATTGTGGCGGAGCCTGTATCTCGCGTTTTATTGCACGGTGATATGCCTGCTCTTGGGATACCCCGCGGCGTATTTCCTGGCGAGCAAGGATTTCAGCCGAAACAAGGCGCTGTTCGTCTTAATCCTCCTGCCCATGTGGATGAACTTTCTTTTGCGCACCTATGCGACGATGTCGCTGCTCGAGGATCGCGGCATCATCAACAACTTCATCGTGTCATTGGGCTATGAGCGGCTGGTACTGATCGGCACCGAGGGGAGCGTACTGTTCGGCATGGTGTATAACTTTTTGCCGTTCATGGTGCTGCCGATCTATACGATCCTCAAGAAGATGGACAGCCGCGTCATCGAGGCGGCGGAGGATTTGGGCGCAAACCCCACAAACGTCTTTTTCCGCGTGACGCTGCCGCTTTCGCTTCCGGGCGTGGTATCGGGGATTACGATGGTGTTCATGCCCTCGGTAACGACGTTTGCGATCTCGCGGTTGTTAGGCAGCGGCAATTTCTGGCTGTTCGGCGACGTGATCGAGCGCAAATATCTCGAATCGAACAACTGGAACTTCGGCTCGGCGCTGTCCTTGGTGATGATGCTGCTCATCGTGATCTCGATCGGGCTCCTCAACAAGATCGACCCGAAGAAGGAAGGGAGCGGCGCGGTATGAGAAAGTTTTTTCGCGGAACCTACCTCGGGCTGATGCTGGTGTTTCTGTACGCGCCGATCGTCGTGATGATCGTTTTGTCCTTCAACGAATCGAAATCGCGCGCAAGGTGGGGCGGGTTCTCCCTCAAATGGTATTCGGAGCTGTTTGCGGATGCACGGATCATGGAGGCACTGCGCACGACGCTGTTTGTCGCCGTCGTCGCGACGGCAGTCGCGACGGTGCTCGGCACGCTCGCCGCGATCGGCATCCACGCGATGAACGCGAAAAAGGCGAATTCCCTGATGAGCGTCGCGTATCTGCCGATGACGACGCCGGACATCGTGACGGGCGTTTCGCTCATGCTGATGTTCGTGTTCCTGAAGATCCCGCTCGGCATTTGGACGATGCTCATGTCGCACATCGCGTTCGATACGCCGTATGTCCTGTTTTCGGTGCTGCCAAAGCTCAGGCAGACGGACGTGAACCTGTACGAAGCCGCGCTCGACTTGGGCTGTACGCCCATGCAGGCGGTGTGGAAGGTGATCCTGCCTGAAATCGCGCCGGGCATCGTGACGGGGGCGCTGTTGTCCTTTACGATGTCTTTGGACGATTTTGTCATCAGCTACTTCACCTCGACCACGGACCAGAACCTTTCGATGGTCATCTATTCGGCGGCGCGCAAGGGCATCGAGCCCAGCATCTACGCGCTTTCCACGCTGATGTTCCTCGCGGTATTGGTTCTGCTTCTCATCATCAATAAGCGCTCTTCCCTGGAAGATGTCGCATAAAATGAAACGGAGGGTATGAAATGAAAAAGTGGATCTCCCTTGCCTTGGCGCTCATGCTGGCGCTGTCTTCCGCCGCCGCGCTCGCGGATGGCTCCATCACGGTGTTCAACTGGTACGACTACATCGACGAAGAAGTGCTCGCCCTGTTCACGGAGGAAACGGGCATCAAGGTCAAGTACGCCTGTTTCACCACCAACGAGGAAATGTATGCGAAGCTCTCCGCAGGCGCGGGCAGCTACGACGTGATTTGCCCTTCGGACTACATCATCGAGCGCCTGATCGCGGACGGTCAGTTGGAAAAGCTCAATTTCGACAACATTCCGAACTTCGAAAACGTCATCGAGTGGATGAAGACGCCTGATTACGACCCGACCGGCGAGTACTCCGTCCCCTACATGTGGGGCACGGTCGGCATTTTGTACAATACCGACTATGTCGATGAGGAGATCACGAGCTGGGACTGCCTGTTTAACGGCCAATACAAGCGCGACGTGTTCATGCTCGATTCCATCCGCGATTCCATCGGCATCTCGATGAAGTACCTCGGCTATCCGCTCAACGACCGCAGCGACGAGGCGCTGGAAGCCGTCAGGCAACTGCTGCTCAAGCAGAAGGAGGACGGCATCGTCAAGGGCTACCTCGTGGACGAGACCAAGGACAAGATGGTCGCCGGCGAAGCGGCGATCGCGGTCATGTGGAGCGGAGACGCGCTGTACGCCATGTCGGAGGCGGACAACCTCGCCTACGTCGTGCCCATGGAGGGCTCCAACATCTGGCTGGACGGGATGTGCATCCCCAAGGGCGCGGCGAACAAGGAGGGCGCGGAGAAGTTCATCAATTTCCTTTGCCGCACGGACATCGCCCGCAGGAACATGGAGTACATCTACTACTCCACGCCGATTCAGACCGTCGTGGACGGTATGACCGAGGAGGAGAAAAACAACCTCACGCTCAACCCCTCGCAGGACATCGTCGACCGCTGCGAGTTTTTCCAGGACATCCAGCAGGACATCGACAAGTACGACAAGGTGTGGATGGACGTTAGGAGCTGACGGGTACACTGGCGGAGCCGGAAACGGTTTCCGCCTTTTTCTCGAGACGGACTTGCAAAAGGCGGCCGTTTCTGATACAATGCAAGTAACATATTTTATGGAGGGATGAAAATGCATACAGGCTATACCGGATGCGAAGTGCCGAAACTCGGCTTCGGCATGATGCGCCTGCCCATGGACGGAAATGAGATCGACCTTGCGCAGACCTGCCGCATGACGGATGCGTTTATCGATGCGGGCTTCAACTATTTCGACGTGGCGTGGGGGTATCTGGACGGGCGATGCGAGGGCATCCTCAAAAAAGCCGTGATCGACCGCTATCCGAGGGAGAGCGTGCGCGTCGCGACGAAGTTCCCCGTGTGGGTACTCAAGGAGCAGGAGGACGTCGAGCGCACGTTCAGGACGCAGCTCGAGCGCACGGGCGCGGGCTATTTCGACTACTACCTGCTGCACGCCATCGGGCGCGACAGGCTGGAGACGCTGGACAAGTTCGACATGTGGGGCTTTTTGAAGCGCATCAAAAAAGAGGGGCTCGCAAAGCACGTCGGCATGTCCTTCCACGACACGGCGGACGTGCTCGAAGACATCCTGAAGAACCACCCCGAGCTGGAATTTGTGCAGCTGCAGATCAACTACATCGACTGGGAGGACGAGGGCGTCCAGTCCAGAAAGTGCTACGAGGTGTGCCGCAAGTACGGCCGCAGCGTGATCATCATGGAGCCTGTCAAGGGCGGAACGCTCGCGGCGCTGCCCGAGAACGCGGCGAAGGAGCTGCATGCGCTGCGCGCGGACGCTTCCGTCGCGTCGTGGGCGCTTCGCTTCGCGGCATCGCTCGACGGGCTGATTACCGTTTTGAGCGGCATGTCCAACGACGAGCAGATGGCGGACAACATCAAGACCATGCGCGATTTCGAGCCGCTTTCGTATAAGGAAATGGGCGCGATCGACAGAGTCGTCTCCATCCTTCGCAGCCAGCCGTCCATCCCCTGCACGGATTGCAGGTACTGCATGGAGGACTGCCCGCAGCACATCGGCATCTCGCGCATGTTCGGGCTGTACAATCGCTTCCTGCGCTACGAGAACCTGGAAGGCGCGAAGGCAGACTACGCCCGCATGACGCAGGAGCATCCCAAGGCATCCGAATGCCTGCGCTGCGGCGCTTGCGAAGCGCGCTGCCCCCAGCGCATCCCCATCATCGCAAACCTCGAAAAAATCGCCTCGACCTTGGAATAGACCGTTCGTTTCGCCGCCGCGCTCCCTTTGGGGCGCGGCGGTCTTTTCTTTTGGAAAAAATGCGAATGTTAAAACGGCGTGCGGTCGGTTCGGGAAACGGGGGCGCGGGTGCTATACTTTGGGCGGAAAAACGAACGGGAGGCGAGAACATGATTGCAAGGAGCAGGGAGCTTCTGGATGCGGACGGGCTGCCGCCCATCGAAATGCTTCGGGGTGCGCTCGAGGAGCATATGGAGAGCGTGCCGAGGCTCGACATGCTTGCGCGCGTGTACGAGGGGAAGAACGCGATTCTGCGCCGCGCGCGCCCGGAAGGGCTGCCGAACAACCGCATCGCGCATCCCTTCGCGCGCTACATCGTGGCGGTGGCGACGGGGTACATGGTGGGAAACGGCGTGACGTATCGAGAGGAGGCGGAGAGCGAGGCGTTTTCCGAGGTGATGCAGGCGTATCGGCGCGGCAACATGGCATCCGTCGATGCGGAGAACGCAAAATCGGCGTCGATCTTCGGGCGTGGGGTGGAATACGTGCATCTGGACGCGGACGGCACGCCGCACGCGACGTCGCTCGACCCGCGGCAGGCGTTCGTCGTCTACGACGACACCTACGACATGGAGCCGCTCTTCGGGGTGTACATCGCGCCGATCCGCACGGCATCGGGGGCGCAGGAGGGCGTGCGCATGTGGGTGATGGGGGAGAGCGCCGTCATGCGGCTGCGCGCGGATTCCGTATCCGCGTCGGAATTCGTTTTGGAGGAGATCAGTCCACACTTCTTCGGCGGGGTGCCGCTCGTGGAGTACTGGAACGACGAGCACGAAAAGGGCGATTTCGAGTGGGTCATCCCCCTGATCGACGCATACGACAGGCTGCAGAGCGACCGCATGAACGACAAGGACCAGTTTGTGGATGCGCTGCTCGTGCTCACGGGCTGCACGCTCGAAACGGACGCGCGCGGCAGGGAGCCGTGGCGGCAGCTGCGCGAGGACAAGGCGATATGCCTGCCGGACACGGGCGCAGGCGCGAACTACCTGCACAACCAGATGGATGAACAGGGCAACCAGATCCTGCGCGACGCGCTGGCGGAGGACATCCACCGCTTTTCGATGGTGCCCGACCTTTCGGACGAACACTTCGCGCAGAACGCGAGCGGCGTCGCGATGCGCTACAAGCTGTGGGGGCTGGAGCAGCTCACGGCGGTGAAGCGGCAGTGGTTCGAGGAGGGGCTGCGCGCGCGGCTGAAGCTGATGCTGCAATACTATTCGTTGCGCGGGTATCGCCTGCCGGACGCGCGGGACATTTCTGTGTGCTTCACATCCGCACTTCCGCCCGCCGAAGAAGCAGAAGGTTAATTCTTTGTGCGGTCGGTTCGGGAAAAAGCCGTCTGCGGGGTATACTACCCGCACCGCGAACGCGCGGGGATCAAAAGAAGGAGGGACAGAATGGACGAGAAGGCGGACATCCTTTTAGAGCGGGAGGAGGCGCTCAAGAAGCGGGAGGCAGAGGTGCTGCGGCGCGAGCTGCGGCAGGAGGCGGGCGCGAACCTGGAAAGGCGCGGGCTGCCCAAGGGACTCTGTGACATGCTGGACTACGCCGACAGGCAGACGTGCAGCATGTCTATCGACAGGGTGGAGCGGCTGTTTCGCGAGGCGGTGCAGCAGGGCGTGGATTCACGGCTGAAGGATGGCATCGTGCCTCTTCGCACGGGCGGCGCGAAGAAGGATTTTGCGGACATGACGGACGAGGAGTATTACGCCGCGACGCTGCGATGAGAGGATTGGCGCTTTAACGGAATGAAGGAGGATACGGCATGGGAAATACGTTTTTGACGTTGCAGGACATCGCGCGCAAGGCGCTGCCGAGGCTGATCGAGAACCTCGTGTTCCCGAACCTCGTGTACAGGGACTATTCCAAGACGTTTGCGAGCCACGGCGACACGATCCGCATCCGCAAGCCCGTGAACCTCACGGCGGCGGAGTTCGACGAGGAGAGCGGCGTCTCCTACGGCGACATGGAGGAAACGGCGGTCTCGGTGACGCTGGACAAGCTCGCGACGGTGGACGTGTCCGCGAGCGCGGTGGAGACCGCGGTGAACATCGACGACCTGAACCGCGTTTTCATCGAGCCCGCCGCGGCGGCGCTGGCGGAAAAGATCAATGCGGACGGGCTGGAGCTGTATAGGGACATCCCGACCTTCGTCGGCACGGCGGGGACGACGCCGAATGCATTGTCCGACCTTGCGAACGCGCGCAGGCAGCTCAACAGGCAGAAGGTGCCCACCGTCGGGCGCGTCGCGGTGTGGGACCCCGAGGCGGACGCGGCGTTCACGCAGATTCCCGCGATCGTCAACGCGGAAAAGTCGGGCAAGACCGCCGCGCTGCGCGAGGGCTCGATCGGCCGCGTGATGGGGCTGGACAACTACATGGCGCAGGGCGTGAAGACGGTCGCCTCCGGAAACTTCACGTGGGGCGGCACGGGCGCGACGGGGCTGAAGGTGAAAGAAGCAGTGGCGGCGGCGTCCTCCGTCGTCGCGGTGTCAAACGCCGCATCCGGCGGCACGCTCACGGGGAAGGTGCTTGCGGGCGATATCGTCGTATTGGGCGGCAGGCACTACGTGTGCACGGAGGAAGCTGCCGCATCCTCGAACATGGTGACGATCAAGCTCAACGAAGCGGTGACCGCCTCCGCGAACGCCGCGCTTACGGTTGTTTCCAGCGGCACGCAGAACCTTGCGTTCCATCCGCTGGCGTTCGCGTTCGTGACGCGGCCGCTCTACAAACCCGACGGGGAGGGCGTGATGAGCTACGTCACGAATTTCAACGGCATTTCGCTGCGCGTGACGAAGGGGTACGACCAGAAGTACAAGCGCAGCAACTACTCCATGGACGTTTTGTACGGGTTTCGGACGATCTACCCCGAGCTCGCCTGCAGGGTGCTGGGCTAAAAGCGGATTTGCGGCGCGGACGGGTTTTCCCATCCGCGCCGCGGGAAAGGGGGAGCGCATATGACGGATGTAGAGCGGGCGCAGGCGCTGCTTCAGGCGTACATCGCGCCGAATACGCCCGTGACGGAGGCGGAGACCGCCGCGTTTTCCGCCGCCTGCGGGGAGGAAGCGCGCGCGTTGGCGGAGGCGGACGTGCCGGAGAACGTATCGATGCTGCGCATCGGCGATTACGAGGTGCATAGGCGCGGCGTTTGGCGCATATCGGAGGCGGCGCGGGCGATCCTCGAAAACGCGGGGCTTTTGCGCAGGAGCCTGCCGCAGGCGCGGCGGAGGTGAAAAGGATGACGGGGCTTCGCGAAACGGCGCGGATTTACCCGCGCATCGGGCGGGAAAATGGCGCGCCCGTCTTTTCGGAAACGTATACGGAGGCAGCCTGCCGCACGCAGGAGGGGGAGGTGCGCAGCATCCGAAGCAGCACCTTTTTTCGGGACGACGAGGCGCGGCGCAGCGGCGCATACACCGTGTATATGGCTTCGGGCGCAGAGATATCCGTCGGCGACCGCATCGTTTGCGGCGAAAGGGCGCTCATCGTGACGGAGATTTTCCGCGCGAAGGGATTGCGCAGAGAGCATCACGTAAAGCTTATCTGCAAGGGCGAGTATTGACGTGCGACGGTTTCGCGGAAGGGAGGGGATTGCATGCTCTTTGTATCGGTGCGAAACGCGGACATCGCGCAGTTTCTGCCCGTGGGCGGCGTGACGGCGGTGGTGCGGTCTGTCTCGTCCAATACAAAGGACGCGCGGGCGGAGGGGGAAATGTGGGAAAAGCCCTGCATCACATCGCGCAAGGCGGTGTTTACGATTGCGGCAAAGCCCGTCATATCGCTCACAAGCGGCGCATACGACGCGGGGCAGGCGGTGTTGCGCGCGGCGGCGCTCTCGGGCGCGTGCCGATTGCGTGTGCAGGACACGGCGGGCGGCATATCGGACTGCATATGCGTCGTGACCGAGGAAAAACGCGTGTCGGACGCGGACGGCGAAAAGATCATCTGGACGCTCGTCGGGACGGAAGCGGTTTCGGAGCCCGCGTTCGCAAGGCTTTCCGATGTCGAACTATACGACCAAAACGGCGTGAGGGTCACGGCGGTTGCCCTTTCCGTAGGTGGGAGCGCGGCGGTTTTCCCGTATTTCCTTCCGAGCGGGGCGGAGGCGGCAAAATTGTTCTGGATGGTCGCGAATGAAAACATCGCGAAGGTTTCAAGGGAAGGAAACCGCTTTGAAATCCTCGGTATATCGGCGGGGGGAGACGGAGATGCTGCTCACCTCGATCGACGGGAACGTCGAAAAGCGGCTCCCGATCCTCGTCACCTGAGCGGGAGGGAAGAAAATGGACATTACGGAACAGGTCGCGCGCTTTCTCGCGCGAAAGCTCGGCTTGCCGTTTGAGGGCATATCGCCGTGGAGCGTGTTTTTCGGCTATCTGCCCGAATCGCCGCTCAAGGCGATCTGCGTGACGGGGGAGGATATGCGGCTTTCGGGCGACGAAAGGGGCGCGAAGGTGCGCATCAACATCCGCGCGGGCGCGGAATCGGCGCCGCCTGTGCAGATCGCGGAGGATATCGTGCGCGCCATGGAGGGCGCCCCGGGGCAGCTGCTCACAGACGGCGGCGCGCGGGTGCTGTTGTGCGAAACGGGCGCGGGGTTTCGGTTCGATGGGCTTTCGGGGACGTTCGCGCAGACGCACTCGGCGACGTTTCGGATCGTATATCTATAAAAGGGGGCGGGAAACGTGGAACTGGAGGAAAGGCTTTTTGCGGAGAACGTCGCGGAATTGGTCGCGGAGGCGCTCGAGGAACTCTCCTCGCGGCGCGAGATCGCGCTTTCGGTGAACGGGAGGGAATTGGGGCGCGTCACGGCGGCGGACAACCGCGAGGCGCTCGACAGATACGACCGGCGCATCGCGCTGGGATACGGCATCAGGTAGCGGAGGTGGTTTCCCGTGGCGGACATGATCTTTCGGGGCGTCGCGGCATCTTCCCTGGGGTGCATCGTGCGCCGCATGCCGCAGTTTTCCATAGCGTCGGAAAAGGGCGTAAAGGCGCACGTGCCCGGGCGCGCGGGAACGCTCTTTTTGCCGGACGGCGGCTACGGCGACGTGTATGCGACATCGGAACTGCTCGCGCCGGCAGAGAATCCGCAAAACGAGATCCGCGCGTGGTGCGGCGGGGAGGGCGATCTCATCCTGTCGTCGGATTCGCTCAAAAAGCGGCGCGTGCGGGCGAGCGCGAAGGTATCTCGGTTTTCGGCGGAGTATCTGCTGTATAGAATCTCCTGGGTCGGCGAGCCGTTCCGAACGGAGCGGGTCCCATCGGAAGTCGGCATCTTTTCCCCGCACACGGGCTTTTACGGCAGCGACACGCTTGCGGGCGCGCCGACGTTCGTCCTGCGCGGCGCGGGAAGTGTCGTTCTGACATTAAACGGCGCATCCGTGGCGCTTTCGAACCTGCCGGAGGATATACAGGTGCACATCGATTGCGGAAGCAAGGCGGCGTATCTTTCGGAGACGAACGCGCCCATATCGGTATCGCTGCTACACGGCGCGTGGCCTTCTACGAAGGCGGGCGCGAATACGCTGACCTACACGGGAACCGTTTCGGAAATGACGCTGTACCCCGGGTACAGATGGCTGTGATTGGGAGGGAGAACGATTGGGCGAAATCTATGTATTCGGAAGGGACGAGGCGGATTTTTCGACGACGGGGCTGTGCGGCGCGCTGCTTGCGGAAACGTGTACGTGCGAGATGCGCGCGGGCGAGGTGCCGCACCTTGCGCTTTCGCACCCGTATGACGGGGGCGGGCGGTGGAGGAACCTAATCGTCGGCAACATCCTCTCCGCGCCGTGCCGCGTGCGCATGACGCCGGAAATGAACGGCACGGCATATGTCCGCACCGTCGAAATCTGGTCCGTCGCCGATACGGCGACGTGGGTGCAGCGCGGCGTGTTCACAAAGCCCATCGGCGGAAAGCGCAAGGGGACGCTGTCCCTCAACGCGGACGTGACGGTGGTCGCGCGACAGGCGCAGCGCTGCAAGATCAAGAGCGGGCGCATAAACGGTTGGGTAGGGGCGGATGCGCTTTCGGTAAGGAAGCAAACCCTCACCTTGCCCGATACGGCGACCGGCATGGAGGACGCGGCGGCGCCGCTCTCCGTCAAGCGCCAGCTCTTTCGCATCATCGAGACGGAGCGGGACGCGAAATCGGGGAAGATCGAGGTAAAGGCGATGCACATCGCCTTCGACGCCTCCAAAATCGTCACGACGTTTTCGCATTCGACCGCGATCACGGGGCTATCCGCGCTGGGCGATGTGGACGAGGAAACGGGCATCGTAACGGGCGGCATCTTCGGCAATCTGGAGCTCTTGGGCGGCGAGGACCCGGGCATACGCTGCTATACAGACATCGCGGATTCCGTAATCGGCGTCGATTGGCGGGACAGAAACGCGCTCGAGGCGCTGCTCAACCCGGAGGACGGCTTTTGCGCCGTCTTTTCCGCGCAGCCCGTGTTCGACGATTTTGAGATTGTGATTTTGCGCAGGGCGGGCGCGGACAGGGGCGTTCGCATCGAGCACGGAAAGAACATGCTGGGCGCTGCCATGACCGTGTCCGAGGCAAGTACCGTTACGGCGATCAAGCCGCGCGGCAGGGACGCGAACGGGGAGATTTTATACCTCACGGACGATCCCCAAAGCGACGAAAACTACGTAACGAGCGCAACGGGCATTGCCCGCGCGGGCGTGATCGCGCAGGCGCTGGATTGTGCGGACTGCATCGTCGGCACGGGCAGCAGGAAGGTGACGAAAGCTGTCGCCCGCGCGCGGATGCGTGCACAGGCGCAGGCGCGGTTTGACGAACTGCATTGCGACGAGCCGCAGGTAGTGCTGGATGTCGATTTTGTCTCTTTGGGCGACACCTCCGCGTTTTCGCGGTACAAGGAGCTCGAAAAAGTGTTCCTGTACGACGAAGTGACGGTCGCCTCCCAGGAATACGGCATCATGGCGAAATCGACCGTCGTGCGCATGGGGTGGGACTGCCTGCACGAGCGCGCAACGGGCATAACGCTCGGCAAAATCCAAACGGGCGGGAGCGTCTTTTCGTGGCAAATCCGTTCGCTGCGCGGCGACGCGCTGCAAAACGGCACGGTGTCCGTCGCCAAACTGAATGGAGACGTCGGGGAGTCGCTTTCGATGCGCGGGGATGCGAACATCGAACTCGGAACGACCGTCATCAACAAGGATGCGGGCATCTGCGTATCGCAGCAGTCGGGCACGGTGTTTCAGGCGAACGGCGAAAGGTTCGGGCTGTATATGGCAGATACGGGCGCGCCCGTCGCGGAGGGCGGCGTGGACGACGGCGAGGGGTATTTCGCATCGAGCCGCCTGCGCGATCCGCAAAATTCCGCGAGCGGGCACATTCGGCTGAACGCGATCCCGTCCGGCGAGGGCGGCGGCTACGAAATGCGGCTGATGGCGCCGAATTACGAGGGCGCAAGCGCCGCCGCGCCCGTGCCCGAAGGCTTTATATCGGGGCTTGCGATCGGCGTGCGCAACCTGCCGTGCCCCGATCCGCAGGACGAAACAAGGCTCTCCAACGCCTTTTCCGCGTGGATTCGCGCGGGTGCGGACGGCATTTTGGACGTGGGGAGGGTGCGCGCGAAGGCGATGGACACGGCAGAATCGGGCGCGTTTCAGTCGGGCGGGGACTATCCCGCAGGGTCGGTCTTTTCCGTGACGCTGACACAGGGCGGCTGGAACGACGGGGCGCAGCACATCGACATTTCCGATTATGCGCTCAAAGAGAATGCGGTTTTGATCGTATCGCCCGCGCCCGCGTCGTTTTCCCTCGCGGCGGCGTACGGGGTGTACTGCGCGGGGCAGAGCGCCGGGGGCATCGATTTTGCGTGCGAAGCGGCGCCGAGCGGGGACGTGCTCATGCACGTGCTCGCGCTCGGCGGGCTGACGGACTTGGGGGATTTGACGCAGTGACAAAGTATCTTGAAAAGGGGGATGTGCGATGATTTTCAACCTAACGGCGGCGAAAGGCGCTGCTTCCGGCTACAGCATCCTGTCGACCGTGCAGTATGCGGCGGGTATGGTTTCCATAGAATTGCCGTCCAAGCCGAAATTGGTCGTGTCCGTTCCGAGGAGCGGGAACATCGCGGCGACGGGGATTATGGCGTACTGCTCGCAAAACCCCGATACGGGGCTGTTTGCCGCAAGGCTGCAGACGGCTTCCTCGGGCAGCGGCGTTTCTTGGGTGAACACATCGACCGATGCCGCGTGGGACGATGAGACGCATACGTTTTCCATGCGCATCAGGCAGGGATCGACCGCAGGCGGCAGCTGCACGGTGCACGCCGTGGGATAGGAGGGGGCTATGGCTGTTTTGATCGGGTCCGCACGGATCGACGAAAACGGGAGGACAAAGGGCGGCAGGGCGGGCGACCAAAATGGGCGCGAGGTATCGACGCAGAGGTGGTATCTGCATCCAAAGGGCTGGGTCGTGCTGCGGGCGAAGGAGTGCGGCGCGCGGGAGAAAATCGCCCTTTGCATGGAGCGCGCGTGCGCGAACAGGAACATCGGCTACGACCAGATGCAGAGGACGTCGCTCTACAAGGCGTGTACGGACATGGGGACGTTCGACGCGGGGCACATCGACATTCCGTGCGAGACGGACTGCTCCACGCTGGTGCGCGTGTGCTGCGCCTATGCGGGGATCGCGGCGAAGAATTTCACCACCGAGACGGAGGTTTCCGCGCTTCTCGCGACGGGCGCGTTCCGCCTGCTGGAGGAGGGCGCATTTACGGGGACGCAAAGGCTCCTCTTGTGCGGAGACATATTGGTCACGCGAACGAAGGGGCACACGGCGGTCGCGCTTTCAAACGGGCGCGGGCTGCGCATGGGCGACAGGGGGCGGGACGTATTGTATATGCAGAAAGCGCTGCTCTCTATGGGCTATTCGCTCGGCATTTGCGGCGCGGACGGGATTTTCGGCAGGAAGACGCGCTCTGCGGTCGGGCGCTTCCGCAAGGACAGAGGACTTGCCGCAGGCTCGGAATTTGCGGCGGAAATGGAGGAAATGCTCTATGCATGAGGAAGTGCTGCAGGAACAGGCGCGCATTCGGGAGGAGATCAAGGGGCTTTCGCGGCGCGTGGACGAGCAGGGCGCGCTCGTGCGCTCGGTGTACGAACTCGCGACATCGGTAAAGCTCCTGACGCGCGCGCAGGAGAGCACCGAGCGCAAGGTGGACAGGCTCGCCTGCGACGTCGAGGAAATCAAGCTGAAGCCGGCAAAGCGGTACGATACGCTGCTCGTGAGCGCCCTATCCACGCTTCTCGGCGCGATGATCGCGGGGCTTTTGCGGCTCACTGGCATTTGAGAGGAGGCATATACCGTGGCGGATTTTTGGAAGGCTGCGCTTCTTCGCGCGGGGAGAACCTTTTGCCAAACCTTTGCCGCGTCGATCGGAACGGCGGCGCTGTTGAGCGAAGTGAACTGGCTCGCGGCGCTTTCGGCATCGGCGCTCGCGGCGCTGCTCTCGGTCATGACGTCGCTCGCTACGGGGCTGCCGGAGGCAAATGGCGGGAAACTGCCGTAACAGCGCCCCGCGCCGAAAGATTAACTTGCAAATCGCGTGCATATCGCATATAATGGAACTCGGATAGGCGCGGCATTGATGGAGAAATGGGCGCGAACATCCCGCGAAAGAGAGCGCACGCCCGTGGCTGGAAGGCGGCGCGGCGGGAACGCGTTCCTCCGGGCTCCTGAGCCGCAGCGGCTTGCCCCCGATAGAGGGCTTCGAGTCGGGCGCAGCAATGCGCCAAGCAAGGTGGTACCGCGAAAGCAAAGCTTCGTCCCTGCAAATGGGCGAAGCTCTATTTTTTGGGAGGGAACGGCATTGGCAAAGAAGCAGCAGGAATTTGTTCAGCACATCACGCCCCGAAGCGAGGATTTCGCGCAGTGGTATACGGACGTGATCTTGCAATCGGACTTGGTGGATTATGCGCCCGTTCGCGGCTGCATGATCATCAAGCCCTACGGCTACGGCATTTGGGAACTGATCCAGCAGGAATTGGACGGCAGGTTTAAGAAGACGGGGCACAAGAACGTGTATTTCCCGATGCTCATCCCCGAAAGCCTGCTCCTGAAGGAAGCGGAGCACGTGGAAGGCTTCGCGCCGGAGGTGGCGTGGGTCACGCAGGGAGGCACGGAGCAGCTTGCCGAGCGGCTCGCGGTGCGTCCGACGAGCGAGACGCTCTTTTGCACGATGTTTTCCAAGTGGGTGCAGTCCTGGCGCGATTTGCCCATGAAGTACAACCAGTGGTGCTCCGTCATGCGCTGGGAAAAGAGTACGCGCCCGTTCCTGCGCACGAGCGAGTTTTTGTGGCAGGAGGGGCACACCATCCACGAAACGCCCGAGGAGGCGCAGGAGGAGACCCTGCTCATGCTCGAGGTCTACCGCGAGTTCGCCGAGAACGCGCTCGCGCTGCCCGTGTTCGTGGGGCAAAAATCCGACAAGGAAAAATTCGCCGGCGCGCGCGCGACCTATTCCATGGAAGCGATGATGCAGGACGGAAAGGCGCTGCAGGCGGGCACGACCCACAACTTCGGCACGAATTTTGCCGAGGCGTACGAGATTCAGTACCTCTCCAAGGAGGGCAAGCTCGAATATGTGCACGAGACGAGCTGGGGCGTCTCCACGCGGCTGATCGGCGCGATCATCATGACGCACGGGGACGAGCGCGGTCTGCGCCTGCCGCCGAAGGTTGCGCCCATTCAGGTCGTGATTCTGCCCATCGCGCAGCACAAGCCGGGCGTACTGGAAAAGGCAGCGGAAGTGAAAAAGGTGCTGGAGGACGCGGGGCTGCGCGTGGAGCTGGACGACCGCGACACCGTATCCGCTGGCTGGAAGTTCAACGAATGGGAGCTGAAGGGCGTGCCCGTGCGTTTGGAGATCGGCCCGCGCGACATCGAAAACGGCGTTGCGATGTCCGTTCGCCGCGACACGTTCGAGAAGAAGGAAATTGCGCTGGACGGCATCGCGGGCGAAGTAGCGCGCCTTTTGGAGGATGTACACGATACGCTCTACGCGCAGGCGAAGGCGTTCCGCGACGCGCGCATCAAAAACGTGACCAATATGGAGGAACTTGAAAGCGCGGTGCAAAACGGCTTTGCGCGCGCGGCCTGGTGCGGCGAGAGGGCGTGTGAGGATGCCATTAAGGAAAAGATGAACGCCACATCGCGCAACATGCCGTTTGACCAAAAGGATTTCCCGTCGGAGACGTGCGTGTGCTGCGGCAAGAAAGCGCAGAAGCTCATGTTCTTCGCAAAGGCCTATTGATTTTTGACAGAGAGCGTCGCGCCCCGAACGATTCGGGGGCGCGGCGCTCGCGCTATACGCATGGAAAGTTCAAATCCCGCGGCGGAACTTTCGGGGAATGATGGTGTCGGTCGCCGCGCCGACAAGAGGGCGGTTATGAAGGTATGCGTCATCCAACCCGGGTATTCGGTGCATGAAAGCGACATGGAAAAATGCTACAGGAGTATTACCGCGTTGATGGATACATGCGACGATTCGCTCGACCTCATTGTGCTCCCGGAATACTGCGACGTTCCGGCGGCGACGGGCTCCTGCGCGGCATTTCAGTCGGCGATACAAACATACAATGCCGACATCTATCGGCGCTGTGCGGATTTGGCGAAGCGCTGCTGCGCGATCGTGTGCGCGAACTTCGCCTTCGAGAGCGACAGGGGCTATCGCAACACGACCTACGTGTTCGATAGAAACGGGCGCGAAGTCGGGCGATATTATAAGGCGCCCCCCGCGCCTTCCGAGATCAAGCCCGCGCACATGGGCGGAAACGGGATGGACTGCGAATACGCGGAACATTACGCTCCGCCGTATACGCTCGAAATCGAGGGGCTGAAGCTCTGCTTTTTGACCTGCTACGACTTTTATATGTACGAGAGCTTTGCAAGAATCGCGCTCGAAAAGCCGGACGTCCTGATCGGCTGCTCGCACCAGCGCACCGATACGCACGAGACGCTGGAAACCATCGGCAAATTCCTGTGCTACAACACGAATGCGTGGCTCGTGCGCTCGGCAGTCTCCATGGGCGAGGAAAGCGCCGTGTGCGGATGCAGCATGGTTGTATCGCCCAAGGGCGAAATCGTCCTGAACATGAAAAACGAAGTCGGGCTCGGCATTTGCGAACTCGACCCGATGGAAAAGCACCTGAAGCCTGCGGGATTCCAGGGCAAACCGAAATCGCACCCCGAATACATCGAGGACGGCCGCCGCCCGTGGCTGTATCGCAACGGCGGCAGCATGATGATCCCGACGGACGAGATGCTTCCCTATCCGAGGGTCTGCGCGCATCGCGGGTTTTCGACGGTCGCGCCGGAAAACAGCATGCCCGCATTCGGCGCGGCGGTTGCGCTCGGCGCGGAGGAGATCGAGTTCGACCTGTGGGCGACCAAGGACGGCGAGATCGTCTCCCTTCACGACAGCACGCTCGACCGCGTGTCGAGCGGCACGGGCAAGGTGTGGGAGCACACGTATGAAGAGCTCATGGAACTCGACTTCGGCAGCAAGGTGAACGCGCACTTTGCGGGGCTGCACATCGTCCGCTTTGAGGAGATTTTGAGGAAATTCGCGGGCACGGTCATCATGAACATTCACGTCAAGATATGGGATGCGGATCAACCCGTGCCGTATTACGAGAAAATCGCCGCGCTCTTGCGGCAATACGACTGCGCGCGCCACTGCTATATGATGTCCACAAACGACAAGGCACTGCGCGAATTCCACGAAATCGCGCCGGAGATACGCCGCTGCGTCGGCTTTGACGGCAACAAGGAAGATCTTCTTTCGATGCCGAAGCGCGTCATGGCGCTGGGCTGCGAAAAGATCCAGCTGTTCAAGCCGTATTTCAATCGGGAAACCGTCGACCTCGCAAAGCAAAACGGCATATTGATGACGGTTTTCTTCGCGGACGAGCCCGAAGAGGCATTGCGCTATCTCGATATGGGCATCAATACCATCTTATCGAACGATTATTGGATCGTCGCCGAAGCGGTGAGAAAGTGGAAGGAGAGGGAGCACAATGGATAAGATGTATGCGGACCTTGCGTCGTTTCCGTTTGAATTCACATTCGGGGGCAAAGCGATACGGGGCTTTGGCGGGATGACAAAGCTCGGCGAATCAAAGACCGTTTCCCGCGGGAAGGAGGAGACGGTGACAAAATTCGCCTTTGAGCCGCTGGAGATTACGCTCGTTTCCGCATACTATCCCGAATACGGCGCGTTCGAGTTCCGCGTGGACTTCGAAAATGTGTCTGCGCACGATTCGCCCCTACTCTCGAACCCGCGCGTGAGGATGGAATTTTTCGGCAACGTGCCGATTCTAAAGGGCATCCTGGGCGACATCCCGAACCAATACCGCCCCTACGCGCACGACCTCACGTCGATGCCGGTTCGCTTCGTCTCCCCGACGGGGCGCGCGACGCACGGCAACTTCCCCTATTTCAACTTAGAATGCGGCACGGGCGGCGCGCTGCTCGCGATCGGCTGGGCGGGCACGTGGAACGCGGAATTTACCCATAAGGACGGGAAAACGGTGTATACCGCATCCGCCGTCAACAACCTGAATGCGTATCTCAAGCCCGGCGAAAAAATCCGCACGGCGCTGTTCTGCGTGCTGCCGTATGCGGTTCGCAACGAAAACCATGCGATGAACCTGTGGCGCAGGTGGTTTATCAACTGCAATCTGCCGCCGTTTACGGCGGACGGCGCGCCCATGAGGCCGTTTTCGACCTGCTGCATCGCAAACGATACGGGGCTTCCCAATTCCGACGGCAGCATTTCGGAGCGCAGCTACACGTGGAGGCCGACGCTCGAAAAGATGCTCGCGGAGGATGCGAAGGTCGATTTCCGCTGGGTCGATGCGGGCTGGTACATCGCGCCGGACGGCACGAGCCCCGAGAGCGACTGGTGGGGAACCGTCGGTACGTGGACGCTCGACGCAAACAAGTGGCCGAACGGCAGTTTCCGTGAAAGCGTGGATTTTGCGCGCGAACACGGCATGCGAACGCTCATGTGGTTCGAGCCCGAGCGCGTGACCGATCCGGAAAACCTCGCGAAGCATTTCGGCTATAATATAGATTGGGCGATCCGAAGGCCGGGCGGCGGGACGATATCCAACAACATCGGAAACGAAGCGTGCCTGCAGTGGACGCTGGACAAGATCACGACGACGCTGCGCGAAAACCGCATCGATATGTATAGAGAGGACAACAACTGCAATCCGGCGGCACTGTGGGAATACTTGGATGCGCGGGAGGGGCAGAACCGCACGGGCATCACGGAGAGCCGCTTCATCGCGAACCACTACCGCATGTGGGACGCGATCATCGAATGCACGAAGAGCTACGGCGGCTGCGCGTTTACGGATTCCTGCGCGAGCGGCGGCGGGCGCAACGACATCGAATCGCTCAGGCGCGGCATCCCCATGCTGCGAAGCGATTCCGACCGCACGACAACCGCGCTCAGGCTTTCGATGACCACATCGTTCAACCGCTGGATTCCGTTTTGCGGCGCGAACACCAAGGAAAAGAAGGGGCAGCTGGATGCAACGGGCACAAGCGACGCCTACACGTGGCGCGCATCGTATTTGCCCGCGCTCAACGTGGACTCCCAGTTTACGCAGGACCCGAATCAGGATTTTGACATGCTGCGCTTCGGCCTTCGGGAGTGGGACAGGGTGAAGGAATACATGCTCTCCGACATGTACGTTTTGACGCCGTGGCACGACGAGTGCGACAGGACGGGCTTCACTTCCTACTGCTGGTACGACGGGGAAAAGCAAAAGGGCGTGCTTCTGATCTTCCGCATGGAGGACTGCGTGCTCGATACGTGGAAGGTCAACCTGCCGTTCGCCGCCGAAAACGCCAAATACACGCTCACCGACGCGGACACCAACGAGGTCATCATCGCAGGCACGCAGGACATTGTGTTGCACCTTGCGGAAAAACGTTCGGCGAGGCTTTTGTATATCGAAAAGGCGAATTGACGAGAGGAAGCCTCCATTCGCACGAAATAATTTCATTACAATTTTCGGAAAAACGTTGCAATACAGGGAACAATCGTGTATAATAGCCTCGGAGGTGTGGCGACTTGGCTTTGAAGAAAAAGCGGCCTGCCGCGTTCGGTAGCTTTGTATGGATTCCCCTTGCCGTGCTCGCGGTGGTTGCGGCGTTTTTTCTGCAGAACAGCATGGGAACGGTACCGACATCGTCAAAAAGCGCGGAAACCGAGATCTCGGAGATCAATAACAGCGGCGGTGTTCGCATCAGCGAGTGCATGGCCTCCAACAGGTCTGCCCTGGCGGACGAAAAGGGCAACTACACCGACTGGGTGGAGCTGTACAATTCCTCATCGAAGGATATCGACCTCACCGGCTGGATGCTGACGGACCGCATGGACAGGGGTCTCGTGTTCACCTTTCCCCAGACGACGCTCAAAAGCAGGCAGTTTCTGATCGTCTTTTGTTCGGGAAGATACGAACATACGCCGGGCTACGCCTATCACGCCCCGTTCAAGCTCTCTGCATCGGGCGATGCCGTGATCCTCATGAATCCGGCGGGCACGGTCGTCGAATCCGTCACCACGCCCAAGATGACGACGAACCAGTCCTACGCCCGGATCGGCGATACGGGCGCGTTTGCCCTGACGGACGAATACACGCCCGGCATGCACAACACGAGCGAGAACCATCAAGCGATTTCGGGCGGCGGCGGGCAGAGCGACAGCCCCGTCGAGCTCTCCGAGATGATGGCGGAAAATGCGACCTACGCAAAGACCGCGGACGGCATGTTTTGCGACTGGATCGAAATACACAACACCTCCGGCGAAGCGGTGAACCTTTCGGGCTACGGATTGTCCGACAACGAGCGCAACATCTTCAAGTGGCGCTTCCCGGATGTGACCATAGAGCCCCACGGATATCTCCTCATCTACTGCTCCGGCGAAAGCCGCACGGACGGGGAACTGCACGCCTCCTTTAAGCTCAACGGCGAGGGGGAGACGGTGATCCTCACGGACGCTTCCGGCGCGGTCGTGGACAGAACGCAATACGAGCTTTTGAAGACGGACGTCTCCTGGTCGAAAAAGGACGGCGCGTGGACGAAGGAACAGGCGCCGTCCCCCGGCGCTCCGAACGACGCATCCGGCGCTGCGCAGGCGGAAAAGACCCTGCGCAACGCCAATACGACGGGGCTGTTTCTGTGGGAGGCGGTCTCCTCGGGCCACGTCAAAAACAGCAGCAAGGCCGGCGTCGATTTTGTAGAGCTGTACAATTCCACGGATCGCACCATCGACCTGTCGGGCTTCGGCCTTTCAGACGACCCGACGCAGCCGCGCAAGTGGCAGTTCCCGCAGGGCGCGAAGATCGATGCGGGCGCGTTTTTGGCGATCGGCTGCAACGGCGCGGACAAATACAGCGTAAAAAAGCAGCAGTACCGAACCAATTTCCGCATATCCTTTTCGGGGCAGGAGACGATTACCCTTTCCGCGCCCGACGGCGCGCTCATCGACCGCATCCCCATGATGGGGCAGCGGGGCGGCGTGAGCTTCGGTCGCGTGGCAGGGCGGGACGGTTTTTTTTATTTTGAGAAGCAAACGGCGGGCGCGGAAAACTCCGATACGTATTATGCGGCGCTGTGCCCCGATGTTTCGTTTGACACCTTGGGCGGCATCTACGACGAGGGCACGCAGCTTTTCGTGTCCCTGTCCGCGCCCTCCGGCACGATTCGCTATACAACGGACTGCTCGGAGCCGAATGCGGCTTCACCCGCCTATACGGAGCCGATTTCGATTACGGGGACCACGATCCTTCGCGCCGCGACGTTTGCGGACGGGCATATGCCGTCCCTGGTCGGAACGCAATCGTACCTGATGGGCACGCATCACACGCTGCCCGTCCTCTCCGTCGTGAGCGACCCGAAGTTCTTGTTCGATGAGGACATCGGCATCTACGTTAAGGGCAAGGGTACGAGCCTGACGACCTATAACTATTGGCGCGACTGGGAGCGCGCGGCGAACGCGGAGTATTTCCGAAGCGGGGAGACGGTCTTTTCGCAGGGCATCGGCATGCGCCTGCAGGGCCAGTACTCGCGCCAGCGCGGGCAAAAGGGGTTTAAGCTCATCGCGCGCAACGCCTACGGCAAGCGGACGATCGAGGGCAAGCTCTACCCCAACAGGGACTTTACGGTGTTCGACAGCATAACGCTTCGGGCGTCAGGGCAGGACAGCGACAAGCTCCGCTTCCGCGACGCGCTGATGACCTCGCTTTCGCAGTACACGGATTCGAAACCCCTCTATCAGGACGTGCAGCCGGTGATCGTATATCTCAACGGCGAATACTGGGGGCATTACAACCTGCGCGAGCGCACGAACGCCGATTTTGTGGCGCGGCACATGGGCTGGGAGGACAAGAACAAGATCGACTTTGTCAAGGCGAACAGAAACACGCTGCAGGGCTCGGACGATTCGTACAGAGAGCTCACCGCGTGGGTCAAAAAGAACGGCGCGGATACGGACGCAAAGATCGAGCACATCGATTCGATCATCGATATCGACAATTATCTGGACTACGTCGCCGTGCAGATGTTCACCGGCAATACCGACCTTCTGAACGTCAAGCGATACCGAAGCACGCAGGGCGACAACCGCTGGCGCTGGATTCTCTTTGATATGGATACGTCCTTCGTGTATGACGATACGAACTCCTACCGCCGCTGGCTGAACGAGACCGGCGCGGGTTCGGGCAACAAATACGACAACACCATCTTCCGCGCGCTCATGAAAAACGGCGCGGTTAGGGAGAAATTCTTCCGCAAGCTCAACAGATACATGTCCACCGACTGGACGGCGGACAAAATCAACGCCAGGGTCGACGAATGGGTCGAGGTACTGATGCCCGAGATGCCGCAGCAGTTTGAAAAGTGGGGCGGCTCGATGAAAAAGTGGAAGGCGCAGATCGACCTCTTCAAAAAGCGCGTTTCGATAAGGCATGCGCTGTTCCTCGGGCACATCAGCGGCAAGACCGGCATGGGGAAAGAGGCAATGCGCGAATATTTCGCGGAGCTCATGGAGCTTTTGGGCATATAGAATTCGACAAAGGGGAGTGCGCATTGGACAGGGCGTTTCAGGGGCGGCACGAAATCAAATTTCTGCTTTCCGATTTCGCGGCCGCCGCGCTATCGGAGAGGCTTGCAGGCGTTTTGCAGCGGGACGAGCACGCGGACAGAAACGGCGAATACGGCGTTCGCAGCGTGTATTTCGACGATTTGGCGGATTCAGCGCTCTACGACAAGATCGACGGCGTCAAGGACCGCGAAAAATACCGCATACGCATCTACAACGGGCGCGACGATGTGATTTATCTGGAACGCAAGCAAAAGAGGGGCGATATCATCGCGAAACAGTCCGTGCCGCTGTCGCGCCGCGCGGCGGAGCGCCTTTTGCAGGGGGATTTGTCGCCGCTTTGCTCGATGAAGTCGCCCGTCGCGAAGAATTTCTACGCGCACATGCGCAGCGCCTGCATGGCGCCGCGCGTGATCGTCGAGTACGACAGGGAGGCGTTCTGGCACCCCGCGGAACACACGCGCGTGACGTTTGACAGGCGCATCGCCACGGGGATGTACGAGACGAATCTCTTCGAAGAAAACTTTCCGCGCGTTACGGTGCTCCCGCCGTTCACACAGGTGATGGAGGTCAAATACGACAACTACCTTCCCGATATCATCATGCCGCTTCTGTCTGCGGTGCGCGCGGACAGGATGGCGATTTCCAAATACACGCTTTGCAGAATGCACGAACTTTGATAAACATTGCGAGGAGGATTACCCCATGAACAAACTCGACTTTTCCAATATGTCCGTTACGGTGGCGTCCGCGCCGACGGTCCTGATGATGACGCTGCTCGCGTTCGGCGTGGGCATATTCATCTATTGGGTGTACCGCATGAACTATCGCGGCGTGATGTACAGCGCGAGTTTTGGCATGACGCTCATCTTGATGACGCTCATCACCGCGCCCGTCGTCATGTGTATCCGCGAATCCGTCGCGCTCTCGATGGGCATGGTCGGCGCACTTTCGATCGTTCGGTTCCGCACGGCGGTAAAGGACCCGCTCGACACGGCATATATGTTCTGGGCGCTCACGATGGGCATCCTCTTGGGTGCGGGGCAGTACTTCCTGGCGATCCTGGCGGCGGTTTTGATCGCGGCGGGCATCTTCCTGATGGCGCGCTTCGGCTTTCGCGGCGCGGACTGCTATCTCTTGGTCGTTCGCGCGGAGCGCGGCGCGGAGCGCGATGTCGCGCGCGCGCTGACGTCCAAAGCCGTAAGGAAACAGCGCCTCAAGAGCCAGACCGCGCAGGCGCAGCGGTTTGAGATGGTCTACGAGATACGAACCGAAAAGGGCGATCAACTCCTCGCCAATTTGAATTCCATAGACGGCATGATCGAAGCGACCTTGGTCTCCTATCAGGGCGAGACGACGTGAGGCGGACATGAAACCGTTCTTCTACACACTTTTGGAGCCGACGATGCTCCTTTTCGCGGCGATATTGCTGCTCTTGATCGCCGTCGCGCTCCTCGCGCGCCGCGCGTTTCTGCGCGAAGGAAAGCTCTTGGAGCGCCTCGAAAGGGCGGAGAGCGCCTTCGGGCAGCAGCTCGTGCAGGCGCAGCAGGTGCAGCGCGATCTGGACGCGCGGGGCCGAAGGGAACAGACCGAAAACATCGAGTCCGTCCTGTCGGCGATTTCGCGCGCGCTGTCCGAGACGGCGCGCTCGCAGCAGGGTCAGTTGGATAAGTTCGCCGTGGACATCGCGCGCCTTTCGCAGAACGTGGACGAAATCGCAAGCGTTCAGGCGCAGACGGGGGACACGCTCTCCTCCATCCGCGAATCGGTGTCGAACGCGGACGCGCTTTCGGAATTGCGCCTGCAGATCGACACCCTCGCGGATTCTCTCAAGAACATGGAGAGGCTCGAAACGGGCATGGCGGATCTGCGCAGGACGCTGCACGGCGGCGCGCGCAGCCGCGGCATGATCGGCGAAATGCAGCTGGGAGCGCTGCTCGAGCAGGTACTCTCGCCCGGGCAGTACGAAAAGGACGCCGAGATTTCCGGCGGCGGGGAAGTGTGCGACTACGCGCTGTGCCTCCCCGCGGGCGGGCGCGCAATGACGCTTTTGCCCATCGAGGCGTATTTCCCGCAGGAGGCGTATGAGCGGCTGCTCGACGCGCTCGACGAGGGGGACACACTCGCCGCGGAGGAGGCGGGGGACGAGCTCGAGCGGAGCCTTCTTCGCGAGGTGGAGCGCATCGAAAGGCTGTTTATCGCTCCGCCCAAGACCACGCCGTTTGCGGTATTGTTTTTGCCGAGCGAGGGGCTGTACGCCGAAGCGCTCAGAAGGACGGCGCTTGCGGAGGCGCTCAGCAGGCGTCACCGCGTGACGCTCGCGGGGCCCACGACGCTGCACGCGCTTCTGAGCAGCATCCGCATGGGCTTTCAGGCGCTGCGCGCCGAGAGTGAAAAGGACGAGGTGCTCTCCGGTGTGCGCAGCGAAGTTTCGGCCTTTGCGGAGGCGCTCACCAAGACGCAAAAGCGCCTGCGGCAGGCATCGGAGACCATCGAGGACGCGGCGAAAAAATCGCGCTCCATCGAAAAGCGGCTGAAGGCATCGAAGACGCCGCTGCTCCCCGCCGAAAGGGACATAGACGAAGACGATTATTACGAGGGCGGCGATTGGGACTGAATCGCGGGGGAAAACATATGCATTACGGTGAGGTGTTTGAATCTTAACGGAGCTATAGTGGAAAGAAACCCTGCAAAATGCTATAATTCCCGAAAGAAGAAAATCGAGATGGGAGGAAAACGCCATGCTTGGGAATATCCGCGAAGGACTTACCTTTGACGATGTGCTGCTCGTGCCGCAGAAAAGTTCCGTCGTGCCTCGCGATGTGGATCTTTCGGTCGCACTCACGAAAGAGCTGCGCCTGAACATTCCGCTCGTGAGCGCGGCGATGGACACGGTTACGGACGCAAGGCTCGCGATCGCCGTGGCGCGCGAGGGCGGACTGGGAATCATCCACAAGAACATGTCCATCGAAGAGCAGGCCGTGCAGGTGGACAAGGTAAAGCGTTCCGAAAGCGGCGTGATTACCGACCCGTTCTTTTTGAGCCCCGATCATCTGATTTCGGATGCGCTCGCGCTCATGGAGAAGTACCGCATTTCGGGCGTTCCGATCACCACGAACGGAAAACTCGTCGGCATCCTCACCAACCGCGATCTGCGCTTTGTGACGGACCACACCAGACCCATCCACGAATACATGACGAGCGTAAACCTCGTGACCGCGCCCGTCGGGACGACGCTGGACGATGCGAAGAAGATCTTCTCCATACACAAGGTCGAAAAGCTCCCGATCGTGGACGAGCATTTCAACCTGCGCGGGCTCATCACCATCAAAGACATCATGAAGATGCAAAAATACCCGAATTCCGCGAAGGATTCGAGCGGAAGGCTGCTGTGCGGCGCGGCAGTAGGCGTGACGCACGACACGATGGAGCGCATCGCGGCGCTCGTCTCGGCGAAGGTGGACGTGATCGGCATCGACACGGCGCATGGGCATTCCGCGGGCGTCTTGCAGACGGTCGAAAAGATCAAGAGCGAATATCCCTCGCTCCCCTTAATCGCGGGCAACGTCGCTACCCGCGAAGCGACGCGTGACCTCATTTCCGCGGGTGCGGACGTGGTCAAGGTCGGCATCGGCCCCGGCTCCATCTGCACGACGCGCGTCGTCGCGGGCATCGGCGTGCCGCAGGTGACGGCGGTCTCCGACTGCGCGGAGGAGGCGGACAAGTTCTCGCGCACCATTATCTCCGACGGCGGCATCAAGTATTCCGGCGACATCACCAAGGCGATCGCGGCGGGCGCGTCGGCGGTCATGATCGGAAGCCTGTTCGCGGGCACGGACGAAAGCCCGGGCGCGATCGAAATCTATCAGGGGCGCTCGTTTAAGGTCTATCGCGGCATGGGCTCCCTCGCGGCGATGGAGCAGGGCAGCAAGGACCGCTATTTCCAGGAGGACGCGAAAAAGCTTGTCCCCGAGGGCGTGGAAGGCCGCGTGCCGTACAAGGGTATGCTTTCGGACACGATCTTCCAGCTGATGGGCGGCCTGCGCAGCGGCATGGGCTACTGCGGCGCGAAGGACATCGAAACGCTCCGCAAGACCGCGAAATTCATCCGTATCACCGGTGCGGGGCTGATCGAGAGCCACCCGCATGACATCAGCATCACCAAGGAAGCGCCGAACTACTCGGTAGGCGTTTAATGCATCGAGAGGCCGGCTATTTCTGTCGGCCTCTGTGTTTCTTTAATAATGAAGGGAGGTGTACCATGAACATTCTGAAGAAGAGTCTGGCCCTCTTTCTGACCGTGCTGCTGGTCGCGCTGTCCGCATCGGCGGAGATTCCACTTGTGCAATCGGCAGGTGCGGAGGCAGCAGGTGCGCAGGATGCTTTGCGCGGCAACGCGATGCAAAAGAAGCTCGTCGTGAAGATAACCCTCGACAAATCGAGAGTCACTCTCTACGAGGGTTACGAGCCTTGTGTACTCACGAAGACGCTTTCGCCTGCAAACCCCGACTGTTCGGATGTCAGGTGGATCAGCAGAAACAGGCGTGTCGCGACCGTTTCGCAGGACGGCGTGGTGACGCCCGTATCTCCCGGCACTGCGTGGATCGTATGCAGGGCCATGGACGGCAGCGGTACATACACGACCTGCAAGGTGACCGTAAAGCCCGTGAGGATTCGGAAGCTGACACGCTCCGCAACCATTGGCATGACGGTCGGCGTAAACAACACGCAGAAACTGGACCTTACGACCTCGCCGCGCGGGCACGAAGACCGTGCAGAGTGGACGACCGCCAACCCGCGCGTCGCGACCGTCGCGCCGGACGGAACGGTCACGGCGCAAGGCTACGGAAGGACAAGAATCACGGCGAGGATCGGGAAAAGCGCGCGATCCTGTACCGTCACAGTGAAAAGGCTGCCTGTCACCCGTGTGCGGCTCAACAGATCGTCTGCGACCCTATATATCGGGAACACGACGAGGCAGCTCACCCACTCGCTTTCGCCCCGCAACCCCGACAATCCCAATGTCGAATGGTACAGCAGGAACGAAAGCATAGCCACCGTTTCTTCCTCCGGGCTCGTGACGCCCGTATCGGTGGGCACGACCTATGTCTATTGCAGGGCGCTCGACGGGAGCGGCAAAACCGCGCGCTGCAAGATCGTATCGAGGGCCATCCGCGTAAAGAGCGTGCAGCTTTCGGAGAAGAAGATTGCGCTCACCCTCGGGGAAGAGCACAGGCTCATACCGACCGTACTGCCCGAGAACGCATCGGACAAAAGCGTGACATGGGCATCGTCCGACGCGGGAATCGTCTCCGTGGACGAAAACGGCTTGCTCCGCGCAAATAAATACGGCACTGTAACGATCACCTGCACGACCGTCTCCGGAAAGAAGAAGGCGACATGCACGGTGCAGTGCGGCGCGGTCTATCGCGCGCTGGTAGTGGGCGAGAGCGACTATGCGCACGGAAGTCAATACGACCTTCCGATCTGCGCCTTCGACGTGGAGCTCGTCCAAAAGGCGCTCGGCGCCTCCACATACGATTCCGTGCGATTCGAGAATGAAAATATCCGCAGCAAGAAGGACCTGACGGGCGCACAGCTGCTCGCACAGTTGGACGACATGGCGAATTGGGGCATCGCCGAAGGCGATGTCACGGTGTTCTACTATTCGGGCCACGGCAGCATCAACATCGATGGCGAAAGCTGCCTCGTCGGAACCGACTACGCGCCTATCCCCATGAGCGTGCTCAGGCAGAAGCTGGATAGGCTTCCGGGCACGGTCGTGATCCTGCTCGACAGCTGCTTCAGCGGCGGCATGATCGACGCACTGCCCAATGCAACCAAGGCATCGCCCGTATTGAAGACGGCGCTCTTTAACGCCTCCGTCGTGCAGACCTTTGCATCCACCCCGGGGCGCAAGTCCGCTCCGTCTGCAATGAGCGGTTCGAAATACCAGGTCCTCACGGCATGCGGCGCGGACGAATTGAGCTATTGCGACGACAGCAAGCTCAGCTTCGGCAGCTTCTTCACGCATTTCCTCACCAAGGGTGGAGGTTATTCCAACATCGAAGGCGGCGTGACGCGGCTGTTCGCAGATACCAATGCGGACAGCGCGGTCACGATGAACGAGATGTTTGCCTATGCCAAGCCCGGCGTGCAGAACCTGCTTGCAAGCTACGGCAGCATGTATATCCAAACCGTCATGATGTACCCATCGAATAGCGAGTTCGTGCTGTTCGCGAGAAACTGACGGACAGAAGTCTCCTCCGGTTTTCGGCGGAGGCTTTTTTATCGAAAGAAACAAAGGGGGCGGTACCATGCGCTTTGTGACGCCGGAAAGCCGAGGCGTTCCATCCCAGGCGGTCGCACGCTTTATCGACAGGCTGAATGAACGGCGCCTGCCCATGCATTCCTTCCTCATGATGCGAGGGGGCGATGTCATCGCGGAGGGATATTGGCAGCCGTTTAACGAGTATTTCCTTCACAGGCTGTATTCGTGCAGCAAGAGCTTCGTCTCCATAGCCGTCGGGCTTTTGATCGGGGAGGGGAAGCTGCATTTGGACGACAAAGTGATTTCCTTCTTCCCCGAGGAATTGCCCGATGCGGTGCATCCGTATCTGGAAATGACGACGGTGCGTGACCTTTTGCGCATGGCGACGTCGCACAACGAAAACGCCTATACGAACCGCGATGCAAACTGGGTGCGCACGTTTTTGCACCGAACGACGGAGCACGTCCCCGGCACAGTCTTTTCGTACGACACGGCGGGCACCGTGATGCTCAACGCGATCGTGGAGAAGCTTTCGGGGCAGGAACTGGTGGAATACCTGCGCCCGCGCCTGTTCGACCCCATCGGCGTCTCGAAGGACGCCTGGTGCGTGGGGCGACCGGAGGGCGGCGCGTGGGGCGGAAGCGGCATGATGCTCACCACGCGCGATTTCGCGCGCGTCGCGAATATCGTCATGCACATGGGGAGGCATGAGGGGAGGCAGCTCATACCCGAAGCGTATCTGCGCGAGGCGACGACCAAGCAGATCGACACCCGCACCGCGCGGGAGGAGCCAGAGACGCAGCAGGGCTACGGATATCAGTTTTGGATCACGAGAAACGACGGCTTCGCGTTTTTGGGCATGGGCACACAGGTCGCCATATGCCTGCCGAAGAAGGACTTTTTGCTCATCACCACGGCGGACACGCAGGGGATATCCTCCGGCTATGCGAACCTGTTTGCCGCGCTCTGGGAGGAGATTTTCCTGTATCTGGACGAAAATCTGGATACGCTGCCCGAGGACGAGGCTGCACATCGCGCGCTGCGGGAAAAGACGGCATCCCTTACGCTGCTGTGCGAGGAGGGCGCGCACACATCGCCCCTCGCAAAGGAGATCGACGGGAAGACGTATGTCATGGACGAAAACCCCATGGGCATCCGCCGCATATCCTTCGGATTTTCATGCGACCTGTGCACCATGCGCTATGAAAACGCGACGGGCGAACACGAAATCCTCTTCGGCTTCGGCAGAAACATCGAGGGCGAATTCCCCGAAACGGGCTATTACGGAAGGCGCATAGGAGAAAAGCTCGAAAGGGGCTACCGCTGCCTGTGCAGCGCCGCATGGGGCGGGGAAAACAGCCTGCAACTGCGCGTCAACATCTGCGACTGGTATTTCGGGAACTGCAACATCGATGTGGGCTTTCGGGATGAATTCGTGACCGTCCGCATGGCGAAGACCGCCGAGTGGTTTTTGGAGGAATATCAGGGCTTCGCGGCGGGGAGAATGCAAGCGTAACCGCATTTTCTGTGCAAAAACGGCCGCACGGGCGTACACCCGTGCGGCTGTTCGTTTTCGAAAAGGAGACTTATTCTCCCTGTGATTCTTGTTTGGATTCCCGCTTGTACAGCCTTCGCTCCAAAGACCAAATCCTTTCGGTAAACCCGCCCGGCGAGATCGAGGACAGCGCGCGGTTCATCTCGTAAAGCCGCGCGTCGAGCCTATCGAGCGTGTGCAGCACCTCGGCTTCCAGGAACATGGGCGGCTTGGGGCTGCCGTATTCGGGCAGGTCGTGGTGCGATAGAATCATGTGTTCGAGGAGGATGAGCAGCTCCTTCGGCGTTTCGAGGCGCCTTCCCGCCTCGTGCAGGCGCGCGATGCCCATCGCGATATGCCCGACGAGCTGCCCTTCGAGCGTGTATTCCGTGGCGAGCCCGATCTCGTCCGTCTTCAACTCCTCGATCTTGCACAGGTCGTGCAGGATGATGCCCGCAAACAGCAAATCCCTGTCGAGCGAGGGATACACCTCGCAGAGCGCGCCGGCGGCGCGCAGCATGGTGGTCATGTGATGCAAGAGCCCGCTCCGCTCCGCGTGATGCAGGCGCAGCGCCGCCGGAACGAGCAGCAGCGCCTCCCCGCACTCGTCGAGCCTTGCGGAGACGATCGCGGCGAGATGCGCGTCCGCAAACGCGGATACGACATTTCGCACCTCTTCCAGCATATCCTCGCCCTTTTGCGGCGCGCAGGGGATGAGCATCTGCATATCGACGGCATCCTTTTCCTCCGCGAGGCGCATCTTGTCGATGCGCATCTGGGCGCGCCCGTTGTATTCCTGCATGAGTGCGCGCACCTTGACCACGTCGCCTGCCTTGGGCGGTTCGACGGTGCCGTCCCACATCTTCGCGTTGACCTCTCCCGAGATATCCCCAAGCGTCATATCGAGAAAGCGGCTGCCGCTGGCGGATGTGCGCTGCTGCGCCGCCTTTACCAAGTAAAACCCTTCAAACCGCTGATCCTTGATGATAAAGGCGATCTGCGGCTGCGTCCTGTCTTCCATGTGTTCATTCCATCCCTTCCGTAGGCGTTTGATTTGTAGTATAGCACGAAAACGGCATTTTCGAAACCAATTTTCGGAAATTTTCTATGCCTTTCGTTTTCTCCGCGGAGCCGCATCCTCCGAAGCCTTAAAATTGTATACAGGCTTTATGATATCGACGATGTCCACACAATCCCGTATCTCGTCGATGATGTCCTCCAGCGCCTTGTACGCCATCGGCGCCTCGTCCAAGGTGTCCTCATTGACGGAGGTGGAGTATATGCCCGCCATGGATTTTCGATAGTCGTGCATATCGATGTTCTCCCTGGCCTTGGTTCTGGACATGATGCGCCCCGCCCCGTGGGGTGCGGAGAAGTTCCACTCCGGATTCCCTTTGCCGATCGCGAGGATGGAGCCGTCCCGCATATTGAGCGGAATCAGAACCTTTTCCCCTTTGCGGGCGGCGATCGCGCCTTTGCGCAAAATCATCTCGTCCGTATCGATATAGTTGTGCACGGTGTGGAACGCATCATATGCCGTGAGGCCGCCTCGTTCCAGGAGGATCTCCGCCATCAGCTCACGGCTCCTTCGCGCGAAGCGCTGGCAGATCTCCACGTCGTGGAGGTAGTCGTCCAAGTATGTGCCGTACAGCCAACAGAGGTCTTCGGGGACGGAAGGACTGCGCCTTTGAAATTTCTTTTCCAGCGCCTTCAGCGCCTTTTGGATTTCCGAACGCCTGCCACGCTCCTTGTAGGTGCGGATGAGTTCCTCCTGCTGCCTGAAAAAGTCCTCTTTCCCCATATGCAGATCGATTGCGAGCCGCTGATAGATATCCGCCACTTGCTTTCCGAGATTGCGGCTGCCGGAATGGACGACGAGGTAGAGCGTCCCGCCTGAGGTTTTGCCGATCTCGATGAAGTGGTTCCCGCCGCCGAGGGTTCCCAGCGAGCGCTCCAGCCGCCTCGTATCTTTCAGCGCGCGGAAGCAGCGAAGTGCCGTCAGGTCGAAGTGTTCGATTCGTCTCTCCCACACATTCATCCCGGAGGGGATGTAGTGCGCCGCTGTATCGATCGCCTCAAAGCGCAGACTTTCGTCTTTCAGTTTTACCGTATACATCCCGCAGCCAATGTCCACGCCCACGATGTTCGGGCACACCTTGTCCGAGACCGTCATGGTGGTACCGATGGTGCAGCCCTTGCCCGCGTGCACGTCGGGCATGATGCGCACGCGGCTTCCCGCCACCAGTTCATAGTCGCACATCCTGCGGATCTGCTCGACCGCCTCTTCCTCGACAGAATTTGCATAACAAATCGCGGTCGCAACCTTTCCCTTTATTTCAAACACGGATACCATCCTTTCACTATCAATTATACATATATAGGCTCATAGGGTCAAGCGCACAGTATTTATTTGAGATACCATTCTTTTTTACGGAATGTGTGGTATACTTATTGGGAGGAGAAATTGCGTTACGCAAACTGTTTAAGAGGAGGAACTATGCCCGTGATGAAAATCCTGTTCGTTTGCCACGGAAACATCTGTCGAAGCCCCATGGCGGAGATGGTCATGAAGCATATGCTGCGGAAGCGGGGGCTGGAATTGTATTTTCGCATCGATTCGGCTGCCGCAACCGATGAGGAGATCGGAAACCCCGTCTATCCGCCCGCAAAGAGGGAGCTCGCGCGGCGCGGGATTCCCTGCGAGAAGCGCGGTGCGTGGCAGATACAGCCCTCGGATTACGGCAAATACGACCTGATTGTCGGCATGGACAAGGAGAACATGGGCGATATGCGCCGCATCTTTCAGGGGGATCCGCTGGGAAAGTGCAAAAAGCTGCTCGATTTTGCAGGGCGCAGAGGTCAGGATGTAGCCGATCCGTGGTATACGGGAGGCTTTGACAGGGCGTATGAGGATATCGAAGCCGGCTGCATAGGCATTTTGGAAAAATACAAACGGGACGTCCGCATATAGTGCGCGGACGCCCCGTTTCTTTTCTGTAGGATTGATTACCAGGGATTCGGCGTGTAATCGCCGCCGCGGCACCAGTTGAGGTACTTCAGCGCGTGAAGCTGCCCGGTCATCTCCAGTTCGCCGCTGTATACGGGGTCGTGATAGCCCTCCACGCACACGTCGCCTTCAAAGCCGTTCGCGCGCAGGATGGAGAAGATGATGCGCCAGTCCGTATCGCCAAAGCCGGGGGTGCGCTGCGGCGCAAAGTCGTTGACGGGGTTGAACGCGCCGTATTCGGACACGGCGTGCCAATCGACCGTCGCGTCCTTTCCGTGCATATGATACACCTTCTTCGCCCATTTGCGAAGCTGCGGGATGGGGTCGATCAGCTGGATCATCTGGTGCGCGGGCTCCCATTCGAGGCCGAGCGCGTCCGAGGGCACTGCGTCAAACATCATCTCCCATGCCTTGGGGTTGATGCCGATGTTGCAGGTGCAGTAGTTCCAATAGCCGTCCATCGGGCAGTTCTCGATGCAGATGCGCACGCCCTTGTCCTCCGCGCGCTTGCACAGCTCGGTAAATACTTCCTTGAAGCGCGGCATGGCGTATTCCACGCTTTTCCCCTCGATCGCGCCCGCAAACGTGGATACGTTTTTCGCGCCGTACAGGGACGCGGAATCGATCGCGCGCTCCAGTTCGCGGACGTGCTCCTCGTACATCAGGGGATTGGTGTAGCAGCCGAGCGTGGAGACCGTCTTGCCGGATTCCGCCAGGATGTCTTTTACCTGCTTCGCGTTCTCCTTCGGGTCGATGTCGTGAAAGCCCATGTGGAAATTGATGGAGAAGCACTCAAAGCCCGCCTCAACCATCGACGGGAGCCATTGCGCGGCGTAGTTGCCGGGGATACAGGTACCGATCAGAATCTGTTTCATGTGTCGCCATCCTTTCATTTTCGCGTCGGGTTCTTCCACCAAAATGCTGCCCAGCAAAGGGGCGCATCGGTTTCGTTAGCCACGGAGTGCAGCACGTTTTCGCGTACAAGCACGATGCTTCCCGCCTTCACGGGGTGCTTTGCGCCGTCTAAGATCGCAAAGCCCTCGCCCTGCGTGAACACATAGAATTCGTTCTTGTCGGGGTGCCTGTGCGCGTCCATCATGCCCCTGCCCTTGAGATAGCCCCACGCATGATCGAACGGCGCGGCGAAATCCTCGGGCAAGACCGGCGCTGCGAGGATCGTGTCCTCGTGCGCGGAATGCGCGGCGGCGGGATCAAAGGAATATACATCGCCCATAGAGCATCGCTCCTTACGCTTTTTTGACCTTCGGCCCCTTTGGCGTGTCCTCGATGATATAGCCCATTTCGAGCACCCGATCGCGGATTTTGTCCGCCTCCGCAAAATCCCTGTTCTTCTTGGCGGCGGTGCGCGCATCGACGAGGGCTTTGACTTCCTCGGGCGTGGTGTCGAGCTCCTTGCGCAAGAGACCCAATACGTTCGTCATCGTGTTCAGGCGCTCGATTGCGCCCTCAATCGCCTGCCTGCACGGGTTTGCGGCATCCGTCAGGGCGGAGTTCATCTCGCGCACGTATTCGAAGATCGCGCCCAGGGCATCTGCGGTAT
The DNA here is from genome assembly GCA_050946115.1 of Christensenellales bacterium. Classification (GTDB taxonomy): domain Bacteria; phylum Bacillota; class Clostridia; order Christensenellales; family Aristaeellaceae; genus CAYFRC01. Next base: position 48,973 of record JBMNUF010000012.1, read on the forward strand.
TGAGGTCGTCGTTCATCGCCTCGTCAAACCGTATAACGGCATCGTCGCCCTTTTTGAGGAGCGCCTTTTCCGCATCGTTCAGTTCCCTGTCCTCTGCGTGTTCGAGCAGGAACAGCGCGTTGTTTCGCGCGGTGTACAGCCTGTCCAGGGACGTCTTCGCCTGCTCGATCAGATCGCGGGAGAAGTTGATCGGGCTCCTGTAGTGCGCGGACAGCATGAACAGGCGCACGGCCTCCAAATCGTATTCCTTCGAGATGTCGCGCACGGTGAAGAAATTGCCCCGCGACTTGGACATTTTTTCGCCGTCCACGTTGATGTGTCCGTTGTGCATCCAGTATTTCACGAAGGGCTTTCCCGTCGCGCATTCGGACTGCGCGATCTCGTTTTCGTGGTGCGGGAAGATGAGGTCCACGCCGCCGCAGTGGATGTCGAACGTCTCGCCGAGGTACTTCATGGACATGGCGGAGCACTCGATGTGCCAGCCGGGCCTGCCCATGCCCCACGGGCTCTTCCATGCGGGCTCGCCGGGCTTTTGCGCCTTCCACAGCGCGAAATCCATCGGGTTTTTCTTGACGTCGTCCACGTCTATGCGCGCGCCCGCCTCGCGGTCTTCCAAATTTTGCCCGGAGAGCTTGCCGTAATCGCCGTCGGACTGCGTATCGAAGTACACGTCGCCGTTTACGGCATAGGCGTGCCCGTTTTTCTCCAACTTTTTGATGATGGAGATGATTTCGCCGATGTGCTTGGTTGCGCGGGGCTGGATATCCGCGCGCATGACGCCCAGCGCGTCCGCGTCCGTGTAGTACTCTTCGATGTAGCGCTCGGCGACCTGCTCCACGGTGGTATCTTCCTCCTTGGCGCGGTTGATGAGCTTGTCGTCGATGTCCGTAAAGTTCTGTACGAACGTCACCTGATAGCCCGCGTGGATCAGAAAGCGGCGCAGCGTGTCGAAGATGATGAACGGGCGCGCGTTGCCGATGTGGAAGTAATTGTATACCGTCGGCCCGCAGGCGTAAATCTTAACCTTGCCTTCCTCGACAGGTACGAGCGTCTCTTTTTTGCGGGTCATGGTGTTGTAGATTTGCATGAATTGCGCTTCCTCCTGATTATTCTCCTTTGAATACGGGGATGTACTCGAGCGGCGCGGGGACGACCGCCGTTTCGCCGCCGCGATAGGTCGCGCCCGTATGGATGTCCGTCCACGTGCGGCTCTCGGGGAAATAGACGCTCCGTTCGCGCGCGCCGAGGGCGGTGATGGGGGCTACGAGGTAGTCGCTGCCGAACAGGAATTCGTCCTCGATCTCCCACGCCTTTTTGTCCTTCGGGAAGCCCATGAACAGCGGCGCCATGATCGTCTCGCCCTTTTCGTGCGCGAGGCGCATGGTCTTTTCGATGTAGGGGCGCATTTCGTACCGCAGCGCGATGTGCTTTTTGAGGATTTCGTAGGCCTCCTCGCCATAGCTCCACACCTCGTTCGGGCCGCCGGAGCCGCGCTCGCTATCGCCGATATCCTTCTCTCCGTTCAGGCGGTCTCCGTGGAGCCGCATGACGGGGCAGAACACCGCCCACTGGAACCAGCGGATGAGCAGCTCCCTGTACTCGGGATCGTTCTGATCGCCGCCGTGGAAGCCGCCGATGTCCGTCGTCCACCACGGGATGCCCGCGACCGCCATCGAAAGCCCCGCGGCGATCTGGTTTCTGAGCGTTTCAAAATTCGTCGCGATGTCGCCCGACCACACGAGCGCGCCGTACCTCTGGCTGCCCGCCCACGCGCAGCGGATGAGGCTGATGGGGCTCTCGACGCCGTTTTCCTTCAGCCCGTCGTAGAAGAGCTTTGCGTACAGCGCGGGGTAGATGTTTCCGACCTTTTCGACGGGCCCCATCTGGTACGTATAGGCGTCGAAATCGTAATTGGTGTATTCGGGCTCCGCCACGTCCAGCCAGAAGAGGCGAATGCCCTTTTGGAAGTAGTTCTCGCACACTTTTTGCCACACGAACGCGCGGGATTCGGGGTTCGTCGCGTCGAAAAACAATTCGTCGCCGAAAAACGTCATCGAGATCGGAACGCCTCTGTTGCAGTGCACGAGATAGCCCTTTTCGAGCATTTCCGCGTAGTTCTCGCAGCGGGAATCGACCGTGGGCCATACGGAGACCATCGTCTCCACGCCCATGTCTTTCAGCTCCTTCACCATCGCATCGGGATCGGGGAAATTGTGCGGGTCGAACTTCCACTCGCCCTGCAGCGTCCAGTGGAAATAGTCGATCACGATCACGTCCAGCGGAATGCCGCGCGCCTTGTACTCCCGCGCGACGGACAGCACCTGCTCCTGCGTGCGGTAGCGCAATTTGCACTGCCAAAACCCCATCGCGTATTCGGGCATCATGGGCGGAAGCCCCGTCGCATGGAGATAGTTTTGCAGGATCAATGCGGGCGTGTCGTCCGCGGTAATCCAGTAGTCGAGCCCGTCGGTTACATTTGCGACCCATTCGGTTTTGTTTTCCGCAAAGGTTGCCTTGCCCACGGCGGGGTTGTTCCACAAAAAGCCATAGCCCCTGTCGGAGAGGACGAACGGCACGGATGCCTGCGAGTTGCGCTGCGCCAGCTCAAACGTCGCACCCTTCTTGTTTAGGGTGCCGTCCTGATACTGCCCCATGCCGTAGAGCTTCTCCCCGCGATAGGCGTTCAGCCTGTATTCCAGGCGGTGCGCGCCGCCCTTGAGCGGGATGTACTCCCTCGCGGGGTATTTCAGAGAGACGAATTTGGGCAGCGGCATGGATGCGCCCTGCCACTGTTCGGAGAGCAGCTCGTTTCCGTCCGCGTCCGCAAAGGCGATCGTGCCCTTGTCGACGACTGCGGTAATCTTGCCGTTGGTGATGGAGCCCCTGTCGCCGTCTACGGTGATTTGACAGGGACGCGCCTCCTGCGGCAGCAGCGCGAAATCCTCGCATGAGAAATCCCTTTGCATGGTAGCCCTCACGCGCAGGGCGTTTTTGCCCCATGGTTCGATTTGAAGCACTTCATGCTCGTACCGGAAACACAAGGCACCGTCTTTCTCAAACAACATAGGCTCGTCTCCTTTCGGGGTATATTCCGCTGCAATCATTATATACGATACGCGCCCGTTTTTCAAGCCGCCAATGAAAATTCCGTACGCGCGGCGTTGACAGATGCGCCGCCGTGCGGTACAATGTTTCGGAGAAATGATATATGGGGGCGCGATATATGTTTCGGAAGATCGGGTTTATCGGCTGCGGCAATATGGGGGGCGCCGTCGCGCGTGCCGTGGACACGGGCGGTGCGGCGGAACAAATCCTCCTTGCGGACCAAATGCGCGATAAGGCGGAAAGTCTCGCACAATCCCTGAAAAATGCTGCCGCATCGGACAATATGGAGATCGCGCGGGAGTGCGATCTGGTGTTTTTGAGCGTGAAGCCGCAGACACTGGCGGGCATGCTTTCGGAAATCCAATCGGTTCTTTCGGCGCGCAAAGACCGCTTCGTGCTCTGCACGATGGCGGCGGGAATCCCCTGCGCGAAAATCCGCGAAATGGCGGGCGGGGACTATCCCGTCGTGCGCATCATGCCCAATATGGCGGTCTCCGTCGGCAAGGGTGTGATCCAGTTCTGCACGGTGGATGTGACGGATGCGGAGACGGACGCCTTTTTGCGGGCGCTGCGCTGCGCGGGCGACCTCTACGCGCTCCCCGAGCCGCTGATCGATGCTGCGTCCGCCATATCCGGCTGCGGGCCCGCGTTCGCGTTTTTGTTTTGCGAGGCGCTCGCCGATGGCGGCGTCGCCTGCGGGCTTCCGCGCGACAAGGCGCTCGCCTTCGCCGCGGGGATGCTGGAAGGTGCGGCTGCTTTGGTAAAGGCGAGCGGGCAGCACCCCGCGATCCTGAAGGACGCCGTATGCTCTCCCGCCGGAACGACCATTCAGGGCGTCAGGACGCTCGAGGAGCGCGGCTTTCGCGGTGCGGTGATGGATGCCGTCATCGCATCGTACAACAGGACATTGGAATTGAAATGAGGGGTGGCACAATGCGCATCGTCATCAAGGTCGGCACATCCACGCTCACGCATGCGACGGGGCACGTCAATATCCGGCACATGGAGTCGCTCGTCAAGGTGCTCTCCGACCTCAAGAACGCCGGAAACGAAGTTATTTTGGTATCCTCCGGCGCGATCGGCATGGGCGTGGGCAAGTTGAACCTGCCCGAGCGCCCGAAAACCATGCCCGGCAAGCAGGCCGCTGCGGCGGTCGGCCAATGCGAACTGATGTATACGTACGACAGGCTGTTTGCCCTGTACAGCCACATCGTCGCGCAGATACTGCTTACGGGGGAGGACCTGCAGAGCGACGAGCGTCGCGGCAATTTTGAAAACACCGTCGAGGAATTGCTCAAAATGCACGTATTGCCCGTCATCAACGAGAACGACACCGTTGCGACGAGCGAGATCAAGGTCGGCGACAACGACACGCTGAGCGCCATCGTCGCAAAATGCGTGGGAGCGGATCTTCTGATCCTGCTGTCGGACATCGACGGACTCTATACCGGCGATCCGCGCAAAGACCCCGCCGCGAAGAAGATCGACACGGTCGAGGAGATTACGCCCGAGATCGAATCCCTCGCGAGCGATGGGGGTTCTAAGCTCGGCACCGGCGGCATGGTCACGAAAATCCGCGCGGCGCGGCTCGTAAATGATGCGGGCTGCGATATGGTCATTTTGAACGGCAGCGACGCGCAGCTTCTGTACGCGCTGCTTGACGGGGAAAACGTCGGCACGCGGTTCGTCGGCAAAAGGAAATGAGGGCGATCGCGCGATGAAGGAATACCGCCTTTCTCTGCCGCTCACGAAGGATGCCGTCGCCCCGCTGCGCGCGGGGGATATGGTTTACCTCAGCGGCAGGCTCTATACCGCGCGGGACGCGGCGCACAAGCGAATGATTGCCGATTTGGAGCGCGCACCCATCCCGCTTATGGGGCATACGATCTATTACGTAGGCCCTGCGCCCGCGCCGCCGGGGTACGCGGTGGGCGCTGCAGGCCCCACGACGAGCGGCCGCATGGACGCATATACCGTGCCGCTCTTGGAGCGGGGGCTCGTCGCCATGGTCGGCAAGGGCAGGCGCGGCGCACAGGTCAAAGAGGCGATGAAAAAATACGGTGCGGTGTATTTCGGCGCGACGGGCGGCGCAGCGGCGCTGCTTTCGCGGCACATCGAAAAAAGTGAGGTCGTCGCCTATCCCGATCTGGGTGTGGAGGCGATCCACAGGTTTACGGTGCGGGATTTCCCGTGCGTCGTGCTCATCGATTCCCTCGGCAACGACCTGTACGAGATCGGTGTAGAGGCGTATCGGGAGACAAAGTAGCGGAAAACGCCATTTTATATTCTAAAGCCGACAGTGTCTTCCTAATAGAATAAGCCCGCCCCGGAAACTGTCCGAAGGGCGGGCTTTGCATTTCATTCGGGGCGCAAAATCTCGTCAAATGCCGCATCGCTCGGCAGAACCCAGTCGCCGCGCGGCGACAGCGAAACCTCCGTAACCTTTGCCCCGTCGGGCATGCAGCTTCTTTTGAACTGCGCGCGCGGGAACCTTCGCAGGAACACGCGAAGCCACTTCAAGATAATCTCCCCGTCGTAGATGCCTTCAAACGCTTTTTCCGCGTAGAGCAGGATGGTTTCCGGGGATGCATTTCGCCGAATGAAATAATACAGGAAGAAGTCGTGCAGGCGATAGGGCCCCACGATCTCCTCCGTCGGCTGCGCGGTGGGGAGAAGTTCGGGGCTGACGGGCGTGTCGAGCACGTCTTTCAGCGCGGTTTTGAGCGGAACATTTGCCGTTTCGTCCGCATATGCGTTTACGATTTCGCGAACCAGCGTCTTCGGCACGCTCGCGTTTACGCCGTACATGGACATATGGTCGCCGTTATAGGTCGTGAATCCCAGCGCGAGCTCCGAAAGGTCGCCCGGGCCGACCATGAGCGCGTTCTCCTTATTCGCGAGGTCCATCAGCACCTGCGTGCGCTCCCGCGCCTGCGCGTTTTCGTAGACGACGCCGTGCGCGGAGAGCAAATCCTCCTCCGGCGCGATGTCGCGAAAATGCTGCAATACCGATTGTTTGATGTCGATTTCGCGAAGCGTCGCGCCGAGCGCCTTTGCCATCGCACAGGCGTTTTTATACGTCCTGCCGCTCGTCCCGAAGCACGGCATCGTGACGGCGATACAGTTTGCCGCGGGCAGACCTGCCATCGCGAGCGTCCTTTCGCAGACGAGCAGCGCGAGCGTCGAGTCCAGCCCGCCCGAAACCCCCAGGATGAGCTTTTCGCACCCTATGTGGGAGAGCCTCCCCGCCAAAGCCTTCGCCTGCAGCGTCAGAGCGCGGGAGAGCGCCACCGCATCTTTCGGGAGGAACGGATCGGGATCGACCGCGCGGGTAATGCACCGCGCGCCCCAATCGCCCTGCGGCACAAATCGGTCACAATCGAGAGACGATGCGTTCGGCGTATAAAAGCGCCGCTTCGCCCTGTCGCCATCCAAATGGCCGAGGTCGATCTCCGCAGAGACAAAGGATTTACCCTCACAGAGGATTTCGCCGCTTTCGACGACCGCGCATTTTCCCGTATAGACCGCATCTCCCGAGCTTTCCCCGCCGCCCGGGTTGGCAGAGACATATGCCGCGCACAGCTGCATGGAGTTGGCTTTCAACAGAAGGCTTTGCGCGTCCCGACTGTGCATCGTCTCAGGAAACGCCGTCGGATTGAGCAGAATCGTCGCGCCCGCGGCGGCGAGCTCCGCTGCGTCCGAAAGGTCATCCCCGAACACGACGCCCATGCGGAAATGCGGGCATTCGATGATGCGCGGCTTTCCCTCGCGCGGCGCAAAGTGCCGGGAATGTGCCCTCGATTCCGCGATCGCGATCCGTTCCCCGCGATAGAGCACCGCGCAGGCATTGCGCAATGCGCCCATCCCGTCGCGGCGGGGGAGGCCTACGCAGAAGAGGACGTCGTTTTCCACCGTCGCCTGCGTGATATCGCAAAGCGCTTCCTCCGCCCTTTCCGCAAAGCCGCTTTGGAAAAACATATCTCCACACGTCGCGCCCGTGAGAGCGAGTTCGGGGAATACCAGCACCTTAATGCCCATCCCGTCCGCCCTTTGTACCGCCTCGACGATGCGACGCGCGTTTTCCGAGATCGCGCCGACGCGCAGCGCGGGCGATGCGGCGGCGACGCGGAGCAATTTTGTCTTCATGATCGAGTTCCTCCCGAATGCAAAAAGCACGGGGTTCCGCCCACGTGCCGTTTTTATGATAAAAAATCCATATTACCGCGAAGATCTGCCCGCGTTCTTCAAGAAGCGCAGCGGCGAGAAATGCGGCTTGCTTTTTTGCAAGATCGATTCCGCGCTCCTATAAGCGCTGTAATACTGCGTGTTTTCGGGGTGTTTCTTGGCGGCGATGGAGAAATACAGCAGCGATTTTTCGACCTCTCCCAGCCGAAAGAGCACCGCGCCGAACAGATAGTTCCATTCCGCGCTCCTCGCCGTGATGCGCAAAAGCGCCTACCGCGCCTGCGCCAACTGATTTTCGCCCAAAAGGCGGCGGATATCTTCCAATTCTTTATCTATGCGCCCCCTGTGCCTGATGGGGCAGCGCTTCATCACTTCTTCATACGCGAGATTGATTTGGATCATCTTCTCTTCTGCCCACAGCCTTTCGGGGCCTTCGAGGAAGCGGTCGGGATGCCAGCGCCGCGCGAGCGAACGATGCGCCGAGCGTATCTCTTCTTCCGTGGCATCCTTCGCGACGCCCAAGATCTGATATGCGTCCGCCATAGCGGTTTCTCCTCTCTACGCGATTGTATATCAAATAATGCCATATTATAGCACGATATGGGTTAAAAAGCAACCCTTTGCACTGTAAAAAAATTATGGGGGAAATCGGTGTAGATTTCCAAAGTAAACGCCACTACTAAGGGTGCCAGCAGTTGCGTTTAATCTGAAACAGAAGGGAGTTGCACTTAGTCTGATACAGGACTCCTCCGGTGGTCTTTCGAAGCTTCTGCCCCTAGGAGGCAGAGAGAGTTGCGTTTAGTCTGAAACGGATTTCCTGCGTCTAAATTCCAAATAAAAAAGGAGGGTATTGTCATGGCAAAACATCTCACCTTAGACGACAGGGAAAACATTCAGCC
>JBMNUF010000013.1:0-53777 GCA_050946115.1 Christensenellales bacterium
CAAGCGACGGGGGCTGCGGTAGTTCTTACCGCAACGGGAACGGGGGTACGGCCTCCGGTTCCTGAATCTTGGAATCTCTGATTTCGTCACAGAAGTCGTCTTTACAGAAAATTTTGAACAGCGCCAAATCGGCAGCGCAGACGCTCAAGGAGAACGAGCGGGAGATTCTTAACTACTTTGCCGCCCGGCTGACAAACGCCGTTTCGGAAGGTCTGAACAGCCTAATCCAAGCAGCGAAGCGGAAGGCACGCGGCTTTCCCACTTACGAAGGCTTCCGCTGTACGATTATGCTCATGGTCGGTAGACTCAAAATAGACTTCACCCCGCTCTTTGAGTGACTTTTCACGGTAATAAGAGAAGAACCTGGATACGATTGATTGTTGACAAACACATTTTAATTTGCTATACTGATAATGAGCAAAACAATACGCGAGTATGGCGATGACAATTGACCATACTGCACCTTTTACCTTAAGGAGGTGTGTCGCATGATTACGCGGAGGACGAAAACTCGGCGGAACCGTCGCAAATACCTCTACAACAACTGGGATCTGTACGCAATGCTCGCCATTCCTGTCGTGTATATTATTGTATTCAAGTACGTGCCGATGTATGGCGTACAGATGGCATTTCGGAATTTCAACATCTTTAAGGGGATGTACAATAGCCCCTTCGTGGGCTTCAAGCATTTCGAGACGTTTATAGGTTCGACTGAGTTTACGCGGTTAGTCGGTAATACACTGACATTAAGTGTATATGGACTCGTAGCAGGGTTGATTTTCCCCATTGTGTTAGCGCTAATGCTCAACTATATCGGTAATACCCGATTTAAGAAAGTTGTACAGACCATCACCTACGCGCCGTATTTCATCTCAACAACCGTTATGGTCAGCATCATATTACAGTTCTTAGCTCGCGAATACGGTCCTATCAATTCCTTTCTCAAGTCCATGGGGCTTCAGCAGATCGATTTTCTCTCCAATGCTAAAATATTTCCGCATGTGTACGTGTGGTCGGGCATATGGCAGTACACGGGTTATAATTCAATCATCTATATCGCGACGCTTTCAGGCATCGACGTCGAGCTACATGAGGCGGCTATCGTGGACGGTGCAACGAAATGGCGTAGGATTTGGTCGATCGATCTGCCGGGGATTCGTCCCACCATCGTTATATTACTAATTATGAATATGGGTAGCATATTGTCCACCGGATTTGAAAAGATCTATCTGATGCAGAATAATTTAAACCTTTCGGCTTCCGAAGTTATAGACACCTACGTATACAAAATCGGTCTGGCTTCGCCTATCGCAAACTACTCGTATCCAACCGCCATCGGATTGTTCCAATCATTTATCGGTATGCTTCTGATTATTGCTGCAAACGCACTTGCGCGAAGGGTGAGTGAGTCATCGCTATGGTAAAAAATGTCGTGGCAAATAAAAACAAAATATGCAGTTCGAAAAGCGACAAGGTGTTTGACGCAACCAATATAACGCTTTCCATACTCGCACTCCTCATTGTGCTCGTGCCGCTTATCCACATCGTAGCCTGTTCTTTTAGCTCAGGATCGGCCGTACAGAGTGGTCGTGTGACTGTCTATCCGGTGGAATTCACGCTAACCGCGTATGACATGGTATTCCAATACCGTGATATCTGGATCGGCTATCGCAACACAATCTATTACACAGTGGTAGGCACGGTTCTCAATGTAGCATGCACGATTCTTGCTGCCTACCCCCTCTCACGACAGGATCTGATTGGAAACAGTCTTATCATGAGGTTGATGATCTTCACAATGATGTTCTCAGGCGGGCTAATTCCAAGCTATCTGCTGGTAAAGGATCTGCGTCTACTGAACACATCGTGGGCGTTGTGGCTACCAGGACTTTTCAGTGTTTACAACATGATCGTCATGCGCACGTTCTTTCGTACTACCATTCCCTTAGAACTGCTCGAGGCTGCCCAAATGGACGGATGTACGAACCGACGCTTCCTCTGGTCGATCGTGATCCCGCTGTCGGGTACTATCATCGCCGTCATGGTGCTGTTCTACGCCATTGGCCATTGGAACAACTATTTTAGCTCCATGCTCTATATTACCACCAAATCGAAATATCCGTTACAGCTTTTCTTACGCGAGATACTGATCGCCAGTGAGATCGATTACAGCGCAATGACGGGCAGCACAGTAAAGGAGATGTTGCGCAAACAGGAGCTTAAGTTGTTAATGAAATACGCGATCATCGTAGTTTCTAGCGCACCGGTGCTATGTATGTATCCTTTTGTGCAAAAGTACCTTGTCAAAGGTGTCATGATTGGTTCTATCAAAGGCTGAATATGGCTATTGCCATTTCAACGTACTATATAAATATGAGAAGGAGGAATTTCATCATGAAGAAACCGCTCGCGCTTCTCATCGCCATGGTACTGCTGCTCGCGCAAGGTGCTTTGGCCGCCGTCTCACCAGAAGGAACGTTCCCCATCGTCTCAGAACCTATTACTCTACGCGTGATGGTACCCAACCAGAGTAACGTTGAAGACATAACGACCAACGATTTCACTCTATACTACGAGCAGCTTACAGGTATCCATATCGAATGGATTGTCGTACCTGAAGAGAGTAGGCTCGAGAAGGTCAACATCTCCCTTTCCAGTGGTGACCTGCCCGACGTCTATCTGGCCTGTAGTATAACCCAGACTCAGCAACTCGTCTACGGCGCGCAGGGCGCGTTCGTCGCTTTGAACCCGTACATCGAAAAGTATGGTTCGTTGTTTCAAGAGATTATGAAACGCGTGCCCAACTGTAAGGAAGTTCTGACCATGAGCGATGGCAATATCTACGCCCTGCCGCGCATCGAGCAATGCCCGCACTGCGAAGGTTCCAACAAGATGTGGGTCAATCGCGTGTGGCTGGAAACTCTTGGTCTTAATCCGCCTACGACCATCAACGAATTCTACGACATGCTTGTCGCTTTCAAGACAGGTGACCCAAATGGCAATGGCATCGCTGACGAGATCCCATTACTCACCTACGAAGGTGGCTGGAACAGTACGCCCATCAGCGGTTATCTGACCAACCCATTCGTATATACTGCAACCCCCGGATATCTAGATAATGGCAATATTGTCATCCCTTACCTGCAGGAAGGCTGGAAGGAAGCAATGGTCTGGCTGAACAAGCTATACAAAGAAGGCTTGTATTACGACCAAAGTTTGGTTCTGAATCTCGACCAAGCTGTACAGGTGGCTAAGAGCGGCGCAGATGGTGTGTATGTAGTAGGCGCATTCCCCAATGGTGTTCCTTCCAGTGTACCCGGCCCATCACTATCAGAATGGGTCGATTACGTCTGTATACCAGCACTAGCAGGTCCAGCCGGTCAGTACGCCACTTGGGGTGCTTATTCGTCCATCGATCCAACAGCGTTTGTTATGACTAGTGTTTGCGAATACCCTGACGCAGCGTTCCGTTGGGGCGTCGAGCCGTATGAGAACGACTTGACATATCGTAAGTCTTTCGGTGTCGAGGGCATCAACTGGGGACGTGTAGTTCCAGGCCAAGATGGTGTTCCTGAAGATGCGGTGGATATCCGCACGGGGACACCTGCGCAAGTGGAAGTCTGCTCTCCCAGGTATGATGGGATCGTATGGTCGGATCGGCAGAACTTCTGCTGGCGTCATGTCGGTGTTCGTTGTGATACCGGTGCCTTTATCGAAAACCGTTATGCGCAGTACATTGTGGGCGATTATGATACGGATATGGAATATCGCTTGGCCTACGACACACGCGATACCATGCAACCCTATTATCCTCCCATCGATATGATCGTCCCACCGTTGGTCTACACCGAAGAACAAGCAATGGAATTGGCTAACATCGAGGTAGTCGTTACAGCCTATCGCGATGAGATGGCTGCTCGCTTCATCACAGGCGACGTAGACGTGGAACAGGAATGGGATAGCTACTTAACCGAGATGGACGCAAAGGGTGCGACTCGTCTGCGCGAGCTTTATCAGGCGGCATACGACGCAAAATACAGACAATAAGCAATTTGGATGTGGATGGTGTCTGCTTCGCATGATAGAGAATTCGTTGTAGCTCCAATAGAATCACTAAATCTGTCCAAGGTCCTTTTGATTTTGGACAGATTTTGATACCATTTCCATTATAAAGTTATCCCTTAACAGTTAAACGAAGATGATAGGGAATCACTGATTTAATCGTCGAACAGAATGTGGTATAATCATCTTATTTGTGAAGGAACAATGTGGCTTCTGCAAAACGGTTTATCGTGGGCTTGAGAAAAATCTCGACCGTGCATTGGTGTTATTTGCGAGTAGCAACTTGTATTCGCTGGCGAGGGCTGGACGCAAGTTAGCGGTAGATTGGAGCTGATACAGGTGAGATATGCCCATTTTGTGGAATAATGAACCGTACACCGCTCAAATTACGCTTTAGTTAGATGGTGTACTCATTCTTTGAGATATGCACACTTTTAATATGGAGTTGGAACACCTTTAATCAGGGGTTCCCTAAGCGAAGTACGTATAAGTCCTCGTCTCTCCGTTAATGCCGTAGACAGAAAGACTAACGGTATACATGCAAGGCTTTATTTTTCTGGCATTGCCACAAGCGGACAGTACCAATGCAGAAGTGAATGCAAGTATGTGTCCTCGCTACCGCTATAGTTGGCAGGACTGATGCAAGCAGAGTATTTCTCTGCGTTTATGAACGACAGCATTTTCTCTGAGATTGACGACAGTGTGTGTGAGTCAGAGAGCAATACGCGCCATACAAGAAAGAAAGAAAGAAAGGAATGATTACATATGCTCAAATATGATATAACCCGAGTACTATCGTTGCCTTGGGCAAAAACTATGTTGTGCAAAACGCCACGATATGGGAATGTGGAATTTGGAAACTCGAAAACCTACATGTTAAACGACGGTAATTACGATGCCATAAGCTTTGACATATCCAACAATAAAGTGCTTGGCAATATGGGTCGGCGCGGCGAACTGAAGGCGCTGACAATATTTCGTGATACCTATCGCGCCAACGAAAACGGCGATAGTGGTTGGCCCGGTGTATGGTTACATAAGGATTTTATGGAGTATCGCGATTATCGGTTTGATTTTACGATAAACGGCGAGCAAATACAATCAACCGCAATGGATGTAATGGTTGGGTTTATTGAAAACATATTACCCGCAGCGAAATGGAAAGCTGCGAATTTTGAGATTACGCTGATATTATGCACGCCTATAGACGTAAACGCCTGCCGTCCGCGTGGTGCGATATATGCGGCACATATACAAAACCTGTCTGATGCAAAGCTCGAAGCTGTAGTGGAACTACCCAGACTCTTTAGCGAAACAAAACGGTTGAATAACCGGGCTGAATGGCGTAGCTTTAGAGGTGATGATCTGGAAATGCGGTTGCTTGATGCCGAGGAAGACGCATTCTCGGTCACGCAAGAGATACACCCAAACACAGGCATGTGGGTTTCGGTTGGGTTATACGCACCAGGCGATCCGCAGTTTCTTGAGCAAATGCGCGAGAGGAATTCCGCGAGGTGGATGCTTGATACGATCGAATATTACACACGGTTGTATGGGCGCATTTCGCTCGGCGATGAACCTCTATATGGTGAATTCGTGTTCCGTATGCTTATGCACAGCGCACAATGCATAAGTATGGATGAGGAGGGTAATATATCAGGCTCGAATTGGGGAACAAATCCGTCTCATTTTGCCATATGGATCAAGGATATGTATTATGCCCTGCTGCCGGGGGTATACTTTGACCCTGCGACAGCTAAGCTGGCGATACTGTGGTTCGTGAAATATGGGGTACGCCATCCGGGACATCTATTGAAAGGTGGCGTGGCGCATTCGCTTTCTGTGGCGCTCGCGCCGTTAATTTATTCCGGGATATACCTACGCAGCACCGGGGACATCGAGTTTTTTAGACAAAACCGCGAGCTGCATGAGCATTTCTCCATGCTGATTAACACTATGCTTGACGATAGGATCGACAAAAACAAATACTTGTTTACCACGCACTATTTATCTGACGGTGAAACCTATGCTGATTGGCATACCGGTACGAATATCTGCGCATATGCTGCACTTCGGGCAATGGCACTTATCTGTGATGTGGTGTATATAGACCATGTTGGCGCAGAAGAATATGATCGATTTGCAGATAGAACGCGCGAGGACATACTGAAGTATTGCGTTTTGGAAAGCGATTGCCTGAACGAAGGTGCGTACTCCGACGGACGTCCGCCGATACCGTTTTTTGACGGAGAGGAATCAGATGTCACACTCATGGCAACATATGACTTTTGTGGCGAGGACGATACGTTGCTGCAAAAGACTATGCGGTTCGCCATGAGCGAGGCAAACGTAGCATATAACGTGCAGATGCGATGCATACGCTGGCTGCCTAAGCCAAATGAAACTTTGAGCGGCATACCTGCAACTATGCCCGGCTATATGAAGGGTATCGCAAGATTGCAAACCCGTGCGGAATTTACCGACGAAGATGGGGCGCTATGGAATTTACTGAAGGTCGCGGACGCTGACGGTGGGCTTTGGTGGTGGCCGTATGGTGGAATGAATGGTTGTCGTCGAGAAAGCCCGCGTCGAGGCGACGCCGTGGCAAATGGCAAAGCAGGATGGGCGACCGGCGTTATAAGCGTACTATTCCTGCATAGAATTGTAGGACTATCGTATGACGCACTTAAAAACACGCTAACCATCGCGCCTCACGCGGTCGAACGCTATTCATGGAAAGGTATCTCGCATGGAAACGCACGGTTTGACATAGAGTATTCGCCGGAATTGTTGTGCGTGACCAGCTACGCGTGCAAGCCGATTACAATTATATTTGACGAAAATCAGTCTTTCGCCAAACAGGGTGAAACAGTTCGAATACTTTGCCGATAGCGTCTAATTCGATAAAACACTACGTGAATCACAGCATCTAAGGAGCTATAGCACATGTAAAACCATGATAATCGGTGTATCCTATTGTAGAGAGATTCAAGCGGGAAGCAGCTTTAATCCATGTGAGCCTGTAAAGAATTTTCTGTAAACGCACCGCCTTCTATGATAGAATAAAACACAGGAGGCGTTAGCAATGGGAAAACCGAGAAAGTACAACGGACAGAGCGAAGAGAAGCAGAACATCTTTGGCCAACTGGTGGAGATGTACGACATCAAAACGGCGGCAGACATTCAGGAAGCCCTGAAGGATCTTCTGGGAGGGACGATCCAAAACATGCTGGATGCGGAGCTAGACACGCAGATGCAGGGGCGCAGCGAAGCAGAACCGGATTACAGCGACAGCCGAAACGGATACAAACCGAAGACGCTGAAATCGAGCATGGGAGAAATCCCGATATCCGTGCCGCAGGATCGGAACAGCGATTTCGAACCGCAGATTGTTCCGAAAGTATGCACGGGACATTTCCGAGATCGAGGGGAAGATTATCAGCATGTACGCGCGCGGATTCAGCGTGCGGCAGATATCGAATCAGATCAGGGAGATCTACGGCTTCGATATGAGCGAAGGCATGGTGACGGCAATCACAAACAAGCTGTTGCCGGAGATAGAGGCATGGCAGAAACGACCACTGGCGGCGGTATACCCGATAGTCTTCATAGATGCCATCGTGTTCAACGTGCGCGACAATTCAGTTATCCGAAAGACAGCAGCGTACGTCGTCATGGGAATCAACAAGGAAGGACACAAGGAGGTGCTCAGCATCACGATCGGCGAGAATGAGAGTGCAAAATACTGGCTTTCCGTTCTGAATGAGCTGAAAAACCGAGGCGTCAGGGACATATTTGTGCTCTGTGCGGACGGATTGACGGGAATCAAGGAGGCTATATCGGCAGCGTTTCCCATGACGGAGCATCAGCGGTGCATCGTGTACGTCGTCCGGAACGCGCTGAAATACGTTGCGGAAAAGGACAAAAAGGCCTTTGCGAACGACCTGAAGACCATCTATCATGCGCCTGATGAGCAGACCGGATATGCCCGAATGAAGACCGTTGTGGAGGTCTGGAACCAGAAATATCCGGGCGTCATGAACCGCTGGGAGGACAACTGGGACGTGATCAGCCCCATGTTCAAGTTCTCGGAGAGCGCCCGAAAGGTGCTCTATACTACCAATGCCATCGAGAGCCTGAACAGCGGATTCCGTCGCCTGAACCGCAGCCGCAGCGTATTTCCGAACGACATGAGCCTTCTGAAGGCGCTGTATCTGGCCAGCCATGAGCTGACGAAAAAGTGGACTATGCCGGTACGAAACTGGTGCACTGTCTACGCTGAACTGGCAATCATGTATCCCGGCAGGCTGACGGGAACATGATCCGAGCGGGTTTTATCCCCGCCCGCCATGACAGAACATCCATAAAAATGCTATAGTATCCCTGCCGACGGTGACAGAACTCAGGAATCTCTAGAATGAGCATGCAGCGTCGTCTGTTAAGTTTAGCATTTTTACAGATAACCCGTCAAGGCCAGGCCGCCGCAAGCGGCGGGGGCTGCGGTAGTTCTTACCGCAACGGGAACGGGGGGGTACGGCCTCTGGTTCCTGAATCTTGGAATCTCTGATTTCGTCACAGAAGTCGTGTTTACAGAAAATTTGAAAAGCGCCCTAACGCAGGCTGAATTTTATTATCCCGTCAAAGAAGAATCGAATGCTCCAGCGTAACTATGACCGCTATCTCTATAAAATCAGACACCTTGTTGAGAACGCTTTTCTATGGTTAACGCTGGAGAGGAATTACTACGCGCTACGCTAAGAATATCGCTTCTTTCCTTGCGGTTGTTCAAATCCGCTGCATTGCCCTCTGGCTCACTGTTTTAACTTGACTCGGGTAGACACTATATAGTCGATTCATCTGCTCCGAAAATCTCTTCTTATTATTCGTTTTCACATCTGCCAGCTCGTCACGGATCATTGAAATACCCAGCTGCCTGTTCATATATCCATTATACTACATTACATCCTCTCGCTTTTTACCAGCGTTTTCTGTGCGGTATTACCTTAGTATTCGCCGCGGCATTGGCGCCTCTGCGAAAAACACCTCAGTCGCTTCGCGCGCGCCGCTGCCCCCTCTGCGCAGTGATCGAATAGACCGTCACCGTCGCGAGCACCACGACCGCGCCCCAAATCGCCTTCGCGCCGGGCATCTCCCCGAGCGCCAGAAACACCCACGTGGGGTTGAGCACAGGCTCGACGTTCGAGATGATCGCCGCCGTCACGGGGTTGACTTCGCCGATGCTCATGCCGAGCAGCGTGTACCCGGCGGCGAGGATGATGCCCATAGCACCCGCAACGCACCACACGGAAGCGCCGGAAGATGCGACGGCGGGGTCAAAAAACAGCGCGACGACGAACGCGCTCGAAAGCACGTTCCCCAGATAGACGTAATCCATCGCGACCACGCCCGCCATCTTCGCCGACATAAACACCACCGCATAGGTCACCGCAGACAAAAGCGCGAAGAAATTTCCAAGCATCGAGCCGCCGCCCAAATTGTCCATAAAGCACAGCACGACGCCTGTCAGTGCGCACCCCACCGCGGCGATATCGCGCCCCGAGGGCTTTTGATGAAGAAACACGACGCAAAAGGCGATCACAAACGCAGGCATCGCGTATTGGAGCACGATCGCGTTCGCGGCGGTCGTGTATTTGTTGGCGAGCATGAAAAAGACGCTCGTGAGACACACGCCGAGCGCGCCCGTCACCGTGCCCTTATTCAAAGGCACCTTGAAGCTCCCGCGCCAAAGCGCCATCAGGATGCTCGCGATCAGGGCGCGCGCGCCGACGAGAGAAAACGCGCTCCACGGCATCCATTTGCTCAATACGCCGCTGAAGCTGAATACCACCGCGGCGAGCAAAACTTTAACGATTCCGGGGAGCCGTATCTGCCTCTGCATGGGTAAATCCTCCTACCGTGAAGAAAGAATAGTTTCGTATATTGCAAGGTATTCCTTGGCGATATCGCGCCAGTTGAACGCGCGGCACATGAGCACGGCGTTTTGGGACAGGGTTTCGTAGTTTTGCAGGATGCGCTCCGCCTTGTCCGCAATGTCCTCTGCGTCCGTGGGCAGAACCGCAAAGCCGCATTCCCCTTCGGGGAGTTGCCCGTCAAAGCCCTGCCCCTTCGTATAGAGCACCGGCAATCCCTGGCTCATCGCTTCCACATAGACAATCCCAAACGTCTCCCTCTTTGAGGGCATCACAAAGATGTCGTGTTCGCGGTATACGGGGAGCAGTTCGCGCATCGGGCGCGGAGGGAGCCTTTCGCACAGCGGATCCGCATCCACGAGCTTCACGACCCTTTCATCCACGGGTTTTCCCAAAACCGTGAGCTTCACGTCGTGCCCGCGATCCTTTAATACATTCGCCGCCCTGACGACGCTTGGGACGTTCTTCCGCGGAATCATCGCCCCGACGAACAACAGCTTTACCGGCGCGCCTTTCTCCCGCGCCTTCGGCTGCCCTATGTTCTGCATCCACAGATCGTCGACACCGTTTGGCAGCACGGCGGATTTTTGCATCACGGCGTCAAATTCCGCGTTAGATAGGTACGGTTTCAGCGCATTTTCCCGATAGCTCGGCGAAATAAACACGACCTTTTGCGCGTTTTTCAGAATCCTTCGCCCAAGCGCGCGCAGATGCGGCTGCCACTTGAAAAAGATGTTCACATCCGTATCGCGCACCGCGACGATGTAGGGGATGTTCCACGCTTCGGAAAGGCGCATAGCCACATAGCCGTTGGAAAACAGCGAATGGGCGTGTAAAAGGTCAAACGACTTCCCGTCGTAGCGCGAAAGCGCGTCCTTCAGGATTTTGTTGTGCTTGTAATGGAATAAAAACCTGTCGTACTTCCCGCAGACGCGCGCGAAATCGCAGTTTTCAAACTTCTCGCCCGTATACGGCACGTCCAGTGGCACATAGGCGCGAACATCCGCCCCGAGCTCCCGCTCGCAGCGGAACAGATTGTCGTAAAACGGGCTCGCCCGCAGGTACGAATTGATGTGCAATATCCGCATGGTTCTCAAGCCTCGGAAATGCGGTCGAACAACTTTGCGCAGGCGATCGTCGCACTGTGCGGCTGGATGGGCGATTCGTACAGTCCCGCCTCCACGCAGCGGCGCGTCTCCGCGATTTCGTACTGAAATCCCATCGCGGTCTCGTTGTCGATAAAGTGCTCTATGAGCCTTCCGCCCGCGTCGTACAGCAGCGCTTCCTTCGCAAAGTGCGGAAAGGGAATTTCGATGCGCCCCCTATCCCCCTGTACGGTGAGCATGTCCCGAAACGGCGTCACAAAGCTCGCCCGTATCGTCGCGAGGCAGTCGCCCGCGCGCATGAGCAGAACCTCCGTATCGTCCGTTCCGGTCTCCCCGCGCACTACGGACAGCGCGTCGAGCGTAAGCTCCTGCCCCAGGAGGAACGCCGCGATCTCATACGCATACACCGTGATGTCCAGCGCCGCGCCGCCGCCCAAGTCGGGATTGAAATAGCGATTTTGCGGGTCCTTCGGCGCGCAAAAGCCGATCGCAGAATCGCACAAAACGGGCTTTCCGATGCGCCCCGCATCGATCCACGCCTTCGCACATCGGTTCGCGGGCAAAAATTTCGACCAAAGCGCCTCCATCATGAATAGCCCTTTTTCCTTGGACAGCGCGAATGCGGAAATAGCCTCTTCGGAATTTCGGAACATCGCCTTTTCGCACAGCACAGGTACGCCCATCTCCATGCAGAGCATGGAAAGCTCATAATGCGACGAGGGGACGGTCGCGATATAGGCGCAATCGGGCTTTTCGATATGCAGCATCTCGCGGTACGAGCCGTATGCGCCCTCTACGGCGTTGTCCCGCGCAAAGTTTTGCGCCTTTTCGAGGGATTTGCTCGCGACGGCGCACACTTCGCACCCTTCCGCGCGCGCGGCCTTCACAAACTGCGCGGCGATCTTGCCCGCGCCCAAAATCGCAAAACGGAACATAGCCTATTCCCTCCTCTTCAATCGCGCGTTACGTTTTTGATCCACTTATTTCCGCGCAGGCGGATGAACGCGATAATCCATTTGAAGCACTGGTCGATGCGCAGGAACAGGAACATCCACTTCGCATCTACCTTCCAGATGAACGCCGCGACGTAGGAGATCGGCAGCACCACGAGCCAGCCGCAAATCAAATCCACGATCATCACGAACCGGCTGTCGCCCGCGCCGCGGTTGATGCCGACAAAGCAGCTCGCATGATACGTCGTGCCGATCATGGTGACGGCGCCGATTCCGATCATGTCCGCCGCGAGGAGGGCGACCTGCGCCTCCGCGTCGTACAGCGAAACGAACGGCTTGCGCAGAAGGAACAAGAGGACCGAGATGATCAGCCCGAACGCAAAAAACATCAGCTGGATCGTGTTCGAATACTGCCGCGTGCGGGCGTAATCCTTCTGCCCCACGGTCTTTCCGATCACGACGACCGCGCCCGCCGCGAGCGATGACGTAAAGATCATGCCGAGACCCATCATGTTTTCGGCGATGGTGTTCGCCCCGATGACCACCTTGTCCAAATGCCCTATGATCGACGCCTTGAGCACACCCACGAGCGCCCACTGCGCATCCCCGATCCCCACGGGCAGCCCGTATTTCATATAGTCGAGCCACATGCCCTTTCCGGGCTTCAGCAGCTCCTGCGGCCTGATGTCGATCGCCCTTTGTATTTTGAACGCATACACCCATACGACCGAAAGCTCCGCGACGCGCGCGATGACGGTTGCGATCGCCGCGCCCTTCACGCCCAAAGCGGGAAATCCGAGATGCCCGTAGATCAATACATAGTTGAGCCCGACATTGACCGCAAGCGACATGATGGCGACGTAAAGCGTTACTTTCACGACCTCGACCGCGCGGAGCATGCCGACCAAGGCGGAGGAGAGCGCGAACGGGATGTAGGAAAAGCACACGAACGTGGCATACGGCATCGCAGCTTCAATGACGTCCCTTTTGTCGGTCAAAAGCCCAAGAAACACCGCCGGAAGGCAGCGCACCAAAATCGTCACGCAGGCGGAAAGCGCCATCACGAGGATCGTCACGACGCTGAACACCTGCTTGATGCGCGCGGTGTCCTTCTTGCCCCAGTACTGCGATATGAGCACGCCCGAGCCGCTCACGATGCCGCTCACCGCCGCGGTAAACAGCGCGGTCATGCTGTTGGTGATCGACACGCCCGAAAACGCGAGCGTCCCGAGGCTCGACACCATCATGTTGTCCGCCAGTACGACCAGAAACGAAATCAGCCCGTGAAACGCCGCCGGCAATGCGATGGCGAAGATCGTCCTGTAAAACGCCTTCTCTTTAACCATGTCCTTCCCCTATCCCACTTCTGCAAGCAGCCGCCCGAAACCGTCTATGAGCGAAACGGCGTCCCGCTTGTCGTTGTGCAACACATTTTTCTCCTGCCAAAGAAAATCCGTATCGGTATCCGTCGAAAGCGTGCCGACCGTCACCGTTTCGCCCGCCTTGATGCGCGTCCCTTTCGGAAAGCTCCAGCCCTCCCCGCCCGTATCGGAGGCGAGGATCCAGCCGGAGATGTCCGCGTCCTCCGAAAAGGAGAGCGAAATGATTTCGTCATCGGGATCGACCGACATATTGACCGCGCGGAAAATGTCCCCCGTGGGTGCCGAAAGTTCGTAAAATTCCGCCGTGCCGTCCGTCGAAACATGTACGCCGCCCGTCGCGTCCTGCGTCACGAGGGTTTTCGCGCCGACCTCCCGCAGCCGCGCGAGCACGGCGTCCGACGGGGTATCCGCGCGCTCCTCCGTGGAAGTGGAGACAATCGCGACGGACGGGTTTACCCGCCGCAGAAATTCGCGCGAGGTCGATTCGTTCCCGCCGTGGTAGGCGACCTTGAGGATGTCCGCCGAAAGGTCGAAGCCCGAGTGTAGCAGAATTTCTTCCTCTTCCCAAAGCATATCGCCCGTCAGCAGCGCGCGCCCCGCGTCTGTCTCTACCATCAATACGAGCGAATTGTTGTTCTCCTCCGAGCCTTCCTCCTCCGGCGCCATAACCGAAACCGAAAGATGCGCAAACGAAAGCGCGTCGCCCGCGACGAGCGGCGCGTACTCCTGCCCGCGAAGCGCCGATGCGAGGCGCGCCGGATGCTTCTTGCCCTCTTCGCCAAACCCGCTCGCGTACCACGCGCCGACGGGAATATCGGTCTGCGCGAGCAGAGACAGCCCGCCCGCGTGGTCCTTGTCCGTGTGCGTGAGGAATACCGCGTCGATTCGGTCGATTTGCAGCAGCTCAAGCGTCCGCATCACCTGCGGCCACGCCACGGCGCTCCCGGCGTCAACCAATAGGACGACATCTTCCGAAAGGACGATGTGCGCGTCCGCCTTCCCCACGTTGACGGACCACAAATCAATCTCCTCCGCCCGGCAAAGCGGGCAGAGGAGGAGAAACACGCACAAAAGCAGAATCCCTTTACGCATTTTCCCTGTATCCGTTGGGGTTCATGCTCTGCCAGCGCCACGCGTCACGGCACATGTCTTCGATCGTCTTTTCCGTCTTCCAGCCGAGGAGCCTGTACGCCTTTTCCGCGTTGGCATAGTACGCGGGGAGATCGCCTGCGCGGCGGGGCTGGATGGTGTACTCCAGCTTCTTTCCCGTCGCGCGTTCAAAGGCGCTGAAAAGCTGTTTGACACTCACGCCCTCGCCTGAGCCGAGGTTGATCTCGTCCGAGCCCGTGAAATGCTCCAGATACCGAATCGCAGCGACGTGCCCCTTCGCGAGGTCGACCACGTGGATATAGTCCCTGATGCAGGTGCCGTCGGGCGTCGGATAGTCGTCGCCGAAGATGCCGAGCGTCGTGCCGAGGTTGCCAATGACGCTCTTTAAGATGCGCGGCATGAGGTTGTTGGGGATGCCGCTCGGGTCTTCCCCGATGCGCCCGCTCTCATGCGCGCCGACGGGATTGAAATAGCGCAAGAGCACAACGCCCATCGTCTTGTCCGCATATGCCGCGTCGCGCAAAATCTGCTCGATCATGTATTTCGTCCAGCCGTAGGGGTTCGCCGCGCCTGTCGTCATCCCCTCGACATACTGCTCGGTCGCCTGCGTGCCGTACACCGTCGCGGAGGAGGAAAACACGATCTTCTTCACGCCGAATTCGTACATGGTTTCCAGGAGCGTCAGCGTAGAATCGAGGTTGTTTCGGTAATAGGCAAGCGGCTTTTCCACCGATTCGCCGACCGCCTTGAGCCCCGCAAAGTGAATCACCGCATCGATGGCGTTTTCTGAAAACACCCTGCGCAGCGCCTCTTTGTCGCATACGTCCGCCTCATACCGCGCGACCTTTTTGCCCGTAATCTCCTCTACCCTGTTCAGGGCTTCGGGGCAGCTGTTGTAATAGTTGTCCACCACCACGACTTCGTATCCGCCGTTCAAAAGTTCCACGCAGGTGTGCGCGCCGATGTATCCCGCGCCGCCGGTCAAGAGGATCGTCCGCATATGGGTGCACCGCCTTTTCCGTTTTGTTTTTTCCATTATAAACCAAAAAGGCGGCGTTTGCAACCTATCCAAGAGAATTTCTTGCAAACCGCTTGACAGTCCGTAGTTATTACGATATAATGAATCTAATTACAAAAGTATTACGAAACGAGGGGTAGTTATGAGAAAATTCCGAGGTGCGCTGCTCGCCTTCTTATGCGCTGCCGTGCTCTTTTCCGCCACCGCGAGCGCGGACACGGCGTGGCAGACGGCATATCAGACAAAGCTGCTCTCTCTTTCCGCGGGCGGCAATGTCGCGGTATCGCTTTGCGACATCACCGGCGACAACGTGCCGGAAATATTTGTCTTCCTCCCCTCAGACGGTACGCTCGCGCTGTATGCCTTCGGCGGCGGCGCGGCGCTCGAAAAGGCAAGCGTTTCGGCCGGCAAGGGCATTAAATCCATGGCGATTTCCCTCCGCATGAATGATTCCGGGGAAGCCGCCTGTTCCGCGCTGCTCAGGCGCAAAAACGGCAACGACCTCGTCGCCTTCGGAAGGGACCTTTCCCTCCTCTATCGGGACGGCTCCGACAGCGGCGTCTATTCCGTATCGGGCACGAAAGTCTCCAAGGATACCTTTAGCGGAAAGCGTTCCGCGTTCACGACGGGATATCCGAAAAAGGGCAAGCCGATCCCCGTCGCCCTCTACAAGAACAAGCGCGCCATCGCCGCAAAGTTCCCCTCTCTGTGCAAAAAGGCTCTCGCACAGGGAAGGGCGACCAAGGTTAAGCTCAACAGAACCCAAGGTAAGCTCGCCGCCGGAACTTCCGCGATATTGAAGGCGACCCCCGTCCCCGCAACCGCGATCTTCGACAAAATCTCCTGGTCGTCCTCTTCCGATGCCGTGGCGACGGTTTCCGAGAGCGGCACGGTGCGCGCGGTTTCGGCGGGTACCGCCGTGATCACCGCGAGAAGCACGTCGGGCGGCGCGGCGAAATGCAAAATCACCGTCACCGCGCCCAACCCCGAAAGCGCCGAATTATCCGAAACGGCGCTCACCCTCGCCGTGGGAAACAAAAAGCAGCTTTCCGTGACCGTCACCCCCGCAGGCGCGAATGCGAAGGCGAAATGGACTTCGTCCTCCAAAAAGGTCGCGACCGTCTCCGAAAAGGGCGTCGTTACCGCGAAGGCAAACGGCACCGCAACCATCACCGCAGCGCTCAAGGGCGGCGTAGTCGCGAAGTGCACCGTAACCGTCGGCCTCGCGCCCACATCCGTCTCCCTGAGCCAAGCGAAGGCATCCCTCAAGGCGCAGGCGACGCTTACCTTGAAGGCGTCCGTCAAGCCGAGCGGCGTTTCCCAGTCCGTCACATGGTCTACGAGCAACCGCTATATCGCGACCGTTTCCTCCAAGGGCGTCGTCAAGGGCTATCGCGCGGGCACGGCGACCATCACCGCGACCACGCCCAACGGCAAGAGCGCTTCCTGCGACGTGACGGTTGCGGCCACGGGGGAAACATACATCGTGGATCTTTCGCACTACAACGCGGTAGCTGACTGGGGCGATCTTTCGAAATGCGCGGACCTTATCATCCTGCGGGCGACCTGCGGCACGGCATTGGACAACAAATTCAAGTTGTACGCCTCCCGATGCGCCGAATACAACATCCCCTTCGGCGTGTACTGCTTCGGAAAAGCAACCACGCCCCAAGAGGCGGCGCTCGAGGCGCAGACGCTCTACGCCGTTTCCTCTCCCTACAAACCGCTCTTTTACGTGTACGATATCGAAAAGCCCTTCGTCACGCGCGAAAACGTGTCCGCCTTCCGCGCGACGCTGAAGAATTTGGGCGCGCGCAAAATCGGCTATTACATCGCACACAACCTCTACAGCCAGCTCAACATCAACACGGGCGAAGCCGATTTCATCTGGATTCCGCGCTACGGAAAGAACACCGGCTCGGTCAGCGCCGACCCGCTCTTCCCGTGCGACCTGCACCAGTACACCAGCATGGGCTATATTCCGGGCATCAAGGTGCGCGTGGACCTTTCGAGGCTATACGGGAAAAAGTCGCTCGAATGGTTCTTGTCGTAGATCACGCATCTTTCGGGCAAAATTTCCATGCCCGCGCTTGACAGGCGCATCCGGATATGGTATCCTGCACTTGCTGTGAGAGCGCCGGACGGTCGCGTGCGCGGTTTCGGCGCATGAGGAAAGTCCGAGCTCCGTAGGGCAGGGTGCCGGCTAACTACCGGTGGAGGCGACTTCAAGGAAAGTGCAACAGAGATATACCGCCCGCAAGGGTAAGGCTGAAAAGGTGAGGTAAGAGCTCACCCGCGGCATGGCAACTTGTCCGCGCTGTAAACCCCACCCGGTGCAAGATTGATAGGAGGGCATATGTGGCTGCCCGTCACGCCCTCGGGTAATCGCTTGAGCATGCCGGCGACGGCATGCCTAGACAGATGATCGTCCAAGACAGAACTCGGCTTACAGACGCTGCTCACAGAAGTCTCCCGCAAGGGAGATTTTTTACTTGCAGAAAAAAGCGCGGTATGCTATGGTATATAGGTACGTGCGAGACGGTATATACAAATGCAGGAGGGTGAGACATCATGCTTTTCTATTACATTCGCCACGGCGACCCCATCTACGATCCCGATTCGCTGACGGCCCTCGGGCAGCGGCAGGCGGATGCCGTCGGTCGGCGCATCGCGCTGCACGGCGCAGACAGGATTTTTGCCTCCTCTTCGAATCGCGCGCGCATGACCGCCGCGCCCTGCTGCGAGATTTTGAAGAAAAATATGGAGATCCTCGACTGGTGCAACGAATCCCACGCATGGCGCCAGCTCGCGATGCCGACGGACGACGGCGGCTATACATGGGCGTTTTCGCACCCCGTATATCGAAACCTCTTTCTGCGACAGGACGTGCGCGCGCTCGGGCGCGCGTGGTATACCCACCCCGCGTTTGAAGGAACGATGCTGCGGGAGGGCATACTGCGCATTCAGCGCCATACGGACGCCTTTTTCGCCGAGCTCGGCTACGAGCACGACCTCGAAAACAACTCCTACCGCGCCGTCCGCCCGAACGACGACAGGATCGCGCTGTTCGCGCACCAGGGCTTCGGGCTGGCGTTTTTAAGCTGCGTGCTCGACATCCCCTATCCCCTCTTTTGCACCTCCTTTGACATGGGGCATACGGGCCTTACTATAATCGATTTCCGCGAGATGTACGGAAAGGTCGTGCCCTGCGTCCTCACGCTCTCGGGCGACGGGCATTTATACGCCGAAAACCTCCCCACGAAGTATCAAAACCTCCTGTATATCTGACGCGCGGAACCCGCCGTATTTCCGAAATACTCTTTACAAGAAGCCCATTTCTGTGTTATACTTTACCCAAACAAAGGTGCGCAAAGGAGTGTATTGTATGCTGAAGGGTGTTCCTTCGATCCTCTCCCCCGAGCTGCTCAAGATTCTAATGGAAATGGGGCACGGCGACGTGCTCTGCATCGGCGACGGCAATTTCCCCGCCGCTGCATACGCCAAGCGCCTCGTCCGCCTCGACGGCCACGGCGTGACGGAGATTTTGGGCGCGATCCTGCGCCTGTACCCGCTCGATACCTATGTCGAGGCGCCCGTGGGGCTGATGGAGGTCGTCCCCGGAAGCGGCGATGCCGAACCTCCCATCTGGAAGGACTATGTCGAGGTCATCGGCAAACATCAGAAGGACGTTAAGATTCGCAACATCGAGCGATTCCAATTCTATGAGGAGGCCAAGAAGGCCTATTGCATCGTTGCAACCGGCGAAACCGCCCTGTATGCGAACATCCTCCTGCAGAAAGGCGTCGTCGTCGAATAAGAAAGGAGTGGCATTATGTATAAGTCCATCAACCAGTGGTCCTTCCCGAGCGGAATGACCGTGCCCGAGATGATGCGCCTCGCGAAAATTTCCGGCTTTGAAGGGTTCGAGCCGGCGCTCAGCGAAACAGGCGCACTGTCCCTCGAATCCGCAGACGGCGAATTTCTTGCGCTCAAGCGCACGGCGGAGGATATCGGCATCAAGCTCACGTCCTTGGCGAGCGGCCTGACGTGGAGCTATTCGCCCACCTCTAACGACGAAAACATTCGCAAGATCGCCAAAGAGCAGGTGCGCCGCCAGCTGGAGTGCGCAAAGCTTTTGGGTGTGGACGCAATCCTCTTCGTCCCCGCGACGGTCGGCTCCGGGTTCTGGGGCGGTGCGGACGATCCCGTGAAATATGAGGACGCGTGGTATCGCACGATCGATAACCTGAACGACCTCAAGGGATATGCGGAAGAGTTAGGCGTCACCATCGGCGTGGAAAACGTGTGGAATAACTTCCTCATGTCCCCGCGCGAGTTCAGAGAGCTCATCGATACGGTCGATTCCCCGCGCGTTAAGGTCTATCTCGATGTCGGCAACGTCCTCAAATACGGCTGGCCCGAGCAGTGGATCGATATCCTCGGCTGCCGCATCTGCCGCGTACACGTGAAGGACTTCAAGCGCGAAGTCGGAACGCTCGCCGGCTTTGTGGATCTCCTGTCGGGCGACGTGAATTTCCCCGCCGTGATCGACGCGCTGAACCGAAACGGCTACGAAGGCCCGCTCACCGCGGAAATGGGCGTGAACAGCGTCTATCCCGAAGACATCGTCTTCCGCACGGCGCGCGCTCTCGAAAAAATCCTCGGCGAACGATAAGGAGGAAATACGCTCCCTATGCGCATCCGTTTTTTGGGTACCGCCGCGTATGAGGCGATTCCCGCACTCTTTTGCACGTGTGATATCTGCCAAAACGCACGCAAAGTGAAGGGAAAAGAAATCCGCACGCGCTGCGGCGCGCTTGTGGACGGCAAAATCAAGCTCGATTTCCCGCCGGACACGTACCTGCACATCCTGCGCGACAATCTCGATTTTTCCGCGCTGGAAACGCTTCTCATCACGCACAGCCACAGCGACCACTTCGCCTTTCACGACATTCAGGCGCGACTCGCGCCCTACGCGGTGCTGCCCGACGGTGCAAAGCCGCTCACCGTGTACGGCAGCCGCGACGTCGAAAGGATGTACCGGGACCGCCTCGAGCGGCGCGACGAGAGCCGCATCCGCTTTCGCGCGATCGAACCGTTCAAGCCGTTTGAAACCGCCGAAGGCTATACCGCGACCGCTTTGAAGGCGGAGCACATGCAGGGGCACGAGTGCGCGCTGTTCTACCTCCTCGAAAAGGACGGAAGGAAGCTCCTTTACGCGCACGATACCGCCATATTCCCCGCGGAGTCCTTCGAGTATCTCAAGGGGCGCGGCATCGACCTCGTGTCTTTGGACTGCACTTCCGGAAAGGCGGACGGCGGCAGCGGCCACATGGGCGTGCGCGAAGCGCTTGAAATGCGCGAGCGGCTCCTCGCATCCGGCGCGGCAAAGAATGACGCAATTTTTGTCCTGAACCATTTTTCGCACAACGGCGGTTATACCTATCAGGCGCTCTCCGAGGAGATGGATGGCACGTGCCTCGTCTCCTACGACGGAATGGAAATTGAATTTTAGGAGGACACCATCGAATGATTACCAAGACCATGACCCTCGCCGAAGCACTGCGCGTCGATCGCACCATCGCCCCCATTTTCATGAGCTACGGCATGCACTGCCTCGGCTGCCCCCATGCGACCGCCGAGAGCATCGAGCAGGCGTGCGCCGTGCACGGCGTGGATGTGGACGAGTTGGTTTCCAAGCTCAACGCCCATCTGGACGGCAAGAAATAAGGTAGAACCATAGGGCGACCCGAAAGGTCGCCCTGCCTTTTAATAAGAAAACGGAGGGACATACATCATGCGACCCGAACAGGAATACCAGGCTTGGCTTGCAATGTGCAAGGACGATCCCGCGCTTTACGCGGATCTCATCGCCATCAAGGACGATCCGAAGGAGATCCGGGATCGCTTTTACGCGCCGCTCTCCTTCGGCACGGCGGGCATGCGCGGCGTGTTGGGCGCGGGGCTCAACCGCATGAACGCGCCCAATGTGCGCCTCGCGACCGCCGCTTTCGCAAAAGCCCTCTTGGAAAGCGAGGATTTCGCCGCGCGCGGCGTCGCCATCGCCTACGATTCGAGGCGGATGTCGCAGGAATTTGCATTGCAGGCGGCACTCACGCTGTGCGCAAAGGGCGTAAAGGCGTTTCTCTTCACCTCGCTGCGCCCCGTGCCGGTGCTTTCGTTTACGATCCGCCATCTTCGCGCCGCTGCGGGCATCGTCATCACCGCCTCGCACAACCCGCCGCAGTATAACGGCTACAAGGTCTACTGGGAGGACGGCGGGCAGATGCCGCCGGACAGGGCGAAGGTCATCACCGACATCCGCGACACATTGACCTATCAGGACGCGCTGTCCATGGACGAAAAAGAGGCGCTCGAAAAGGGGCTTCTCGTGTGGATCGGGCAGGAAGTGGACGACGCATACATCGCATCCATTAAGAAGCTCTGCGTCAATCCCGACCTCGCGCGCGAAATGGGGAAAACGCTCAAGATCGTCTACACCCCATTGTTCGGCTCCGGCAACGTCCCCGTGCGGCGCATTTTGTCGGAGATTGGCTTTGAAAACGTCGCCGTCGTCAAGGAGCAGGAGATGCCCAACGGCGATTTCCCGAACCTCGCCGCGCCCAATCCGGAGGATCCCGCCGCGCTCGCGCTCGGCTTGAAGCTGCAGGAGGAGATCGGCGCGGACATCGTCTTCGGCACCGACCCGGACTGCGACCGCGTCGGCGTCGCCGTAAAGGACAGGGAGGGCAACGTACACACCATGACGGGCAACCAGATCGGCTGCCTGCTGCTGCACTACATCTTAGAGCAGAAAAAGGAAAAGGGCACGCTCCCGAAAAACGCCGCCGCCGTCAAGTCCATCGTCTCGACGAACATGGCGCAGGCAATCTGCGACGATTTCGGCGTGAAGCTGTTCGACGTGCTGACGGGCTTCAAGTACATCGCGGAGAAGATTCAGCAGTTCGAAGACACGGGCGAATACACCTTTGTGTTCGGTTTTGAGGAGTCCAACGGCTTCCTCTCGGGCACCGACGTCCGCGACAAGGACGGCGTGAACGCCTGTATGCTGATCGCGGAGCTCGCCGCGCTGTGCAAAAAGCAGCACATCACCCTCTACGACCGCCTGCAGAGCCTGTACGCGAAATACGGCTACTACGGCGAATCCGTCACCTCCGTATCTTTAACGGGCGTGGACGGCCTGCAAAAGCAAAAATCGATGATGGCGTCCCTCCGCCGCAATCCCCCCGCAGTCCTCGGCGGCAAAGCCGTCACCAAGGTGCGGGATTACCAAAACGGCTACGACGGCCTGCCCGCGTCCGACGTGCTCTATTATGAAATGGAGGGCGGCGCGTGGGTATGCGTGCGCCCGAGCGGCACGGAGCCGAAGATCAAGCTCTACGTGAACGCGAAGGGGAAGGACGCCGCCGAGCGCGACAGCCTCCTTTCCGCCATCGTGACCGACGCAAACCGCATGATGGAGGCGCTGTAATGTTTCTGACCTTTCTCGAAACCGGCGCCGCTTTCCGGCGTCGATATTGCGATCGCGCACAGCCGCTGCGACCACTATACGCCCGTAGGCGCCGCGAGCTTTGCCCCGTGCTGCCCGCAAGCGCACGAAAGCCGAGCGCATGAAGTCGTATCAACGGAATCGCCCCTTGCTTTGAGATGTGCAGGAAAATCCGCCTCAAAGAATTTTCCTGTACCCAATCTTCGCGAGGAATATGGCATTGCATACCGTCGATGCAGACCTCGCCGATGGTGACGGCTTTGCCCGCAGTGGTAACGGGATGGATTTCGAAAGCTCCGGGGAGACCATGCTGCATGTTCGGGGAAGAAACGCCTTGCGCAAAGCCCAATCACGGTACGTGCGCAGGATGCTGTCGGGAGGAAACCGCGCATATCGCCGGATTGTATGTATACGGCGACATTCGCATTCCCGTCGAGATCGCAGTTCGATTTTGACGGTTTTCGATTTGCACCGCACGCGGGCGCTGTGTGATTTGTGGCAAAAGAGCATATGCATTGAGAAATGCGGTTTCTTTGACCGAGAAAATGCTCCTGTTCGCCGTACAACACGAGTCCTTTGCCTTCCCCAAAGGCGCGTGTTGTATGACGACCGACGGGCAGAATACTATTGAACAGGAGGAAACACGGTGAGTATCATCCAACCTCCCCCGAGCAGATATGCGGGCACACATCGCGCCGGTATGTCCTGGAAGCAGTACATGCGCCGCTACGGCACGCTGTACATCATGCTTCTGTTGCCTGTAGCCTTTTTTGTGGTATTCCGATATGCACCCATGGCATACATCCTCAGCGCCTTCAAAAAGAACAATATTATTAAGCCGCCGTGGGAAGTGGAATGGGCGAACAACAACGGCTTTGAATGGTTCATCAAGGCATTCAGGGATCGCGATTTCATCTATGCACTACGCAATACCATCACCTTGAACCTGCTCGACCTGTTCATAGGCTTTCCGGCGCCCGTCATTTTGGCGCTGCTGCTCGACGAGCTGACCTTCAAGCGCTTCAAGCGCTTCACCCAGACGGTGGTGTACCTGCCTCATTTCCTGAGCTGGATCATCATCTCCGATCTGGCGCTGCGCCTGTTCGCCCCCAGCGATGGTCTAATCAACATCATCCTGAACCGAATGGGCATGGATTCCATTCACTTTCTGGATGATTCCGGCAACTGGGTCGCCACCTACATCGCACTGGG
Source organism: Christensenellales bacterium (assembly GCA_050946115.1). Classification (GTDB taxonomy): domain Bacteria; phylum Bacillota; class Clostridia; order Christensenellales; family Aristaeellaceae; genus CAYFRC01. The sequence goes on from JBMNUF010000013.1 coordinate 24,284, forward strand.
CGTGTGGAAGGAAGCCGGCTGGAACAGCATCATTTACCTGGCCGCCATCACCGGCATCAACCCTGAGCTGTATGAGGCCGCTGCGGTAGACGGCGCCGGCCGCTTCCGCAAGGTTTGGCATGTGACGCTGCCCGGTCTGCGTTCCACCATCGTGACGCTGCTAATCATGAACCTTGGCCGCATCCTCGGCTCAGAGTTTGACCGTCCCTACGTGCTGAGCAACAAGCTGGTCACCGATGTTTCCAACGTTATTTCCATTTATGTATACCAGCGCGGCATCAAGGGTATGCAGTTCTCGCTGTCTACGGCCGTCGGTCTGTTCCAGTCTGTGATCGGCGTGTTCTTCCTGCTCGGTGCAAACAAGGTTGCCAATAGGCTTGGCGAGCGCGGCGTGTGGTAAGGAGGAGGTGCGAAATGATCAAATCCTGGAAAGTGAAGGTCGGCGACTGGATCATCGTAGCCGCCTGCTATGTGCTGATTTTCATCTGCCTGGTGCCGCTGCTCAACGTGCTGGCACGCTCTCTGTCTTCGTCCTACTACCTCAACCGCAACGAAGTGCTGCTTTGGCCCAAGGGCATCAATCTCGACGCCTACACCAACGTGCTCAAAGATGCCAAGTACACCTACTCCCTGGGCTATACGGCCGTGTTGACGGCAGCGTGCACCCTCATCTCCATGACGATGACCGTGCTGTGTGCCTTTCCTCTGATTTTTGACAAGCTGCGCGGGCGCAAGGTCATCAATGCCATCATCGTGCTGACGATGTATTTCTCCGCCGGCACCATCCCGCATTACCTGTTGATGAAGAACCTGAACCTGCTGGATACTGTTTGGGTGCTGATCGTCCCGAACTGTCTGAGCGTGTTCAACATGATTATCATGCGTTCGTTCTTCTTCGGTATTCCGGACAGCCTGCGCGAGGCGGCGGAGATCGACGGAGCAGGTCCTTTCCGTACCCTGATCCAAATCTACCTTCCCCTGTCCACCTCCGTGCTGGCGACGCTGGCGCTGTTTTACGCAGTCGGCCGCTGGAACGGCTTCTCCGATGCACTGATGTACGTCAAGAACGAAAAGCTGTTCCCCATTCAGCTGCTTCTGTATAACATCCTGCAGAACACCACATCCATTGAAATCGGCACCCAGGAAGGCTTCTTCGATCCGGGCGTAGGTGAAACGATGAAGATGGCGACGGTCATGTTCGCCACCGTCCCGATTCTGCTGATTTACCCTTGGCTACAGCGCTACTTCGTCACCGGGGTGACCATCGGCGCCGTCAAAGGGTAATGGGATAATGCTTTCGGCGCGCAATCCCCAAAGACGAGCGCCGGAGAGAAAATCGAATCTTTATGGGTCGTCAAGCCCGTAAGAAATAAGAAGGAGGAAACCCATATGAAGCGTATCCTGTCTCTGCTGCTGGTACTGTCCGTGCTGGTGAGCCTTGGCCTCGTCAACGCGGGCGCTGAAGGCAAGTTCGTGGATGGCAAGTTCACCGAACCCGTGACCATCACCGTTGAAGTCTACAACCGTTCCAACGATGGCGGCACCGATCCGACGAACAACAAGTTCACCGACTACATCAAGAAGGGCATGATCGAGAAGTACAACGTCATCGTTGAGTACGTGAGCGTTCCCCGCTGGACCGAGGTTGACGAGATCAACAACCTGCTGGCCGCCGGTACCGCGCCCGATGTGTGCGTGACCTACTCTTACCCCACCATCCAGACCTACGCCAACATGGGCGGCGTGCTGGATATGGCCCCCTATATTGAGGAGCACAAGGACAAGCTTTCAAACCTATTCAACCTGCTGGGCGACTACAATATCTACTACGATCTGGATCCCGAGACCGGCTCCCTATGGGCGATTGAAGCTATCTTGGCTGTCCGTGCCCGCATCAACCTGTTCGTTCGTGAGGACTGGCTCGCCAAGCTGAACATGGAAGCCCCCACCACTACCGAAGAGTTCGAGCAGATGCTGATTGCCTTCAAGGACAACGCTGCGCTGCTGCTGGGCGCCGACGCCGATCGCATGATTCCCTACACCACCTCCTACGACATCGGCTGGCGCAACGACCACCTGCTGACCTCCTTTGTGCCCGATGCTACGGCCGACGAAGAGCTCTACGTGAAGGGGTTTGATGATCGTCACCTGCTCTACCCCGGCTACAAGGAAGGTGTCCGTCTGCTGAACAAGTGGTACAACATGGACCTGCTCTGGAAGGACTTCGCTCTGTACGGCCCCGGCGATACCACCGAGGACAGCTACATGAAGGCCGGCTTCGTTGGCGCATTCATGCATAACTGGGATTATCCCTACCGTAATGGCGATGAGTCCATCATCGCAAACCTGAAGCGCAATGTGGGCGAAGATGCCAACTTCATCGCCATCGAGTGCTTCCAGAACGACGCAGGTGTGTACCGTAAGTTCCTGGCCGACTCCGTTGACCGTAAGGTATTCTTCCCCTACACGAATGAAGAACCTTTGGCTTCCCTGCTGTACCTGGATTTCATCTCCTCTCCTGAGGTTGTGACTTACCTGCAGATCGGCGACGAGGGCATCAACCATGAGGTTGTCGAGAATGGCGCGAAGAAGACCATCGCTGCCATCGCTCCGGACATCATGAACTCTGGCATGAACATCGACTACACCATCACCATCAACGGCCTAAACCTGTTTGATACCGAGCTGACCAACAACTCTCAGGCCCTGAACTATGCAGGCATCGATGCCGATGACGTTGTGCAGGCGCTGGCAGCTTCCACCAACGGCGGCCGTACCGTGGCGCACTTCAACGTGGGTACCATCTCTTCTGAAGAGGGCATTGGTTCTTCTCTGTCTGAGAAGCGCGACGCATTCCTGTGCAAAGCCATCGTTGGTCCTCCCGAGGACTTCGATGCGACCTACGACGCCGGTATGGCCGACTACCTGGCTTCCGGCGGTCAGAGCATCATCGACGAGCGCGCTGAGAGGATCGGCTACGAGCTAAAGTAATTCTTAACGTGAACGCGAAGGGGAAGGACGCCGCCGAGCGCGACAGCCTCCTTTCCGCCATCGTGACCGACGCAAACCGCAGGATGGAGGTGCTGTTATGCTTCTGACTTTTCTCGGAACCGGCGCCGCCGATCACCTCCCCGACCAAAGCGGCGAGCGGCGCTTTACCTCGACCCTCGTCAACCGTTCGCTATTGCTCGATGTGGTCGGCGCGCCCGCGCAGCTTTCAGGCGTCGATATCGCGATCACGCACAGCCATCGCGACCATTACACGCCCGCAGATGCCGCGCGCTTTGCCCCGTGCCGCCTGTATGCGCACGAAAGCTGGGCGCAGGAAGTCGATATCGACGGCATCACCGCAATCCCCATGTGCGTCGGGCGCTGGTACGAGGCGGGGAATGTGCGCATCTTCCCTATTCCCGCAAACCACGCGACCGAACGGCGCTACGAAGTCGCGCTCAATTACGCGATCGACGACGGGAATTGCCGCATCCTGTATCTGACGGACACCTCGTGGCCGCTCGTGAAAGCCACAAACCTCCTACACGGCATGGCGTTTGACGCGCTCGTCGCGGAGGCGACCGTCGGCAGCGCCTTCCCCCACGATCTGCGCATCCTTGGCGGACACATGACGCTCGAAATGGCGCTGCACCTTTCCGCCGTGCTGCGCCACAACGGAATGCTTCGGGAGGGCGCGCCCGTTTTCCTCACGCACCTCGCGCGGACGCTGCATCCCCCGCAGGACATCCTGCAACGCTCGCTCCCGCAAAATGTCTTCGCCGCCTATGACGGCATGACGACGGAAATATAGTATGGTGAAAGCAGCCCATCCCCCACAGAAACGGAGGATGGGCTGCTTTTTGTATGGCGGGCATGCCGTCAGTCTGCGGTGAAAAGTCTACAAGGGGCGCATTTGCCGACAAATCCCAACTTTTCACGGCATGTACGGTGGTGTGCGAGGGGCGGGAAAGCCTCCCCCATCCGATCATGCGCAGCCGACGCAAAAAGGAGAATTTTAACCGCCCGCAAAGGGCATGAAATATGGATTCCCTTCGGTAATCAAGGCGTTGATACGCTTCGTGCGGAAGTCGGGTACGCCATCGACCCCCTGTTCGTACGCAAATGTAATCACGGCACTTTTGCCCGGTCTGAGGGGCTTTTCGGGTACCCAGTCCGGCAGCTTCATGTAACAGTAGGAATAGTCATCCTTTAGGTCCAGCACCTCGCCGTATATATCTCCGATGCCGTATAGAGGAAACTTGGTCTTATTGGTCACAAAGACCTCTGCGTAGACCATTCCGTCCTTATAGCGAAGGGATTTATGGGAGATATACACCGCGGCCATTTTACCCGTTTTTGGTCTGTTGCGGACATAGACGTTGGGCACCACCTTGATTTTCTTGGTGAAGCGGTTTCCGTACAGAGTGAGCACGAGCTTTGCCGTCCCGACTTGGCGCCCCCGAAGCATGCTGCCGTCCATCTCAAGCACCGGCGACTTCTGATCCAGGCTATACGTTACAGGCAGGGACTGGCTATCGAGCGCCGAGGGCTTGACGGTGTACTCATAATGCTGGCATACGCCTTCGGACAGGGTGGAAGGCCCCTTGATGTTCAGCTTGAATTTTGTTTTGGAAACGGTCATCTTCACGTCATACCGACCGTAGCTGGGCATCAAGGTAAGGGGATTGTATCGTGGAGCAGGGACATACAGATAATAGACGCCGGGCATTACGGAAAATGTACGGGTGGTCCTGCGGCTTTTATTGAGCGACGGTTCCTTCGGCTCAATATATCCGGCAACGGAAGTTCCGTTGGAACCGGTCAGAAACATATTGAACCAGCAGTTGTGCAGCGTCACCGAGAACTTCAGCGTGCTGGACTTCTCCACCGTGATGCGGTAATAATCGGCATTCTTAATGGTACCTAATCCCCGCACGGTACGCCCGGGCACGAGATCCGGCGCCGTTTGAATACTGTCATTGTCGGGCTCGCACTCATTGATTTGTGAAAGCGGGGTCACCTGAACGACCGCCAGTTTCTGAACCCCGGTGATCGTATATGTAGTGTTAAGGTGTAGAATCGTCTCTCCGGGGTTGAGATAGACAATCTGATACCTGTAATTGCCCGTAGCATCTTTGGCGGGCATGCCCGAATACACGCCTTCATCAAATTTCAGCACGCCATAGACCTTGCATTTGATGGCCGTATAAGTGGGTACGCTGACCAAAAAGGTATCCTTGTTTTGAACGGCAATATACGTCCCGTCCATGGGAAGTGTGCGCGGCGCATCTTCGGCAAACGCGTACATCGGCGAGAGCGCGAGGGCACACAGGATCAGCGCCCCTACAATAAACGCAGAAACAGTGCGTTTCATTAGGATTATGCCTCCTCAAAATATAGTTACAATTATAGTATACCATACTCGGACAGCCGCTTCAACCGCAGAGACAGATGTTTTATCAAAAAAGTTACCATTCGCCCGCCAGAACATATAGATTTGGAACGAATCGCACGGTGACCGCTACCCTACCCAACCAATATAGGGCGGGTGGGCGGGCGTTCCCGTTGTTATCCTGCCAAAGGATGCGGCAGAAACGCGAACCCGTCAATCCCTCAGAGGCATTCCTCCAGCATCGCGAGCTTTTCCGCGTAGACTTCCATGGATTTGTCCCAAAATGCCCTGTCCGTGATGTCGATCCCGACGCGCAGTGCCGCCTCTTCGACGCTTCCGCTGCCGCTTGCCCGCAGCAATTCCTCGTACATGGGCAGGAAGCCCTTCCCCATCTCCCCGCGCTTCGCGAACACGCCCAGCGCGAAAAGCTGGCCGAACGCATAGGGGAAGTTGTAAAAGTGCAGCCCCGTCGAGTAGTAGTGCGACTTACACGCCCACATGAAGGGGTGCAGCCACTCGGGGTCCAGCCCGTCGCCGTAGGTCTCCTTTTGCGCCTTTTCCATGATCGCGCACAGTTCCTTGGGCGTGAGTGCATGATCCTTGCGCGTCTCGAATACCTCGTATTCGAACAGGAACCGCGACATGATGTCCACGATCACCTGCGCGCCGTCCGAAAGCTGTGCCTCTAAAATCGCGATTCGCATATCCGTATCGCAATCCTTCAGAATCTGCGCGGCGAGCAGCGTTTCGTTAAAGGTGGACGCGGTCTCCGCGAGCTGCATCGGGCACTGTGTGAGCAGGATCGGCTCGTCCTTCATGCAGAAGTCGTGATAGGCGTGCCCCAGTTCGTGCGCCAGGGTCGATACCGCGGAATAGCTCCCGTCGAAATTCGTCAGGATGTAGCTGATGCCGAGCACATACGCGCCCGCGCAGAACGCGCCGCCGGACTTGCCCTCCCTCGGATACATATCGATCCAGCGCTCGGAAAACGCGCGCTCGATCATCTGCCCCATCTTCGGGCTGAATGCGCCGAGCTCCCGAATCAGAAGCGCCTTCGCCTCCTCCGGCGAGTATTTCGCATCGATCTTGCCGACCGGAGCGAACAGGTCGCAGAATTTCAGCCCTCCGTCATAGCCCAGCATCTTTGCCTTGAGGCGGAAATACCTTCGGAACATCGGAAAGCTGTCCCTGAGCGCTGCAAGAAGCGCGTCCAGCGTCTTCCTCGACATGCGGCTCTCCGCGAGCGTCTTTTCGAGTACGCTTTCGTAGTGTTGCAATTTGATGAGCGTGAGCGCCTCCCCCTTGATGCCGTTGAGGCACGCCGCCATCGGCTGCATAACCTTGGGGTATGCCGCGAGTTCCGCCTTATAGGCGTCCTTCCGTGTCTTCGCGTCCGCGCTGTAGGCGAAGTTTCGCGCCGCCGAAAGCGGCATTTTTTCGCCGTTCACATCCACCATGAGCGTCGCGTCCAACTGGTCGCGCAGTTGCGACCACGCCGTGCCGCCCGTGAGCTGCATTTCGAGAATCCACGGCTCCAGTTCGGGGGCGATGCTGTGCGCCGCCCGCTCGCGGCACTCCATAAGAAACGCCCGGTGTTGAAGCAGATATTCGTCTTCGCCGATCAGCGCGTCCAAATCCCGAATCTCTCCGAGCTTTCGCGCAAACGCGCTCGCGGCGCGCTTGAGCTTGTTTTCCTCCGGGAACAGCCTGTCGCAGGCTGCCTTTGCCTCCTCGTCGTCGGCATTTGCGGCGACGGAGAGCTGCGCGAACAAAAACGTTTTCGACAAAAGCTCCGTTGCGTCCGAAAACGCCCGCAAGAGCCGCTTCAGATGCCCGCTCGTTTCGTCAAACGCGCCCGCATCCGCCAAGAGCGCATCCAGCTTTTCCGAAACCGTTTTGCAATCTTCCAAAAAGCGCGCATCCCGAAAGGACGTGTATAATTTCGTCAGATCCCAGTTCAAGCGGCATCCCCCTCATCCTTCATCTTCATTGTTCCGATCAAGAGAATCACCGGAAAAATCACGCCGAAAAGCAACCCTGCCTTCAGGCTGATCTGGTCCATCGTCAGCCCAAGTTCTGCCGCCTTGTGCGCCGCGAACGGCATCCTCTCCACCGCGTCGGAAATCGCGCCCGCCATCCATGGTCCTAAGGAGCAGCCTGTATCCCCCATCATCGCGAGCAGCGCGAACATCGCCGTACCGCCCGTGGGAAAGAGCTTCGCCGTCCTACTGAGGGAGCCCGGCCACATGAGGCTGACCGAAAGCCCGCACAGCGCGCAGCCCGCAAGCGCCACAGCGGGCGATGCGGACAGCGCCGCCGTCAGATAGCAAACGACGCACAAAACCGCGCACCCGATGAGGCATTTGCGCAGCGGAAGCCTGCTCCCCCAAATGCCGTACAGCATTCTGCCCAGTCCCATGAGCACGCCGAACAGGCACGGTCCCGCGAGGTCGCCGATCACCTTGGTGACGCGCAGCCCCTTTTCCGCAAAGAGGGAGCTCCACTGCGACATGGTCAGTTCGCTCGCACCTGCACAGACCATAACGATCATCGCGGCGATGAATATATGGTTTTTGAGCATCCCGCCGAGGCACATCGTTTCCGCCTCGTGCGGCTGCTGCGGGAACGGCGCCTTCGTGTAGAGCACGGCGCTCGCAATCGGCACAAAAATCCATGCGAGCGGAATCAGCCGCCAGTTGTCGTGCCCGATCGCCTGCAAGAGCAGCGTCGTGCCCAATACGGTCGCGACCTGCCCCCAGCAGTAAAAGGAATGGAGCATGCTCATCGCCGCTGCCTTTTCGTCGCCCGGCATCGCCTCGACGATGGGGCTGACCAGTACTTCCGTGAGCCCGCCGCCGATCGCCGCCACCATGACGGACGCGGCGAGGCCGACATACGGATTCGGCAACACCTGCGGCAAGACGCACATGCCGATAAAGCCGAGCGCGACAAACGATTGCCCCGCGATCATGCAAGTGCGATAGCCGATTTTATCCGCATAGCGGATCGACAGCAGGTCGACAACGAGCTGCGTGGCGAAGTTCAGCAAAATCAGCCGCCCCAGCATTTCAAAGGAAATGCCGAATTTCTCCTGAAACACGATAAACAACAGCGGCGGCAGGTTGTTCTGGATCGCCTGCGTGAAGATTGCGAGATAGCAGGCATTGCGCGTGGTTCTGTAGCTCATGTGTCCTCCTCCAACAGGAAACGGTACTGCGCATCGCACAGTGCCCTGTAATGTCCGCCCTCCAAATGGATCAGTTCGTCGTGGGTACCCGCTTCCGCGATGTGGCCGTCCTGAATGACCATGATGCGATCCGCGCTGCGGATGGTGGAGAGCCTGTGCGCGATGACAAAGCTCGTCCTGCCCTTAAGCAGCACTTCCAGCGCCTTTTGGATCATGAGTTCGATGCGCGTATCGACGGAGGACGTCGCCTCGTCCAAGATCAGAATCTTCGGGTCGTTCAGGAGCGCCCGCGCAAAGGAAATCAGCTGCTTTTCGCCGACGGACAGGCCCGAGCCGCGCTCGTTGACCTCCGTCTGATAGCCCTTTGGCATCCGCGCGATGAATTCGTGCGCCTGCACCGCCTTCGCCGCCTCGATGACTTCCTCGTCCGTCGCATCCAGCCTGCCGTAGCGGATGTTGTCCATAATCGTGCCGGAGAAGATGAAGCTGTCCTGCATCATGACGCCCATCTGTTCGCGCAGCGAGCGCAGGTCGACATCCCTCACGTCGTACCCGTCTATCAAAACCGCGCCGCCCTGCACGTCGTAAAAGCGGCTCACGAGGTTCACGACCGTCGATTTGCCCGCGCCCGTGGGGCCGACGAGCGCGATGGTCTGCCCCGGCTGTACGGTAAAGGACACGTCCTTCAGGACGACCTTTTCCGCGTCGTAGGCGAAGGTGACGTTGTCAAATTCCACGCGCCCTTCGATGGGCGGGAGGGGCTTTGCGCCATCCTTATTCTGAATGTCGCTCTTTGTATCCATGATCTCGAAAATGCGTTCCATGGATGCCGCAGCGGACAGGATGTTGTTATAGAAGTTCGAAAGCGTGTTGAGCGGCTCCCAAAACCTTCCGAGGTACCACAGGATGAGCAGAAGGTCCGCAAGCGTCAAAGGGTTGGTCGCGCTGCCCATAAAGCGGATGCCGAAATAGTACACGAGCACGGTTCCGACGGTCGACGTGATGTCGAGCGCGGGCCAGAACGCGCTGTTGATTTGGATCGCGCGCATCCAGCTCGTTCGGATGTCGTCGCCCACATTTTCGAACGTGTCCGCGTTTTCCTCCTCGCGCACGAACGCCTCCGTGACGCGCATGCCCGAAAGGCTCTCGTGCAGATACCCGTTCATCGCGCTGCGCTTCATGCGAACGACCTGCCACCTCTTCCGCATTTCGCGCTTCACCTTAAACGCAAGAAACACGAGCACGGGCAGGATGCACATGGAGATGAGCGTCAGTTTCCAGTTGACCGCCAGCATGATAACCAGAAGGAACACCAGCGTAAGGCAGTCGACCAATACGTTCACGATGCCGTTTGTGAAAAGGTCGTTGAGCGAGTTCACGTCATTGATGACGCGCACCAAAATCTTGCCCGCGCTGCGCGTATCGAAAAACGAGAAGGAGAGGCTCTGGATGTGGCGGAACAGGTCCTCGCGCAAGGTTGCGAGCGCCTTTCTGCCCGCCGTGTCCATCAGGCGGATGCGCTTTCTCGTGCACAGCGCGTTGCATGCGGTCATCGCCACCATGCCGAATATGAAAAGCGCGATATATGTGCTAAGCTTTTGCTGCAGTTCGCTGATCGCACGGGAGAGAAAGAAGGTGTTTCCGAGGGAGCACAAGGTCGCGACAATCATCAGCGCGAACGCCGCAGCCACGTGCTTTACATAGGGCTTCATATAGCCGAGCAGGCGCACGAATTGCCCTCTGTTAAACGGCCGTTCCAACGCCTCGTCGTCGATCTGCCTAAGACGCATAGCCATTACGCCACACCTCCCGCCGCATATGCCTCAAAGTCCTTGTACTGGTCCTGCACCATGCCGTAGTAGATGCCCTTTTGTTCGAGCAGCTCCCTGTGCGTGCCGCGCTCGGCAATTTCCCCGTCCTTGAGCACGAGAATTTGGTTCGCGTTTTTGACGGAGGAAATGCGGTGCGCGATGACAAACGTGGTGCGGTCTTTCAGAACCGTTTTGAGCTTTTGTTGGATGATGTATTCCGTCTCCATATCGACCGCGCTGGTGGAATCGTCCAGCACCAGGATGGACGGTTCGATCAGAACGCCGCGCGCGATGGCGACGCGCTGCTTCTGTCCGCCCGAAAGCCCCACGCCGCGCTCGCCCACGATGGTCTCGTACCCGTGCGGCATGTGGTCGATAAATTCCGCCGCCTGCGCGACGTCCGCCGCGACTTCGACCTTTTCCTGGCTCTCCTCGGGTCTGCCGAAGCGGATGTTGTCCGTCAGCGTATCGGAGAACAAAAACGTCTCCTGCATGACGTAGCCGATCTGCCTGCGAAGCGGCGCGAGCTTTTGATCGCGCACGTCGATGCCGTCCACCGATACAGACCCGCTCTTGACATCGTAAAACCTTCCGAGGAGCGACACCAGAGTGCTCTTGCCCGAACCCGTTGCCCCTACGACCGCGACGGTCTCCCCGGGCTTTGCCTCGAAGGAGATGTCCTTCAGGACGTCCTTTTCGCCGTAGCTGAAGGTCACACGGTCAAACACCACGTGCCCCTTGAATTCCGCAGGCGACGCCGCATCCGGCTTTTCTCGGATATTCGAGCCGAAATCGAGGTAGTAGAACAGCTTTTCCGCGCTCGTGACCGCCTGCGCGACCATGTTGATGATGTTGGAGAGCTGGCGCATCGGGTTTGTGATGAGCCACACATAGCCGTTGACCGCGACCAAGGTGCCGATGTCCATGCGCCCCGTAAGCGTGAGAAACCCGCCGACCGCCAACATGACGGGCGTGCACAGCCCGCTCATCAGCTCCATCAGCGGCACAAAATCGCTCCACACCCACGTCGCTTTGAGGTGCAGGTCGAGCAGGTGCCTGTTTTCCCTCTCGAAGCGCTCGTTCTCATGCGGCTCCCGCGCGAACGCCTTGACTACGCGCACGCCCGAAAGGTTCTCCGTCGTGTGCGTGTTGAGCACCGCGTTCTGCTCGCGGATGGATGCAAACACGGGGCGGATGCGCTTGTTGAACCGAAACGCCGTGAACGCGAGCAGCGGCGCGAACGCGAGCAGCGCAAGCATCAGCTGCCAGCTCATGATCGAAAGGAAGATCAGCGCACCCACAAAGTTGAGCGCATTGTCGAAAATCGTGACGATGCCGCCAGCGATGAGGTTTCTGAGCCCTTCGATGTCGCCCGTCATGCGCGACATGATTTCGCCCACGCGGTTCTTGTCGTAAAATTCGTAGGGCAATTCCTGCAAATGCCGGTACAGCCCCGTGCGCAGGTCGTACTCAAAATCCTGCGACACGCGCTCGAACGTCAGCCCGCGCAGATAGTTGCTTGAGCCCCGCACGACGGCGAGCGCGATGAGCCCCGCGCACAATGGTGCGAGCAGGGACAGATTCCCAGTGGGAATCACGTCGTTGATGACCGCCTTCGTCAGAAACGGCGCGATCTGGCGCGTCAAAATCACCAAAAGCTGCAGGCCCAGCGCAAAGGCGATCATCTTTTTGTACTTCGCCAGCATCCGCCAGAGCCTCTTGACGATATCCACAAAAAACACCTGCCCTTTATTCTGTCGGCTATGCGATTTTCGTCAGCGCGAGAAAGCGCTTCCACGCCGCCTCCGCATAGAACCTGTGCCCGCCGCGTCCGATCGCATGGGACAACCTGTCTGCCGCGCCCGACGCGCGGTAGAGCGCCTCTGCCGCCGCAAATTCCCGTTTTGCGGAGTCGATCGGGAAAATTTCGTCGTCCGTTCCGCTCACGATCACCAGCGGGCGCGGCGCGATCAGCCCGCAGAGATCGCCCATGTCGTACCACCGCATCACGGACGGCACATAGTTGCACGCGCAGTGCCTGATTGCGATGATGGATTCCGCAAAGCCGCACAGCGCGCACGAGGAGATCGCGGCAAACAGCCTCTCATCGAGCGATGCCGCGTAGATCGTCGCCGTGCCGCCGCCGGAATGGCCCATGATGCCGATTCTTCGCGCATCGATCTCGGGAAAGGCTTCTTCAACCATGTCGAGCGCGCGCATCACATCCCAAACGCGCTCCCCGATGAGCGTCCTGCCCAAACACAGCGCCGTCAGTGCCAAGTGCGCGCAGTCGGGCCCCTTTCTCGTGCCGCCGCGCTCCCCGAAGCCGCGCTGCTCCAATGCTATCGCGGCGATACCGCGCGAAACGCACTGCCGCGCAAAATCCTGTTCGTCCGCGATCGACCGCGCATCGCCAAGATATTTGACGCGCCCCATCGAAATGTGCATGCCTTTGGTATGCCCCTGAAGGCAGATCATCACCGGAACGGGCAAAGCCGCGCCTTTCGGAATCAGTACATGCGCGACGGCGCGATAGTTGTCCTCCGTTTGAAACGTCAATCGCGTCTCGATATAGCCGTCGCCCTCGCGCGTCCATTCTTTTTCTACGGAAAGGTCGCACGCGGTAAAGGTGTCCATGCCCAAAAGGTCTGCGAGGCACTTTCTCGCTTCCCCTTGCCACGCGAAAAAATCCATATCCGCGGCGTATGCGCCGCGCCTTGCAGTGTTCCGCGCCATGGCGAGCCGCCGCCCCATCGCTTCCATCGGCAATCCCTCCCCCCATGAAAAACAGACCTTACATCAAGGTCTGTCACTTTCTCTATGCGCATGGCACTTGATCGCTTCAAATGTCGTATCGCTGATGACGTGCTCTACCTTGCAGGCGTCCTGCGCGGCTATCTCCTCGTCCACCCCCAGCGCCACGAAAAACTCCGTCAGCACCCGGTGTCGTTCGTAGATTTTCTCGGCGATCGCTCGCCCCTTTTGTGTAAGGGTGATAAAGCCCTTTTCGTCCACCTCCACGCAGTCGCCCTTTTTGAGCTTTGACAGCGCACGGCTTACGGAGGGTTTGGAAAAGCGCATTTCGTCCACGATGTCGATCGCGCGCACCGTGGGCTTCTTCTTGCCAATTCGCAAAATCGTCTCTAAATACATCTCTCCGGACTCCTGCATGCCGAACGCCCCCTTTCCCCTATTGTTCTTTCATTGTATAGGAACCGTTTCCTTTTGTCAAGCGCATTTGTTTGCAAAAAAACCTCCGTATTTTTCGCGCTTTTGATAGTTCGAAAGCACACAGTTTCGATTTACGTCAAGACGGAAAAGTTTCGGCACATCGCGCCGATTCCATGAAAAAAAGCGGACTCCCGCCGGGGAAACCCGCTTTTTGTATCGACATCGCCCTAACCCATCGCAACCGCTTCGAAGAACGCGTCGATGTTCTCCCAGGAAGCGGTATGGGGAATGTCGCAGCCGGAGGAGAGGATGAGGTTTTCCGCGCCCTTGCAGCTTTGCAGCAACGCACGCACGGCCCGGCGCATCTCCTCGGGCGTTCCGCCCGCAAAGTGCAGCGCGGGGTCGATGTTCCCAAGGCAGATCGCGTCCTTGGGCGCCTGCTTCAAAACATCCGCCATGTCCACGGCGTTTCCGAAGTGGTAGGCGATCGCGCCCTGCCCGAAGATGTCCGGCAGCATCCGCATGACCGCGTTTCCGCAGTTGTGATATATCACGCCGAAATCGCCCTCCTGCACCGAGTCGATGATTTTTTTCACATACGGCACGGAGAACTCGCGCATCATCTTGGGGCTGATGATGCCCGCGAGCGGCTCCGCCATCACGATGCCGTCCGCGCCCGCCTCGCGCAGTGCGCGCGCGTATGCACACAGAAACGAGGTGACCTTTTCAAGCACGATTTCCACCGTCTCCGGCTCTTCCAGGCACAGTATCATGATTTCGGAAACGTCCATGAGCCGCCCCGCGAGCGAAAACGGCCCGATCATGCCCGCCAAAACGGGCTTATCGGCTATGCGCGCCTTCGCGAGGCGCACCGCCTCCGCGTAGAGCCCGCACCGCGCCGCGTCCGCCTTCGGAATCTGAAGGCGATCGCAGTCGTCCGCATCCTTCAGCAGGGCGCCGATTACCGTAGGAATCTCGTCCTCCGAAAAGCGAATCGAAGCGCCAAACGATTCCGCCTCCACGGACAGATCCATGGGGCCTACCGCCGCGATCGTGTCCGTGTTCTTCGCGATGTACTCCATCGCGCGCGCCTGCGCCTCGGCAGACGAAACGATGTCTCGCACCGTCACATGCAGCTTCTGCGCCGCAGGGAAAGACAAAACCGGCAGCGCGCGGCGGGGTCTCTCCGCGCACGCATTTCGCAGAATCTCTTGTACTTTCATACGATTTCACCTCATTTTGATTTCTCTGCGCAACCCTGCCCATAGTATAGGGCGCAAAGCGCGCCTCCGCAACGCTTTCCATTGGAAAAATGTGTACTTTCTTTCCCAATTTCCGGTGCGGAACGCGCGCAAAGCGTCGCGTGAATATGTACTTTTATTCGCTTGTGCAAATAACCGCTATCTGTCGGGGTAATACAGGTGCGTGACGCGGTTGAGCGTCACCGTTGCGACGACATCGCTGATGCCCTCGATCAAAAGTGAAGCACCTATAAAGCGCGTCATGACGAGTGCCGCTTCAAACGGATCGGACAGCACGACGCCGCCCAATATGACCGTGACGATGCCCATAATCAACTCGATATACCATCTCTTGTAGCTCATGCGCTTAAGATCGATCGCCGCCTGCAGCTTGAAAAACCCGCCGAAGCACAGGAGGCAGCCCCACACGGTCGGCAAAAACGCGATCAGGATCGTGGGGCGAATCGCGAGCAACAGCCCCAGCGCCGTCGCGGCAAGCCCCGTCGTAAAGCTGCCGCGCCGCATGACGGCGTAGCGTTCATCGACAAAATAGGTGACGATGCTGATGATGCCAAATAGGATCAACAGCGTCGCAAGCGCCCAGACGATCGCCGTGCCCGAAATCTCCGGCGCGAACAGGAGCGCCAGCCCGATCAGGATAAAAAAAGCGCTCAAGCCCACATTGCCAAGCCGCATAAATTTCCGCAGTCCGTTGGAACTATTCATAATTATGTAACCCCCTTCCGCTGTATATTTCATTATAGTCCAACGTGCGCGCCTTGTCAAACGAAAAATCGCGCCCATGGCTTGGAGCGTATGTAACATTTTTATGAATAGTGGCGCGTTTGATTGAAAAATTCCGCATTGTGTAGTATACTATATGTGGTATCGTATTTTGGTTTGGAAGGCGGGTGCGACATGGACAACAGCGGCGAAAAAGGACAGCGCTTCGCGATTTCCGATTCTCCCGAAGAGATCATCATGGCGGTGTATCAGGCGCTCAAGGCAAAGGGGCACGATCCCATCATGCAGATCGTGGGATACGTCATTTCCGGAGATCCGACATACATCACGAGCTACAACAACGCGCGTTCCCTCATCAAGAGAATGGAGCGCGACGAATTGATCGAGGAGCTCGTGCGGTTTTACGTGGAGCACAAAGAGCATACATGAAGCGGATACTTGCCCTCGACATCGGCGATAGGCGCATCGGCGTTTCGGTTTCCGACCCGCTGGGTTTTACCGCGCAGGGCGTGGAAACGATCTTCACCAAGGGGATCGAAAACGACATCGCGCGCATCGTAGAGCTGTGCCGAATGTACGAAACGGATCGCGTGGTATCGGGGCTGCCCAAAAATATGACGGGCGACGAGGGCGCAAGGGCGCAGATCGTGCGCGATTTTTGCGCGCGGCTCGCGGAAAAGGGGCTTTCGGTCCGCTTTCAGGACGAGCGGCTCACGACGGTGTCCGCCGAGCGGATGCTGATCGCGGCGGACGTATCGCGCAAAAACCGAAAAAAAGTGATCGATAAAATCGCCTCTACTTATATTTTGCAGGCGTTTTTGGATGCGGGCGGCTGGAGGACAACGCTTGCCGACAGATATTACAGACGAAGGGGAATGTCTCACATGGACGAAAACAGGAACATGGACTCCGGAAACGACATCGTCGAACTGTTCGACGAGGACGGCAATACCGTTCGGTTCGAACACCTTCTCACCGTTCGCTATAAAGAGGACGAATACGTCGTGCTCTCCCCCGTGGACGACATCGACGACATGGAGGAGGACGAGGTGCTGATTCTTCGCATCGACACGCAGGACGGCGAAGAGGTGTATGTGACTGTCGAGGACGACGATGTGCTCGAAAACGTGTTCGCCGAGTTCGAGCGCGCGATGGAAGAGGAAGAGGACGCGGAAGACTGAACGCCGCACGACAATACAATATAGGGGGAAGGCGCTTGCGCTCTGCCCCTTTTTTCGGTATTTTGGGTTGAGGAGTTTGAGCCGATGACGATCGAAGACGCGCGGAGCCGGTGTTGGGCGGAGGTCTCCCTCGATATCCTGCGCGAAAACTATATAAGCGCGCAGCGCCTCGCAAAGGATGCGTTCGTGCTGCCCGTCGTCAAGGCGGATGCATACGGGTTCGGCGCGGTCACAGTCGCCGAAACGCTCCTCGCGGAGGGCGCGCGGCTCTTCGCGGTCGCGACGGCGGAGGAAGCTCTTCGCCTGCGCGAAAAAACAGACGCGGACGTTTTGATCTTAGGGCTTTCGGGCAGCGACGGTCAGATCCGCCGCGCGGTCGATGAAGGCATTCGCTTCACGGCGTATTCCATAGAGCAGGTGCGGCGCATCGCCTGTATCGCGGGCGAGGCAAATACAAAGGCGATTTTGCACGTTAAGGTCGATTCCGGGCTGCACAGGCTCGGGTTTCCCCCGGAAGATGCCGTTTGCGCCATACGCGAAATGCAAGATATGGCGTCTTTGGAAATCGAGGGGCTGTACACCCACCTCGCGCTGCGGGAGCCGGAAGAGGACGAAAGGCACTACGCCGCGTTTTCGCGCGTGGAGGCGGCAATCGGAAAAAACATCCCCGTGCACCATATTTTGGACAGCATCGGCCTCGTGCGCCACAACGAATGGCGCAGAAACGCGGTGCGATGCGGCGCGTGGCTCTACGGCGTCGCCCCGCGCGATTTGGCGGACAAAGCCCAATGCCGCCTGGCAATTTCCTTTCACGCGCGCGTCGCGCAACTGCACTTTGTGCAAAAGGGCGACCGCATCGGGTACGACGAGCTGCACCCGCTTGCGCGCGACAGCGTCGTGGCGACGCTCTCCTGCGGCTATGCGGACGGGTACCCGAGGGCGAACCACGCGGGGTTTGTCGAACTGCGCGGAAAGAGGGCTCCCGTACTGGGGCTCGTCTGCATGGACCAGATGATGGTCGATGTGACGGACATCGAAGGCGTTGCGCCCGGGGATGTCGCTACGCTCTTGGGCGGCGGCATCTCCGTCGACGAATACGCCTCTTATACGGGTATCAACCGCAACGACGCGCTTGCGCGCATCGGAAAGCGCGTGCCGCGCATATACCACAGAAACGGAGAGGAGTTTCTGTATGACGGACAATGAGGTTTTGCGCCTCGCCACGGAAAACGAAGCGTGGATGACCCAAGTGCGAAGGGCGCTGCACCGCATCCCCGAAAGGGGCTTTGCGGAATATAAGACGCAAAAGGCGATTACGGAAATTTTGGATGCACTCGGCATCCCCTATACGACCGAGCGCACATGGATAATCGGCCTCATCGAAGGGGCGGAGGGCGGAAAAACCGTAGCCCTGCGCGCGGATATGGACGCATTGCCCCTGACGGAGTCCAACAACGCGCCCTTCTGCTCCGAACACGAGGGCATGATGCACGCCTGCGGGCACGACATGCACATGGCGATGGTACTCGCGGCGGCAAAAATCCTCTCCGAAAACAGGCACAGGTTTCGCGGCAAGGTAAAGCTCCTCTTTCAGCCGGCGGAGGAGACGGACGGCGGCGCAAAGCCCATGGTGCAAGCGGGCGCGCTCGAAAACCCGCACGTGGATTTTGCGTACGGTCTGCACGTGCAGCCGCGCCTCCCGCTGGGAGTCATCGAGTGCCGAGCGGGGGCGTTTTGCGCCTCCACGGACGAAATCGTCGTGCGCGTCGTCGGTAAGGGCGGGCACGGCGCATATCCCGAATCGGGCAGGGACGCCATCGTCGCCGCATGCGGCATCGTGACGGGGCTGCAGGCGATCGTATCCCGGGCAGTCGCGCCGGTTCTGCCTGCGGTCGTGCATTTCGGCATAATCCGCGGCGGGTCCGCGAGCAATATCCTCGCGGAAACCGTCGAGCTGCGCGGCACCGTGCGCGCGGGCGATCCCGAAACGCGCGCGCTGCTGCACAGAGAGGTTATCCATCGCGCGCAGGCGCTCGCACAGGCATACGGCTGCAATGCGGATGTGCAAATCCTCGAAGGGTACGCCCCGCTCGTCAACCACCCGGAGCAGGCGCAGCTCGTGGCAAATGTTGCGGCGCGGCTCTTCGGGCGCGAATCTGTGCGCGACAAGGACGTGCCGAGCATGGGCGGGGAGGACTTCTCCTATTTCATCGAACATACGCCCGGCGCGTTTTACAACCTCGGCTGCGGCGCAGACCCTGCATCGGCGTTTCCGCTGCACAGCCCGAATTTCTCGCCGGACGAGAGGTGCATGCGATACGGGCTGATGATGCACCTCGCGCTCGCAAATGAGCACCTACGTATGGACGACTAAACGGAAAGGCGGATACACCATGGCAAGCAAAAAACGCATCTACATCTCCTCGGACATCGAGGGCACCTGCGGCATCGTCCACTGGGCGGAGACGGAAAAGGGGCAGGATTTGTACGAGCATTTTGCGCGGCAGATGACGCGCGAGGTCAGGGCGGCGTGCAAGGGCGTTCTCTCCGGCGGCGCGCAGAGCGTCTGCGTCAAGGACGCGCACGATTCCGCGCGGAACATCGACCCCGAAAAGCTCCCCGAGGTCGTGACCATCTATCGCGGTTGGGCGCGCGACCCCCTTTGCATGGTGACGGGCATCGACCAGGGCTACGACGGCGTACTGTTCACGGGCTATCATTCCGCGGCGGGCACGAATTATAATCCCCTCGCGCACACGATGAACACGCAAAACAATTTCGTGCGCATCAACGGCGAAAAAGCTTCCGAACTCATGATCAACGCCATGGCTGCGGCGTATTACGGCGTTCCGACGCTCATGGTCACGGGTGACAGGGGGCTTTGCGAGTGGATGAACGAAAAGCTGCCCGAGGTATTGACCGTACCGACGAACACGGGCTGCGGCAAGGGCGCGTGGTCTATCCATCCGAACCTTGCGGTGAAGCGCATTCGGGAGGCGGCGGAAAAGGCGATGTCGCTCAACCCCGAAAAGTGCCTCTTCCCCATTCCCCCGTCCTTTGAGGTAGAGATCGAGTACAAGGAGCACGACCGCGCGCGCAGCGCGTCCTTCTATCCGGGGGCGCGGCTCTCCGGCGCAAAGAGCGTTTCCTACGAGACGAAGGACTACTTCGACGTGCTGACGTTCTTCCACTTCGTGCTGTGACGGAAAGGGACACGCTATGATTTGGCCAAGACCGCTGCGCGAAGGCGACACCGTCGCGCTCATCGCGCCGAGCGGCGCGATTTCGGATAGGGAAAAGCTGCCGCAGATCGTTCAGAAGATCGAATCCTACGGCTACCGTGTACAAGTCTATGAAAGCTGCCGCGCGCGGTACGGCTATCTTTCGGGCGGCGACGCGCTGCGCGCCGACGACTTCAACCGCGCGTTTTCGGACGACGCCGTTTCCGGCATATTCTGCCTGCGCGGCGGCTACGGCACGACGCGCATCCTCGACCGCGTCGATTTCTCGCTCGCCGCGAAGCACCCGAAGGTGTTTCTGGGCTACAGCGACATCACGGCGCTGCATGCGGGCTGCAACGCGCAGGGGCTTGTGACGTTCCACGGCCCCATGCCCGCCAAGTGGATCGACGAGGATTGGGACGGCAGCCTTTCGGAGCAATCCCTCATGCCTCTCCTCACGCAGGGCGCAATCGGCGCATTCTCGCCGCTTGAGGGCATCGGCGGCGCAAGGGCTTCGGGCATCCTAACGGGCGGCAACCTCACGCTCGTCGACGCGCTCATCGGCACGAAATGGGACGTCGACGTGCGCCGGAAGATTCTGTTCCTCGAGGATGTGGACGAGGCGATCTACCGCATCGACCGCATGCTCACGCACCTGCGCCTCGCGGGAAAGTTCGACGATTGCGCGGGCATCGTCTTCGGCACGTTCACAAACTGCGAAAACGAATACGAGGATCGCGCGCTTTTGTTCGATCAAGTGATAGAAGACATCGTCGTCCCGTGCGGCAAGCCAATCCTGCGCTATCTGCAGGCGGGGCACTGCATGCCCTCGTACACGCTGCCGCTCGGCGCATCGTGTGAAATCGATGCGGCGACGGGCATACTTTCGTTGAACAAACCGACAGGTTTTTTCGTCTAAGTCTTAATGTAGATACTTTTGGGAGGGATTTTACCATGAAGAAACGGCTCGTTTCCATCCTGCTTCTGCTCGCGATCCTGTGCCCGATGGCGCTCGCAGAATCCGCATCCACGCCAGGCGAATTCATCCGCGCCGCGGGAGAGGAACTGTATCTGGCTCTTTCCGACGGCAACAAGAACGTACTGTATTCCGTGCCGCGCGACGGAAATGCCATGACGGTACTCGAAAGCGGCGATTCGATTTCGGACATCGTCTACACGAACGACGGCAACCTCTATTACCTCCGCCTCGAGGGCGCGAATTTCCAGATCGTCCACCGCGTGCAGGGCGAAGACGACAGCACCGTGATCGCGGAATTCGGAGAGAACGACGTCGTGAGCGGGCTGCACCTGTACGAGGGCATGCTCTACTCGGTCGTCAACAACCACTTGACTTCGATCTCCCCCGCGACGGGCGATCTGGCGACGATCGGCGCAAACGTGCTCATGCGCGAATTCGTGATCGTGGAAGATGTGGTGTTTTTCGTCTCGGGCGACAACACCAAGACGTACGAGCGGCTGGTGACGACCACCGACGAGACCTTGAAGGAGACCGCGGGCACCCTCTGGTCGATGGATATCTTGGGCGAAAACCCGGAGCTCCTGCTCGACGAGGGCGTTTCCGACCTCAAGGCGTACGGCTCGAACCTGTACTTCCACAACCTCGCGGACAGCTACCCGATGGGCAACACCGACGAAATGTGGCTGGAGGGCAAGCTCTACCGCTACGACATCAATGCTGGCGAATCCTCGTCCATGGGGCTTGAGTACGACTGGGACTTCTTCCCCACCCAGTTCGGCGTCGTGGTATACACCTCGATGAACATCTCCCTCTATCCCGCAAACGGCGGCGCGGGCACGACCATGATGGAGCCGGAGCTGCGCACGGGCTTGACCGCATACGACGGCGACGCCTATGTCTACGAATACACCGACAGGCGGCTTACGATCCTGCCCCTCAACGGCACGGAGCCCCTCGTCGTCTACGACAACGGCACGCTGACGAACCCGACGGGAGATGCGGTAGACCCGTACGACATCGCGGACGACGGCGAGCCGCAGGACGCGGACGTTGACGGGCAGACGACGGACGATCAGCCCGAGCCCACCTCCTCGCCCGACGCGCTGAAGGCCATGCAGGACGACCCCGATGCCTACATCTTCCCGAATTCCTCCACCGAAAAGCTCACCAAGGAAGATATCCTCGCGGTCGACAAGTCGCTTTGGGGATATGGCAGAAACGAGATCTACGCGCGCCACGGCTACCCCTTCGGCGGCGGCAAGTACGGGCAGTACTTCGCCACGAAGTCCTGGTACACCTCCGGCGGCTTCTCCAAGGCGAAGATCAGTTCCGTGGAGTGGTACAACATGGAGCTCATCCGCAGCATGGAGCGGGAGTACGGCATGGAATCCTCCTCCACCAACACCATCAAGAAGAGTTCCTCTCCCAAGTCCTCCTCCAAGGCGAAGAACAACTACTACATCTTCCCGAACTCCTCCAAGAAGAAGCTGACCAAAAAGCAGATTCTCAGCATCAAGCGGAGCCTTTGGGGATATGCGCGCAACGAAATCTATGCGCGCCACGGCTATTCCTTCAAGACCGCCAAGTACCGCAAGTACTTCAGAAACCAGAAATGGTACAAGGAGGGCGGCTTCTCGAGGAGCAAGCTCAATTCCATCGAGTGGTACAACATGGAGCTCATCAAAGAGATGGAAGCCAAATACTAAAACGCGAACGAACCGCGAGAAAGCAGGCTGCACGCCTGCTTTCTCCGTCAGAGGGAAAATACATGAAGACAAAGCGCGCACTTATCGTCCTCTTTGCCCTGTGCATCCTGCTTTCCGGCTGCGGAGGCGAGCCCGAAAAAACGGAAGCGGATGCCATCGAAAGATTGACCGTCTGTTGCTCCTTCACGCCGATCTACGCGCTGGCAAAGCCGGTCTTTGAAGGGGTTCCCGATGTTACGTTCAAATGCCTCATCCAGCCGCAGGACGGCTGCCTTCGGAACTATGCGCTCTCCGAATGGGACCTGTCCGTTCTCACCCTTGCGGATGCCGTAATTCTGGGCGGGCGCGGTCTCGAATCCTTTGCATCCGACATTTCCTCCATGCAGGACGCGCCCGCGACCGTCTCCCTCATGAACAATATGACGCTCTACGGGCAGGACGAGAAACTCGTTTCCGGCGACGAGGAGATTTCCCACCTTCGCGGCGCGAACCCGCACTATTATCTCTCCGTACAGGGCGCGATCGAAATGACGAACGCCATCGCCTTCGCCATGCAGCAAATGGACGCGCGCTATGCGCCCCTGTACGAAAAGAACCGCGCCGCGCAGGAGAAGGCGCTTTCGGCTCTGCAAGATGAGATGGAAGAGATTCTCTTAAACGCAAACGCTGCGCCCGTGGCGCTTTGGCACGAGGGGCTGATTTATATCGCAGAGGAATTCGGGCTCGACGCCGCCGTGCGCATCGACAGGGAGAGCGCATCCGGCCTCGACGGGGGCGACTACGAAAATGCCGTCTCCGAAATGCGGCGGGCGGGATGCCGCGTCGTCCTCATCGAAAATCAGGCGCCCGATCCATTGATTCGCGCCCTTGTTCGTGACGGATTTTCCGTCGCAAAGATCGACGTGTTGTCTTCAAACGACGAATACATCCCCGCCATGCTGCAAAACGCGCATGCGATTTTCGATGCGCTGAACAAAATTACATAGCGGCGCTCGACAAGGCGCCCGTATTTGTTGTATACTTGTAAGAGTGATTTCGAGGAGGAATGACATTGGAGTGGATTGCGAGCGCGGCGTTCGGGCTGGAAGGCCTCGTGAAAAGGGACCTCGCGCGCATCGAGAGCATATCGGAGATTTCGCCCCTCTCCACCGGCGGCGTGCAGTTTCGCGGCGACTGGGCGGCGGGTTTTCGCGCAAATCTCTGGCTGCGCACGGCAGACCGCGTGCTGCTTGTGATGAAGCGCTTTGCGGCGCGCTCGTTTGAGGAGCTGTTTCAGGGTGTGAGCGCGATCCCGTGGGAGGAGCGCATCCCCAAGGGCTGCAGCTTTCCCGTGCGCGCACAGTGCGCAAGGAGCACGCTCATGAGCCCGTCGGACTGCCAGAGTATCGTAAAAAAGGCCGTCGCCGAGCGGCTGAAAAAGGCATACGGCGGCTCATGGCTCGACGAGGACGGCGCGGAGCATATGATCGACGTATCCATCCGCGAGGACGAGGCAACTATATCCCTGGATACCTCGGGCGTCGCGCTCAACAGGCGCGGCTACCGCACGTGGAACGGCGAAGCCCCGCTTCGGGAGACGCTCGCCGCATCCATCGTCCTCATGTCGCCGTGGCATCCGAGCATGCCCCTGCATGACCCCTGCTGCGGAACGGGCACCATCCTCATCGAAGCCGCATTCATCGCCGCCGACAGGGCGCCCGGCCTTATGCGTTCCTTTGCGATGGAAAATTGGCCCGTCGTCCCGAAGGGCGGCATAGCCGACGCGCGGGAGGAGGCAAAGGAGCGGTACGAAAAAGGGAAGGCCCGCCCGATCGCGATCTTCGGCAGCGATATCGACCCCAATGCCATCGACCTCGCGCGAAAACATCTCAAACAGGCAGCGCTGACCGATGCAGTTGTCCTCGAAACGCGCGATCTGCGCGATGTCGTGCAGGGCGGGGGCGGCGTTTTCCTCGCGAATCCGCCCTACGGGGATCGCATGGGCGACAAACGCTCCGCACAGGCCGTCGCAAAGCAGTTGGGGCTTTTGTTTGACCGCTGCCCCGATTGGAGCATGGGCGTCATCACCGCCGACCGCCTGTTCGAAAAATCGTTCGGCAGGCGCGCGGATAGGCGCAGGCGGCTGTACAACGGGCGGCTGGAGTGCGAATTTATGACATTTCTCGGAGCACAGAAGGGGGGATATCGATGATCGCCAAGGCATTTTTCAACCGCGCGCCGCTCATCGGCAATCGAATGGCCGCCCTTCCCTTGGGCGCTGTCAAGCCCGAGGGCTGGCTCAAAGAACAGTTGGAGGTGCAGGCAAAGGGGCTCACGGGGCGCCTTTACGACCTGTGGGACGATGTCGGCAAAAACTGCGCGTGGCTCGGCGGCAGCGGGTACGATTGGGAAAACGCACCGTACTATCTGGACGGCCTGCTCCCGCTCGCGTACCTTTTGGATGACGAGGAATTGAAGGAGAAGGCGCACGCCTATATCGAGTGGATGCTTGAAAGCCAGCGCGAGGACGGGTTCTTCGGTCCCTCCACGAATGACGACTGGTGGCCCCGCATGATCGCGCTCAAGGCGATGCAGCAATATTTCACCGCGACGGGCGACAAGCGCGCGCTGCACCTGATGGACAGGTTTTTCAAATATCAGTTGAAGATGCTCGACGAGCACCCGCTTCGGGAATGGGCATCGGCGCGCGGCGCGGAAAATATGCTCACGGCGTTGTGGTTTTATAACGTCACGGGGCAGAAATACCTCTTAAAGCTCCTCGAAAAGCTGCACGAGCAGACGATGGACTGGACGGGGCGCTTCCATGTGTTCCCGAACAACCGCCCCATGGAAAAGCAATACCCCTTCGCGGAGTTAAAGGAATTGATGGCGAAGGAGCCGCCGCTGCTCGGAAACAACAGGACGTATTATCGACAGGAATACCACTTCTCCCACGTCGTCAACGTCGCGATGGGGCTGAAAACCCCCGGCGTCATCCACGCGTTTTCGAGCGGCTTCAAGCATGCGGACGGCTTTTCCGTCGCGTGGGACAAGCTGATGAAGCGGCACGGCGTGGCATACGGCATGTTCACGGGCGACGAGCACCTCTCCGGAAACGACCCCTCGCAGGGCACGGAGCTTTGCGCCGTGGTGGAGGCGATGTATTCCGTCGAGCAGCTCTTGACAACCATAGACGACTTTGACCGCAATATGCCCGACATCCTCGAAAAGCTCGCCTTCAACGCCCTGCCCGCGCAGCTCACGAAGGACATGATGGCGCGGCAGTACGACCAGCAGGCGAACCAGATTTCCGCAACCATAGCGAAGCGCAACTGGTACAACAACGACGACGACGCCAATATATACAGCTTCCTCGGCAATTTCGGCTGCTGCACGGCAAACCTCCATCAGGGCTGGCCGAAATTCGTTGAAAGCCTTTGGATGGCGACCAACGACGACGGGCTCGCGGCAATCTCCTACGCGCCGTGCAGCGTGCGCTTCGTCGCGGGCGGCGCGCCGGTTTCGCTTCAGGTGGATACGGCATATCCCTACGAAACAAGCGTGCGCATCCACGTGCGCGTGAAGGAGCCTACGGAATTCCCCATCTACCTGCGCATCCCCACATGGGCGCAGCAGCCGATCATCCGCCTGCCGGACGGCGAAATCATGTCCGTGCGCAGCGGCGAAACCGCATGCGTGCGCCGCAAATGGACGGGCACAGAGACCATTCTGCTGGATCTTCCGATGCAGCCGCGAAAGACGCGCTGGTTCCACCAAAGCATGGCGGTCGAGATGGGGCCCCTCCTCATGTGCTATCGCCCGAAGGAGGATTTCACCTGCATCCGCGAGGGCGGCGGCACGAAGGACTACGCCGTCGAAACGACGGATGCGTGGAACTGGGCGCTTTTGGACGACGAGGCGATGAAGGGTATTTTGGAGCCGCAAAAGGCATCGGCATTCAAAAACGGCGAAGACGCCGCGAAAGTGCTCGTCAAGGCGGTTCCAATCCCCGAATGGGGCATGAAGGACAACAGCGCCGCCCCGCCGCCGATCGCACCTGCCGCAAATGAAAAAGATGCTCAGGTCATCACCCTCACGCCCTACGGAAATTCTTCCCTGCGCATCAGCCAGTTCCCCGTCGCCAAGACGCACGAAGAATAAAAACCGAAAGGAAGTGCCATCCCCATGCCCATGATCGATATGCCCCTTTCGCAGTTGCGACAGTACAAGGGAATCAACCCCTGCCCCGCAGACATCGACGCCTATTGGGATCGCGCCGTCGCCGAAATGGAGGCGCTCGGAACGGAATACGAACTCGTTCCTTCCCAATTTCAGGTGCCGAACGCCGAGTGCTTCGACCTGTATTTTACGGGCGTGGGCGGCGCGAGGATCGCCTGCAAATACCTGCGCCCTGCGCGCCGCGAGGGGAAAATCCCCTGCGTGTTGCAGTTTCACGGCTACAGCGGCAGCTGCGGCGATTTCAGCCAGAAGCTGAACTTCGTCTGCATGGGCTTTGCGGTGCTCGCGATGGACGTGCGCGGACAGGGCGGAAAGAGCGAGGATGTCGGCGGCGTGAAGGGCAATACGCTCAACGGGCACATCATTCGCGGCCTCGACGACCCGGACCCGGACAAGCTCCTCTTCCGGCAGATCTTTCTCGACACCGCGCAGTGCGCGCGCATCGCAATGTCTATGGACGAGATCGACGAGACGAAGGTTGGCGCGATGGGCGGTTCGCAGGGCGGTGCGCTCACACTCGCCTGCGCCGCGCTCACGCCCAAGCTCAACCGCGCCGCGCCCTCTTTCCCGTTTTTGTGCGACTACAAGCGCGTGTGGGAGATGGACCTCGACGTTGCGGCATATCAGGAATTGAAGGACTATTTCCGCCGCTTCGATCCCCGCCACGAGCGGGAGGAACAAATCTTCACCAAGCTCGGCTACATCGACAACAAAAACATCGCGCACCGCACAAAGGCGAAGACGCTGATGCTCACAGGGCTCATGGACACCATCTGCCCGCCCTCCACGCAGTTTGCAGCGTTCAACAATTTGGCATGCGAAAAGGATGTCGTACTCTACCCCGATTTCGGACATGAGGATCTCCCCGAATCGGGCGAGATTACCATGCAGTTCATGCTGGAGATGACGAAGGAATGACCCTGCCCGATCCCGTATTGTTCTCGATAGGTTCCTTTAGCGTACGCTGGTACGGCGTGTGCGTGACGCTGGGCGTTCTCTGCGCGGTGCTTTTGTGCGCCGCGCGGGAAAAGCGATACAGCCTCCCCAAGGACACGACGCTCGATTTGCTGTTTGTCGCGCTCCCCGCGGCGATCATCGGCGCGCGCATCTACTACGTCGCCTTTTCCTGGGAGCAATTCAGGGAACACCCGATTTCTGCACTGTATTTCTGGCAGGGCGGGATCGCGATCTACGGCGCCATCCTCATGGGTGCGCTCGCGGCGTTTGTATTCGCGAAGCGACGCAAAATTTCCTTCGCGACGCTCGCATCCCTCGTCGCGCCCGCGCTACCCTTGGGGCAGGCGATCGGCAGGTGGGGCAATTTCTTCAATCAGGAGGCATACGGCATTCCGATTACCGACGCGCGGCTGCAATTCTTCCCCGTCGCCGTGTGGATCGAAAGCACCGATGGCTGGTTTGCCGCGACGTTCTTTTACGAGTCGCTTTGGTGTTTTCTGCTGTGCGGCTTTTTGCTGCTGTACGAAAGAAAGTACGGCGGCAGGGAGTTGTTTCCCCTGTACTGCGCGTTCTACGCTCTCGAGCGGTTTTTCGTGGAAGGGCTGCGGACGGATTCCCTGTACTGGGGGAACATCCGCGCATCGCAGGCGCTGTCCCTCGCGGTAATTGTGATTTGCGCCATGCGGTGGGTCGTCCTCGCGATCAAAAGGAGAAGAACATGACGGTTACGGGCATTCGCACCATAGGCGGCATCGTCGAACTTTCCTGCGACGGCAGGGTTTCCTGCTGCATCGCAAAAAAGCACTTCGCAAAGCTCCCGCTCGCCGTGGGCGACGGCATCGACGAAGCGGAATACATCGATCGCATCGCCGCCCTGCAGGCGGCGGACTGCTACGAGGCGGCACTGAACCTTCTGGACATCTCCACGAAGACGAAAAGCGCTCTCTGCGCAAAGTTACGGCAGAAGGGCTATGTCGCGCCCGCCGCAGAGGCGGCCGTGCAGCGCCTCGAAGAGGCCAAACTCCTCGACGACAGGATCTTTGCCGAGCGCATCGTAGAGCGACAAAAAACAAAGCCCATCGGCATATACGCGATGAAGCAAAAGCTCCGCGCAAAGGGCTTTTCCGAAGAAGACGCGGAACACGCCGTGCAGCAGCTCGACGAGGAGCACCAAATCGAGCAGGCGAAGCTGCTCGCCCAAAAGCTCGCCCCGCGCTACGAAAAGGAGCCGAACGAAAGAAAGCGCAGAGCCCTGCTCTCGCAGGCACTCGCGCGGCGCGGCTTCTCGTGGGACGTCATTTCTCAGGCACTCGAGGAGGAGTAGCACCAAACCCTTCATAACGAACAGAGGCGCAGGCAAAAGCCGACGCCTCTGTTTTCGTACGCACGGTTTTTATTCGATTGTCAATACATCATCCTCGCGAAGCCACGGTCAACGCATGAGTAAAGAATAATCGAATCGGCGCCGTATTATTAATTTTGCATTACCAAAAGGAATTATCACCTCAGGCGTCGAAATAGAAATACGAGGTGATAAAGAATGAAAGAATACTTTCAGGGATTAACGGATCCGATAATGTACAATAAGTTGCGCAAAAAGGATGGACGCGGTTCACAGGCATCTGATAGAATGAAGTCACGACACCACAATTCTGAAAGGAGCCTGGAACCATGTCCGATAAGATTGTAACACTG
>JBMNUF010000014.1:0-50483 GCA_050946115.1 Christensenellales bacterium
AGGGGGCAGAAGCTTCGAAAGACCACCGGAGGAGTCCTGTATCAGACTAAGTGCAACTCCCTTCTGTTTCAGATTAAACGCAACTGCTGGCACCCTTAGTAGTGGCGTTTACTTTGGAAATCTACACAGGAATAATTTGTCACGATCCCACAAAAAAACGCTTGACACAATTATGGACATTTGGTATTATGTTTTATATAAATCGGGAGAAACCATCGGGAAATGCTTCCGATTGGGATGCGGAGGTGCGTTCATTTGGCAAGGTCCATCAATGCCGCGAATCGGCAAAGCCTCGGAAAACGCGTTCGTGCGCACGCGATGTTTTATGTGCTGCTGCTGCCGGCGATTGCTTATATTATCCTGTTCTCCTACCTGCCCATGGGCGGGCTGATTTTGGCATTCAAGCAGTACCAGTTCAACAGGCCCAGCGCATTCGGCGATTATCCGATCCTGCGCTTCTTCGGGCAAATGGTCAACATGAAGTGGGTCGGGTTCAAGTGGTTCGAGAATATCTTCACGAAGCCGGATTTTATCATCGCGTTTAAGAACACGCTGATCATCAGCTTCGGAAGGCTCCTGATCGAGTTCCCGTGTCCGATCATTCTGGCGCTGATGATGAACGAGATGAACGCAATCCGCCTGAAGCGCATGTATCAGACGCTGTACACGTTCCCGCACTTCCTGTCGTGGGTGCTCGTGGCGAGTCTTTTGAACACGCTGTTCCTCTCCGACGGCACGGTCAACGCGATCATCACGTCCTTGGGTGGCGAGAAGGTTCGCTTTTTGACCGACCCGGGGCTGTTCCGGCAGATGATTTTCGGAACGAGCATCTGGAAGGGCGTCGGCTGGGGTTCGATCATCTATCTGGCGACGATTTCCGGCATAGACCCCTCCCTGTACGAGGCCGCGACCGTAGACGGCGCGTCCCGCTGGCAGTGCTGCTGGGCGATCACGTGGCCTTCGCTGCGCCCGACGGTAGTTATTCTATTGATCATGCAGTGCGGCGCGATCCTCAACGCCGGGTTCGATCAGGTGTTCAATATGTACAACGATCTCACGCTGTCCGTGGCGGACATTTTGGATACGTTCATATACAGGTATGCATTCCAGAAGGGGCAGAATTTCTCCCTGACGGTTGCGGCGGGTTTGTTTAAGTCTGTGACGAACTTTGTGCTGCTCCTCTCCGTGAACTTCATCGTGAAGCTCTGCGGCGAGGAAGGCCTGCTGTAGGGAGGGAAGCGACGTGAAGCTGAGGATAAAGCGCTCTCTGGGCTCGAAAATATGCATTACCGTCATATATGTTGTGCTGACATTCCTTGCGCTACTGATGGTGTTCCCCTTCTACAACATGCTCCTGATATCGTTTGCCCGGTATGCGGATGTCAGCTCGGGGCAGCTGTACCTTTGGCCCAAGGCGTTTGACTGGACGAACTACCAGATCATCTTCTCCGATTCGAAGATTACCAGGGCGTTCGGCGTCAGCCTGTTCAATACGGTCGTCGGCACGACGCTCGCCATGATCATCACCACGATGGCAGGCTACGCGTTTTCCAAAAAGTCGCTGCCCGGGCGCACATGGCTTTTGACGCTGTTCATCATCACCATGTACTTCGGCGGCGGGTTGATCCCGTGGTATCTGATCCTGAAGGATCTCGGGTTTGTAGACAATATCTTCGTCATGACGGTGCCGGTATGCTTTTCCACGTACAACATGATCCTGATGAAGAACTACTTCAACACGCTCCCCGAGAGCCTCCCGGAATCCGCGCGCATCGACGGCGCGAACGAATTCCGCATCCTGATTCAGATCGTGATCCCGTGCGCCGCGCCCATCATCGCCACGATCAGCCTGTTCTATGCGGTGGGCTTCTGGAACGAGTGGTGGAACGCCATGCTGTTCATCCAGCAGAAGATGCAGTATTACCCGCTGCAAATGCTGTTGAGAAAGATTGTCATCGAATCGACGCTCGACCTCGGCAACGAGATGGCGAACGAATTCAAGAACGCCAACATCAATGTGTACAAGGTCGGCATGCAAATGGCGTCCGTTACGGTTGCGACGATACCGATTTTGTGCGTGTATCCCTTCGTGCAGAAGTATTTTGCCAAGGGCATCATGCTCGGCGCCATCAAGAGTTGATTTATGCCGCAAAAGCGGTATGAATAGTACAACACAAGGAGGTACCCCCATGAAAAGACTCATGTCACTGCTTTTAACCGCCATGATTCTTGCACTGCTTCTGCCCGCTGCCGTTTTCGCAGAGGAGAGCGCGCATCTGGAGATTACGGTTGCGAACTGGGATATCGCAAACGGGTTCCCAGAGGACGGCTCCCGCGATGCGGTGCTGACCGAAGTCGAGAAGCGCTTCAACGTAACCTTTGTGCCGATGAACGTCGGCTGGGGCGACTACGGCGAGAAGTACAACAGCTGGGCCGCTGCCGGCACGATGCCCGACATCGCCGGCGCCTGCAGCTGGATCGGCAGCAGCACATACTATCAGTGGATAGAGGACGGCGTCGTCCGCGCGCTGCCCAATGTAGAGAACTACCCCGATGTGGCCAAGTACATGGATCTGCCCGAAGTTCTCGCGTATCAGGTCGAGGGCGAACACTACTTCTTCCCGCGCATGACCTATTACGACGCCTCCTATTGGTGCATGGACCGCGGCCTGTACATCCGCACCGACTGGCTGGAGAATCTCGGGCTCGAAATGCCCACGACCGGCGACGAGCTGCTCAAAACCATGCAGGCGTTCGCGGAGAACGACCCCGACGGCAACGGCGAGAAGGACACGATCGGCTTCGCGTACAACGCCGTGTTCCCGACCTCCCAGCAGATCGCCTGCTACGGCTACACCGACGGGCGCTGGGTAAAGAGCGGCGACAGGTGGGTACTCCCCGCGTTTGAAGAGAACACGATCCCGCTCATTGACATGCTGCGCACCGCATTCAGAAACGGCTGGATGGATCAGGACTTTGCCGCCCGCGCCACGAACGACTGCCAGGAGCTGTTCGCTTCCGGCCGCGTGGGCATCCTCGCCAAGCAGGTATCTCCGAAGCACGTCAATGACGTAAACAAACTGTGGGCGAGTCTGCAGCCCGAGAAGAGCTTCCTGGACTGCGTAGCCATCGTGCCGCTGGTCGGCGAGGACGCCACCTGCTTCCAGGAGATGGCGTACTGGTCCGAGACCTATATCGGCGGCCATGTCGACGACGAGAAGGCGGATCGCATCATGCAGATTATGGATTTCCTCTATTCCGACGAGGGCATGATGCTGACGACCTACGGCTTCGAGGGCATCGACTATCAGCTAACTGACGACGGCGAGATCGAACTGCTGCTCCCGATGAAGGAGAACGGCATGCGCCAGACCATGGGCGAGAAGTACCCCAGCTGCGGCTGGCTTGCCTACCTCGCCGGCTGGAACGGCGACCTGCTCCAGTACGTCAGCCCGACGATCCCCGTGGAAATCCGCGAGATGTGCAAGGCCGAGTATGAGCGCCGCGTGGCCGAGTGGAAGAGCCCGAACCTCGATTGGGAGATCGCGGCACTGGACCTCGAAGCCAAGCGCGAGAACACCGCCAATTCCACCACGCAGTGGAGCATCATCATCGCCGACACAAGCGATACTCCCACCGAAGAACTCTACCGGCAGGCGCTTGCCGAGTGGAACGCGCAGGGCTATGCCGCGGCCTGTGAGGCCGTGACCGCCGCTGCCGCCGAGCGTGGCAAGTAAGTAACAGACCGACCAAGGCAGGGAAGGCGAACGCTTTCCCTGCTTTTTATGGGAGGAACATATGATTTACTATATCGATTCGCAAATGGGAAGCGACCTACATCCCGGCACCTCGCAGGATCGGCCGTGGGCGACGCTGTCTCGCGCCTCGTCGCACATGTACGGCCCGGGCGATGCGATTTTGCTGAAAAAGGGCAGCGTATTCAAGGGGCAGCTTGCGCTCAAGGGCAGCGGAGCGGAGGGCAAGCCCTGCATCATCTCTTCCTACGGAAACGGCGAACGCCCCGCGATCGAGGCGAATGGCGCGTTCGAAGCCGCGCTCCTTTTGGAAAACAACGAATACTGGGAGGTAACAGGGCTCGAAATCAGCAATACGGGCAGCGCGCCTGCCGCAAAGCGCACGGGCATTCTCTGTAGGCTTTCCACGGACGGAATCAGGCGGCATATCGCGATTCGGGATAACTACATACACGACGTGAACGGCTCCAACGTCAAGAAGGACGGCGACAGGGCAAACGGCATCGCCGTGCGCGCGGGCGACGAAGGCAGCACTTCGCGCTACGACGACGTGCTGATAGAAGGCAACAGGCTCAAGCGGTGCGACCGCGTCGGCATATCGGTAAAGGGCATGTACGCGCGCGACAGGTGGAACCCCCTGCGCCGCGTGACGATTTCGCGGAACGTGCTGGAGGATATCGGGGGCGACGGCATCGTAAACATCGGCACGATACACTGCCTCGTCTCCCGCAACGTCATACGCGGCGGACGCATGCGCGACGACATGTACTGCGCCGGGATATGGCCGTGGAGCAGCGATTTTACGCGCATCGAGTACAATGAGGTATCGGGCTTCAAGGGCACGAGGGACGGACAGGGCTTTGACTGCGACTACAACTGCATCGGTACGATCCACTACGGCAACTACAGCCACGACAACGAGGGCGGCTACATGCTCGTATGCACCGCCGATCAAAAAGTGCGCCTGCCAAAGGAGCTTGGGTGCGTATCGAGCCGCATAGACCGCAACCTTTCGGTAAACGATCTGTGCCGAACCTTCCATCTGGCGGGGCCGATCATCGGCACATCCATATCGGATAACTGCATCTACGTCGGGAAGGGCATAGACATTCCCTGCATCCTGGCGACCGGCGAAGCGGAACCCATGGGCGGACCGCTCGATACCATGATATACAACAACGTGTTTGCGGCGCGCGGCATTTTGCGCTATGCGCGCTCGGTTCTGCGCAAGGAGGACGGCACGTTCGACTTCGTAGAAGATCCGAACATCGCAAACCTGGTTTTCGCGGGGAATGCCCACCTCGGAAACAATGTGGGCCATCCGAAAGAGTCCACGCCGCCCGTACACGCCAAGGCGCGCCTCGAAGAAATTGAAGAGATTCTTCTCGACAAATTCGGCAAGGCGCGCAGCGGAATCGAAACGCTTTTCGATATCTGGAAGTATCTCGGCTATGAGCCGGATGCGTTGTGATCAGGCTTCGATTCGGAAAATCTCCATCTGTCCGGGCGCAAGCCACACGCCGGCTTGCGCCTCCACATCGTCTATTCTGTAGAAGGCGTCGCCGTGGAAGTCCTTCATGTCCTTTTCGTCGCTTCCGTTTTTGCGCACGTTGTAAATGTGCTTTACGTCCGGGCGTACCGCGAGCTTAAAAAGGTCGCTCTCAAACGGGCTGTTGTTGACGAGGACGACGTATTCCCGCCCTTCCGCATCCTCAAAAAGGCTGACGATGCCCGGTACGCGGTGCTCGGAGAAGACGCGGCGCAGGGTGGGATGTGTGTTCTCGGGGAAATACGGGTATTCGCCGTATGCCTTGACGATGTGATGGCACGATTTGAGCCTGAGGGACATCATAAGCGAACCGTATTCGTCGCGGAAGTTGCGCTGCAGAAGGGACATCCAATCGTAGCAGATCGTCTTCTCCCGATACTGGTTGATCGGCGCGCCGCGGTAGTTGCGGAAGTTCATGCCGTAGAAGAAAAACCAGAGTATGCCCTTGCAGCCGGAGGCGACGGCGGTATTGAACTGCCAGCGCAGGTCGTCCTCCGTCGGTACGCGATAGCGGAAATGCCCCACGGACAGCAGAGTCGTCCACAGCGGGATGTTCGCCGCGGTCGTCGCCTTCATGAACTTGTTCAGGTTCAGAAAATAGCGATCCGTGCCCTCCTCCTCGGGGTTCAACTGGGTGTAGCAGTCGTAGGAGAAGAGCCGACAGTCGGAAGACGCGACAAATTCCTCCGCCCATTTGTCAAACGGCTTTCCGCCAAAGTATTGGTCTTCGATGCCGGGCCAGTATGGCAGGAAGTTCAGAAAGCCGAAGAGATTCGGAGCCTCCTCCTTTTGGATGCGCAGCGCGGTTTTGCAGTCCGCGAATTCTTTTTTGGATCGCGGCTCGTCGCCCACAAAAAAGCCGTAGGTGGCGGGGTGGTTCCCGAAATCCTCCAGCGACCCGCGGAACTTTGCGCGGTACCCCTCAGGATCGTCCGATGCGCCGTCCCAAACGAGGCGCTCGTCGCGGATGATCAGCTTTAGGCCGTACTTCGTGCATTCGTCGAGCATCAGGCGGAGCTTCCGAATGCTGTCCGGGCGAATGGGAAGTTGCGGGCTCATCGTCACCGTCATGCCGCAGTCCGCCCAGACCTTGACCTCGCCTACCTCCATGGTGTCGATCGAAGGATAGTTCCAGAAACCGATCGGAAACTGTTCCATGTGATACCCTCCCGCATTATTCTGTAGAATACCTTACCTTCAGCTCTTTGAGAGACGCACCATTTTCGTCACGCCATTGATCATTTCCGTTTGTGCTTGCCTGCGTAACGAAGCTCGATGCTTCGGATGGGCTTGAAAACGTAATATCCTCCTGCAAAATTCCGTCACGAATGATGTGTCTATATCGAATCATGTCCTCTTTGGGCTTTGAGGGACAGGATGGCGTAGGCGCTAATGGCGTCAGCTTGCTACCGGCTTTAACGACAATTTTATTGCCTGGCATCCAATAGCCAAATGCATTCGCGTCTCTGTATCGGCAGAAAAGCTTTATTTCACTTAGGCGATTCGGCATAGCGCTCCATTCCGTCCTCCCATTCGCACTTCTTCCCAGTACAACGCTTGCCGCCGCAGACGGCGATCTAAATTCGAAGTCGGACGTAAACACATGGTTGCTTATTATACCGCATTCTTCGAGCTGAATACGTTGCTTATAGTATGCAGAGCGCTCCTTTTCAAATGCGTTTGATACGGAAACGCTTGTTTTCGATTCAGCACATACGGTAAAGCCTTTCGAACTGTAGTGGCCTTTCGCATAAACACCGTTCCTACTGGTGCAGAAGAGATATTCGCGCGGTTGGATGATATTTCGCTTAAAAATATCGTATCCCAGCACAGCAAGCACCATACGGATATTATCAATGAATTCTTCAAGCATCGCTTTATCGCCTTGACTAACGTGGACGCTTGGCGGCGGCGTACTGAGCACGTTGTATCTATGAGCTTCATTCGCCATCGAATTTAAACGTCTGGAAAGGTAGTTGATAAAGGTCGTATTCAGGTCATGACCGCCAAAGGCTATCGCTGTACGCCAGTAAAACTGATTTTCAGTGATTAGCCCCATTAGTTCTGCCTTTAGGTTGTCCGCACAAGAAATGGATAGTGCATCGCATCCATGATTATCCTCTGCCAACAGTATATAGACATATTCGCCATGAAGGCCGTTCAGTGAACAATTCTCAACCTCTTCGCGGGATATGCGGACGGCATACCCGCTCCAGCCGCCAACATCAATGGTACACGCCTCGTTCCCGTCTCCGTTCGGCAGAAATATTTCTACCTTCTTGCCATGCCTAACCATTTGCTTCCATCCTTTCATTCGCCCTATTTTGTAAGTCCATTTGTCGAAAGAAACGCAATAAAGGAATGTATAATCCTTTGGTGGCGTTACTCGATGTCCTTCTCGAGCATGTCATTTCCTCAATTAGCCAATTGATGCGCTTTTCGAGTATCTTCCTGTAGCCGAGGGATTCAATAATGCGAGAATTCGTGAGGGAGCTCTCCTTAATCCTGTCAGCTTATAGAAAAAACGTGCTCGATCTCGAAGGCGCCTTTTAGTAACAATTAACAGTCAGTCCTGCCCATCCTTTTGAAAAAGCCCATTGTGCCTGCATGGCGTGTATGGCGACATAGCTATTATTGTTGAAAGCAAACGCACCTCAGAATCTTTATACAACCTGACTCCCGCGATAGCGTCGGAGATGTTCACACATCCGTTAATTCACAGTTTAATTATACTACATCCGATACCCAACTTGCAAGCTTTGCATGATATTCTCTTATTCCACGCAAAAATACCTTTCGTCTGAGAATTTTCAGTGTTCTACTGCCCCGCCGCTGTGTTTTCAGTTTGTTCAGCCGAAACGACGCGACGAACGCCTACCCATGTTCAAAATGCTGCGTCACACAACTTTTTCTTGGGAATACCTCGCAAAAACTATTGACCTTCATTAAGGAATGTGGTAACATGATACTATCCCAAGTGATTGGGCGACAATAGAAAGGAGTTCTGTCTCATGAAAAAACTTCTGGCGCTTTTCCTGGTTCTCATTCTCTCGCTCGCGATCGTGCCCGCTGCGTTTGCGGACGCGATCGAGATCACCGTTCCCCACTTCAAGTGCGGCGAAAATGTCGGCGGCATTTTCTTCCTCCCGCAGGTGGAACGCTTCAACGCCAAGTACGAGGGAAAATACAAGGTCGTCATCGAAGAACTGACGCAGGACATCTACGGCGAAAAGATGCAGCAGCTCGCGATTCAGGGCAAGCTTCCCCCGCTCATCGAGGGCGGCACGAGCGAATGGCTGCGCGACGTCGTCATCCCCAACAAGCTCTATTTCGATCTCTCCGCGTTCCTCAAGGACCATCCGGAGCTCGACGAGCAGATTCCGGACTTCCAGCGCGAGTATAACACCACCGAAGAGGGCGAATACGTCTCCGTATCCTACAACGTCGTCCGCCCGATCGGCATGTACTACAACACCGCACTCACGAGCCTCTCTAAGGAGCCCGGCGATTACGCGAATTGGGACGAGTTCCTCGCCGAGTTCGGCGAGAACAAGATCGCCCTGATGACGGGCGAAAACGCATGGACGCTGGCGCTGATATTCTCCTCCATGGTCGCACAGGAGGAAGGCGGCGTGGAGCTGCTCAAGGCGCACGCGACGATCGATACGTTGCTCGACGACTTCACGGCGCCCTGCATCGTGAACGCCGCGACGAACATCAAAAAGCTGTACGACGGCTACGGCACAACCACCGCCATCGGCTCCGTGTATGCGGATGCCGCCAATACCTTCATGTCGAACAACGCCGCGGTCATCGCCAACGGCTCGTGGATGGTCTCCGATTTCTGCGCGGGCGCGGAGAACAAGTGGTCCAACGGCTTTGACGGCTCCACCGTCAAGGGCGCGACCTTCCCCGGCAACATCGCGCTTTCCAACCTGACCGGCGGCTACGGCTGGTGGATCCCCGCCACCGCGACCGACGAGGAGAAGGAAGTCGCCATGGCTTTCTTGGCCTTCATGCTCTCCAAGGAAGAGGTCGAGGCATATTGCATCGCCGAGGGCGGCAGCCCCCTCATGTGGAATCTTTCCGATGCGGCCTACGAGACGCTCGACAAGGAAAACCCCATCATGAGCAGCTACACCAAGGCCGTCAATACCGAGACGACCTTCTGCCCGAACATTCTGGACTGCATGCCTTCCTCCGTCGCCAATTCCGGCTTCGGCTCTCTCTTGCCCCTCTTGCTGGACGGCAGCTACACCCCCGAGCAGTTCTGCGAACAGCTTTCCATGATGGCGAAGGAAGCGCTCGAGGATTAACCCACGAAACCTAAGCGAATTTGCTTCACGCCTCGTAGCTTCGGTTACGGGGCGTGAAGGATATATGGGATGTGATGATATGCAAAAGCCGAAGAAAAAAGGCCTTTTCCAACTGGACCTCACGCCGCTGCAAAGGCGGTCGCTTCCGTATGTGTATCTGTTTCTGCTGCCGACGCTCGTGATCTTCTTTGTCTTCTACCTGCAGCCCATCGCCACCGTCTTCTATACGGGCTTCACGAGCTGGAACGGCTTCAACGCGCCGGAATTTACCGGCATGCGCAACTACGCTCGCCTTTTCA
Source organism: Christensenellales bacterium (assembly GCA_050946115.1). Taxonomy (GTDB): domain Bacteria; phylum Bacillota; class Clostridia; order Christensenellales; family Aristaeellaceae; genus CAYFRC01. The sequence continues at coordinate 9,920 of JBMNUF010000014.1, forward strand.
GCAGGGAGGCGTTCCTGATCGCGCTGAAGAACCTCTTTTTGTGGACCCTGATCGCGGTCACGGTACACGTGGCGATCGGCGCGCTCGTGGGCTTCCTGTTCTACCACAAGTATAGCGGCTGGAAGGTCGTGCGCGGGCTATACATGATCCCCAACGTCATCTCCGGCGCGGCGTGGGCGATGATCTACAAATTCGTCTTCAACGACGAATACGGGCTGCTAAACAACACGATTCGCCTCGTGTATCCGTCATTTTCCGTCCGCTGGTTCTATTCCTCGCCCGCCGCGTTCTGGGCGGTGGTATTTACATGGGTGTTTTACGCGGTCATCGTGTCGCTGATCGTTTTGAGCGATCTGATGGCGATCCCGCAGGAACTGCACGAGGCGGCTTTTATCGACGGCGCGAAACCCTATCAGGTGACGTGGTACATCGATCTTCCCATGACGCGCGTCGCTCTGGGCACCGGCGTCATTTGCTCCGCCACGGCGCGCATCAGCATGTATGAATCGATCGCTCTGACCACGCGCGGCGGCCCGGGAAACGACACCATGAGCCTTTCGATCATGCTGGTGAATTCGATCACCGACATGAACTACGGCATGGCGAATGCGATCGGTACGATCATGTTCATCATCGGGATACTGATGCTGGTCGTCATCCGCAAGGCGTTCCGCATGAACGAGCCGATTTATTAAAGGAGGGCGGAAACAATGGTACGAAGCAAAAACGCGGGATATTATGCGTTCCGCTTTTTCGGATATCTCACGCTCCTGTTCATCGCGATTCTCTCGGCACTGCCGATACTTTGGGTCATCATGAGTTCGTTTAAGAGCAACGGCGCGATCCTGTCCTCGCCCTTCTCTCTGCCGGACACGTTTAACTTCAACGCATACGAATCGGTGCTTGAACAGTACAGCCTGCTCAACTACGGCAAGAACTCCGTCATCGTTTCGATCATCCCCACGATGCTGTCGCTTTTGTGCTACGCGATGAGCGCCTACGTCATCGGAAAGTTCAAGTTCCCGGGGAAAGATTTGGTGTATGCCCTGTTTACCATCACCTTGCTCGTTCCGGGGCACACGCGCACGCAGCCGATCTTCTCGCTCATCATGAACCTGAACCTGTATGACACCTTGCCCGGCCTCATATTGGTATATCTTTCGGGCGGCCTCGCGATGAGCCTGTTCGTCTTAAGGGCGGCGTTCATGTCCGTCCCCATGGAGCTGAACGAAGCCGCCTATATCGACGGCGCGAACTTCTTTCAGGTCTTCTTCACGGTGAACCTGCCGCTCGTCAAAACGGGGCTCTCGACGGCGGGCGTACTCATGTTCCTCGGCAACTGGAACGAATACTTCTACGCATCGCTTTTGACGTCCGCCGAGAAGAACCGGACGCTCCCGGTCGCGCTGAGCTATTTCAACCAGGCGTTTTCCTACGACTATACGCGCATGTTCGCGGCGCTTACGCTGGTGGTCATGCCGGGCATCGTCATCTACATGCTCGCGCAGGAGCAGGTCACGGCGTCGGTCGCCACGACGGGCATGAAGTCCTGACAAGGAGGGCATCGAAAATGAAGACATGGAAGGTTGCGCTCATCGGCTGCGGCGCCATCGCGCAGGGCGTATACCTGCCGCAGTTTTCTAAGATCGGCCGCGCCGAGATGGTCGCGGTGTGCGACATCATCCCCGAACGCGCAAAGCTGTGCGCGGAACGGTTTGGAATCCCCGCATGGTATGCGGGCATCGACGAGCTGCTCGAAAAGTGCGATTTCGACATCCTGATGCAGACGGCATCCATCCCCGCGCATTTCGAGCTCAACCTGAAGGCACTCAAGGCCGGAAAGCATCTGTATTCGCAAAAGCCGTGCGCGCTGACGCCCGAGGAAGTCACGCAGCTGATCGAAGTCGCCGAGGCAAATAACATGAAGTTCGAAGCCTCGCCGATCCACATGCTGCGCCCGGACATTCGGTACGCCAAAAAGCTCATAGACAGCGGCGCATTGGGGCATATCGCGCTGGTGCGCTGCTCCATGGCGCACGGCGGCCCCGAATACTTCCAGTTTCGCGACGCGGACCCGACGTGGTTCTTCCGCCCGGGCGCAGGCGCGATGTACGACATGGGCGTACACGCGCTGCACTGCGTGACGGGGCTCTTGGGGCCCGCAAAGTCCTTCGTGAGCCTGTCGTGCGTATCGCAGCCGCAAAGAACCGTGCGCTCCGGCGATTTTGACGGGCTTCCGATCGATGCATCCCAACTTCAAGACAACTACGTGATCGCACTCGACTTCGGAAACGGCACCTTAGGCGAGATCGAGGCGGGCTTCTGCAAGAAGGCCTTAAAGACCCCTTCGATCGAGGTGTACGGTGCCTTTGGCAGCATCGCCTTCACGGACGACGGGCTCGAGGTCTATCTGGACATCCCCGAAAAGGGCATTCGCGGCTGGATGAAGCCCGAACCCTACGACACGCCGAACATGGATTTCTATCAGTGCAGCGTATTGGGCGACCTCATCCGCGCGATCGAAAGCGATACGCCCGTCACGCTTCGCCCCGAGCACGCGCGCCACGTGATCGAGATCATGGAAGAAGTGCAAAAGCCCGGCGCAAGCGGCAAATACATCGAACTGAAAACGACATTCTGAGAGGAAGGAGATATTTCATGGGCAAGAAATACAGGGTAGCCGTCGTCGGCTACGCGCATTCGCACATCATGTACCACATCGATTGCTTTCTGAAGCAGGGCGACAGGATCGAATGGGTGGCGAGCGCGGACAACACCCCGCTCGTGCGGCCGGAAAACGATTCCATGGGCACGCGCTACGGCATCATGAACCACTATCTGGAGAAAGTGCCGTTTCAGAAAGTATATGACAATCCTGCAAAGCTCCTTGCGGAGAATCCCGATATCGACATCGTCTTGATGTGCGCGGACAACGCGATGCACGGCGAGGTCGCGGAGCCGTTCTTGCGGCGCGGCATCCACGTGCTGCTCGAAAAGCCGTTTTCTGCCTCCATGCAGGAGGCGCGGCGCATGGTGCGCGCGGCGGAAGAAGGCGGCGCGGAGATCGTCGTCAACTGGCCCACGACGTGGTCTCCCGCGATCCGATACGCCCATAAGCTCATTTCCGAGGGAGAGATCGGGAAGCTGTTTAAGGTTACGTTCCGCAACGCCGATTCGCTCGGTCCCCTCTCCTACGGGCAAATACTGACGGATGCTGAAAAGAGCCGCGAATGGTGGTATCAGGAAAAGGCGGGCGGCGGCGCGCTGCTCGATTACTGCTGCTACGGCGCGTGCCTGTCGCGCTGGTTCTTCGGCGAACGCGCCGTCGCCGCGTACGCGCTGAAGGCGAATTTCGACAGCCACTACGGCGATGCGGAGGACTATGCGACGATCACGGCGCGCTATCCGCAGGGCGTCGCGATCCTGGAGGGCTCCTGGACGACCGTAAACACGGGCATCCCCAACGGCCCCATCTTCTACGGCACGGAGGGGACGATGGTCGTCGAAAAGGACAATTCCCTCGCATGCTACAAGACGCGCCACAAGATAGAGCCGGACATCGTGTACGACGTACCGCCGCTTCCCGCGGGTCGCACCGACCTCGCGGAGGAATTCTTGCACCACTTGGAGACGGGGGAACCCCTGCACCCGACGCTCTCCCTGCCGGTCAATCTGGATGCGATGTCGCTGCTCGACGCGGGCATTCGCTCGAGCCGCAGCGGGCATCTGGAGCTTCTGAACGACAAAACCTGGTGCATCGGATAATTTGGTCCCGCAGCATGCGCTAAAATGGGGCGCTTTGTCTTCTTTTGCGAAGGCGAAGCGCCTTTTTTCGGGCGGAAATCCGTTTCTCATGATTATTTACAGCAAAATGCTTGCGAAACGGGAGAATATATAGTAAAATAACATCGTATAGATATGTTCTGCAATGACGCGGGATGGTCTGACGGGAGGTTGCAGTATGGATTGCAAATTTAAGACAGACATTGGCACCGTTACGGTCAACGAGGATATCCTGCTAAAGGTCGCGGGATATGCCGCACTTGAATGTTACGGTATTGTCGGCATGGCGTCCAAACGGTCGACAGACGGCATTGTGCAGCTCATGGGTAGGGAGAACATCGGTCGCGGCGTGCGCATCCGCGCGGCGAGCGACTCGGTGGATGTGGATTTGTTTATCATCGTGGAGTACGGCATCTCCATCAGCGCGGTGGCAAGCACCATCATCGATACCGTCAAATACAAAGTCGAACATCTCACGGGCATTAAGGTAAACCGTGTGAACGTCAGTGTGGAGGACATCCGCGTCTGACACCTTTTTGTCCATGAATGTGGGAGGGATAGCATTGTCTATTTTGAAGATCGACGGCATGATGCTTAAGGAGATGTTCCTCTCCGCCGCAGCGCTTTTGGAACACAACCGCCAGAGCATCGACGCCTTAAACGTTTTCCCCGTGCCGGACGGCGATACCGGCACGAATATGATGCAGACGATGGTTTCCGCAGTAAAGGAAATCGCAGCGAAAAACCAGACGAGCGTCTCTGACGTCGCCAATTCCGTCGCCAAGGGCGCGCTCAAGGGCGCGCGCGGCAACAGCGGCGTGATTCTGAGCCAGATTTTGCGCGGCATTTCCAGAGGGCTGGATGGGTTGGACGCGGCGGATGCCTCCGACTTTGTCCGCGCCCTCAAAATCGGCTCGGAAGTGGCGTACAAGGCCGTCATGAAGCCCAAGGAGGGCACGATCCTGACCGTGCAGCGCGTGATCGCCGAAGAAACGGAAAAGGATCCCGCCTGTAAGGGCGACGTGATCCAGATGATGGATCGCGTCGTGAAATACGGCGAAGCCATCCTGCGCAAGACGCCCGAAATGCTCCTGCCGCTCAAGCAGGCGGGCGTGGTAGACAGCGGCGGTAAGGGGCTCCTCATCCTATATCAGGGGATGCTCATGGCGCTGCGCGGCGAATCCGCCGAAAAGTTCGTGCCGCACGAGGCGCACGCCGGCTTTGACGCGGCCGCACTGCCTTTGGATTTCGTGGATGACCACGAATCCTTAAGCGAAATCAAGTTCGCATACTGCACGGAGTTCATCGTGTCGCATCCCAACGACGACGTGACGGATAACGACGTCGCGAAGCTGCGTCGGCGACTGGAGCGCATCGGCGACTGCGTGCTGGTCGTGGGCGATCTCGAGGTCATCAAGGTGCACGTTCACACGAACGAGCCGGGCAGAGTCCTGCAGATGGCGCTCGAGCTCGGCGAGATCGACGCGATCAAGATCGACAACATGCTCGAGGAGTTCCGCGAGCGGCAGAAACTGCGCCCCGCCGAACAAAAGGAATTCGGCATCGTGGCGGTCGCGCTCGGAAACGGCCTCACGGAGGTCTTTCAGCAGCTGCAGGTCGACCGCATCGTAGACGGCGGGCAGACCATGAACCCCAGCATCGACGATCTCTTAAAGGCGATCGAATCCATCCCCGCAAAGAGCGTCTTCGTCCTCCCCAACAACACGAACATCATCCTGGCGGCGCAGCAGGCGGCGGACCTCACGGACAAAACCGTGTGCGTGCTGCCGACCAAGTCAGTGCCGATGGGCATCGCGGCGGCGATCGCCTTCATGCCCGAAGCCACGTTCGAGGAAAACTGCGAGATCATGCGCGTGGCCGCCGAAAAGGTGCACACCGCCTCCATCACCTACGCGGTGCGGGATACGACCTACGATTCCCGCGAAATCCATCAGGGCGACATCATGGGCCTCTTGGACAACAAGCTGACGATTTTGGGCAGCGACGCTGACGAGGTGGCGGAGGAGATCGTATCGGGTATGGTTTCGGACGATACGGAGGTCATATCGATCTATTTCGGCGAGGATGTCTCCGAAGAGAAGGCAAATGCGCTCGCCGAGAAGATGAGCGAAAAATACAATATGTGCGACGTGAACGTGCTGCACGGCGGGCAACCGTTGTATTACTATCTGATCGCGGTGGAGTGATATGACGCCGCTGCAAACCATCAAGGGGCTCGGCGCGGCGCGCATAAAGCTGCTCTCTGAGGCGGGCATCGAATCCGTGGAAGATTTGCTCTTGCGCTTCCCCGTCGGCTATCGCGATATGACGAACATTCGGCCTCTCTCGACAATCAGGGCGGGAGAGGCTGCCGCTTTGCGCGTGCGCGTGTCAGGAACCGCCTCCGTGCGCCGCGCAAGCAGGCTCACCATCGTGTCCTGCTGGGTGACGGACGATACGGACATGCTCAAGTGCATTTGGTTCAACCAACCTTGGATCGCAAAGGAGCTTCGCGACGAGCGCGAACTTCTGCTGTACGCCCGCGCCGATGTGTCTGCGGGGACACTCGTTTTGCAAAGCCCCGTGATCGAAACCGAAATGCGCATCTCCCCCATCTATAAGCCGATTGCGGGCATCGCGCAAAAGACGCTCGCGCGGATCGTCGAATCCGCGCTGGACAGGTGCGACGCGCTCTTTCCCGAAACCCTGCCCGAGACACTCTTGGAAACCCATTCCCTCTGCGGGCGGGCGCTTTCCGTCCGCACGGCGCACTTTCCGCAAAACAAGGAAGACTTGGCCTGTGCACGGCGCCGCCTGGCGTTTGAGAATATGCTGCTGTATCAGGTGGGGCTTGCGCTTTCCCGCGCCATAGGCGACGAAGGCATCGCGATCCCCTGTACAGCGGCGGACGAAGCCGCCTTCTGGAAGACGCTCCCCTACGCTCCAACCAAAGCGCAAGTGCGGACGCTGCACGAGATCGCGCAGGACCTCGCCGCGCCGCACGCGATGGCGCGGCTCGTGCAGGGAGATGTCGGCAGCGGGAAGACGGCGGTGGCGTTCGGCGCGCTGTATATGGCGGCAAAGCACGGCTTTCAGGGCGCGCTCATGGCGCCTACGGAAATCCTCGCAGCGCAGCACTTCGAGAGTGCAAAGGAAACGCTGGAGCCCCTCGGCATCCGCTGCGGGCTGCTCACGGGCTCGCTCACGCAAAAGCAGCACCTTCTGGCGCACGAGGCGATTGCGCAGGGGGAATGGCAGGTCGTGATCGGAACGCACGCGCTCGTCACGGAGCGCGTGGAATACCGAAATCTGGGGCTCGTCATCACGGACGAGCAGCACCGCTTCGGCGTGCGGCAGAGGACGCTGCTTGGAGCCAAGGGCGAAGGCAGCAACGTGCTCGTCATGTCCGCGACGCCCATCCCGCGCACGATGGCGCTGATTCTCTATGGCGATTTGGACATCTCGGTCATCGACGAAATGCCGCCCGGGCGCAAGCCCGTGCGCACGCGCATCGTGCCCGCTGCAAAGCGCGAAGACATGTACGGCTTTTTGTGGCAGGAGGCAGAAAGGGGCAGGCAGATCTACGTCGTATGCCCCCTGGTCGAGGAATCCGAAGCCGTGGATGCGGAAGCGGCGGAGCAGGTTTTCTTGAAACTTCGCGATGACAAGCTGAAGGGGCTTCGCGTCGAGATGGTGCACGGCAGGATGAAAGCTTCGGACAAGGACGCGATTTTGACGCAGTTTCACGCGGGAGAGGTAGATGTATTGGTCTCCACCACGGTCATCGAGGTCGGCGTGAACGTTCCAAACGCCTCCGTCATGGTCATCGAGGACGCGCAACGGTTCGGGCTTGCACAGCTGCACCAACTGCGCGGGCGCGTCGGGCGCGGAAAAGCCGAATCGTGGTGCTTCCTGATGGGCGAACCAAACGAGCGGCTGAAGCTGCTCACGCAGACGAACGACGGCTTTTTGATCGCGCAACGGGACATGGAGATGCGCGGCGCGGGCGACATCTTCGGGCTTCGGCAGACGGGGCTCGCAGGAGACGGCGCGCTCTCGGCGGATGCGGACGCGGCTCTCCTCAAGGAGACGCACGACGCGGCGTGGGACATTTTGAAGCGCCCGCGCGATGCGGATGCGATGGTGGTCATCGCCCTTGCGAAAGAAACGCTCGAATCACGGCTTGCTGAAGCAGGGGTAAATTGAAAGCGGAGAAGGGGCAAAACCCTCCTCCGCTTTTTTGTCGCATGAAATTGTACTTAGCGCAGCTGCCGCAGCTTCATCTTGGCTTCCTGCGCGTTGCGCCACGTATAGATGACCAGCGCAAGCGCGATGACCCCGTAACACAGGAATACGCGGAAGTATTCGCCGATGTTCGGGTCGCCGAACAGGTTTGAGGCGACCTTCTGCACGACGGTGAACATCGCGTGGAACAGGAGGCAGCCGATCAGCGCCTGCCCGTTGGTCGCGCTGTCGATGGACGCGCCGCCCACGAGGATCGCCGCGCCCGCGTACAGTCCCACCTGCTCGTGCTGCGAATACGCGGTGAGCGTGCCGAGGTTCTGGATGAAGATGATGTGCCCCCAGCCCGCAAACACGGTCGAAATCGTGATCGCGATCATGCGCACCTTGTCCACATTGATGCCCGAGGCGTTCGCCACGACGCGGTTTTGACCGACCGCGCGGAACTTCTGCCCGAGCTTCGTCCGCATGATGACGACGTTGAACGTGCACAAGAGCCCGATCAGCAGCATCGTAATCATCGGTACGCGAATCGTGCTGAAAACCTGTGAGACGATCGGTATGGAGTACACGCCTGCCATGACGGCGGCGCCCGCCATATAGCCGATCGCGGTTTTTTTCTCGATCTTTTTCAGAACGAGCAGCAAGAGCGCGCCGACAAACAGGATGCCCGAGAGGATGTACCACGCCGTCGAAAAGGACGTCTTCCACAGGTTGTCGAGCGCCGCGTACATGCCGTTTTCGCCCATCAGGGTCAGGCTGTTCTTGATGCCCGAGCCCGCGACGATCGTCACCTCTTCGCTCATGGGGATGATCGTGCCGAATACGAACAGGAACAGAAGCTGATACGCGCCATTTGCGAAATAGCCGAGTATCATGGAGCCGATGGTTTCCTGCCCCTTCATCTTGTTCAGGAGTTTCCCGATGCCGATGCCGAACAGAATTCCGAGCGGAACCGTGATCGCGCCCGCCGCGAGGATACCCCAAATGCCGGGCAGTTTCCAGTTGAGCGCGAGCAATATCGCGATCTGCGCCGCCATCGCGCCGATGGTGACGGCGAAGTTGATGCCCATGCCGGCGACGATCGGGATCAGAAGCGCCAAGATCATGAAGGCGTTGCGGAAGATACGCCCCACCAGTTCGCTCAGAATCGCCGTGAGCGGCATGCCGGAAAAGAACACGCCCACGACCGAGATCGCGAGAAAGATATACGTTACGACGTATTTTTGCAGGTGGCGGCCCAGTACGCCGCCGAAGGATTTGTTCTCAGGCACGAGATTCACCTCCCGACTGCGTCAGGGCATAGAGGATGATGCCGTTGGAGATCATGATGCGCGTGATTTCCGAAAGCCCGCCGCCGGATATCGCGGCGTTTGCAACCTGCAGCCCCAGCGCGAGCACGCCCTGGAACAGGAACGTTCCGATGATGACGTGGGAAACCTTGCCGCGGGAGATCGTCGCGCCCCCGATCAGTATCGCGCTCGCGGAGATGATGGACATCTGCTTGGGCGCGTTATAAAGCTGGCAATAGCCGAGGCTCTGCGAATACACGATGATGCCCACGGCTGCGATCACGGTCGAAAGGATCGTGCCCAATATGCGCATTTTATCTACCGATATGCCCGCCGATTCCGCAAAGCGCGGGTTTGAGCCCGCTGCCACCATCGCGATGCCCGTCTTGCTGCGGCTGAACAGCCACACGAGAAAGCATGCCGCGATGAGGAACAGCAAAAGCCCCGTCGGAACCGTCGCGCCGAACAGCTTGAAATTGAACAGATTGTCCAATAGCCCGCCGAAGGACGAGGTGAGGTTGTGCGTCACGCGAAGCCCCGTGCCCAAGATCCACGTGAGTTTTGGGTTTTTGAACGGGAGCATCATCCACGCGCAGCACATGAGCGACACGATGGAAAAGCCCACGTAGTTGGAAATGGTCATCTCGTCGCCCTTTACCCTGTTTAAGAGCTGCCCGTACAGCCAGCCGACGGGGATCGAGATGAGGATACCGCCCGCGATCGCGAGCACCAGCGACGGAATGCCCGTCAGCCCGTATTCCAATACGATCATCGTGGACAGAAGCCCCGAGATACAGCCGACCGTCATGCCCAAGTTCAGCCCGATGCCGCACTGGATGCCCGGCAGGATTGCGAGCGCCAATACGCCGAACATGCCCGTGCGCTTCAGAATATTGCCCAGCATGTACGCAACGTCGATGCCCAACAGCGCGCTCACGATGCAAAGCGTCACGAAGAACACCAACAAAATGAGCCTCGGAACGCCCAGGAAGTGCACCAACGGCCGATACAGCAGCACGACCAAAGCAAGCATCAGCGCCTCGCCGCCCAAGAGCAGCAGCATTTCCGCGTTCTTGGTGAGGCGAATCAGCCGCGCGTTTGCGTCCGAAATGCCGTGCGCGCCGCCGTACGCTTCGTACAGCTCAAATTCCTTTGCGTAGGAGAGATCGTACACGTCGATGATCTTTAGGATGTCTTCCTTGCTGTCCTCCCGCATTTCGTCGGTCAGCGCGGGCACCATGTCGCGTATCTCCGTCCACAGCGCGTCAAACGCGTCGTAGATCGCCTGCTCTTTCGCGCTCAGCGCATCGCTCGGCGCAAAATAGGCATAGTTGACGCGCCGCTCTTCCCCGCCGTCGTCCTCGGAGACAGTTTCTTCCGCGCCCGTGATCTCGTTGTAGATTTCGTCTCCCATGCCCTTGAGCGCTGCGGCGAAGATCTTCTTGCCCTGCGCGTCGAGCGCATCGTATATCCCGCAGGCTTTGGGGAGCTTGCCTTCGGAGAGGAAGGAATCGGTTTTGTAGGTATAGGAAACCTTTACGCTTACGACCTGTTCCCCCTCGTCCGATACCTCCGTAGCCGCCTCCGCGTTCTGCGCCGCCGCCTCGTATTCCGCGTTCATGAGCGCGGAAAGTTCTTCCCGCACCTCCGCCGTCTGCGCCTGCGCGGTGATGTCGGCGTAAACGAGCGCATATGCGGCCTTTTCCTCATCTTCCAGCGCATGGTAGTCCGCCTGCGCCGCGAGGACCGCGTCCATCTGCCCGGGCAGGTTTTCCGTGCGCACGTCGGAGAAATCGCAATACAGTGCCTGCGCTTCCGCCTGCGCCTGCGCGGCGATTTTTTCCATATACGCCTTGCTTTCGTTGCGGGTGAACTTCTGCGCCTCGGAATACGCCTTCGCCTCGCGCTTCGCGGAGACCACGTATTCGCGGACGAGTCCGCTCACGGAAGCGTTCAGAACCGCATAGGAGCGCATATCGTCCATGGTCTTTTTCGCGACTTCGCCCGTGCGCGAGACATAGCCGTATCCGCCGAGCGCAAACATCGCAAGGGATGCGAGCAGCAGGAGTATCGCTATAACCTTCTGCCCCAAGTGTGCCTTCGTCATGTGGTTGTGCCCCCTTCCTGCGCGCTCGGCTTGATGCCGGACATCGCAAGGCCGTAGTCCGCGTCGGAATCCGTCGCCTGTAAGATGTCCACGATCTTGCCCTCTGCGACGATCGCGATGCGGTCGCAGATGCTGCGCAATTCGTTCAGTTCGGAGGACACCATGACGATGGTCATCCCCTGTTCCCTGTTGAGTTTTTTGAGCGTATCGAGCACGAGCTGCTTTGCGCCGATATCGATACCGCGCGTCGGCTCGGACACGAACAGGAACTTCGGGTCCAGCGCGAGCGCCTTGGCGATGCAGACCTTCTGCTGGTTGCCGCCGGAAAGCGTGCCGACGTGCTGCGTCGGGCCCGTGCAGCGGATGTCCAATTCGCGGATCATCTTGTTGGCGTAGGCGCGGATGTCGCGCGTCTTTTTGATGCCGAACCTGCCCAGGAACCTGCCGTTGATCTGCATGGCTGTAAAGACGATGTTGTCCTCGATGGACTGATCGAGAAGCAACCCCACGCCGCGCCGATCCTCGGAGACCATCGCGAGCCCGCTCTTCAATACCGCGCCGGCGTTGTTGAGCGGAAGCTCCTTCCCCTCGTACACGACCTTTCCCTCCGCGGGAAACAGCCCCATCACGCCGTTCGGAATGCCGACCTTGCCCTGCCCCGCGAGCCCGCCGATGCCGAGTATCTCGCCCCGAATCACGTCCAGATCGATGCCGCGCACCATTTCGCCGGGCATAAAGACGCGCAGATCGGATACGGAGAGCACGGTTTCGCCCGAGAGCGGTTCTTCCCGCGACGATACGACGATGTTTTCGCTTCCGTGCCCGATCATGAGCGATGCAAGCTCCACGAGGCCGGTTTCCGCCCTCTGTCGCACCGCCGCGAGTTTGCCGTCGCGCAGGATCGTGATACGGTCGGCGACCTGCATGACCTCATTGAGCCTGTGGGTGATGAAGATGATCGCGATGCCGGAATCGGCGATCTGCCGCATGACCTTGAGCAGCTGCTCCGCCTCCGATTCGGTCAGAACCGCCGTCGGCTCGTCGAACACGACGAGTTTGATGCCGCTCTTGTCGATCTCGCGCGCGATCTCGACAAACTGCATGTACCCCACGGGCAGCCCCTTGACGGTCGCATATTCGTCGAGCCCGATGCCCACGCTGTCGAGCGCCCTGCGCGCGTCGTGCGACATCGCGTCCGTATCGAGCGTCTCCAAATCCTTGCCCAAGACGCGGCTCGCGACATTGGGGTGGGAGATCTCGCGGTTTAGTTTGATGTTTTCCGTGATGGTAAAACCGGGAATCAGCATGAATTCCTGATGCACCATGCCGATGCCCCGCGTCATTGCCTGTTCGGGGTTGTGGATATCGACCTTTTCGCCGTTTAGAAGCAGTTCTCCCTGAAAGCCGCCCGTCGCGTGGATGACGGGCATGCCGAAAAGGACGTTCATCAGGGTGGACTTGCCCGCGCCGTTCTCGCCGAGCAGCGCGTGAACCTCGCCCGCTTTTACGGCGAGCGATACATCGTCCAGCACCTTGTTTTCGCCATACGCCTTTGTGATATGACGCATTTCAAGCACATATTCCGACAAAGGGGCACCTCCAATTTTACATGAAATGCAGCCCGTCCCTTTCGGGCAGGGCTGCGAAGCAGTGCGATAAAGGGTGGGATTACTTCAGGTAGTCCGCGAAATCGATGTTGTCGAAGAAGACCATGAAGAAGTTGTCGTACGTCTTGCCGTCCGCGTCCTCGTAGTAGGTCAGCTTGGTCCGCACGCCCGCCGCGGAGCTCAGGCAATCCGTGAGCACCGCTTCATCGAGCTTGCCGTTCGTCTCGCCAGCGATATACTTCATGGCGTATTCCGCGCTGCCGTAGATCATGCTCATGTTGACGGGAACCGCCCACGTGGAGTATCTGCCGATCGCGCCGTGCTCGTCGAGGAAGGCGGCGAGCTTGCCGATGTAGCCTTCCATATCCGCATAGTCTTCCGCGTTCGCGGTGATGCCGAAGGCCTCCGGGAAGCCGTGGAACGGGGAGGGGCAGCAGGGCAGCGGATAGAATGCCGCGTCCTGATCGAGGATCGCCATCTGCAGCGCGACCTGCATGCCGCAGTTGGTGGTGAAGAAGCCGACCTTCTTGCCTGCGTACTCCTGCATGACCAGCGGCACGTCCTCAAGGATGAACTGCTGCGCGGTCGCCGCGCCTTCGCTGGAGGGGTCGGGCGCGTCGCGCTGCACCAGCTCAATACCCTCGAGCTCGCACAGCTCCTGGAAGATCGCAAGCCTGTTGGCGATAGACTCATAGCCCAGATGGCGCGCGAAGGAATAGTGCACAAACACGTCCACATCCCACTTGACGAGCGTGTCGATGATCTGGGGACCCATGCTGATTTCGTCCGCCTGGAAGACGATGTCGGAAACCGGCGCGATCATCCACGGGTCCTCGGCGGGAACGCCGACGATCAGAAGGATGTCGGGGCGGATTTCGCGAATCTTCGTGTAGGCGGCGGTAACGCCCTGCACGCCCTGCACGATGATGATCGCCTTCACATCGGGATCCTGCGCAAAGGCTTCGAGCTTGCCGATGGTGACTTCCTGCTCGGAGGCGAAGTTGTCCGGATACGTATCGGTGACGACGCGGTCGCCGTACAGTTCCTTGAGTTTTTCCGCCGCGCGGAACTCTTCCTCGCCCTGCGAGGTCGTTCCCGTCAGAACGGCGATTTTCCAGTTGCCCTCGGCGGGCGCTTCCGCCAGGGCTGCGCCGAACGCGGACAGAAGCAGCATCGCGATCAAAAGAACACTCAGCAGTTTCTTCATGAATGAATACCTCCTCATTTTTTCCTATCGGTTTCCCGATAAAACTGGTTTAATAATACAGCATTTACGCCATATTGTCAACACGGTACAGTGTTAATATTGTGCAACCATATACACAATACATCATATATGTCTTCAAATCGCAAAGATTTCTTCGATTTTCGCATGATCGGCGCATATTTCCTGCAATTTGAGGCTATGCACGGCATTTGTGCACAAGAAAGGGCGCGCACCCGCGCGCCCTGTCGATTCGGTACGGAATTACTTTTTGAGGAACTTCGGAACGTCGCTGGAAAAGCCGCGCCGCTGCGGCCGCGCGCTGTTTTCCATGGAGCGATCGCTGTATACCTTCTCCTGCGGCTTTGCCTCCTCTGGCGCTTCCTCTTCCTTTTCGGCGGCGAGGTAGCTGCGCCTTGCGGAGCGCCTCTCCCCGCTGTCGCTAAAGAGCGGGTTCTGGTCGGCATCGTCCGCGCGGCGGGGCGTGTATTTCGGCTGATACGCCTCGTCCACGGAGAAGCCCTCGAGCTTCTTGTCGCGGCGTTCGGGGCGAATGTCCCTCGGCGGGAAGGGCGTCTTTTCGAAGCCCGTCGCGATGACGGTGATGTGCACCTCGTCCTCGAGCGTATCGTCGATGCCCGCGCCGAAGATGATGTTCGATTCGGGGTCCGCCGCCTGCGTGATGAGCTGCGCCGCCTCATTGATGTCGATGATGGACATATCGCTGCCGCCGGTGATGTTGATGAGCACCGCCCGCGCGCCGTCGATGGTCGTCTCGAGCATGGGCGAGGAGATCGCCTGCTTCGCCGCGTCGATCATGCGGCTTTCGCCCTTGCCGACGCCGATGCCCATGTGCGCGAGCCCGCGCGATTCCATGACGCTGCGCACGTCCGCAAAGTCGAGGTTGATGAGCGACGGCACGGCGATCAGGTCGGAAATGCCCTGAATGCCCTGGCGGAGCGTATCGTCCGCGATGCGGAACGCCTCCGTCATGGTCGTGCCCTTGGTGACGACCTGAAGCAGCCTGTCGTTGGGCACGACGACCAGCGTATCCACGTTGATCTTGAGCTGCTCGATGCCCATTTCGGCATTTTTCATCCGCTGGCGACCCTCGAAAATGAAGGGCTTGGAAACCACGCCGATCGTGAGAATGCCCATGCTGCGCGCAACTTCCGCGATCACGGGCGCAGCACCGGTGCCCGTGCCGCCGCCCATGCCGCAGGTGATGAATACGAGGTCGCTGCCCTTGAGCAAGCCCGAAATCTCCTCGCGGCTCTCCTGCGCAGCCTGCTCGCCGATCTCCGGCTTCGCGCCCGCGCCGAGCCCCTTGGTGATCTTCTCCCCGATCTGCACCTTTTTTTCCGCTTTGGAAAGGACAAGCGCCTGCTTATCCGTATTCACTGCGATAAAATCCACTCCGCGCAGCCCGGCATCGATCATGCGGTTGACCGCGTTCGTCCCCGCGCCGCCAACGCCGATGACCTTTATGGAAGCAAAATTCGTCTGCTCCACTTCGAACTCAAGCACAAGGCATCCTCCTCGTCTATACTATGCTTTCTTCGTTTTTTGTTTCGTCCTGTTTATAAATCCCCTGACGCTGCCCAAGAGCCTCGCCGGGAACGAATCGTCCTCCAAGGGGCGGCTCTCGATGGAATCGAATACCAGATCCACGAGCCCCTGTGCCGAGGCGAACTGCCCGCTGTTGAGCTTGGTCGCGTGCAGAAGCGGCTGTTTCACCGCGCGGCGCAGGTATTCCGAAAGGAATTCCCGCATTCCGTTGATGCGCGAGAGCCCGCCCGTCAGGAACACCTGCGATTTATCCTGCAGGTCGTCCGCGGCCTCCTCCATCGCGCTTTCGATCATTTGCGCGATCTCCTCCAGTTTGCCGCGCATGATCGTCTGCACCACGTCGTTTTTGAAGCGGATGCGCCGCCCGTTTTCCATGCGCACCTCGACATCCTTCAGCTCGTCGAAATCGGGATCGAAATCCGCCGTTCGCAATTTGAATTCGCGCTTGACGCGCTCGGCGCTCTTCATGGGAATCTGCAGGTTTTCCGCGAGCGCTGCGGTGATATGTCCGCAGCCGAGGGGCAATTCCGCGTGGTAGACGATCGCATCGCCCCTGACCACGGAGACCTCCGTGATGAGGTAGCCCCCGTCCACGAGGACGCTCGTCCTGTCCCTGTCGTCGTAATTCAGGAGCAGCATCGCCTCACCGAACGTCGGCGAGAGGAACCCGAGCACGGTGATGCCCAATTTCCCGAGCATCTCGCTGACTTCTTTCGTGAAAAACTCGTCGGCCAAGATGAAGCTCATGCGCGCGCGCAGCGTCTTTCCGCGCTGGTTGGAGGGGGACATGGTCTGCTTGCCCTCGTCCACCTGATACCACGCGGGGCTCCTGTGGATGACGACCGCGCCCTCCTCGGGAAGGCCCAGTTCCTCCGCCGCGGTATCGGCGACCGCGAGCAAGTCCTCCTCGGAGGGGTGCCCGCCCTCGCCGGTGATTTCCGTCTCCGCCACGCAGCACAGCGTCTTCAGGAAGCCGCTCGGAACGCCGACATACATCTCGCGAATGTGGGTCTTGGCTTCCAGCTCCGCCGCGCTCACGCTGTTGCGGATTGCCTCGATCACCTGCGCCCTGTCGTCGATCCAGTCGCCGTCCATCCAGCCGTTATACGGCACGTTCCCCGTGCCCAAAAAACTCAATTTGTTCAGACCGCCGCTTTCGGCGATCACCGTGACGATTTTACTCGTGCCAAAATCTATGGCCGCGATTGTGCTGTTCATGTGTGGTCGCCTGCCTTATGATAATCCATTCTCATACTATTATACAGGATTTTTTCAATATTGCAAATAGTTTTTTCCAATTTCAACGTTAATTCCCTCCAAAACAGGGGCAGTATCGCCTATTTCTGCGAATAATACGCCTTGTCGCCGAGCGATACGTCGATCGTGCCCTTGGTATTGCCCTGATTCTTCTGGTCCTTGTAGCAAATCTTGGCGAGACGGATCTTTTCCTCGACGTTTTCCCGATCCCCGATCTTGATGCGCATCCCGCTCGGCGCGATGAGGACGATGCTGTCCAGATTGTGCAGCAGCACCTCTTTTACCGTGCTCGCGACGTTCTGGCTATATATCGCCTGCACGACGCTTCGGAACGATTCGAGCGCGCCCACGGTAGGGCAGCCGATCGATCGTCCGACATCGTAGGTGGATATGTCAAGCCCCGAAACGCGCGGCACGGCATATGCCTTTTGGATCGACGCGTGTTCGATTACATAGCCGTATTCGTCCAGCACCAATGCCACGCCCGCGCATTCGCACACGGCGTGCGGCGTGCATTCGCGCACGGCGAGCGTAAGCGTGTCGGGATAGATGACCTTCGCCTCAACGAGACGCACGCTGTCCTGCGCGTCAAACGCCTTCTCGATCTTTTCGACCGATACGGAGAAGATGCTCTGCCCGGGGGAAATCTTCGCCTTGCGGATGACGTCGTCGTCCGAAAGGTAGTTGTTGCCCGATACGACGATGTTGCGCAGGATATACACGTTTTTGCCGAGGACGACGGCAATCAGGATGAGCGCTATCGCGACAATGATCGGAATGTGGGCGCTCCGTTCCTTTTTCTTGCCGCGAAACTTCGTGATGGTCGTCATGTCCGCATCCCGAAAACGATGTCCTTAAAGACCTCGCCCCTGTGCTCGTAATCGCGGAACATATCAAAGCTCGCGCAGGCAGGCGACAACAGCACGTTCCAGCCCGCATCCGCCATGCCCTTCGCCGTTTCGACCGCGCGCGCGAAATCGTACCCGCAGCGCGCATAGATGGGAAGGTTCGCCTCGTCAAACGCCCTTTGCAGCTGATCCGCCGTTTCGCCGATCAGAACCGCCTTTTTGACGAAGCTTCTTTTGATTATGTTCACGAGCGGAACCATGGATACGTTTTTGTCAGAACCGCCCAAGATGATGACGGTCGGCCGATCCATGGCCTCGATCGCCTTGATCGTGGAATCGACGTTGGTGCCCTTGGAGTCGTTGATATAGCGGATGCCGCCCAATTCCCGCACGAACTCGATGCGGTGTTCCGCGCCCCGAAACGTCTGAAGCGCTTCTGCGATGACCCGTTCCTTCACGCACGCGCACCGCGCGATCGCGACCGCTGCGAGCGCATTTTCGAGGTTGTGCGCGCCGGGAATGGCGAGATCGGACACCTTTCCGTAGGCGGCGCTTTTGTTCGCCGTGCCGAAAAGGATAGTATCGCCCGAAACGAACGCGCCGAAGGGCGGAACCTCCCTGCGCGAAAACCACACGACGCGGCTCTTTGCCGCATTCGCCATGGTTCGCAGGGCGGAATCGTCGTAATTGAGCACGAGAAAGTCACTTTCGTTTTGATTTCCGAAGATTTTTGCCTTTTGCGCGATGTATGTTTCCATCGTGTGGTGGCGGTTTAAGTGATCCTCCGTGATGTTCAGGATCGCGGCGATATGCGGATGAAACGAATGCGCCGTCTCCATCTGAAACGACGAAACCTCGCACACCGCGACATCCTCCGGCTCCGTCGTATCGGCGATTTCGGAAAACGGGTCGCCGATGTTGCCCACGACATGGGTTTTCCTGCCCGCCGCGCGCAATATTTCGCCGACCAACATGGTGGTCGTCGTCTTGCCGTTCGTTCCAGTGATCGCGAGAAGCTCGGCCCTGTTATAGCGGTACGCAAGCTCCAGCTCCCCGATCAGCTCTATGCCCTTTTCTTCCGCGGCTTTGACGACGGGGTGTTCGATGGGAACGCCCGGGCTAATTACTGCGAGCGAAACGCCATCCAATAGCGCCTCCGCTTTTTCGCCGAGCCTCCATTCGATGCGGGGCATTTTCAGGCAATCGAGTTCCCCCGAAAAGGCGTCCGCGCCCTTTTGGTCGTTGATGCGCACGCGATAGCCGTTTCGGGCGAGCAAGAGCGCTGATGCGACGCCGCTTTTCGCCATGCCGACCACGAGCGCAAGTTTCTCCGCCATGTCCTCACCTCAAGAAAATGCGCACAGGCACAAAAGGCACAATATGATCGTCGAGATCGCGTACATCGCGACGATCTTCGTTTCCTTCATGCCCGAAAGCTCGAAATGATGATGCAGCGGCGCCATGCGAAACACGCGCTTGCCGTGCGTCAGTTTGAAATACCCGATCTGAATGATGTCCGAAAGGGTCGATACGAGCATCGCGAGGCACAATATCGGGATGTAAAGCGTAAGCCCCGTGACCAGCGCATAGCCTGCGACCGCGCCACCGATCGCAAACGCGCCGACATCGCCCATGAAGACCTGTGCCGGATGCGAATTGAACAAGAGAAAGCCCAGCAACGCGCCGCAAGCAGATGCGGCAAACACGGCGAGGTTCATTTCATCCGCCGCAGATACGCCTTCCATTTTCGCCGCGACCAGCATGCTGATTACGGAAAACGCCGCGAAGTTGACGGCGGAGCAGCTTCCGAGCAGTCCGTCCAGCCCGTCCAAAAGGTTCGCGCTGTTGACGATGCCCACCATCACAAACACCGTGGCGGGGATGAAAAACCAGCCGAGGTCCCACACTCTGTCCGTAAACGGGATCTTCCACGCACTGCCGATGTCGGAAAAATATGCCCAAAGCGCAAAGCCCAACGCAATCGCGACCTGCGGCAGGATTTTCTGCATGGGCGTAAGCCCCAACGAGCGCTTTTTGTGTACCTTGATGAAGTCGTCCGCAAAGCCGACCGCGCCGAAGAGGAGCGTAGACAGCGCCGCCGCAAGAAACCTCCCCCACCGCGCCTCGCCATATGCCGCAACGAGGGGCACTATCAGCATCGGCACGGCGAAAAGGATACCGCCCATCGTGGGCGTACCCTGCTTCGCCTTATGGGAATCCGGGCCGAGATCGTAAATGGTCTGCCCGAATCTCATCTTCCGCAGCCACGGGATCACAAACGGCGCAGGCGCCGCTGCGATCGCAAAGGAAGCGACCGCCGTCAACAGTACCCTCGTCATACGCCCTGCGCCTCCCCGGCAATTTCCTTCAGCAATTCCTGTACGACGATTTTTTCATCGAAGGGGTATTTCACGCCCTTGATCTCCTGATATGTCTCATGGCCCTTGCCCGCGAGCACGATCACGTCGCCCTCTCGCGCCATCTTGAGCGCGATCTTGATCGCGGCGCGGCGGTTTTCGATGACCGTATACGCGCCCTGTGTGCGGCGCATTCCGCGCTCTATCTCGTCGATGATGCGATACGGGTCCTCGCCGCGCGGATTGTCGCTCGTCAGGATGGAGAAATCCGCGAGCCTGCCGCCGATCTCGCCCATCATCGGGCGCTTTTCGTGGTCCCTGTCGCCACCGCAGCCGAACAGGGCGATCAGGCGCGCCTTCGCCGTCTGTCGCACGGTCGCCAGGATGTTTTCGAGCGCGTCCGGCGAGTGGGCATAGTCCAAAATCACGCGGTAATTCGTGTCCGTATCCAAAAGCTCGATCCTTCCGGGGACGCTCGCGATCGAGGCGAGTCCCTTTGCGATGTCCTCGCCCGAAACGCCCAGCACGTCGCAGATCGCGGCCGCCATCATGCTGTTGTAGACGTTGAAAATGCCCGTCAGGCGCAGCTTGATTTCCACGCTGTAGCGCTTATAAAACGACAGCAGGTATTCCACGCCGCGCTCCGCGGGCTCGATATTCTTCGCGAAGATATCGCTTTTTTTGCGGATCGCGATGGGATATGCGGGGACATTTACGCCCTGCATCGCCTCGCACACCGATTCGTTATCGGCATTGTAGATCGCGACGCGACAGCACTTTTCGTCGAAAAGCCTCATCTTTGCCCCAAGATAGGTATCCATATCGCGGAAGAAATCCAGATGATCCTGCGATAGGTTCGTAAACGCGGCGACCTCGAAGAAGATTCCCTCCATTTTCCGCAGCGCCAGCGCGTGCGCGGAGACCTCCATCACGACGTATTCCACGCCCGCATCCGCCATTTGGCGAAGCAGCGAATGGAAATCGACCGGGTCGGGCGTGGTGAGATTGCTGGGAATCTCCTCCTGCCCGATCATGGAGCAGACCGTTCCGATCATGCCCACCTTGTGCCCCGCTTCTTCCAAAATGGATTTGACGAGGAAGCTCGTAGTCGTCTTCCCCTTGGTGCCGGTGATGCCGATGATCTTCATCTGTTTCGCCGGCTCGCCGTAGAACGCGGATGCGATGTAGCTCAGCGCCTCGCGCACATCTTTCACGAGCACCTGCGCGCAGTCGATGTCCAAATACCGTTCGACGACGAGCGCCGCCGCGCCTTTTTCGACGGCCTGCGGCGCAAAATCGTGCGCGTCCACGCGGAGTCCCCGTATGCAAAAAAACATCGCGCCTGGTTGCGCCGTGCGCGAGTCCGTGCAGAGGGAGGCGATCTCCTTCTGCACGTCGCCCCTCGTGCCCAGACAGTTCGGAAGGGTTTTCGTCAGTTCTATAACCGTCATGCTGCGCACCTCAATTCTCTTATCTTCGGCTGATCATCACGGTTTTCACGGATTCGTCCCGCGCAGAGATCATGCCGATCGCATTCGCTTCGTCGCGAATGCGGCTTTCGTTCAGGCAATACTCGGTATAGCTCATTTCGAGCATTTCGTACTGGCTCTCGAGCTTGGCGAGCGTCGTCTCGAGCGTGCGCACTTTTTGGATCGCGGAATACAGCGCGACAAAGCGCGTCACGAGCGCGATCGCTGCGACGACGATCACGACCGTCGAAAGGACGATCATGACGTTATTCGATTGCGGCTCATCTTTCCTGCGCTTTCCCGCATCATACAGGCGCAGGTGTCCCTCGCGTCGCTGCGGTTGCGGCGCAAATGCCGCACCGGCAGATCTCCCTCTTGCCATCGTAACGACCTCTTTGCCTTAGTTTTTTGAATAGTATTTCTCGCACACGTAGTCCGAGAGCTCGCCGATCTCGTCCTGCGGACGTCCGTTCTCCCGCATGAAGCGCTCTTCATCCCAGATTTCGAGGCTTTCGCCCATGCCGACAAAGCGGATTTCCCTGCCGGAGAAGACCATGTCCCTCAAGGTTTGCGGGATCAGTACACGCCCCTGCGCGTCCATGCGGCTGTTCGGAAAGGCGTTTCCGAGCACATAGCGCACGTATTTCCTGCCCTTTTTGTCCGTGCGCGGAATCTGCGCCAATTCCGCTTCGATTTTCTCCCAGCTCTCCAAAGGGTACAGCTCCACGGAGGAAAAGTCGCTGTTCATGCCGATCGTGAACATATCGCCCAAGAATGCGCGATATTCGTTGGGAATCGTGGCGCGCCCCTTGGCGTCGAGCGCGTATTTTTGGTTGCCCGCAAACGATCTCGCCATTATGCGACCTCCTTCCGCAGCTTTTAGGATTCCATTATACCACGTTTCTCCACTTTGCGCCACATTTCCCCACTAAAAACCCCACTTTTTCTATGTTAAAATTTAGATTTTTACATAGAAAACGGGCGCGTGGCATTCCGCGCCCGTCGTTTGACACTTCCCCGCCCATATGGTATACTATAATTGGCAATAAATAACATAGGAGGGAACACTATGCGCTACGAACCGACCTTTGAATCCGTCAGTCAGCACAAGATCCCCGCGTGGTATGAGGATGCGAAGTTTGGCATCTTCATTCACTGGTCGCTGTTTTCCGTACCGGCGTTCGCGGCAGAGCAGACCCGCGATATCTCCGAGCAGATGGCAGAGGACATGTCGGCGACCTTTGCGAACAACCCCTATGCCGAGTGGTACCTGAACTCCCTGCGCATCCCCGGCTCCCCGACAGTGGCGTTCCACAAGAAGCACTACGGCGACAAGTCGTATTTCGATTTTCAGAAGGATTTCGAGGAACAGAACAAGGACCTCGACGTGGACACGTGGGCAAAGCTCATCCAGGACGCCGGCGCAAAGTACTGCGTGCTCGTCACGAAGCATCACGACGGCTATACGCTCTGGCCTACGGACACGCCCAACCCATTCCACGAGGGATACTACTCCAAGCGCGACTTTGTGGGCGAACTGACGAATGCGATCCGCGCGCGCGGCATGAAGATGGGGATGTACTATTCCGGCATATACGACTGGACGTTTAAGACGGATCGCCCCATCGACAGCATGCGCGGCTTCGTCGAGCATCAGGACATGCCGGAGGAGTACACCGAATACTCCCTGAAGCACCTGCGGGAACTGATCGACAAATATCAGCCATCCATCCTCTGGAACGACATCGCGTTCCCCTACGGATACAACCTCAACGAGCTTTTCGCGTATTATTACAACACCGTGGAGGACGGTGTGCTCAACGACCGCTGGAACCAGCTGAAGGTGCCGCGCACGGAGGAGGAATGGGCGGAGTTCGATAAAAAGGCGGAGGAAGGGCTGCACGGCGCGCTCGCAAACAATACCACCCATTACGACTACACCACGCCCGAATACGCCATCTATCCCGACGTCAAGCCCTACAAGTGGGAGACGACGCGCGGCATCGGCAGGAGCTTCGGCTTCAATCGCACGGAGTGCGGCGTAGACTACCTCACCGGAAAGGACATCATCCACATGCTCGCGCGCGTCGTGAGCCGCAACGGCAACATGCTGCTCAACATCGGTCCCCGCGCGGACGGCACCCTGCCCTTTGAGCAGGTGAAACCGCTCCTCGAGGTCGGCGCATGGCTCAAGGTCAACGGCGAGGCCATTTACGGCACGCGCCCCCATACCGTGCCCGAGACGGAGGACTGCTGCGGAGAGAGCGTATGCTTCACCAAGAAGGAAGATGCGCTGTACGCCATCGCGCTGCGCGAAAACCTCCCGACGAACTATGCGATCAAGAACTGCGCGATCGCCGATTCCGCAAAGATCGAGCTCTTGGGGGTGGGATGCATCCCGTGGCGCCGTGAAGGCGAGGATATTGCGCTCGATATCCCCGAGAACATCCCTGCCGCACCCGCATACACCTTCAAGATCGCGTAATATCATCGACAAAAAGCGGAGCCGCCCATTTTTTCGAGGCGGCTCCGCTCTTTCTTTCACGCATTATCCAAACAGGGTGATGACGCCGAGCGTCGCAAGCAGCATGATCGTACACGCGGCGAGGTTCCCCAAAATGACAGTGGGAATCGCATGTTTCGGATTCATCTCCAGGAGCACCGCGATCGCGCTGCCCGTCCAAACGCCGGTGCCCGGCAGCGGCACCGCGATGAACACGAACAGCCCGAAGAGCCCCTTCGCGTCCAAACCCTTCGCCTTTTTCAGGGAGCGGTTGTGTACCCAGTGCGCGAACTTGTGCAGGAACGACACGGTCTTTTCGTATATCTTCCGCCGAAGCGGCGTCTTTTGCCAGAACGCGCCCTCGGGCTGCGCGGGCAGCGTATAGAGCCACTGCAAAACGGGCTTCAGCAGCAGAAACACGAAGATCAGCGGGATCGTCGAAAAGACGAACGCCAGAATGAACGTGAATGGGACGGGCATGCCGCTTGCGATACCGGCGGACAGCGCATACCTGCCCTCAAAGCCCGGCACCATGCTGAGAAACGCGATACCGATCGTCTTCCAGATTCCGACTTCGGACAAAAAACCCATTGCATGCACCTCGTCACATATTCATCTGCCGCGATACCCACTCCTGCGGCGCGTCGTATTTCAGCGTATAGGTCGAGGAAAACCCGTCGTTTCCTTCGAGCCGCAGCGTCATCCTGTCGACGCCCATGACAGCCGGGAGACGGAAATTGACGCTCGGAAGGATGCGGTTTTCGTTCTCTCGCGCGCTCGCGTCGCATTCGAGCAGGAGGTATTCGGCGTCTCCGATCTCAAGCGTAACCCAGACGGGCGTTTTTACGCTTTCGGGCGAATCGTTCAAAAGCCATATCTCCGCCGTAAAGAGATCGCCCGCCTTCCAGTCGAAGCGCGGGATTCGCGCCGAAAGCAGCGCGCCGCGCAGGGAATCCCGCACCGCGAAATACGCCTTTTTCGGGATGTCGGGGTAGGCGATCAGGCTGTTGTTTACCGCGCATTTCCACGGCTCGCACCAGCACCAGTTGATCGTCATGCCGCATATCGGCTTTTGCCTGCGCCCTTCTTCAAAGATTGCCTTATAGCCCTCGCATTGCAGCCACTGCGACCATTGTACGACCTCCTCGAGGCTCTCGCACTTACAGCCGTAGCGCCTTAGCACGTCCATGCACAGCCAGCGCTCCTTGCCCCACGCATTGAAGGCGTGATGCGCCTCCCACGCGCCGCCCGGGACGATCGGGAACCATTCGTCCTCGGGGATAAAGGTTTTGATGTAGTCCGCATCGGGCGTTCCGGGCACGCCGAATTCCGTATAGGCGACATCTCGGCTATTTTGGAAGAGTTGGAACACGTCCATCTGCGCGTCGTCGTCGTAGAAGGTGTAGCCGCCGTGCCCCATGCCGCACAGGGGCGAGGTCATGAGGAAGGGTTTGTCGCGGTCGTATTCGTAGCAGAGCTTGTTGAGCAGCCGAAGCGCGAGCGATTGGTCCGTCATCAGTGACCAGTTGTTAAACAGCTCGTTTCCGCCGCACCACAGGCACACGCAGGCGTGCCGCCTGAATCGCAGCAGGATGGACGTCGCCTCCTGTTCGAGTACGGCGAGGTAATGCGGCGTTCCCACGTAGTTGTTGCAGGCGAGCGGGAATTCCACCCACACCATGATGCCCTCTTTGTCGCACGTCTCGTAAAATGCCCGTTTGCTCACGCCGCTTCCGCCCCAGCAGCGGAAGATGTTCATGTTCGCGTCCTTGGCGAACCGCACCAGTTTTTCATAGGTTTCCCGCGTGATCGTGCCGTTGAAGATTTCGGGGTTCACCCAGTTGCTGCCCTTGGCGAATATGCGCCTGCCGTTGAGTTCGATCGTCGCGGGCGCGGCGCTGCGCGACTTCGGAAACGCCACGGGCTCGATCCACGTGCCCTCCCCCATCACGAGGCGCACCCTGCGGAATCCGATAAAGCCTTCCTTTTCGTCGCCCTCGTTCTTTGCGACATATCTGTACAGGTCTGCATCCCCTTGGCCGTTGCACCACCAGAGCATCGGCTTTTCCACGCGGATGTTTTTTCCCTGGCCGACGAGGTTTCCCATCGGATCATAGAGCGAAATCTGCACCTCGCGGTCGCAGTCGACGTCGAACGCGACGTCCGCATGGGAATAATCCTCGGCGAGCGCATAGCGCGCCTCGCAGTCGCGGATGAAGAAGGCGTCGCGCGCCTCCAGATAGGTTTCATCCCACAATCCGCTCGTCAGTAGGCGCGGGTGCCAGTCCCACTCGTAGCCGACGGGCGGCTTTGCGCACTGATCCGCCTGCTGCCTGTCCTCGTGCGGCGCGTCCGCCCGCTTGGGGTGCGGATGGATGCGCACGGACAGAAGGTCGCCGCGATGCAGCTTGTCCGTCACGTCGAGCGACACGGGCGTAAACATGCCCTCCTGCGAAAAGACGATTTCATCGTTGATGAGGATATCGAAAATATAATCGATGCCTTGGCTCACGAAAAAGAGGCGCTGCCCGGGTTCGAGGGCAAAGTCCGCCTTCGCCTCGTAGCGCCAGAAATCCCCCTCCAGGGGCTTATACCGTTTGAAGTTCATCCCGTAGGATACGTCGCCGAAATCGTTCGCCTGCGCGTAATCGTTTTGGATATTGCCCGGAACCGCCGCCGGAAAGCGGAACCCGTCCGTCTCCCGAACGCCCTGCCATACTTGCTCAAAGCGCATGTGTATCGATCCTTTCGTTTTCAAAATTCCGCCACCAGTATACACGAGAGAAAGCGGTCTTGCAAGGGAAAAACACATTTATTACACCCGCATGGAGAGATATTTGCCCTGCGCAAACCTTCGCATATTGAACGCGGCGCGAACCGCCAGAGAGATCGTATTCGCCCAATACACGCCGCCCGCACCCATGCCCCATTTGTAGCACATGAGATAGGTCAGCGGCAGGCGAATCGTCCACACCGCGACGACCGTCACCGCCATGACGTATTTCACATCGCCGCCCACGCGGAGCTGCGGATCCAGCGTATTGAGCGAGATTCCGGGAATACACTGGAAAACCATCGGAATCGCCATGGTTGCGATGCCCGCAATCACCGCCGCATCCGTCGTATAGAGCCTGCCGAGGGCAGGCGTACAGAAGGCGACCGCCCCGCCCAGCAGAAGGGATGTGATCATGCCGATGCGCCACACGCGCCAGCCGGTCTTCTTGGCGTTTTGCTTTTCCCCCGCGCCGATGAGCTGCCCGATGATCGTCGTCGCGCAGGCGGAACAGATGCTCTGCGGGAGTGCGATGAATCCGTATATCGTATAGGAGATGTTGTATACCGCCGCCTCATAGGTTCCGAGACCCATGACCATCGCGTTCGCGATGAGGTAGCCGATCTGCACGAACACGCCCTCCACCGCCGTCGGGAAGCCCACATGCAGCACGCGCTTAAAGGACGGCACGTGCGGGCGCAGCATGTTTTTCACGCTGAGGACGAATTTATCGTGACTGCGCAGCGCGACGGCAAAGGCGATCGCCGTGCCGCACACGCGCGCGCAGAGATAGCATAGCCCCGCGCCGGTAGCTCCGAGGTCGAATGCGGAAAGGAACAAAAACGCAAACAGAAACAACAGCACGTTGGTGGACAGCGCGATCAGAAGGGGCGATTTCGGATCGCCCGCCGCGCGCAGCGCGCCTGCCATGACGGTCAAAAGCATGAGAAACGGCAGCGACAGGATGATCGTTCTGAAATAGGAAAGCCCTTCCTGAAACACGGCTTCCTCCGCGCAGGGCATCAGAAGCCGCATAATCGGTCGCGCAAACACGACGCACAAAAGTGCCGCCGCCGTCGATGTCACGGCGCACAACAGCGTCGTCTGCTCGACAATGCGGGAGGCTTCCCTGGTATCTCCTTCGCCGATGAGCCTTGCGCACAGGATGCTTGCTCCCGTCGCCAGCATATTGAATACCGCCGTCAGCGTGCCGATCGCCTGGTTGCCGAGGCTGCTCGTGGACATCGCACTCGGGCTGATTTTCCCCACGAAAATCGAAAACAGCAGCGCGAAAAGGACACCCGACGTGAACTCCGCGCCCGTCATCAGAATAAACCTTCGGTTGGTATGCCTGTGCATGCCGCCCCCTCCCCCTCGCGTATGAAAAAAACCACCGCGCAAGCGATGGTGTTTATGAAGCGGTAGACGAGACTCGGACTCGCGACCTCCACCTTGGCAAGGTGGCGCTCTACCAACTGAGCTACTACCGCAAGAAGGTGCCTTGGGGCGGAATCGAACCACCGACACACAGATTTTCAGTCTGTTGCTCTACCAACTGAGCTACCAAGGCAAACGATCCGGAAGGGACTCGAACCCTCGACCTCCAGCGTGACAGGCTGGCGTACTAACCAACTGTACTACCGGACCCTATATCATGGGAACAACAGGGCTCGAACCTGTGACCCCTTGCTTGTAAGGCAAGTGCTCTCCCAACTGAGCTATGCTCCCCTGCCGCTTGCTCTTACGACGCCGTTGTTCGCGACTTATATATATTATCACAACGGATATACCTTGTCAACGGTTTTTTGCGAACGAACACTTTTTTTACAATTCGCAGACGAATGGATGCAGCAGCTTAAGGCGCGTCTTACCAAAACCGCACAGCAGGCGTTCATGGGTATGGCGATAAAATATAGCCATGAGGATTGTACAGGGACTGAACAACCATGCATTTTGCCAAACAGTCTCAGAGGAAAAAAGAGCACCGGATTCTCTTTACCTGCTCGAAAATGTTGACCGCAGTTGGTCCAAGAGGATTTCCAAGCACAGAAAAAGCCCGCCAAAACCGACGGGCTTCTTTGCGCCGACGGATGTCGGCAAATATGGCGGAAGCGGTGGGATTCGAACCCACGTGCCCTTGCGGACAACTGCATTTCGAGTGCAGCTCGTTGCGACCACTTCGATACGCTTCCATATAGAATAACCGCTTGCTTTGAGAATAAGTACCCGAATACTTCTCCTCGCGCAACAGCAATATTATACCGCCGCGCCCATGCCCTGTCAAGCAAGGATTCCGTAAAATTTTACACCCCCAGAATCCTGCCGTTTTGTTTGAGCCACTTTTTCCACGTCTCATACCCGGGCTGAATCTTCGCGACGAGTTTCCAAAACTGTGTCGAATGGTTGAATTCGTACAGATGGCAGAGCTCGTGAATCACGACGTAGTCCAGCGCCTCCGGCGGCGCCATGATGAGCTTCCAATTCAAATTGATATTCCCCGCGCGCGAGCAGCTTCCCCAGCGCGTCTTTTGCTCGCGGATCGTCACGCGGCTCGGGCGGCGCCCCGTCTGCGGTTCATAGTATGCGAGCCGCTCCGCGATTCTGCCCGTCGCGCGCTCTATGAGAAACCTCCGCACGGCTTCGCGCACATGCGCTTCGTCCGTCTCGGGCAGGCGGGCGCGGAGGGTCTCCCCGTCAAAGGAGAGTTCCGCCTTTTCCGCCTGTGCAACGCGCAGGGAGCAGAGTTTCCCCTCGATCAGCACCTGCGAGCCGTCCGCCATGGGATGCTCCCGCTCTCGCTTCTCCGCGTATCGGCGCATGGAGTCGATCGCATCGGTGATCCATGCGACGCGAGAGGACACAAAGGCGTCCGCATCGCGGAGCCGCGTACCCTTCGGTACAAACACGCGGACTTCGCCGCTTGAAAGTACGCGAATCTCCATATTCTTCCGCGCCGTCTGCACGAGCGCATATTGGATGCCCTTTACCCGTCTCGTCATTTTTCCTCCCAAATAGGGATTGTTTGATTGCCAAATCGCAATGAGCTGCACATCGCCTTTTTGTTGACCAATGGAAAATGCATCGATATGATTATCTGACACTTTTTCACAGGCGGGATACGCGCTGCCCTTTTTGAAGATTTACCACGCTTTCCCCGGCACGGCCACTTGATCGAATATACGGGCGTAAAACGGCAATTCAGCGCAAACAGCATACCTTTTTCTCCCGATTTTGTCAAATGAAGAATTTCGGAAACACCGAATGCGGCGGCGTGCATTTGTCGGGCAGCCTCGCACGCGACGAGGAACCCTGGCTTGATGCAGAACAGATCAGAAAGTGCGTATCTTTACGGACATTCCGTCGGGGTATGAAATGTCCGGCGCCTTGCCTTCCTTCTGCCGCACGATCACCTCTCCGAACGGCGTGTGAAACGACACGACCGCCCGCTTCAACCCCATGAGCTGCGGGCGTAGGGAGATCGCCTGCATTCCGGGCGATTCGATTTTGAGGCCCGTCAGCAGCAGCGGCAGGTGATACGCCGGGGTGCCTGCCCATGCGTGCGAATAGTCGAAAGTATAGTCCTCCTGCGGCTTGATCCAGCCCTCCTGCAAGCCCTTGGAACACGCAAGGGCTATCGGAATCCAGCGGCGCAGCAGGGGCATGGCGTATTCGTCCTCGATCCCCGCTTCGATCACGCTTTCAAGGACGAAGTGCGCAAAATAGGGCTGCAGATCGGGCAGACCGTTCGTACCGTCGGCGGCAAGCGCGGCGAGATGCTTCTTATACTGCAGCGCACAGAGGCCGTACAGCGCCGCCAGCGCCTGAGGATATCGCGAATAGTGGCGCAGCGGCGGGTTCTCCGGCAGCCACTTGTTCGGGTTCTTTTCTTTGGTCGGCAGGCCGTCTATATACATGCGCTTTTCGGCATCCCAGAAGCAGCGGTTGAACGCCTCCGGCAGCAAATCGCGCTGTATCGACCATTTTTCATACAGCGCATCGTCTTTCAGGCAGTCCTTCGCAAGGACGCAGGCATCTGACAGCGCCTTGTAATAAAATGCGTTCAAAACCGTCTGCCCGAGCGACTTGGGCGGATGGTGCATAGAATATCCCTTTGTCACGGTCCAATCCACGAACATATAATCCGGGGGATTTTCGATCACGCCGTTTTCCCCCATATACGTTTGAAAGCGCGCAAACAGCTTCATGAGCGCGCCTTTGCAGAACAGCACCGTGTCCGCATTGCCGGAAATCTCGTACAGTTTCCTCAGCATCTGCACCCATATCAGGCTATATGTGGTGTGAAACATGCGGCCGTCGTTGACCTCCAGCCACATGGCCGTTCGGCGGACATCCAGATCGGCGAGCCGCATATCGCCGTTTTCAAACAGCGTCATGAGCATTTGGATATAGTAGTCCCCCGTGCAGGCGAGCATCTCCTGATGCCTCGGGCCGTCCAGGTGGATCGTCTGGCGGCATATCGAAAGCGTCCAGCGGCATACGTCCATCACGGCATGTAAGCCGCTATCGTCCGTCTCAAAAAGCCCCATCTTCCCCACCGGATACCGCACAGATAAAAGCGCAACCTCGACGCGGGCGTCGTTTGTCGCCTGTATGCGCATGCCGCCTATACTATACATCCGCAGTGCATGCCACGTGTCCGCACCGGAAAACTCGATGTGCTGCCTTTCGGGCTCCTGCCCCTGTACCTCAAACATCTCCACATCGACGGCGCAGGCGCGATCGGCGGTGAGCATCGGATAGGCTGCGTAGATGCGGTCAAACAGCACGGTGTCCTGCCGTATCGACTGCGGGTGCACCTTTTGAAATTCGAGCATCGGAATGGGCGCGTCCAAAGGCTCCAACGGATACGAAACCTTTTCGGCATATTCCCATTCTCCCGAAGGCCTTGTGGCATCGTAGTTCTTCGAAGAAACATATTCGCTTTTCACTCGGCAGCGCCACGAATCGTCCGTTGCGAACGATTCCTTTGCGCCCGTGTCGAATTCGGCTTCGCCCGTCAGCGCGAACACGCCCCTGCCCTGCGTATATTCGGTCAATACGAGCGGCGTGAGGCGCACCAAGGCGCGTATGCGCAGCGTCTTCTCTTCAATTGTCAGGCTGTAATGGTTTGCGAACGCCCACGGCAGCGCGCCTTTGCACAGAAAATCGCCGCCTGCACTCACGGGGCCGCAGCCGATAAAGGCATCGTTCGCCCACAGGAAAAATGCCGCCTCCCCATATACGCGAAGGCGTACCTCCCGCGGCACCGCATCGAATACATACTCCCGCTCAAATTCTGCGACACAGTAGCTGTGTTCCTCTCCCCCATGCCCGTATATGTTCGTAACGCATCTCTGCCGCGCAGGGTGGTTTACCTCCGAAAGCCAAATCGCATGCATCGTCATCCCTCCATGTATGTAGTATAACACATATATCGAGAAAAGATAATAAATTTCCACAAAATTCATAGATCGGCTTGAAGTTTGCATTTGGGTATGGTATACTGATATTAACATCAATTCAATCGAACGATAGATTTACCGAACCTGTCTAAGCGGCAAGACTTCTTTACAATAGGGTTTGATAGTAGAGTACATCCACCTTCTGCTTTGCCCCTGCTCTCGGATTTGCGATGATACATCATGGTGACTCTGGTTTTAACGGAATGTACGAAAAAGCGGAAATAAAGGAGCGAAAACAAATTGCCCTGAAATTCCATTGCGTAAACATTTCATCGAAAGGTCCGAAGGCGCTCGCCGTTTTCTACCGCGCGATCGGCGCGCCCGTGTTTGTCGAAAACGACCGCTATGACGATTGGAAAATCGGCGACCCGAAAAAGGGCGGCAGCGTGTGCATTTGGGACGAAAACAGATGGGGAAAATCCACAGCCGGGCATATTACCATCGTCCTAAACGCGGACGATGTGCAGTCGACATACGAGGAAATTAAAAGCCGCGGAATCGAAACAGACCCGCCCAAAACCGCCGATTGGGGTGGCAAGGAACTCGTTCTCCGCGACCCCGACGGAAATATCGTAATGATACTGTAAGGGGAAACGGTAAAGGAGCGACAATCCATGAAAACAGACGCGCCGGCTCTCCATAAGCGACAAGGCTTTTTCTATAGAACATTTGTAAAGCGCTCGATATGGCAGCTATATCTTCTTGCGCTTTTACCGATGGCTTGCGTGGTGATTTTTAACTACATCCCCATGGGCGGCATTGTGTTGGCGTTCAAAAAATTCTCAGCGAGAAAGGGCATATGGGGCAGCCCGTGGGCGGGAACGAGATACTTCGATCAGCTTTTCAACTCCCCCACCTTTACCATGATATTGACAAACACGCTGATACTGAGCGCCATGAGCCTCTTAATCGGTTTCCCTTTCCCGATACTTTTGGCGCTAGCATTCAACGAAATCCACAATGCGCGCGTGAAAAAGACGTTGCAGACGATTACCTTTGCGCCATATTTCATATCCACGGTCGTCATGGTCAGCATCATCTTTCAGGTTTTCTCGTACCACTACGGGCTTGTAAATGCCGCGATCAAGGCGTTTGGCGGTACCGCGATCAACTGGTTCGCGCTGCCCAATTTCTTCCGCCCGGTGTACGTGTTCTCGGGCATATGGCAGGGCGCAGGCTATAGCAGCATAATCTACATGGCGGCACTTGCGGGCGTCGACCCCACGCTGTACGAGGCTGCGGATATAGACGGCGCATCGCGTTTCCAGCGCATGATGCATATCGACCTGCCATCCATTTCCTCGGTCGTCGTGATTACCCTGATCATGAATACCGGTTCTCTGCTCTCTGTCGGCTTTGAAAAAGCGTTCCTCTTGCAGAACGATTTGAACTACCGCGTTTCAGAAATTATATCCACATATGTCTACAAGGTGGGTATCGAACAATCGCAGTATTCGTTCTCAACGGCCGTCAACCTGTTCAACAGCGTTGTAAATTGCTTCATGCTCCTGATTGTAAACTACATCGCCGGGCGCATCGGCGGCGAGAGCATGTTCTGATAGGGAGGGCAGACTGTATGCACAGGAATATGAATCGAATTCGCCATTCAAAATCGGATGTTACATATCTGACCATAGTATATACGCTGCTGGGGCTTTTCGTCGCTATCGTGCTGTATCCGATCATCTACGTCGTCAGCAGCTCTTTTTCGAGCGCTTCGGCCATCATCCAGGGAAAGGTATTCCTTTGGCCGGTAGATCCCGGCCTCGAAGGGTACCGCGTCGTGCTGCAGGAGGCGCGCGTGTGGACGGGCTTCAAAAACAGTGTTCTGTATACGGTTGTATACACGCTGTTATCCACCGCCATCACGTTTTTGGGCGCGTATGTCTTGTCGCGCAAGGAGTTCCCCGCGAACAAATTCGTCACGGTGCTGTTTATGATAACGATGTTCTTCGGCGGCGGCACGATTCCCTCATACCTTTTGGTGTCCAATTTGGGTCTATTGAACACCATGTGGGCGCTGATATTGCCGGGCATGTTCAGCGTGTGGTACGCCATCGTCGGACGAACGTTCATAAAAAGCACGATCCCGGAGGAAATGTACGAATCCATGTGCATCGACGGCGGCAACTACTTCTGCCATTTGGTCAGGTTTGTACTGCCTTTAAGCGCGCCAATACTTGCCGTTATCGCGTTGAACTTCGCGCTGGGCATGTGGAACTCGTACTACAGCGCCATGCTGTATCTGCAGGAGGCGTCGAAATACCCGTTGCAACTGGTGCTTCGCTCGATACTGATCTCAAGCCGCCTCGATATCAGCGATTTTGCAACCGACGCCGTGGACGCTATGGAGAGGATGTACCTGGGCGAGCTCATGAAATACTCGCTGATCGTCATCGCGTCCGTACCGCTTTTGATCGTATACCCGTTCATTCAGAAGTATTTTGTGAAGGGTATGCTGATCGGTTCGCTGAAGGGATAATCGGCATTGCGCCGTTTATTCATACTACATCATAAGGAGGTCATCCCATGAAGAAGACTTTGGTATTCTTTCTTGTTCTGGCGCTCATGCTGACGGGCATATGCGCCATTCCCACCGTGTCCGCGGAAGAGGACATTACGCTCAGCATCAGCGTGACGTGGAACAACGAAAACGCCTTTAGCAGCGCCATCTTTGACGAGATGGCGGAGGCGCTCGGCATCACGTTCGACATTCGCCTCATCGAGGGCGATGTCAAGGCGGAGAAGTATGCCACCATGTTCCTCAGCAACGACTATCCCGAAGTGCTGACGAATCCCTCCTTCTCCAATGCCGATCTGATCAACTACGGCTCCGAAGAAGGTTACCTAATCCCCCTGAACGATTACATCAGAGACGACCTGACGCCCAACATCTGCGCGCTGCTTGCGGAGCATGACGGCTGGCAGGCCATGATGACAATGCCGGACGGCAATATTTACGGCATACCCGCCACGGATTCGGGCGGAGGCGGGCACGGAGACGTCAGCTATAAGATGTGGATCAATACCGCGTGGCTGGATGCGGTCGACAAGGAAATGCCCACCACCATCGACGAACTGTGCGACGTCATCCGCGCCTTCAAGACCGACGACCCCAACGGCAACGGGCAGGCGGACGAGATCGGTCTCACCGGCGCCACGGGCACGTGGGCGGCCGATACATGGCTCAACCTGCTCAACGCGTTCGGCTATTTCCATGAGTACTACTACTACGTCAAGGACGGCACCGTATATCCGATCCTGAATCAGGACTATCTGCGCGAGGGCTTGTCCTATATGGCCGCCATGTACGACGAGGGTCTCATCGACCCCGGCTCCTTTACACAGGATCTGGATTCTCTGGGCACCATCGGCAACGCGGAGACGTTGATCTCCGGCTTGGTGACCTGCGGCCACATCGGCATGTATCTGGACGTCAACAACTACGACAACTTCAAAAACTGGATCAACATTCTGCCCCTGGAAGGCCCGAACGGCTATAAGGCGATTCCCTATCAGACTTCTTCTACCGTAAGCGGCGGCAACTTCTGCGTGACGGATGTCTGCGCACATCCCGAAGTCGCCATGCAATTCGCGGACATGGTTTGCGACGAAGCATGGAACGTGCGCCATCAGGTCGGCATCAAGGGTGTCGACTGGGATGTCGCCGATGAAGGCACCTTCGGCATGGACGGCGTGTCGCCCGCGAAGTACAAATACCTCACCTACACCGTTTCCGCATCCAACGCAGAGAACAACAAGTGGGGCCACACCCTCAGGCTGCTGGAATACAACTGGAAGAACATGTTCCAGGTCGTCGGCGATATGTACGATTCTGCGAACTACGAGGCGTTCCTGTATCAGAACACTGTGAAGCTGCGCCCCTATGCCGCCGATGTCGACATGATCGCGCCGCTGATGTTTGAGAACGTCGATGATGCAACCGATTTTGCGACCATTTCCGCCAACGTCGGCTCCTACGCGAAAAATTCCATCGTCGAGTTCATCACCGGCGTCCGCGATATAGATGACGACGGAGCCTGGGATGCCTACCTGAAGGATTTGGAAGGCTATCAGTATAACGAAATGCTGGAGCTCATCCAGAAGACCATCGAGTACATGGGCTACTGATTCATCCACCGACGAATCCGCCGCCTGTTCGGGCGGCGGATTCGTCATGTCATATAGTCTTCGGTATCGATGCGAACTGCGCAAGCGATTTGGGGTTTATCTCTCCAAATCGGTCTATTTCCATATTGAATGTCGTCATGCGGCCGTTTAGCAGGTTTTTGCGCACAAACGCGGTTACTTCTTCCACGCCGAAGCGCGGGTCGGCGAACGGCGCGCCGGGTTTGCAGTACGCCCAGGCAGGATTGTCCATGCAGATCCAGCGGTGATCCACGATTCCAGGCAGCGCCTCCGGCGAAAACGGCTCATCGATCCTTACACTCTCCCCCGCATAATAGTCCTGATTCGGCGCGTACAGGAAGCGCGAGCCGATACCCGGATTGATGGCCACCGCCGTGCCCGCGTTTCCGCTCTTTGCTGCCGCGATCAGGTCCTGCCACGGAAAATTCCAGTCGCCCATATCGCACGATATGGTGTTGTGCGGGCCGCGCGAGTCCACCGAATACGCGGAATCGAACCACCAGCCGTCCAATTTCTCGCCATACCTTTTCGCTATGCACTCCACTATGCAGCAGATGTTCCGAGCGAAAGCATCCAAGTCGCCGTCTTTGCCCGCAGCGTAGCCACAGGCTCGCTTCCATGTGGGATCGTCATCGCCGTTGCACGAATGGTTGTAGTAGGCGATAAATCTGATATCCCGCTCGGACAGCGCCTGCGCGATTTCGCCTATCAGGTCGCGTTTACAGGTTCTGCCGGGCAGCAATTTCTCCAATATTTCGCAGGGAAACGCCAGATACTGTTCCGCGTGCGTCAGCGTCAGGATACAGTGCCTTGCACCGCACTCCCGCAGCCTGTCCGCAAAGCCCTCGGCAGCAAATGCGTTCACTGCGTCCTGATACGATGCATCCCTGCCGTCCCGGGCGGCGACTGCGCTCGTCCAGTGAAAGCTGACGCCCACGCTGGCGCCCATCCATTCACTCGCCTTCATTTTGGCCTCCTCATATAGTGGTTCTTCCGGGCATCAGCCCAAAGAACGCGGCATCGTGCGATAATGCGTCCGTTCCGCCTGTCCGTACATGCCGCCGGACACCTCTCCGGAAAAACACCGACTGTTGAGCGTTTCGGGGCAGCGCGCCTTATCAGAGACCCTGTAAAGCTCTCCGCCTCCATTCACCTGCGCAACCCGCAACAGGTTTCTCAAAAGCTCCCGGCTTTTCTTTCCGTCACCGTCCCCTTACTTTCTTCCGCCCCGCAATAGCGAAATGATAAACGGGGTAATGATAATGAGAAGGGCGACTATGCACAGCATATATCCGATCCCGTCGGTAAACTGAACGCCCAAATTCGCGAGCGGTATCCATAAGAACAGCATTAGGATGACCACTGCGAAAAACAGAAACAGCGTAATCATAAGAAACCCTCCGTTTCCGAATGCGGATGCAATCCCATTCGTGCAGTATCCCGAAGCCCTTCCATACGATTCCGAATCAAAGAAGGATCGACGCTTTTTTAATGCAAAACGATCGTATATTCAGTCCCGTCATCGGTTTTCAACTTCCGTTTCGCGTCGTCCCACATCAGGTGCGTGAGCGTGTATTCGCCGCTTCGGTATCCGTAGCCGTCTCCCGCATCGTCGTACATGGTGAACGCGCCGTCGGCGCCGGTAAACACTTCGATGTGCGATGCCTGTCGCAGCGTCTCCTCCGCGCTCAGCCCCGGCGTGCACACGGGGAGTATCGCGCCGGCGCGCAGGAACACGGGAATCGCGCCCAGCGGCGCGCTTACCTCCGCCGTCCTCCCGCCTGCATACGTTTGCCCGGTTCTTTGGTCGTGCCATTTCCCCTCCGGCAGGTATACCTTGCGGCTGCGCGCCCCGTATTCGGTGACCGGACATACCATCATATCGTCGCCAAGCAGGAACTGGTCATTGACGGCGCATGCCGCGCGGTCGTCGGGGTAGTTGAAACCGAGAGGCTTCATCATCGTGCCGCCGCTCAGCGCCGCGTTTCCGGCGAGGGAGTAGAGATACCGCAGCAGCCTGTAACGAAGCCGATTGATTTCGAGCAGCGCGTCATAATATTCGCCGGGCGCGTTCCACATCTCCCGCCTGACGTCCGTGCCGTGTGCCCTGAACACCGGCAGGAATGCCGCAAACGCGAACCAGCGCACGTACAGCTCGCAGAACTCTTCGCTTTCCCAGCCGTCGTCGAACGCACCGTCCCAGTACCACGGCAGCCCGCGCTTCACGAAGAAGCCGCCGATGTCCTGCGTCCAGAACGGTATGCCGCTCGCGCACATGTTGACCCCCGCCGCAATCTGGTTGCGCAGCGTCTCCCAGCGCGCCACGGTATCGCCCGACCAGAGAATCGTGCCGTACTTCTGCTGACCGATCCAGCTGGAGCGCGTCAGGTTGATCACGCGCTTCCCGTCGTCGAGCGCGGTCTGCCCTTCGTACATCGTGCGCGCGTGGAAAAACGCGAATGCATTGGCGTAGTCCGCGCCGAGCTGCGCCGATGCCGTGTTGCGGGTTTCGTAATACACGTCCTCCATTTCCGGCTCCTCGATTCGCCGCCACTCGCTCGTCCATGGCTCGCTGGAGTCGCACCACCACGCATCCAGCCCGTGGCGGTAGAGGCCCTCATACGCCTGCTTCCAGTACATGCTCCTTGCCTCGGGCAGCAACGGATTGTAGTGCTCGCCATCCGGCAGCAGAAGCCCCTTTTCCGCAAGCTCCCGATGATCTTCGGTGGCGCTGTTCGGATTCGCCCATATGGACAGCATCAGATGCGCATTCAGCCCGTGCAGTTCGCGCACCATGCCGCTCGGGTCCGGAAAGCGCTTTGCGTCAAAGCTCTTCTTCCCCCACTGTCCCTCGGGCCATGACTGCCAGTCCTCCACGATGCAGTCTATGCCGATGTTCCTCTTTCGACATTCGCGCACGACATGTATGAGCTCTTCGGCGGTTTCATACCGCTCCTGAGACTGGATATAGCCGAACGCCCAGCGCGGAAGCAGCGCGGGTAGCCCCGTAAGGAAATGGTAGCCGCGCACGGTCTCCTCGGGGCTTCCGAGCAGCACATACAGGTCCAATTCTTCGACGGCTTCCAGATACATATACGGTTTTTCCGCCGCGCCGTTGTAGATGAAGGTACATCCGCAGTCAAAAAGCATGGCATATCCCTTGGTCGATACGAAAAACGGCAGCGCTATCGAGCGGTTCGTCTGGCAGCCGTATATCTTTGCATGGCGCCGATCGATCGCCCCGCCTTCGGGCTGCCCGAAGCCGTAGATCGTCTCATCCTCCGCAAATTGCAACGGCAGGCGCGCGCGATAGAGCGTCTTATAAGGCTGTGTGTCCGCGGCGCGGATTACGTTCTTCGCGCCGTCTGCGGTTTGTACCGTCTCGATTTGCGATTTGCTGCCCCAAACGATTCTGTTTGCGGCAAACGCCTCCATGCTCCAGCCGCCGTCTACGGTGATGACCGGATTCCCTTGCGCGTCCGATATGCGAACGCTTCCGCTCACGGGATCGATATCTGCGTTTCTCGGCGCGATTTTCTGCCTGCCCCGCTCGGTTACATATTCGGACTGCCTATCAGAAAAGCCGCCCTTTCGCGTAAAGGTGATGCGCAGGATATCCTCCCGCACCGCATACAATCGCGTCAGCCCGTACGAGCTTTTCTGAATGAGCGCGCCGTCGCGCTCCTCGTAAGAGATGCGGGTTTTGCCGGGTCGCCTCGTCGCTTGCAACATTTCAACGTCCTCCTCTGCCCACAAATTGTATTATCGCCACGTTATGAATATGATTATACGGAGTGCGTAACGGTTTGTCAAGCAAATGCTTTCGAGGCAGGGCGACATCATTTACTTTCCAAACAAAGCAAGAGACAGGAACTCAGGATTTAATGCCGCTTTAGCAAGTTTGGCTCTCGTGCTCATTCTCTTACTAGAAGGGGTAGAACG
>JBMNUF010000015.1:0-50478 GCA_050946115.1 Christensenellales bacterium
GCGGAAGAGAAGCAGAACTTGAGCGATGTAAAGATAGTGCACATCGACGAAACATCGTTCAAGCGCGGGCAGAGCTATGTAACGGTGATAATAGACGGAGCTTCTCACAAAGTAATCGATGTTGAGGAAGGGCGAGATGCTGCGACAGTAGAACGTTTTTCGACATATTTGAATGGGCATAAAGGTGACAGCGCGGAGATCGAGGGCGTGACATGTGATATGTCGGGAGCGTATAAGTCGGGCGTGAGCGTGTGTTTTCCAAATGCCAAACGGACGATTGACAAGTTTCATGTGAAGAAGTTATTGCTTGATGCCCTGAACAAAGTGCGCATAGAAGAACAGGGGCGTAAATCGAAGCGTCGGGATGCCGGACGCAAGCTGCTGATGATTTCGGAGGCGCGAATGACAGAGGACCAGCGTTTGAAGGTGGACACACTGAGCAAGGCGTACCCGAAGACCGGTCGTGCATTCCGCATGGTGCAGAGTCTGGACGAGATGTATAGGGCAAAGACGATCGATGAAGGAAAAACCTATTTTGACAAGCTGTGCCGTTGGATGCGTAGAAGTCGTTTAGAGCCGATGAAAGTAGCAGCGCAGACGCTCAAGGAGAACGAGCGAGAGATTCTGAACTACTTTGCCGCTCGACTGACCAATGCCGTTTCGGAAGGTCTGAACAGCCTAATCCAAGCCGCGAAGCGGAAGGCACGGGGTTTTCGGACTTACGAGGGCTTCCGCTGTATGATCATGCTTATGGTCGGAAGGCTCAAACCGGACTGCATCCCGCTCTTTGAGTGACTTTTCACGGTAATGAGAGAAGAACCGATCTGCACGCACACTTGACAAAGGACGCATTTTGCACTATACTTAACTCGGAAAATTAACGAAGGAGGTCTTTTCAATGTCTCTCAGAAAAATGCTCTCCGTATTTCTCGTGCTGATGGTCTTGGCGCTTGGCGCGTCCGCGGAACTTTCCGTGTCCGTTCCGGACGCGGTATTCATCGAGCTTTTTGAGTACGAAGGCGGCACGGAAGCCCTGTATACGATGCTCGACGGGGAGGTAACCGTCGAGGTGTTGGAGTCTGAGCCCACGGAATTCGGAAAAGTGGGCGAGGTGACGTTTGCCGAGCTCGCGGAGCTTCGCACAAACGGCGCGCTGTCCTCCGAGATCGAAGTGGTTTCGGAAGAACCCATCGACTCCTACCCCGCGCTGTGGCTGCGCTATACGGAGGATTCCGAGGACGGCAGCATGACGGACAATGCCGTCGCGATTTGGACGGACGAAAAGACGTTCGCGGTGTTTTTCATCGCCGAGACGGATAGCTACGCGGACAACCTGCAGGCGATCGAGGATGCGAT
Source organism: Christensenellales bacterium (assembly GCA_050946115.1). Lineage (GTDB taxonomy): Bacteria > Bacillota > Clostridia > Christensenellales > Aristaeellaceae > CAYFRC01. Next base: position 1,357 of record JBMNUF010000015.1, read on the forward strand.
CGCGAACCTGACGCTCGTAGAGGAAGGGAATGTTTGAACTTCAATCTTCCTATCAACCGAAGGGCGACCAACCCCAAGCCATCCGAAAGCTGACGGACGGGCTGCTTGCGGGCTATAAGCATCAGGTGCTGCTGGGCGTCACGGGCTCCGGAAAGACGTTTACCATGGCGAACGTCATCCGAAACGCGCGGCGCCCCGCGCTCGTGATCGCCCACAACAAGACCCTCGCCGCGCAGCTTGCGGCAGAGTTTCGGGAGTTCTTCCCGGAGAGCGCCGTGGGCTACTTTGTGAGCTATTACGACTACTATCAGCCCGAGGCGTACATCCCATCGACCGATACCTTCATCGAAAAGGACGCACAGATCAACGACGAGATCGACCGAATGCGCCACAGCGCGACCGCATGGCTGGGCGAGGGGCGCAGGGATGTGATCATCGTCGCCTCGGTGAGCTGCATCTACGGCATGGGCGACCCGAGCGAATACGAGGGACTTTCCATCTCCATTCGCGAGGGCGAAACGCTCGACAGGGACGAACTGCTGCGGAAGCTCGTGGACATCCAGTACGTGCGCAACGATTTCGAGTTTGAGCGCGCCACCTTTCGCGTGCGCGGCGACGTGGTCGAGATCATCCCCGCATCCTACAAGGAGAGTGCGCTTCGCGTGGAGTTTTTCGGGGACGAAATCGAGCGCATTTCCGAGATCGACACTGTGACGGGCGGTGTGCAGCGCCACCTGAAACACGCGATGCTGTTTCCCGCGTCGCACTACGTCACATCCCGCGAGCACCTCGAGCGGGCGCTTGCGCAGATCGAAAGCGACATGAACGAGTGCGTCGCACAATTTGAGGAAAACGGGCATCTGATAGAAGCGCAGCGGCTTTCGCAGAGGACGCTGTACGACATCGAGATGATGCGGGAGATCGGCTACTGCTCCGGCATCGAGAACTATTCCCGCTATTTCGACGGGCGACAGCCGGGCGACGCGCCGTTTACGCTGCTCGACTATTTCCCCAAGGACTTTCTCGTCTTCATCGACGAGGCACACGTCACGATTCCGCAGATTCGCGCAATGTACAACGGCGACTATGCGCGAAAGCATTCGCTGGTCGATTTCGGCTTTCGCCTCCCCTCCGCATACGACAACAGGCCGCTGAAGTTCTATGAATTTGAGAGCCGCGTCGGGCAGACGATTTACGTCTCCGCGACGCCGGGGCCATACGAGACGGAGCGCGCGGATCAGGTGGTGGAGCAGATCATCCGCCCCACGGGGCTGATCGACCCCGAAATCGTGGTTCGGCCGGCGGAGCATCAGGTGGACGACCTTCTGGGCGAGATTCGCGCCTGCGCGGATGCCGGAAAGCGCGTGCTCGTGACGACGCTCACCAAGCGCATGGCGGAAAGCCTGACGAGCTACCTGCGCGAGATGGATGTTCGCGTGGAATACCTTCACTCGGACGTGGAGACGCTCGACAGGATTCGGCTCATCCGCTCACTGCGGTTGGGCGAATACGACGTGTTGGTTGGCATCAACCTCCTGCGCGAGGGGCTGGACCTTCCCGAAGTCTCCCTCGTGGCGATTTTGGACGCGGATAAGGAGGGCTTCTTGCGCAGCGAAACGAGCCTGATCCAGACGGTCGGGCGCGCCGCGCGAAACGTGGACGGGCGCGTCATCATGTATGCGGACGAGATTACGGGCTCCATGCGCCGCGCCATCGACGAGACGAACCGCCGGCGCGCGCTCCAGCAGGCGTATAACGAGGAAAACGGCATCGAGCCCGAGAGCGTGCGCTCCGCCGTAAGGGAACTGTTAACCGTTTCGCGGGAACCCGGTGCAGATGCAGGGATCGCGGACGAAGAGGAACGCCAAATGGCTATTGCGCATTTGGAGGAGCAGATGCTGCAGGCTGCGGGCGAGCTCGATTTCGAGCGCGCCGCGAAATTGCGCGACCGGATGCTCGCGCTGCGCGGCGAAAAAGCCGCCGCGCCCGGAGCATCGACGCCTCCAAGGCGAAAACCTTCCATGAAGCGACGAAAAAAATAAACCGATTCGGAAAGGCGGGAGAGAGATGATCTTTCGGAAATGTGCAGGCGGCGTCGTTTTTTGGGAAGAGAAGGTGTTTCTCCTGAAAAACGACAAGGAGGAGTGGGTTCTGCCCAAGGGCGCGATCCGCGAAAAGCAGGATGCGCGGCAGGTCGCGCTTGACCGCGTGTTTCGCGAGGCGGGACTGAAGCCGGAGATCCTCGCGGATGCCGGGGAGACGGATTACGAGTTCTACTCCGTCACGCGCAGGCAGCCGGTGCGCAACAGCATCGCGTGGTTCGTTATGCGCGCGGAGGACGGCTCCTATCGCATCGCGTTCGAGCAGGGCTTTCGCGACGGGGATTATTATCCGATCGAACAGGCGTTGGAGCTCGTGACGTACACGCAGGACAAACACCTCGTGCGCGCGGCGTACGAAAAATACCTGGAGGTCCGCTGAACAAACACTTTACACAGGTTTGATTGTTTCATGATAATGCATTTTCCTTTCCCTCCCGTATACTATTGTCGTATGCGCCGGAAAGTGCGAATTCCAACCGGCGCAGCGAAGGGAGCAGGATTCCATGGATCTGTTTTCGGCACTGAATCTGATCGGCGGGCTTTGCCTCTTCCTTTTCGGAATGAGCATCATGGGGCAGGCGCTGGAAAAGCGCGCGGGCGGAAAACTGCGCACGCTCCTTGAGAGAATGACGGGGAGCAAGGCGACGGGATTCCTCACCGGCCTCGGCGTGACGGCAATCATTCAGAGCTCCTCGGTGACGACGGTCATGGTCGTCGGCTTTGTAAACTCCGGTCTGATGTCGCTAAAGCAGGCGATCAACGTCATCATGGGCGCGAACGTCGGCACGACTGTGACGGCGTGGCTTTTGAGCCTCAGCGGCATCAGCGGCGACGCGCTGTGGCTCAATCTCGTAAAACCCGACGCCTTTTCTCCCGTCCTCGCGCTGGTCGGACTCATCCTGTACATGTTCGTCAGGGATGCGAAGAAAAAAGATACGGGGATGATCCTTTTGGGCTTTGCGACGCTCATGTTCGGGATGGAGACCATGAGCGGCTCCGTAGCCGGCTTAAAGGACGTCCCCGGTTTTCAAAATCTGTTCCTCTTATTCACAAACCCCATTCTGGGCGTCCTCACCGGCGCCGTGGTGACGGGAATCATTCAATCCAGTTCCGCATCCGTGGGTATCCTGCAGGCGCTCGCGATCACCGGGCAGGTCACCTACGGCGCGGCGATCCCGATCATCATGGGGCAGAACATCGGCACCTGCGTGACGGCGCTGATCTCCTCCGTCGGAGCGAACAAAAACGCAAAGCGCGCCGCCGTCGTACACCTTTTGTTCAATACGATTGGAACGCTTGTATGGCTCGGCGTGTTCTGTATCGTGCGCACGCTGTTTCAACCGGCGCTGCTGAATCAGCCGGCGAGCATGTTCGGCATCGCGGTCGCGCACTCCGTCTTCAACATTTTGTGCACCATTCTATTGCTTCCGCTTTCGGAATTTCTCGAAAAACTCGCGCTTCGGTTCGTTCCCGATAAAAACGGCGCCGAGCGCGCACAACCCATTTTGGACGAGCGCCTGCTCGCGACGCCCCCGCTCGCGCTCGGGCGTTGCCACGATCTGGTGACGACCATGGCAGAGGACGCGCGGGATGCGCTTTTATTGAGCCTTCAGCAGCTGCATTCCTATAGCCCCGCGGATGCGTGGAAGATTCGGGAGATCGAAAACGAAACGGACAAGTACGAGGACGAGATCGGCACATATTTGATCAAGCTCAGTGCCAGGCCTCTAAACGAAGCAGACAGCGGTGATACCACGGCGCTTCTCAAGTATATCGGGGATTTCGAGCGCATCGCCGACCATGCGGTGGGCATTCTGGAATCCGCCGAGGAGATGCAGGAAAAGGGCGTCCGCTTCTCGCGGGAAGCCGAGTCGGACCTCGCCATCCTTCGCAAAGCCGTCGAGGAGATCATGCGCCTGGCGCTGGAGGCGTATCGCAACAACGACCCCGTCGTGGCGGTTCGGGTGGAGCCGCTGGAAGAAGTCATCGACAGCCTGAAGGAACAGATGCGCACGAGGCACATCCTGCGCATGAAAAAAGAGACGTGCAGCATCGAAGCCGGCTTTATCTGGTCGGATCTCTTGACGAATTTGGAGCGCATCGCGGACCACTGCTCCAACATCGCAGGCTGCATTATCGACATGAGCGACCGGCGATTGACGCTGCACGACACGCTCCGAAAAAAAAAGAGCGGCGATGCCGACTTCGAAAGCAACTTTGGCGCTTTCGCCCAAAAATACTCGCTTAAAAAATCCGAATATGAAACGCAAGCCGTGTAGAAGGCGTGAAATGCAAGAGCACAGAAGAAATGTTCCTTTTACGGTTGCAAAACACGCGTTTATCCTGTATAATGAAAGTACAATCATAGAGAGTATGGAGGGTGCATCATGGCTGAAAATCGTTACATCGGTTCCTATCCCGCAATCGGAATCCGCCCCGTCATCGACGGCAGACGCGGTCCCGTTCGCCTTCGCGAGAGTCTGGAAGACCAAACCATGGGCATGGCGGAAGCCGCCAAAAAGCTCTTTGAGGAAAACCTGCGCTATTCCAACGGCGATCCCGTGCGGGTCGTCATCGCGGACACCACCATCGGCCGCGTCACCGAATCCGCCGCCTGCGCGGACAAGTTCCGGAAGGAGGGCGTCGCGATCACGCTGACGGTCACGCCCTGCTGGTGCTACGGCTCCGAGACCATGGATATGGACAGGGGCACCATCAAGGCGGTCTGGGGCTTCAACGGCACCGAGCGCCCCGGCGCGGTATACCTCGCCAGCGTCCTCGCCACCCACGCGCAAAAGGGGCTGCCCGCATTCGGCATCTACGGACACGAGGTACAGGATCGCGACCAGGTGACGGAGATTCCCGATGACGTCAGGGAAAAGCTGCTCCGATTCGGGCGCGCCGCCGTCGCCGTGGCGACCATGCGCGGCAAGAGCTACCTGCAGATCGGCTCCGTATGCATGGGCATCGGCGGTTCCATCATGGATCAGGCGTTCATGGAGGACTATCTGGGTCTGCGCGTCGAATCCATCGACGAGGTCGAGATACTCCGCCGCATGGAGGAAGGCATCTACAACGAGGAAGAATACCAGAAGGCGCTCGCGTGGACGAAGGAGCACTGCAAGGAAGGCCGCGACGACAACGTCGAATATGTAGAGTTCCTGGGCGAAAAGCGCCGCATCAAATTCACGCCCGAGGAAAAGGAAGAGCAGTGGAAGTTCACCATCAAAATGTACTGCATCATCAAGGACCTTTTGAACGGCAACAAGAACCTGCCCGCGGGCTTTGAGGAAGAGGTCGTCGGCCACAACGCCATCGCGGCGGGCTTCCAGGGCCAGCGGCAGTGGACGGACCATTGGCCGAACTGCGACTATCCCGAGGCGATCCTCAACTCCTCCTTCGACTACACCGGCAAGAAGGAGCCCATCACCTTCGCGACCGAAAACGACATCCTGAACGGCGTCTGCATGCTCTTCATGCGCCTTTTGACCAACCGCGCCCAGATCTTCGCGGACGTGCGCACCTATTGGTCGCCCGAGGCCACCAAGCGCGTCACCGGCTACGATCTGGAAGGCAAGGCGAAGGATAACGGCGGCATCATCCACCTTTTGAACTCCGGCGCGGCGTGCCTGGATGCCTGCGGCGAGTGTGTGGACGAGGACGGCAACCCGACCATGAAGGAATGGTGGGACGTCACCGAGGAAGACATCAAGAAGATGACCGCCGCCACTGTGTGGTGCGAAGCGGGCTTTGACAACTTCCGCGGCGGCGGATTCTCCTCGCACTTCGTGACGCGCGCCGAAATGCCCACCACCATGATCCGCCTGAATCTCATCAAGGGGCTCGGCCCGGTGATGCAGATCGCCGAAGGCTGGACGGTGAAGCTCCCGGACGAAGTCACCGATACGCTCATGGAGCGCACGAACCCCACCTGGCCCTGCACGTGGTTCACCCCGCGTTGCGACGGCGTCGAGGGCAGCCCGTTCAAGACTGCGTACGAGGTCATGATGAACTGGGGTGCGAACCACGGCGCGATCAGCTACGGCCACATCGGCGCGGACCTGATCACATTGTGCTCCATGCTGCGCATCCCCGTATGCATGCACAACGTGCCCGAAGAAACGATCTTCCGCCCCGCCGCGTGGAACGCGTTTGGCATGGACAAAGAGGGCGCCGACTACCGCGCCTGCGCGACCTACGGCCCGTTCTACAAGACCATGTAATTTCATCCCAAAACATCGCGTGGGAGACCGAAATTCGGTCTCCCACAGTCCTTCACAGGGGGTATATTCGTGACGGAAACAGCCGTCGTCGTCCGAACGGAAGAGGGAAAACTCATGGCGCAGGTCACGCGCAGCGAAATGTGCGCGCATTGCAAGGCGTGCGATTTCGGAAAGAAGGAGACGCACCTGATCGCGCTTCCCGAAGGGGATTTTGCCGCCGGAGACATCGTGGAACTGACCATTCCGGAGGGCAGCGTCGGGCTGGGCTCACTCCTCGCCTACGGAATCCCGCTCATCATGCTCCTTGCGGGGCTTGGTGTCGCCGCACTGTTGCGGCTTTCGGAGCTGCTGCAGGCGCTTTTCGCGCTCCTCTTTGCGTGCGGCGGATTTTTCATCACACGCGCGCTCGACAAGCGACTCTCCCGAAAGAGCGCGTTTCGGGTCACCGTAAGAAAGGTCGAGCCGCCGTTTTCCGCAAAAAACTGATTCGTTCGCTACACATCGTCCTCCGCGGACGGGCTTTGCCTTATAGAACTCGCAGCATATCTCGATTGCCGGCAAACAATTCTCATTGGGTGCGCTCGACAAACGATTCTCCCGAAAAAAACCGTTGCAGATTGCCAAATCCATCATCTGCCAAAGGGCGCGCTTTTCCGAGCAGACACGTTGTATATCTCGATATCCCTCTCGAACACAACCGCGAGGTGCGTCTCAGAGAGGTTTTTTCAGGCATTCGATTTTTCATCATACGCGCCAAACGGTTCTCCCAAAAACGCGTTTCAGACAGCCGCAAGAGAAATCGATTCTCCGCTTCCGCAAAAATCGAAATTCGTTTGCTACGCATCGTCCTCCACGGACACGTTTTTCCGATCAAATACGTCGTATATCTCTTCAAGTCCTTTTGGGGAGACGACGGGCTTCCCCTCCCCTTCGACTGCGATCTGCACCGCGATATCCCTTCCGTACACCGCCGCGAGGCGCTTTTCCAAGAGGGTCTTTTTGGCTTCCTGCAGCAGGATATTCAGATACACCTTGTATTTCTTGGGGATTTCCAAGGCGATGCCGCCGTCCGTCTCGCCCTTAAACACCGCGTGCGCGATGAGGGGATACAGCGATTTGTCCGATGCCTGTATCGACGCGAGCGCCTGTTCCCAGTTGGAAATCTCCTGCGCGGGCGCTTGGGCAGGTTTCGCCTCCTCCGCCTTCTTCGGCGGTTCCGGGGCGGATTGCGTTACTTTTTTTTCGATTTTCGGCTGCGGCGCGGGCGCCACGCCCCCTTCGAGCCGCTTTTCCAACTGCGCGATGCGCTGCTCCAGCGCCTCAATGCTGCGCTCCTTTTCGGGATGACACGCCTTGACCGTCGCCAATTCCAAAACGACGCGCGGCTGCGAAGCATAGCGCATGTCCGCGTCCGACGCGATAAACAGCTCCATCGCGCGGCGCAGCTTTTCGGGCGTTGCCTCCTGCGCCTGGTCGCGGTATCGCGCCGCGTCCTCCCGCGTACAGTCCAAAAGATCTTCCAGATCGTCCTCCACGGACTGCGCAAGCAGCAGTGCCCGCAAATGCGACGCAACCTCCCGAGCGAATACCGCCGCATCCCTGCCGCCGGACATCGCTTCGGAAATCATCCGCATCGCGCCCTGCACGTCGTCAAAGAGCAATGCCTGCGCAAAATCGAACAGGAAACCCCTGTCGGAGACGCCCAGCACCTCGCGCACGAGCCTTTCGTCCACCGCGCCGCTGTCGCCGTAGGCAAGGCACATCTCGAGCAGGTTCCATGCGTCGCGCATGCCCCCCTCCGAGGCGCGCGCGATGTCGTACAGCGCGCCCTCCTCCACCCGTTTTCCGACGGCGGGGAGTGCCTCTTTGAGCTTTTTTACGATCACCTGCGCGGAAAACCGCCTGAAGTCGTACCTCTGGCAGCGCGAAAGGATCGTCGCAGGCAGCTTTTGCGGCTCCGTCGTCGCCAGGATGAACACCGCATGTGCGGGTGGCTCCTCGAGCGTCTTCAAGAGCGCATTAAACGCGCCCGATGAGAGCATATGCACCTCGTCGATGATGTATACCTTGTATTTCCCGACCGTCGGCGGGTATTTGATCTTGTCGCGAAGTTCGCGAATCTCATCCACGCCGTTGTTGGATGCGGCGTCGATCTCGACCACGTCCATGGAGCTCTCTTCCAAAAGCTGCCTGCACGATTCGCACGCGCCGCACGGCTCCGCGCCCACAGACGGATCCTGACAGTTGATCGCACGCGCGAACACCTTTGCGGTCGAGGTCTTGCCCGTGCCGCGACTGCCGCAGAACAGGTATGCGTGCGAGATCTTGCCGGATTCAATCTGGTTCATGAGCGTCGTCACGATCGGCTCCTGCCCCACGATGTCGCGGAAGAACTTCGGGCGATACGCCCTGTATAGTGTCTGATATTCCACGCTCTTCATGCTCCCTTCGTCCATATTATAGCAGGATGGCGCAAAAAGTCAATATGGACAAAATCCCCCATCCGCGCTATACTATGTTTCGGGAGGAGGTTCGCTGATGATTCGCTTGGAGACGAAGGAGGACTATCGCGCGGTCGAGGAGCTCGTCCGCGAGAGCTTTTGGAACGTATACCGCCCGGGATGCACCGAACACTATGTGCTGATGCGCCTGCGGGACGACCCCGCGTTTGTGCGGGAGTTGTCCTTTGTGATGGAGGAGGACGGCATTCTCATCGGGCAAAACGCATTCGTCCGCGCGGAGATCGCGTCGGACGACAGGAGAAGCATCCCCGTCCTCACCATGGGGCCGATCTGCATCGCAAATGCACGGAGGCGGCGCGGCTATGGCAAAAAGCTGCTCGACGCGTCGCTCGACAGGGCGGCAGAACTCGGTTTCGGCGTAGTCTGCTTCGAGGGGAATATCGCATTTTACGGCAAGAGCGGCTGCACCTACGCCTCGGATTTCGGTATCCGCTACCGAGGACTTCCCGATACTGCGGACGCCTCGTTTTTCCTCTGCAAAGAGCTGAAAAAGGGCTATCTCGATGACGTTGCGGGCGTCTATGCCCCGCCGAAGGGCCATTTCTGCGCCGAAGCGGAACCCGAGGCCTTTGCGGCATATGACGCGACCTTCCCGCCGAAGGAAAAACGCAAGCTCCCCGGACAGTTGGCGTAACGCATTTTTCAGGGTGCAACATGCGGCGCTTCCTTACTCTCAGTACGCTGTCTATCGGAAAACCGGCGCAAAACACTTGCAATTTCAGGCATCAAACGGGTTATACCCGATCGCCGTTTCCACCATCGCCAAATACTGACCGACGGGGATGTACTCGGGAACGCTGTTGCCCGTGCCCACCGCCCAGCCGCCGCGCCCGGAGACGCGCTCGAGCATTGCAGCCACGCGCCTGCGCACGTCCGCTTCGGGGCGCCTGCAGATGAAATCCACGTCGATCCCGCCCAAAAGCGCGATGCGGCTGTGCCACGCCTCATACGCCTCTTCGATCGGCAGGATATTGTCCTCGAATGAGTGCTTTGCGTCAAAGCCTACGTTCACGATGTCGTCCATCAGGGTCGACAGATTGCCGCACGAGTGCAAAAAGACGGGGCAGCCTGCCGCATGACAGGTCTCCACGATCTTCTTATGCCATGGGATGACGTATTTGCGCATTTGCTCGGGTGCGATCATGGGCTGCGTATTAAAGCCCCAGTCGTCATTCGAACTGATCAGCCCGATGGCATCATACTGCAGGACATTGCGATAATAGCCCACCAATCGGCTGCCAACCGCATCGAAGATGCGCTGCGCCAGTTCGGGCGCATCGTATAGCATGTAGCACAGATTGTCGTATCCCGCAAGCGCGATCGCATTTTCCAAAACGCCGCCGGGGCCCATAACCATCAGCTTCATTCCGTCCGGCAAAAATGAGCGTATTTTCTCAAGCCTGGAATAATCGTACCCGTCGGGATCGGGCCAGGGATACGCTTCAAAGGTTTTTTCGTCAAAAATGACCGCGCCGTCGTTGAGCGAAATCGTATGGATTCGCGCCGTTTCGCCGTGCGGAAACGCGAAATCCGAACCGTGGACGGTCGCATAGTCGTATCCGAGCTTTTGAAACGCCTCCACGGTAAAGCGCGCGATGCTTACATCGTCGTCCCCGGTAGGTTTGTGACCATTTACGAGCGCAAACAGCTTCATGTTCATAAAAAGCTCGAACAATACGGGCCTGTCCGGCTTTTCCCTGCGCAGCACCTTCAGCATGTTTTCAAAATTCGGCTCGCGCTTCTTCATATCCGTTCTCTCCTTCGTCAGATGGGTTTCATAGTATGCGCATCGAGATCGCAAAAAAAACGCTGCCGAGGCCTTCTGCTTCTGCCCGTAAAGCATGCCCCCTTTCCGGTCGACGGCGAGTTCCCTTTTTCGCCGCCTCCCGCAAAGGGGGCATGGTCGTTTTTATGCGTTTTCTAAGCGGATCACGTTCCACGAAAGCGCGGGGATCTTCGCTTCGAGCCTGCCGCCATCGATCTTGTCGCCCGTGACGGTAAAGGGCGATACGGTGTCGGGCGCGTCCTCGGTGTTGACGGCCTTCACATCATCGTGGTGGAGCACGATATGCTCCGCGACGCGCAGGTTCCCGAACGCGCGCATATCGCAGGAAAGCAGCATGTCCTCTTCCAGATCGCGGTTGACGCAGAAGATCGTCACGCCGCCGTCATCCGTCGCGACCGCCGTCGCATCCAGATACGGCACCTCGCCGTAATCCCTGCAGGTGTACAAGGGCGACTGAACGATCGGCCTAAGGGATATGCCCCTGCCGTATTCCGAGCAGTGCGCGAGCGGCCAATAGATGGTCTGCGCCCACGCGCCGCCGCCCTCGCGCGTCATGATCGGCGCGATGACGTTGACGAGCTGCGCCATGCACGCGATCTTCACCCTGTCCGCGTGCCGCAGCATCGTGAGGAGCATGCTGCCGACCAAGAGCGCATCCTCGAAGTTATAGATGTCCTCGAGCAGCGGCAGTGCCTGCCCCCAGCGGCGGGTGGCGTACAGTTCCTTGTCCTGGTTCGAAGAGTGATACCACACGTTCCACTCGTCGAAGGAGAGGTTGATCTGCTTCTTCGTGTGTCGCTTGCCCTTGATCGCGTCGCAAATGCCGATGACCGTCTTGATGAATTCGTCCATGTCGTTGGCGCGCGCGAGGAAGGAGGGCGTGTCGTCGTCGGGGTTGCCGTAATATCTATGCAGCGACAGGTAGTCCACGTGGTCGTAACAGAGGTCGAGCACTTCCTTTTCCCAGTCTACAAAGGTCGGCATCGTGCTGGAGCAGCTGCCGCAGGCGACCAGCTCGATCGAAGGATCCACCCACTTCATCATCTTCGCCGCTTCGCTTGCGACCCTGCCGTATTCGTAGGCGGTCTTGGAGCCCATCTGCCAGTTGCCGTCCATCTCGTTGCCGAGGCACCACAGCTTGATGTTAAGCGGCTCATTCGCGCCGTTTTTAATGCGCAGGTCTGAAAGCTCGGTTCCCGAGGGATGATTGCAGTACTCCACCACGCGGCGCGCATCGTCCGCCGTCCCCGTGCCGAGGTTGACGGCGTACATGGCGCTGCTGTTCGCCTTCTTCGTCCAGTCCACGAATTCGTGCAGACCGAACTCGTTCGTCTCCGTGGTGAACCACGCAAGGTCCAGCCGCTTCGGTCGATTTTCCTTCGGGCCGATCGAATCCTCCCAGTTGAATCCGGAGACAAAGTTGCCGCCGGGGTAGCGGACGACCGGAACGCCGAGCTTCTTGACCAGCTCGATGACGTCGCGTCGCAGCCCCTGTTCGTCCGCCGTCGGATGGTTCGGCTCATAGATGCCCGTGTACACGGCGCGCCCCAAGTGCTCGATGAACGAGCCGTAGATGCGCGGATCGATCGCGCCGATGGCGAAATCCCTGTCCAAAACCATTCTTGCCTGTTTCATGCCGGTATTCTCCTTTGCGGATTATTCTCACATTGATTATACCGTGTTCCCATGGCGCTGTCAACACGGGAAATCGGGGACTAAAACGCCGGGCGGAAGGGTTTCCCCTCGTCCGGCGCTTGTATGACGATGCGCTTACAAAAGTTCCAGCGTATCCTGCGGATTCTGCGCGGCTTTGGCGGGGGACTGTACGTGCAGAACGGTTCCGTCCTCGCCGATGAGATAGGTCGTTCGCACGATGCCCATGGAGGTTTTGCCCGCCATCTTCTTCTCCTGCCACACGCCGTATGCTTCGAGCACGTTGCGCTCCGGGTCGGACAGAAGCGTAAACGGAAGGCCGTATTTTTCCGCGAACTTCGCGTGAGAGGCCGTGCCGTCGCGGCTTATGCCCAGTACGACCGCGCCCTTCTCCAAGATGTGCGGGTAGAGCTCCGCAAAACCTTTCGCCTGCGCGGTGCAGCCCGGCGTGTTGTCCTTAGGATAGAAATATAAAATCACCTTTTTGCCGCGATAGTCCGACAAGCTGCGCAATTCGCCCGCTTGGTCGGGCAGCGTAAAATCGGGCGCGACAGTTCCGACGGAAAGCATGAATGGCTTCCTCCTTTGATGTGCGATTCCTCAGCGTTGTCTTTTCCTTCTCCTTCAATTCGGATTGGTAGCTGTACCGCCTCCGTGTCTTTCTTTAATTGAATAGCTCCATGAAAGAATAGAAGCTTTCCGGAGTTTCTCCGGAAATAACCACCTTTCCATTTGCTACGGCGTCTTCAGGACCGAGCTTCGCCAGAACCAGTTGCTTCCATGTCAGCGAGTCGGTCGCGATCTCGAATTGGCTCTCGCTCGCGGATGGGGGGTCCACCTCGAGGATGCCCTTACGAACGTTCAACGTGTAGTGATCTGACGCCTTGGGGTCATCCATCTTGATGTCGGTCAGCTGAAGGCTAATGACGATGTCCTTCTCCATCGATTTCGATGCATTGAGGCTGACGGCCATGATGCGATGCAGGGTGGCCATGGGCATCAATTCAACAAATCTATCGTCGATCCTCGAATAAACAAGCTTGGGATCGGCGAGCGCATAGCCCTTTCCGGCCTGGTCCGTCATCAACAGGTAGTCGGACAGAAGCATATTGCGCGCCTGCGAATTCATCGTGTTCTCTGCCAGAGCCAGCATAGCCGCCTTCTTTGTCTCGAACGCAACAGAGTTATCCGGGTCCAGCAAGAGCGCATCGTCGGCGAGTCTCAATGCCCATTCCGGGTTGATGTCCAGAGCCGCCTGTGCTTTGCTTGCCAGATCGCCATTGCCTTCGGCGAGGAAGGCTGACATCTCTGCCTCACTCCGGGTAGTCTGCGGAAACAAATCCCTTATTTCGCCGGTGTAGTAACCGCGGTAATAGCGGAAGATGTGGACGATGTTCCATTCTTTCGATCCATAAATCTCCTGCAAATAGGGACTGGAGGCAAGATGGGGCGGCAATACGATCAGGTCCATCATCTCCCCCGCCGTATAGCCTTTGTTCATGTAGTAGAGTGTCTGGTCATTCACGAACTGGATTGCATCGCTGAAGTCTGTCAGGTATTGGTTGACGTTTTCTTTTCCGCCGGTGACGGGATTGGGGCCATGAATCGTCACAAGGTATTCGGGATTGAGTCCCCTGGCGATCTTCAGGCTATTGACGTAATCCAGCGGATCCCTCAGCCGGCTGCCTCGCATGGTCGAGATAGCCGGAAATGCCTCGTATACGACGGCGATCTGGATCAGGACTTCTTTTTGCGGCAACCACACCAAGAGGACATCTGTCGTTTCACCGGCTACGGGAATGAGATCTACATCAATGCCGGCGATTGTCAACCGTGTCTCTTCCATGATGGTCTTTGTCGGTGCCAGGAAGCCCGACGGCCCGAAAATCTGCGGTCCGGCAAGTCCATAGCCGGCATACCAGCCTTTTCCGTCCCGGACGGGTGCGTTCTGGAACAACACGCCTACCATCTTGAGGCCGCCCTCGACTCGCGACGGATAGACCGGGCCAAACCACTCGCTGAACATGTTACTCAGCAGGCTCTCATGACCGATAATCTCCGTTTGCTCGTCGGCAAAGACAGAGGCGCCGTTGACATGGCAGTCATGGTGATGGGTGTAGATAATCGCTTTGACGGGTTTCTTGTCGAAGATATTATCCAAGTCGGCATTGAACGCATCCTTGACCTTCTGTGCCGCGGGAACGCTCTCCCCGGGATCTACGACAATCAAGCCGTCGTCGCCCTCGATAAGCACGGGGTTGTCGCGATTGTATCCTCTGGCAACCCAGACACCGTCTGTTACTCTTAACACTGCGGGCGGAAAGAACTCCTCATACTTGGCCAGAAGCGTCGGATGGACGGGCACTGCCTCCGGCCCATATGACGCTGCTACAGGTTCTTGCGCCGCTACGCAACCGGCTGTCCCGACCAAAGCCAGGATAATCGCGAGGGCAAGAATTCGGAATCTCGTCTTCATTGCATTTCTCCCCCTTATCTTTTGAACAATGATCGATGCACGGCGAACGTTTCGCCATGCTTCGTTTCCGCATAACCGTTTCTATTCTTCCCCTTAGTCTCCCTTCCCAATCTCACCCTTGATTCGGGTGAGGTTGGGAAGGTTCGAAAGCTTTCAATAGCGCCTCCTTCCCAGTGGGTGGAATATCGCTCCGGGATAGAGAACCACCGGCGCTCAAACGGTATGCGGGCGTTCAATGTAGATGCGCCGCTGCCTGCGGCTCAGATACATTTCGGTTATTCGATATTTCAATATTACTATATCAAAGTTAACCATGTCAAGCAATACTGTCAAGAATTAGCGCATATTTCGGGAGGCCATTCATTTGACTGTTGGCTGACAGCCATCTCGTTGTTGTCCGGTGTTTTTAGGTGTCTCATGTTCGGATATGCCTTACTGCCCCATTGTGTGCCTACGACATATCGCAAGCAGGCACAGACTGACATAGGCGCTGAGTCACCCTCCGAAAAGGTTCCGCCTGCCCTTGTTCTACGCCGGATTTCCCGGTTGCGCCGTTCAATCACATTGTCGGTGCGAATCCGCAACCAATGTTCATATGGAAACTCCATATACGCCAATGTTTCCCTAATATGCGATTTCGACGGCGCAGTGGCACTGCAGCGCGGGAATGACGAAGCGCACTCCATTATCCGATTGCGTAAAGGCGATCTCCTCCCCCGTCGGCACGAGTCGCACGGATTTGGCCTTCTCGTCCATCGCGATTGTTACCTCGATATCGTGCAGTTCGGGCATATCCTCGAGCACGCAGGTGTTGCCGCGCTGGATGGGGCTCGCATATGCCGCGTGGAAGACATAGCGCGATGCATCCTCCTGCTTGGTGAGCCGCGTCCGACCCTGCGAAGGCAGGTTCTTCACCGCATAGCGCGGCGAATAGATGCGGGACAGCGCCTTTAAGAGGACTTCGCGGAACAGCTGCGCGCCGTAATTCCTGTACAGCCTGCACAGGGGATGTGCAATGCGGATGACATTTCCCTTCTGCACCGCTGCGGGGTGCGCGGAAGGCTCCCTGACGTAGGGCGCGTTTCGGTGCGAACAGAAGGTCTGATACGTGCGGTCGAAATACGGCTCGTAAATCTGTGCCAGTACCTCGCCGTCCGTTACCGCAAAGGAAGCTGCGCTCTCATAGCAGAAGAACGGCGCATTTCCGAACGGCAGGCGCAGTGCGTCCGAGGGCTTCAGGTAGTCCTGGCGGAACGCGCTCTTTCCGAGATACTTCGCGCCGCAGTCGATGCCGAGCGCGCTCTCATACGTCGAAAGGACGCTTCCGCCGCCCGCTACGAATGCCTGTATGCGCCGTGTCTCCGCATCCGAAAGCGAAACTGAATCGGGCAGGATCAGCGCCTTATACGGCGAAAGGTCGTCCCCCGGAAGGACGATTTCAAAATCGATATGCCCTTCCAGAAGCATTTTGTGCAGCCCCTCGTCCGACTTTCCGTCGCCCGAAAGGTATACGCCGAGCGTCGCGGTCGGCCGCGCAGGATAGCACCACGGCTCGATCTTCTCCAGCGCCCTGTATGCGTGCCCGATGATGCGATAGGTCTCCATGTCGGGCATGCCGTCCGGCGGGAGCTGGTCGCCGATGCTCACGCGCGCGCCGTACACCGCCATGAGCAGCGCCTCGTACTTCAGCGCGTCGGGATTCTTGTAGCCGCCGAACTCGCCCCACTCCGTGTGGAACTTGCCCGTCATGCCCAAATAGTCCTTGCCGTAGCGGCTCATGACGCTCGCGCGCGGCGGCATCTTGTCGTAGCCGCCCCACGCCGTGGGCAAATCTTCCATCTCGTAATGCGTCTGCCCCGCGTGGTACTGCGGCGCGTAGATCTCCGCGCCGCCGCTGTTGAAGAAGATCGTCGCCTCGCTGTGCTTTTCGCGCAAAATCTTCGTGCATTCGTCCATGAAGCGCAGGTGGGAAATGACGAAGTATTTCTTCGCGTCCTCGTCGTTTTCGGGGTCGAGTCCAAGTTCTAGCATGCCCTTTTTGCAGTTGTCGCAGTAGCATGCGCCCTCGAGGTAGACGATGTCGTAAAACAGCCCATCCACCCTGTCGTACCTGTCGCAGATTTCCCGCGTCAGCGCATAGATATGCTCGGCGTATTCGCCGCTCATGCACAGGTTGTCCCAGCTGCAGCCTGGGCGCGGATCTGTCGGCTGCGCGTTCGGGTCGGTATTGCGGCGGATGATGTCGCCGTGTTTGTCGCGCATGCACCACTCGGGATGCTCCGAAGCGTCCAGCACGGACCAGCCCGCCGTGATGTATATCGGCGCGTCCACGCCGATCTCGTGCGCGGCATCTGCCATCGCGCCGGTGAGGTCGAAGCCCTCCTCCATCGTGGGGTGCACCGTTCCCACCTTCGTGGGATAGTAGCAGTTGCCGTGGTGCCCCTTGGCGAAGATCGTGATCGAATTGATGTTTCCCTCGCGAAGCGCTTTTTGGAATTCCGCCTTGCAAAAGCGCTTGCCCACATCCGGAATCAGGGAAGAAGTATGAAAATCGAGATGTACCTGCCTTGTCGGAAGTCTGCGCACGGATGATCCTCCCCTATCTGTTGTTTTTATTCGTTTCCGCTTCCCGCGACGGACATCTCCCCTGCGTAGAGGCTGGGAGACGACACGGAGTTCCTATCAAACGCCAAATCGTTTCCGACGCGCGAAATCGACTTGAGCCATGTGAAAAAGTTGCCGGCGACGGTGATCTGGTTTACGGGGGACGCGATTTTTCCGTCCTCGATCTGAAACCCTTTCGCACCGAGCGAGAAATCGCCGGTGATGCCGTTCGCGCCGGAGTGCATGCCCATGAGCTCCGTGATCAGGATGCCGTCGTTCGCCTCCCGCAGAAGATCATCGAACGAAGCGTCCCCGTTTTCGATGAAGAAATTGGTGCAGGACACATTTACCTGCCCCGCATATCCGCTGCGCGAAGCGTTGCCCGTGGTTTTTACGCCCTGTTTGGCGGCGGTTTTGAGGTTGTGCAGGAGCGTCTTCAACACGCCGTTTTCAACGACCGCCTTGCGGAAGCACGCAACGCCCTCCCCGTCGAACCGCGCAAACACGCGCCCTTCCTTAAGGAGCGGATCGTCCACGATGGTGACGACATCGGAGGCGATCTTTTCGCCCTCCCTGCCCTTTAAGAGAGACAGCCCCTTTTGCGCCGCGTCCGCCGAGAACACGTCGCTGAAGGTGCGCAGCAGCGCGCCCGCCGTATCGCGGTGGAACACGATTTTGTATTTGCCGCTCTGTACGCTCTTCGCGTCCAGCCCCGCAAGCGCCTCCTCGCAGGCCTTCTTCGCGATTTTTTCGATGTCGATAGCGGAAACGTCCCTCGAAACGGACGCCTCCGCGCCCGAGTTGACCTTTTCGCCGTCGCGCGCGACGGGCGCGGTGAACGCGCCGATGGCGTTGTCGCGCGAGGAGACGTCAAGCCCCATGGAATTGACGATGCGACGCGACCCCGCGGTGGAAAAGATGGAGCATTCCTGCGTAGACGAAATGCGGGGATCGACGGAAAGCGTCGCCTTTTCGAGAGCGCGCAGCATGTCGAGCTTTTCCGCCGCCGTCAGCGCGTCGAGCGCGGGGTTGTAGTACTCCGCATCCGGATACGACGCGCTTCCGGCGAAGATTTCCTGCTTGTCCTCGTCCTCGATCAAGAGCGCATTCGTCCGCGCGCCCTCGATCAAAAAGGAGATCGCGTCCTCATCGAACACCTGCGTCGAGGCATAGCCCATTTTGCCGTTTATGAGCGCGCGAAAGCCCAGCCCGATGTCGGCGGAGGCGGACAGGTTGTTGACCTCGCCCTGAAAGATACTCGCCTCAAAGGATTCGCCGCCTGCGATATACGCTTCGCTTGCCTCAAATCCCGCTTCCGCGGCGCGGGCAAAGAGTTTTTGCAAAAACAGTTCCATATTCATATCGCTATCTGCCTCCAACTGTCATGCCGGACACGCGGATGCGCGGCTGCCCGACGTTGGTCGGTATGGAGCCGGACGAGGAGCCGCACATCCCCTGCGCCATGGTCATGTTTTTTCCAACGCGGTCGATTTTCACGAGCACCTCGCCGCCATGGCCGATGAGCGTCGCGCCGCGCACGGGCTTTTCGATCTTTCCGTCCTTGACGAGGTAGCCCTCCGAAACGGCGAAGTTGAATTCGCCCGTCACGGGGTTCACGCTGCCGCCGCCCATGCTCGCCGCATACAGCCCGTTCCCCATCGTGCGGATCATTTCCTCATCGTCGTCGTTTCCCGGCGCGATGTAGGTGTTCCGCATGCGCGAGGTCGGGGCAAAGATGTAGTCCTGCCTGCGCGCGCTGCCCGTCACGGGCATCTGCATGCGCCTGCCGTTGAGCTTATCGATCATGTAGTTTTTGAGGATGCCGTTTTCGATCAGAACGAGCTTCGTCGCGGGCGTACCCTCGTCATCGATGTTGATGGAACCCCATTCGTTGGGAAGGGTGCCGTCGTCCACCGCCGATACGATGGGGTTTGCGATCTGCTGCCCGAGTTTGTTGCAGAACTCGCTGTTGCCGAAGGCGACGCTCGTCGCCTCGAGCGAATGCCCGCACGCCTCGTGGAAAATCACGCCGCCAAAGCCGCCGTCGATCACCACGGGCATGAATCCCGCGGGGCAAAAATCCGCCCTGAGCATGGTCGCCGCCCTCGTCGCGGCATTTCGCGCAATTTGCTCGACGTCCACGCGCGTTTTGAACAGCTCGTATCCGCAAAGCGCGCCCGGCGCTTCGTAGCCCACCTGATTTTCCGCACCGCTTGCCGCGATGGCGCTGATGCCCATGCGCGTGTAGGTGCGGAAGTCCTCGGTCAGGAGCCCTTCGGTGTTCGCGATGCAGATTTCCTTGTCCGTATCCGATACGGACGCGCGCACCTGCGAAATGCAAGCGTCCGTGTCCTTGGCCGACTTATATGCCCTGTGTGCGAGTGCGGCTCTCTCCGCGCCCCCGATGCATGCGGGCAAAATCGAAACGGGGTGGATATTCGCCGCGCGCGAGGCGCAAAGGGTGACGGGGCTGTGCTTTTGCAGGCTGCCCGTCGCATCCGCCGCCTGCTCCGCCGCGCGCATGAGCCCCTGTTCCGAGGTGTCGTTCGTCGTGACGTAGACGCAGCCCGGCCCCTTAAACACGCGCACGCACGCGCCGTGCGTCCTGCGCGAGGTTGCGGTGTCGATTTTCCCGTCCAGGATGCCCACGGTGTTGCTCCGAACGTCTTCCAGATATATTTCCGCGAAATCGCCGCCCGTCGATATTGCCTTGGCAAGCACGGATTCCGCGGTTCGCCTTTCGATCAGCATGGTTCTTCCTCCGCTATGCGAAGCGCTTTTGCAGCTCTTCAAATTTTTCATACGTGATGAGCGCGTCATGCTCCGTGCCGCGCAGCGTCACGATATAGGTCCACCTGCCGTAGGGGGAAATGGTGTCGATGTGGTTGATGTTGATGATATAGCTCTTGTGGCAGCGGAAAAAATCCGCCTTCGGGAGCCGCGCCTCGAGTTCCCCGAGCGCCTCCCCCGTCACAAAGCGCTGCCCGTCCATCGCGTACAGTACCGTCGAGCGGTCTTCCCGCTGGACGAGCAAAAGGCGCGACAGGTCGAGCAGGGAAACGCTGTCCTTTTGACGGATCATGATGCGCTTCGCCTCGCCCCTCGTCGCGTCCGTGGGCTTGATGTCGTGTCCCGATTCCGAAATGCGCTGCCGCGCAAGGCGGAGCGTCTCCAATGCGCGCTCCACCTTGAACGGCTTCACCAGATAGTCGAAGGCGTATACGGAAAATGCGTCGCTCATATACTGTTCGTGCGCCGTGGCGAAAATCAGGATCGTGCGCGGGTTTCGATCCTGTATCGCCCGCGCACATTCCACGCCCGTCATAAAGGGCATTTCCACGTCCAGCACGACGACCTGCGGCTTCTTTTCGTCGTACAGCGCCATCAGTTCGTTTCCGTCCTTGGCTTCGCCGACGAGAACGTATCCTTCCGCCTTCGCGACAATCTTGCGCATGACGAGGCGCATGCCCTCGTCGTCGTCCGCAATGACGATCCTGACAGGCTCCATCAGATTCTCCTTCCGTGCGTCCTGCGCGATACGGGCTTTGCGAAGATCTCCGCGTAGACGAACGCCCGCTTCATGTCCGCCGCGGCAAACCCCGCGCGCGGATGCGTTGTACCGATACCTTCCTCAAGGGGAGTTGCTGCGCTTACAATGCGCGAAACGGATTTGCCCTCGCCTTCCCGCGTCGCCATCGGGAGCGAACCCCATGTATAGCTCTCGCCCCGCGCGCTCATCCCTTCGTGCGCCGTGTGCGGAAGCGATCCGCCGATGCAGACTCCGTCCTCCGCGCTCGTCCCCTCATGTTCCGTATGCGGGATGGAGCCGCCGATGCAGGTCCCGTCCTCCGCGCTCGTTCCCTCCGCCCCTTCGACCTGAAAGATGCCCGCGTAGGGCGTGCCCTGC
Organism: Christensenellales bacterium; assembly: GCA_050946115.1. Classification (GTDB taxonomy): domain Bacteria; phylum Bacillota; class Clostridia; order Christensenellales; family Aristaeellaceae; genus CAYFRC01. The sequence continues at coordinate 22,630 of JBMNUF010000015.1, forward strand.
GGCATTGCGCCCGGATTTGCCGCGGGGCGCCCGGGAAACTGCAGCCTCTGCCTCGCAGCGGGCTTCTGCGGCTTTGCGGGAGGCTTTTGCGGCTTCTTGTTGGCCGAGGAGACGATGGCGATGATGATAAACAGAATAATCAGAAACGGCATATGCTGCCCTCCCCGTTATTTTCCGCCCTTGGGCGCGGATTCCGCAGCAGGCGCCCCCGCAATGGCTTCGCGCATTCTGGTATCGGAAATGACGTTTTGCATCTGGTAGTAGTCCATCACGCCGAGCTTTCCCTCGCGCAGCGCCGCCGCCATGGCCCTGGGCACCTCCGCCTCCGCCTCGACGACCTTCGCGCGCATTTCCTGCACCGAAGCCTTCATTTCCTGTTCGTGCGCGACCGCCATGGCGCGGCGCTCCTCCGCCTTTGCCTGCGCGATGCGGCGATCCGCTTCCGCCTGGTCCATCTGCAACTGCGCGTCGACGTTCCTGCCGACGTCCACGTCCGCGATGTCGATGGAGAGAATCTCAAACGCCGTGCCGGCATCCAAGCCCTTGTCGAGCACGGTTCTGCTGATGAGATCGGGGTTTTCAAGCACTTCCTTGTGCGTCTCGGAGGAGCCGACCGTCGTCACGATGCCCTCGCCGACGCGCGCGATGATGGTCTCCTCGCCTGCGCCGCCGACCAGCCGCGCGATGTTCGCGCGAACCGTCACGCGCGCCTTGGCGCGAAGCTCGATGCCGTCCTTCGCGATCGCGGCGACCACGGGCGTCTCGATTACCTTCGGGTTTACGGACATCTGCACCGCCTGCAAAACGTCTCTGCCCGCAAGGTCGATGGAGCACGCCGTATCAAAATCCAGCGGGATGAACGCGGACTGCGCCGCGATCAACGCGTTGACGACCCTGTCCAGGTTGCCGCCCGCCAGAAGGTGCGATTCCATGCGGTTCATGTTGAGGTCCAGCCCCGCCTTGGTCGCCTTGATGAGCGGCAGCACCACGCGGGAGGGGTTGATGCGGCGAAGCCGCATGCCGAACAGCGTCGGGATGCCGACGTGCGCACCGGACGCGAACGCCGAAATCCACAGTCCCAGCGGGAAGAAGTTGAAGAAGACGATCAGCACGATGACGATAAGCACGATAAACAAGACGGGCATAGCGATGTATTCCATATAAAAACCTCCTTATTGATTGTCCTCGGTTTTTTCCACGACGATTCGGTTCCCCTCCACGCGCGACACCACGATGGCATCGCCCGCGCGGATGAATTCGCCGTCCGTCACGACGTCGAGCCGGACGCCGTCGAATTCTCCGATGCCCGCAGGGCGCAGCACGGTCTTTGCCACGCCGTTTTTGCCCACGAACGCCTGAATATCGCTCGATTCCACGTGTTCGGGCGCTTCGCGCAGCACGAGCTGCGATTTCGCAAGCCGCCCCTTCGATGCGGAACGGATGGAAAACGACAGCACGACGCATAAAAGCATGAGCACGATCGCCGTGATCACGACCGCCTCCATCCAGTTCGATGCCTTAAACGCGACGCCCAAAACCAGAAGAATGATACCCGATATGCCCGGAAGCCCGAACCCCGGGATATACATCTCGACCGTAACCAGCGCAAAGCCCGCTGCAAGGCAAATGTACCCTATGACGTTTAGCGCAGCGGCATCCGCCAAAACCTGCATACTGTTCACCGTCCTTTCCTCTTGGTACGGTTTCAGTATACCCCATTTTGCGCCGTTTGAAAAGGTATTTCCGCCAAATCATACATTTTCGCGTTTCAATTGTCGATTCAGAAAGTGCCGCTCGACAAATTCCCGATCGATCTTGCCAAAATCGTACTCCGAAAGGCGCGAAATCGGGGCGAATTCGATTTTGTTCGCGTCGATCGCGCGCGGCTCGCCTTCCAAACATATGCTCTCGTAATACAGCAGCAAAAGGTCCTTCCCTTCGACGCGCCCGCGTATCGCCATGAGGAGTTTGCCCGTGCGCGTAAGAATCCCCAGTTCTTCCCGCAGTTCCCGCTCGAGCGCTTCCTCCGGCGACTCAACCGATTCGATCTTGCCGCCCGGAAACTCCCATTTCAGCCCCTGGGACTGCTCTTTGCGCCGCTGCGAGATCAAGACGCAGCCGTCCCCGCGCATCAACACCCCCGCGACGACCGCCGTCACGCCCTGCCCCCCCGATGCGCCAAGGCGCCGATCAGGCTAAACAGCAAAAACGCCGCGAGATTTGCCATGACGACCGTCGCGCCCGTCGGAATCGACCACAGATACGAAGCCGAGAGCCCCGTAACAAAGCACACCACCGATACGACCGCGCTCGACAGGACGACCGTTCGGAATTTTCGAAACACGCGCATCGAGGTGAGCGCCGGAAAGATAACCAGCGACGAGATGAGGAGCGTCCCCATCATGCGCATGCCGACCACGATCGTGATCGCCGTCAAAACGGCAATCAGGGTCGAATAAAAACCGGTTTTCGTGCCCGTCGCCCTCGCAAACGTCTCGTCGAACGTCACGGCAAAAATGCGGTTATAGAAGATGAGAAACAAGATCAGTACCGTAATGCTCGCCGCCACGGAGAGCAGTACGTCCCCGTCGCTCATCGCGAGGATGCTCCCGAACATCACATTGCTCACGGAAAAATTCACGCCCATGACGCTCGTCAAGATCACGCCTAAGGCTAACGCCGAGGTCGACATCAGCGCGATCGCCGCATCGCCCTTGATCGCCCCTCGGTCGGACAAAACGATCAGAAGGATCGCCGCGACGATTACCGTCGGCATCGCGACCGTCAGCGGCGCCCAGCCCGTCACCGCCGCGATCGACAGCGCGCCGAAGCCCACGTGGGAAAGCCCGTCGCCGATCATGGAATACCGCTTGAGTACGAGGATCACGCCGAGCAGCGCCGCGCACAGGGACACCAGTACGCCCACCGCGAGCGCGCGCGACACAAAGCCGTAGCGCAGCATGGATGCAATCTCCTCAATCATATCCCGTACCCCCCTGAAAAGCTCGCCGTGCTCGCTTTCGGCGTATTCCCGCGCCGTGCCGGAAAACGCGATCCTGCGGTCGTGCATGCAGAGCACCTTTTTCGCGTCCCTGAGCGCGCCCGCCACGTCGTGCGTGACCATGATGATGCACACGCCCCGCTCGCGGTTCAGTTCGCGGATGATCGCATACAGCGCTGCCGCCGCGTGGGGATCCAGGCCCGTCGTCGGCTCATCCAAAAGCAGCAGCCGCTCCGTCGCGCAAAACGCGCGCGCAAGCAGTACCCGCTGTTGCTGGCCGCCCGAGAGATCGCGGTAGGATTTGCCCGAAAGGGCGGCGATATCCATGCGCTCCATCGCGTCCGCGCACCGCGCCCTGTCTTTTTTGGAATAAAACGGCAAAACACCGTGCCTGTTGAGGCAGCCCGATAGAACCACCTCGCGCACGGATGCCGGAAAATCCTTCTGCGCGACCGTCTGCTGCGGCATATACCCGATCTCCGTATGCTTCAGGCCCTCGCCTGCGACGATGCTCCCGCTTCGGGGTTTGACCAGCCCCAGCATTCCCTTGATGAGCGTAGATTTGCCGGAGCCGTTGTCCCCCGCGATTACGACATAATCGCCCTTTTCAAACGTCGCGGACACATCTTCGACCGCCGTCACGTTTTCATAGCCCATCGTCACATGGTTCAACGTCAGAAGCGCCATCGTTCTCCTCCTCCGCGCACTTTTGGCAAACCCCGTATAGCACCGTCCGCGCGGGATCGAGTCGGAAGGCGTGCTCCTCCTGAAAGTGCCTGCCGATCTCCCGAATCAATTCGCACGATACGTGCAGCAGCGCTTCGCACTTCGTGCAGATGCAATGCATCTGCAAATCGCCGTCCTCCGCCGATGCGCCCGTATAGCGATAGCAGACACAGCCACCCGCCTCGGCCCGGTTTTTTGATACCAGCCCCTGCTTCGTCAGCTGCTCCAAATGGCGATACGCCGTCGTGCGCCCGATGCGGATTCCCCGCGCCCCCAGCGCATCGACCAGCCCATCCGCCGTGATGTGCGCCGAGCCGAGCGACGTGATATAGTCCAGCACGCACTCTTTTTTGTGCGTGTTGTATTCTCCCCTCCGCGCCATAGCCCCACCTTCCGTTTCCCGCTTTGTGCAGCCCTGTCATCAAATCAGTTGAGCGCGATTTTGAGCGCTTTCAAATTTCGATACATGAGCTCGATATAGGTTATCCCGCCATCGAACTCTTCCTTGGTTACATTGTGGCAGGAGTGGTATTGCAGCACCTGCGCGCCCGTCTCCTGCGCGATCGCGTTTGCGACGCGCTCGTTACCCATCTCGATGTGGAATACGACGGGGAGTTTGTCCTCGCGCATCGCGTCGATCAAATCCGCCATCGTCGCGGCGTCAGGCTCCGTTTCCTCGCTGCATCCGGGGAACGCCGCGCGCCACGTCAAGCCGTATTCCTCCGCGAAATAGAGCAGGGGGAACCTGTCTCCGAAGAGGATTTCCTTCCGCTTTGCGGTCGATACTGTTTCCCGAATCGCGCCGTCGAGCGCTTCCAACTCCGCGACATACGCATCCGCGTCCGTTCCGAGCGCCTGCGCAATCGCCCGCGCCATGTCCATCGCCTTGACGGGCGAAGTCCAGATGTGCTCGTCGTACTCGTCCTCCTCGCCGCCCGCTTCGAGCATGGTGTCCGTGCAGTCCATGAGGCGCACGACCGTTTTGCCCGTCAGATCGATACTCGAGAGGATATCTTCTATCCATTCGTCGCTTTCGCCGCCGATGTAGAGGAACACGTCGCATTCCTCGATCGCGATGATATCCGCCGGCGTCGGCTCGTAACCGTGTTCCTCCGCGCCGCACCGCACCAGCATGGAAACCTCCGCGTTCTCGCCCGCAACCTGCCGCGCGATGTCATACACGGGAAAAATCGACGCGAGCACGCGCGTCTTGCCCTCCGCCAGACACGGCACCCCCAAAATAAGCAGCAGACTGAGCGCCAAACAAACAATCTTCTTCATAAAACCCTTCCCTCTCCCCGAAAACGAATTTGAAATCGGAATCCCTTTTCATATTGTACGGGGAAGATGCACCCCTGTCAAGGGTCGAGCCAAAATATAACGAATGTCGCAAAATGTAGCGCAACAGGCTTCTTGACATTTCTGTCGTTCCATGTATAATAGGGAATAGCTTTAATCAGAAAATAAACGTTTCGAGGTATGGTATGAGCGAATCCCGAAAAAAGAACAAGGTTCTCGGCAACTCCATGATGTACACGGTGAGCGCCATGCTCACCAAGGCTGTATCCTTCATCATGATGCCAATCTACACGAACTACATCTCCCCCGATCAGTACGGCATCGTCCGCGTCATCAACAACTTCATCAGCGTCGCGACCTATATCGTGGGGCTTTCGCTGTATTCGGCGCTCATGCGCTTCACGTCGCAATATAAGAATGACACAGAAAAACAGCGGAAGCTGTACGGCTCGATCCTCACCTTCGTAAGCTTCATGGGGCTAATCTCGATCGCCTTGTGCTTTCTGCTGCGCGATGTGCTGGAAAAGCTGATTTTTGAAGGCATTCCGTTCTTCCCCTATGTGCTCGTGGGGCTTATCGCGCTGTTTTTCCGCTGTCAGGCGAACATCCATACCCACCTTCTGCAGGGCAGGCAGGAAGGCAAACGGCTTTTGATCGTTCATGCCGTGGGGTGCGTCCTCACGGTCGTCATCAACCTCGCGCTGCTTTTCGGCCTGAAGTTGGAGGGCTTGAGCGTCATCATCTCCATGCTAATCGTCGACATGATGTATATGATCGTCATGCTCATAGAACTCAAGCACGACAACCTCCTCGAAATCGGGATCGATATGCCGATATTGCGGGAAGTGCTGCGGTATTCCGTCCCGCTCGTGCCGCACCAGATCTCCACCAGCATCGCGACCCTGGTATCTACCGTCATCTTAAAGGACAGACACTCGCTTTCAACCGTAGGCCTGTACAACATCGCGTCCAGCTTCTCCGTCGCGATCGACGAGGTGCAAAGTTCGGTCAACCGCGCGTTCATGCCTTGGTTCTTCGAGACGATGGATAGCGACAGCGACGCAAAAAAGACGATCGGCAAGTTTACGTCAGGCATGCTAAGGCTGTACAGCGTGATGTATCTCGGCGTCGGCCTCTTCGCACAGGAATTCGTGCTGCTCTTCACGGAAAAGAGCTATGCCCTTTCGTGGACGCCCGTCCCGATCCTCGTGGCGGCGTATTCCGTCAAGAGCATCTATTACCTGTATACGGACGTGCTTTTGTACTACAAGGACCCGTCCAAAAAGCTGTTTATCGCGACGGTCACGGGGAGCCTGCTCGACATCCTTTTGTCCGCCTGGCTCGCGGGCTCCATGGGCATGTATGGCATAGCGCTGGCGTTTCTGATCGCGAAGATCGTCGTGCAGGCGATCGTCTATCTCATCGCAAGGCCCTACGCCCCAAATGTCGGATTCAACCATTGGGAAATGAGTAAGATCGTCGGAACCTCGCTCGTGTTTATGGCAGTGGGGCTCATCTTCAGCTATACGCGCCTGCAGGAGACGCTGAGCCTTCTCAATTTCCTGTATAAACTGCTCATCTTCGCGCTGTATCTCTTTCTCCTATACAGGAGCAACCCCGTGGCTGCAAAAAACATATTCCACATGATCAAAAAGAAGTTCGTGAAAGCCAAAGGATAGTCGGAAAGGGATGGTACCATGCTGTACTTCGCGGACAGTTGCAACGCGCAGGACGTTGCGCGCCTGCTGGAGAAGTTCCCCATCGACGGCGTGACGACGAATCCGACCATCGTCGCGCGCGAAAAAGGCGATCTGGGCGATCTGCTCGCCGACATCCGCGAGGCGATCGGCCCCGAAATGCCGCTGTTTGTGCAGACCATGCAGGAAAAATGGCAGGACATGGTGCGCGAGGCGTATGCGATTCACGATTACGTGGGCGGCGCTTTCATCGTGAAATTGCCCGCGACGCCGGACGGCCTGCGCGCGACGCGCGAACTGAAAGAAAGGGGCATGCAGGCGGCGCTCACAGCGGTATTCAGCCCGCAGCAGGCGCTGCTCGCGGCAAAATGCGGCGCGGACTATGTCGCGCTGTACATCAACAAGCTGGAAGATACTGCGACAGACGGCGCGTCCGTCCTCGCCCGCATGAAGAACCTTTTACACGCGGACTACCCCGCGACGAAGCTCCTCGCGGCGAGCTTTCGCAATGCCGAGCAAGTAGTGCGGGTGTGCGAATGCGGCGCGGATGCGGTGACGCTGCCCGTTCCGTTTTACGAAAAGCTCATGTGGCACCCGCTCACGGACGCCGCACTCGCGAAATTCCGCGAAAACTGGTCGGACGCATACGGCGACGACACGCCGCTCGACCTGCTCCCGCGATAAAGGGCGCGGATTATTCCAACAAATTCAGCCGTTTACAGTGAAACAGGTATTGCTGGACGACGCCCGCCTCCTCCCCCAGGAGGGCGCGGGCTTTTTCGCGCATTTTGGAAAGGCTCTTTTCCTCGATCCCGAGCCATTCGCGCGAAAGCCGCTCCACCCACACGTCCACGGGATAGGCACAAGCGTGTCGGCAGCCGAAGAGCAATATGCAGTCGGCGACCTTGTCGCCCACGCCGGACAGGGTCTTGAGCATGGCATGCGCCTTTTCATAGGGCGTATCGCGCAAATCGCTTAGCGGAAAGCCCTCCGCGACCGCCTGCGCCGTCTTGATGAGGTACGGCGCGCGGTAGCCGACGCCCAGTGCGCGCAGCTGTTCCTCCTTTACGCGCATCAGCGTCTCGGGCATGGGAAAGCCCGCTTCGCCCCCACTCTTTCGCCGCAATATTCGTTGATTTTTAGTACGAGGCTGCGGATGCGCGCGGTGTTGTTGTTCGCGGTCAGAATCGCCATCACGACCGTCTCCCACGCGGGCTGGTTCAATACGCGAAGCCCCGTAAGGCGCAAAAGGGCGCGCTTTACGGCCGGGAACTCGTCAAAGCGCGCCTTGAGCGCTCCATAATCGCGGGTGCAATCGAAATACTCCCGCAGAAAATCGTCGTCCGCGCCGGAGGCGATGCCGCCCTCCACCTTGACAAGATGCCCGCCCGTAACGGCTGAAAAAACGCCCTTCTCTTCCTTCCAGTGGAACACCTGCGCACTGTCGATCAGCGTCAGTCGTGGGTCGAAATCATTCAATTCTAGCATAGGTTATAAAAAAGCGCCGGCATGCCTGCCGGCGCATAGCGGTCGTTATTCCGCAGCAACTTCGGTCTTCGGATAGATGCTGCAACGCTTCCTGTCCCTGCCGAGCCTCTCGAAACGAACCACGCCGTCCACTTTGGAGAAAAGGGTGTGGTCGTTGCCGATGCCGCAGTTGATGCCGGGATGGATTTTGGTGCCGCGCTGGCGGACGAGGATGTTGCCCGCGAGGACAAACTGCCCGTCGCCGCGCTTTACGCCCAGGCGCTGCGCCGCGCTGTCGCGACCGTTGCGCGAGGAGCCCATTCCCTTTTTATGTGCGAACAGTTGAAGATTCATCTTGAACATGCCATTTACCTCCGTTTCCCGTCGATAATCCTGATGTCCTTGGGAAACTGATCCGCGATGTTTTTCATGCCGACGTACAGCGCCTTGAGGATCGCCTGCACGCCGCGATCCAGAGGATCCTGCGGCTTTAGGCTGACGACGGCGTCTTCGTCGTCTATGCGCCATTCGGCGCTCTGCCCCAGCGCTTCCGTCACGCCCAATACCGCCGTCTGCGTCAGGGCGGAAACCGCGGCACAGAGGACATTTCCCCCTTCGGGCGCATCACCCGCGTGCCCGCGGCATTCAAATGAAACGATCGCGTCTCCCTGCCGGACAAATGTGATGGTTGTCATCCGACGATAGAAGTGATCTCAACCTTGGTGTAAGGCTGACGATGCCCCTTCTTTTTCCGCTCATTCTTCTTTGCCTTGTACTTGTAGACGATCACCTTGGCGCTCTTGACCTGACGAACGACCTTGCCCGTGACCTTGGCACCGGTTACTACCGGATTGCCGACGGAAACAGCCGCATCGTCCCCGGCAAGAAGCAGCACATCAAAAGAAACTTCCGCGCCGTCTTCCGCATTGAGCTTCTCTACATAGATAACGTCGCCCTGCTGGACGCGGTACTGCTTGCCACCTGTCAGAATGACTGCGTACACGCGTTGCACCTCCCATGCTAAGTACTCGCCGGACAAAGGTACACCCAAAAGGTGTTTCCCGAAACCTTTTCCGAGCGGTCTGCGAAGTATTATACGCCACATCGGGCATGCTGTCAACGAAAAATTCGTTAATATTCACCACTTTCTGTATCGGTGCCAAACATCGGTAACAGCTTCTTCCATGGATGAACGGACGGCAATCTATACCGCCAACGCCATGAAGGGCCTGCATTCCGTTTACGATCGGTGTTTCCAAGCGACACGGCATTGCAGAAGGCGCTCTGTCTGTCCACGTTTGAGACCACGAAAAAAGACGATGCCGATCCGCAACCGGGGCAAGGTGTAAGGCGAAACGGCCATCATCCACGATGGTCGGCTGACGGATCGATACCGAAAGCGGCCCGATATTTCAAATATTGTGACAATACACCCCTTTTTATCCCTTTCGGAATCTGCAAGCAGGTACATGAAAGAATCGCGATACGTTTTCGGTATGAAACCCGTTGGCGAGAATAAAGAGAGTGCCGCAGATTTCCCCGCAACACTCCCGTGGGCAAAAGTCTCCGTAATCAGAATGATCTCTTCGCCCATGCCTCGGCGCATATCGAAGGCGCTGTCCGTTTTGACGGATCATTATTCCTTTTTCCTGACAACGATGCCTTTCGGAACCGATTATTCCGCCAGAGAACAGAAATACTCTCCCATACGCACCATCAGCTGCAGACCGGCGTTCTTACAAGGTTCCGGAAGGTTCCGCACAAACATATGCGCCTCGTAGGTGAAATCTCCGGGGTATCGGATTTCCCTGAGTGCTTTTACGACGGAATGCCAGTCAACACTCCCGACGAACGGGATCGTGTGCTCATCCGTAACTCCGTGGTTGTCGGCGATATGAAGCGCGTGCAGCCTGTATCCGAGCGTGCATAGCGAAGTATACTGATCCTGCTTGGCGATGTGCGCATGCCCCGTATCCCAGCAGGCGCCGATATTCGGCATTTGTACTCCATCGATGACTTGCACAAGGTCTTCCGCCGTTGTCGCACTCCGAGAAGGATTGCTCATGTTTTCGATAGCGATACCGACATTGTACCTCAATGCATATTCGCATTTATCGCGGATATAGGCGATGTTGTCCGAAAAATACGCCTTGCGTCCCTCTTCATCGGCATCAATGGCTTGTTTTCCGGAAAGATGCAGCACGATCCACGGAATGCGCAGCATGCCTGCTCCTTCAATGGAGCGCAGAATCTGCCTCTCGTGTACGCTGTCCCTGTCGAAATCGTAGAAGTTGTACACGTGCGCGTGTGCCTGCGTGAAGCACACGCCGCAGCGTTTCGCCTGATCATCGATACGCAGGATCCACTCCCGCCAATCGTCCTGCATAAAGGGAGAGCGCACGTCGTGGCTCCAGTCCCAAAAGTTCATATCCAAATGCAGAAAGCCGCCGTCCGCGACGCGGCGTATCTGTTCGGTTACGTCGACACGGAATTCCGGATCATAAAAGCAGTTGATCGATTTACAGGGTTTCATCTCGACGCCTCCAACGCACATTACTTGCCCTTTTCTCTGTGTGCTTCCCCCATCGGAAGTCCTGTACGGTAATCCAACTGACGATATTCTCCCGGATCGTTTTCCCTTTGCCGGGTAAATCCGTCCACATCCCATGTCGCTTCCATATCCTTTCGCCATGGGCGGCACTTCCATTGATAGCCGCGGAAGGGGTCGCGCGTGCGATTCATCCAGTTGAGGATGTCGTCATGCAGCGCATTGCGCGTCTTTTCATACGCCGGGTCATCGATCAGATTCTTCAAATCATACGGATCAGCGGCCGTATCATACATCTCGTCGCTGTCGAGAAGGTGCAAAGCCAGTTTGTACCCGTCCGTCACGACGGCACGCATCGGTTGGAATCCGCCGAAGCCGTCGTGATCGATCTCGTATCTCGCAAATTCGACATGCGCGCTGCGCCCCGTCGGCAATGTCGGGTCCGCCAGTTGCGGAAGGAGGCTTTCGCCTTCCAGCATGATCGGACGGCTCAGCCCCATATAGTCGAGCACGGTGGCGGGCAGATCGATATGGGAGACGACATGCGGGTATACCTCCCCCGCCGGCACATTTCTCCCTTCAAAGATCAGGGGAACGCGCGCAATCTCATCATAGACGCTCGGTCCTTTTGCGCTAAGCCCGTGTGCATGTCCGGCATCCCCGTGATCGGATGTATACATGCGCAGGGAATCGGGAGTCAGTTCCCGTGCACAGTCCAGGACCCTCCCGATCTCGGAATCTATATAACTCTGGCAGTTTGCAAGACGTCTGCCGATGCCCGGGTGTCGCTTCGAAGGATCCAACGCATCGGTATGCCGCGCCCAGATCCTCTGATACTCCGGCTTCCCTGCCAGATCATCGTTGGCAGCCGGAGTGTTTCCGCACTGCGTTTCCCGATACATGGACGCATATGGCTGCGGACACAGGAACGGATCGTGCGGCTCGTCGTAGGACACGACGAGGAAGAAATCCCTGTCGCGGTTTTCCCGAAGGAAACGCAGCGCCCGCTCCGTCACCCGGTATCCGTATGTGAAAGAAGCGAGGATTCCCTTGTCGCTCGCGTCGCTTTGTCTGGATAGAACGCGCTCCTCTTCCGTAAGCTCATCCAGATAACACTTCATATCGTACCAGTATTCGGGATCCCATCCGTCCGGGCATATTCCGTTTCCGAAATAGTCTCCCGCATCCAAATGCCACTTCCCGATATACGCACAAGAGATGCCTTTATCGGTGAGCTGCTGTCCCAGCGTTCGCACGTCGGCGCCCAGCGCCATACTGTTTCCCCATACACCGTTGGAATGCGGATACAGCCCCGTGAACAGGGCAGACCGCGCGGGGGCACAGACGGGCTGACAGGTGTACGCCCTTTCAAAGCGCAATCCGGTTTCTGCCATGCCGTCGATACAGGGGGTTCGTATGGAGGAGCCATAACAGCCGACCATATTGTACCCTGTTGTATCGGTCATAATCAAAACAAACTGCCTCGGCATATACTTTCCTTCCTTTCTTCCAAATGAAAACGGTATCGCCGGCCGCTCAAACGAGCGGCACCGTTTTTTTCGCTAAAGATAATCTTGGAGAACGATTGAATTAGAGGCATTCCAACGCCATATCAACTGTGTGCAGACCCCAAAGAACGGTCGCAGCATCCAACGAAAGCGTCATTTGGGCGGTATACGGTGCATTATTCCGTAAAATGGGCATACCTTACCCGTATCAGACCTCATCCGCCGCGAACTATTCGCAGCCTGTTCTCAATTCCCGGGGCTGGCGACCCATTCAGCCCACAAAATGATGTGCTCCACGTTTCCGGAAGCTCTTCGCACTTGGCTCTTTAATAAGATGATTATACCACATTCCGTTCATCGATTAAATCAGTGACTTCTTAGTGCCATATGGTTTGTTGGATACCCGAGGAAGCGGACTGTCGGGCGCTCAATAGGAAACAGCGCATCAGGTCATCTTCTCCTGCTTGACCTTTTTGTCGATCACGTGACGGGAGGCAAGCTCCCTGTGAATGTCTTCGAGCGATATGCCCGCTTCGACCATCAGCACCATGACGTGGTAGGCGAGGTCGGCGATCTCGTAGATCGTCTCCTTTTTATCCTGCGCCTTGCCGGCGATGATGACCTCCGTGGTTTCCTCGCCGACTTTCTTCAATATCTTGTCGAGCCCCTTTTCAAACAGATACGTGGTGTAGGAACCTTCCTTTTTGTTGGCCTTGCGCCCGCGTATCAGCTCCATGAGGCCTTCATAGGAAAATTCGCGCCGCTCGTCGCTCTCGAAGACCGGATATTCGAAGCAGGATTGCGTGCCGAGGTGACAGGCGGGGCCGTCCGGCTCGACCGATACCAAAAGCGTATCGCGGTCGCAGTCCGTTGCGATGGAGACGATGTGCTGGTAGTTGCCGCTCGTCTCGCCCTTGAGCCACAGCTTCTGCCGAGAGCGGCTCCAAAAGCAGGTCAGCCCCTTTTCCATGGAAATTTCGAGGCTTTCGCGGTTCATGTACGCGAGCATCAATACGCGCTTGGATACCGCATCGACGACGATCGCGGGGATGAGCCCGTTTTCGTCGAATTTTAATTCGTTCATCATAGGAATCCCTCACATTCTCACGGGAATGCCCCGTGCCCTCATCGCTTCTTTCAGATCGGGAATCGTCACTTCGCCAAAGTGGAATATCGAGGCGGCAAGTCCCGCGTCCACGCCGGGCAGCGTCTCGAACAATGTAATAAAGTCCTCAATCGAGCCCGCGCCGCCGGAGGCGATGATCGGCACGGAGACCGCATCGCACACCGCGCGCAGCATTTCGATGTCGAAGCCGCGCTTGACGCCGTCCGTATCGATGGAGTTGACGACGACTTCGCCCGCGCCCTCGCCTACGCAGCGCCTGATCCATGCGATGGCCTCCATGCCCGTGTCTTCGCGCCCGCCCTTGGCGAACACGCGGAACCCGCCGTCCACGCGCTTGATGTCGACCGAAAGCACCACGCACTGGTTGCCGTAGAGCTTCGCGGCTTCCGAGATGAGGTTCGGATTTCGTATCGCGCCGGAGTTGACGCTGACCTTGTCCGCGCCGCAGTCGAGCACGCGCTTGAAGTCGTCCACGGTGTTTATGCCGCCGCCGACGGTCAATGGGATGAAGACGTGTTTGGCGGTCTCGAGCAGGACATCCGTGAACAGCTTGCGCCCGTCGGAGGAGGCGGTGATGTCATAAAACACAAGTTCGTCCGCGCCCTTGTCGCTGTACAGTTTCGCCAATTCTGCGGGAGAGGAGATTTCGCGAAGGCCCGTGAAATTCACGCCCTTCACGACCTGCCCGTTCCGAACGTCGAGGCAGGGGATTATGCGCTTGGTTATCATGTTGCCACCTCGATTGCTTCTCTTAAATTAATCGCCCCGGTGTAGTACGCCTTGCCGATGATCGCGCCGTGTAGGTGCATCGCTTTGAGCGCGCGGATGTCGTCCATCGTCGAAACGCCGCCGGAGGCGATGATGTCCATGTCGAACCGCTGCGAAAGCTCGCTGTACAGCGCCCTGTTCGTGCCGCGCATCGCGCCGTCGCGGGAGATGTCGGTGCAGATCAGCGTCTTCACGCCGATGTCCTGCATTTGCGCGCAAAAATCGAATGCCCGAATTTCGGTTTTTTCGGTCCAGCCCTTGATCGCCACGAAGCCGTCCTTAAGATCCACGCCGACCGCGATCCTGTCGCCGTATGTATCGACGGCGCGCTTCACGAAATCGGGATCGCCCGCCGCTGCCGTGCCGAGGATCACGCGATCCAGCCCCGATTCGAGGTACTTTCTGATCGTGTCCATGTCGCGCACGCCGCCGCCCACCTCGGCAAACAAGCCGGTATCCGATTTGATGCGCCGTATCACGTCGTAATTGGGCGTGCCGCCGCTTTTTGCGCCCTCGAGGTCGACCAGATGGACGTGCGTCGCGCCGCAGTTTTTGAAATCGCGTGCAACTTCGACGGGGTTCTCGCTGTATACGGTCTTTTGGGCGTAGTCGCCCTTATAGAGCCGCACCGCCTGCCCCTCATATAAATCGATCGCCGGATATAGTATCATGTGCACCACTTCTCTTCTATAGTTTGCAGAACGCCTTCAGGATCGAAAGCCCCACGTCTCCGCTCTTTTCGGGGTGGAACTGGCAGCCCAAGATGTTGTCCTTTGCAACCGCTGCGGTCAGCCGCGCGCCGTATTCTGCCGCTGCCAGCACATATTCATCGCAGTCCACCGCCGAATACGAGTGCACGAAATATACGCAGTCGCCTTCGCGTATCTCCCGAAACAGCGGATGCGCGGGGTTTGCGATGCATAGCGCGTTCCATCCCATGTGGGGAATTTTGAGGCCTTTCGGAATCGTTTCGGAGATGGGTCTGATGCTTCCGGGGATGAGTCCAAGCCCGCTATGCCGCCCGTATTCATGGCTTTCGCCAAACAGAAGCTGCATGCCGAGGCATATGCCCATGAGCTTCTTGCCCGCCCTCGCCCTCGCCTTTACGGCTTCGTCCAGACCCGTTCTGTGCAGCTTCGCGGCGGCATCGGCAAACGCGCCCACGCCGGGGAGGATCACCCCGTCGGCGCGTTCGACGGTCGCCGCATCCGACGTGATGACGGCTTCCGCCCCCACGGCGTGTAAGGAGCACTGCAACGAAAACAGATTGCCCACGCCGTAGTCGATGATGGCGATCATTCCAGCACCCCTTTGGTGGACGGAATCTCCGCGGCATATTCTGCATCGATCTTCACGGCCTTGCGGAGCGTGCGCGCCGCCGACTTGAACATGCCCTCGATGATGTGATGCGTGTTTTTGCCCGACAGCATGCGGATATGCAGCGCGCAGCCTGCCTGCCGCACGAACGCCTGCCAGAACTCCTCGACCAATTCCGTATCAAACGTGCCAACCTTTGCGGAGGGCAAGGCGCAGCCATATTCCAGATGCGCGCGGCCCGAGAAATCGACCGCCGTCAACAGCAGCGCCTCGTCCATGGGCAAAATCGTATCGCCGTAGCGGAAAATACCGCGCTTGTCGCCAAGCGCATCGCAAAAGGCCTTTCCGAGTGCGATGCCTATGTCCTCGACCGAGTGGTGGTCGTCCACATCCGTATCGCCGATGCAGCGTATCTCGAGGTCGAACCTGCCGTGCGCGGCGAACAGCGTCAGCATGTGGTTCAGAAAGCCGCAGCCGGTATCGATATTGCTCTTGCCGCTGCCGTCCAGATCGAGCGAAAGGAATATGTCCGTCTCGGCGGTTTTTCGTTTTATGGTTGCCGTCCTCACAGTATCGCCTCCAATGTATGAATCAGCGCCGCGCACTGTTCGCGGCTCCCCACGGTGATGCGGTTGTAGTCGCGCAGCCTTTCCGCCTCGAAATGGCGCACGAGGATGCCGCGCCGCTTCAGCTCGAGGTACAGCGCCTGTCCGCCGCACTTCGGATGCTTTGCGAATACGAAATTGGCGCAGGAATCATCGAGTACAAAGCCCAGTCTGCGCAATTCGCCCGTCAGGTACGCGCGATTCTCGGTAATTGCCTTGATGCAGCTTTCGAAATACGCCGCATCGCGCAGCGCGCCGATGCCCGCCGCCATCGTCATGCGGTTGACGTTGTACGGGTTGGTGGAGTATTTGATGGCGTTCAGGTCGTCTATCAGCGCCTTGCAGGCGAAGCCCATGCCGAGCCTTCCACCCGCGAGCGAACGCGATTTTGAAAACGTCTGCGTCACGAGGAGATTTTCGTAGGTTTGGATGAGTTGCACCGCGCTCTCGCCGCCGAAATCTATGTACGCCTCGTCGATCACCACAATGTTGTTCGGGTTGGCTCTGACGATCCTCTCGATATCATCGAGCGGCAGCGCCAGCCCCGTGGGCGCATTGGGGTTTGCGATGAACACGGTGCCGCCCGCATCCTCATAGGAATTGATATCCATCGAAAAATCGCATTTCAGCGGTATCGTGCGGTACGGCGCCCCGTTCACCTGCGCGAACACCTTGTAGAAGCCGTATGTGATGTCCGCAAATACCGCCGGGTGCGCCGCGTCGCAAAACGCCATGAACGCGAAGTTCAGTATCTCGTCGGAGCCGTTGGTGAAGAGAATCTGCTCCGCGCCGACGCCCATGGTTTCCGTCGCAGCCTGCACCAGTTCGCGGCACTGCGGGTCGGAATACAGTTGCAGGTTCGTCGCCGCCTCGCGCGCCAGTTCCACAGCCATGGGGGAGGGCGGGAAGGGCGATTCGTTGGTGTTTAGCTTGATATACGTCCTGTCCTGCGGCTGTTCGCCGGGGGTATAGGGCGCAAGCTGATTGAATTTCGCGCTGAAATATCGGCTCATACGCACTCTTCCCCTTCAAAGCGAATGGTGACGCTTCTCGCGTGCGCGCCGAGCCCCTCCGCCTCCGCAAAGGCGGCGACGCTGTCCGCCACGTTAGATAGCGCCTCGCGCGTATAGTAGGTATACTGGGATTTCTTGACGAAGTCGTCCACCGAAAGCGGGCTTGAGAAGCGCGCCGTGCCGCCGGTCGGGAGCGTATGGTTCGGCCCCGCGAAATAGTCGCCCAGCGCCTCCGGGCAGTAGCGCCCCAGAAACACGCTGCCCGCGTGCCGCACCGCACCCAAAATATCGAACGGCGAATCCACGCACAGCTCCAGATGCTCCGGCGCGATGTCGTTGGCGATTTCGACGGCTTTGTCCATATCGGGCACGACGATGATCTTGCCGTGTTTTTCAATGGAAGCCCTCGCGATTTCGGCGCGCGCGAGGAGCGGGATCTGCACTTCAAGCTCCATGCGCACTTTTTCGGCGAGCTCCGCGGAATCCGTGACCAGTACGGCGCTCGCCATCCTGTCGTGCTCCGCCTGCGAAAGCATGTCCGCCGCGACGTTGCGCGCGCTGCTGTTTTTATCGGCGACGATCAGTATCTCGCTGGGGCCTGCGATCATGTCGATGGCGACCTGCCCGAATACCTGCTTTTTCGCCTCCGCGACGAAGGCATTGCCGGGGCCGATGATTTTATCTACGCGCTTTATGCTCTCTGTACCGTATGCAAGCGCCGCCACCGCCTGCGCGCCGCCGACCTTGTAGATCGTATCGACGCCCGCAACGGATGCCGCCGCGAGGATCATGGGGTTGATCTTGCCCTGCGCGTTCGGCGGGGTTGTGATCACGACCTCGGGACAGCCGGCGATCTTGGCGGGGATCGCGTCCATCAACACCGTCGAGGGATATACCGCCGTGCCGCCGGGCACGTACATGCCCACGCGGTCGAGCGGGATCACGCGCTGCCCCAAGATGACGCCATTTCCCCTTTCGACCATGAAGCCGGGGCGCTTTTGGTTTTCATGGAACGCGCGGATGTTTTCCGCCGCCTGCCGTAGGATGCGCAGGAATTCGGGCGCGATGCCTGAAATCGCCTCTTCGGTCTCCTCCCGCGTCACTTCGAGCGAGGTCAAATCCGCCTTGTCGAACTTTTTGCAGTATTCGTAAAGCGCTTTGTCGCCGCGTTCGCGCACGTCCCGGATGATATCGCGCACGACGCCCGCCACATCGACTTCGGGCGCGCCGCGCGAAAAAATTTCGTCGTTTTTCACTTCGCCGTATTTGAGGATTTTAATCATGCTCCGCCTCCGTCCGTAAACCCATTTGTCAGGGCGCGAATCGCATCGCCCTTGAATTTATACGCGGTCTTGTTGGCGATCAGCCGCGCGCTGATCGGGACGATTTCTTCGATTACCTCC
The DNA here is from genome assembly GCA_050946115.1 of Christensenellales bacterium. Lineage (GTDB taxonomy): Bacteria > Bacillota > Clostridia > Christensenellales > Aristaeellaceae > CAYFRC01. Next base: position 41,108 of record JBMNUF010000015.1, read on the forward strand.
AAGTTGTTTTCCCTTAAGGTCGTGCCGGTCTCGACGATGTCCACGATGACATCCGAAAGGTGCAGTATCGGCGCAAGCTCTATCGAGCCGTTCAGGTGGATGATGTCGATTTCGCGCCCCTTGGACTGATAATACGTGCGCGCGATGTTGGAAAACTTTGTCGCGACGCGCAGCGTCGCGGAGGCGTCATCCGCAAAGCCCTTCGGCGCGGCGACCGCCATGCGGCATATGCCGGTATTCAGCTTCAGAAGCTCATACACGTTCGGCTCATATTCCAACAGGATGTCCTTGCCCGCGACGCCGACATCCGCCGCGCCGCGCTCGACGTAGATCGCGACATCGGACGGCTTGACCCAGAAATAGCGCACGCGCTTTTCGGCGTTCTCGAACACCAGTTTGCGGTTGCTCTCGAGGATCGAGGGGCATTCAAAGCCCGCTTCGGCAAACATCGCGTATACGTTTTCGCCCAGCCGCCCCTTCGGCAGCGCAATATTCAGCCAGTCGCTCTCCCGCGCCGTGCGCCTGTCCGCATCCAGCCGCTCCAGTGCGTCGGTATATACGGCGAAGCCGACCGCGGAGGATTTGCGCTTCATGCGGCGCATCAGGTTGTCGTACTGCCCGCCGGAGAGCACGCTTTCGGGAAGTCCGTTGATGAACCCCTTGAATACGATGCCGTTATAATAATTCGGGTCGCACACCACCGAAAAATCGACGTATATGTGCTTGGCGAACGGGCTTTCCGCCAGCGCGCGCAGCGTATCCGCGAAGCTCTCGGAAAGACCCTCCGTCGCGCCTGACACCTCGCACACATTGCCGCGCAGGGAGGCGAGCTTTAGAAGCCTTTGGACGCTCTCCCGGTTTTCGCACTCCGCGCAGATCTCTTCGATTTCGTGCGCATTTTTTCCGCCTATCGCCCGATACAGTTTCGCGCGCGCGGGAGACGAAAGGTTCAGCTCCGCGACGATTTCGCCCAGAATATCCAAGTCCGATATATCCAGCACCCAGCCGGGGGACAGGGCACTCAGGCTCTCCGCCGCGAGCAGGATTACCTCGCGCACGCGCGCGGCATCGACGCTGCCGAAGCATTCCACGCCGATCTGCATGATTTCGCGAAACGCCTCGCCCTCGGGGCGGTAGATGTTTTCGCTGTAGTATATCTTTTGCGTGTCCTCCGGCGCATCCGCGCTGTTTTTGATGATGGACAGCGTGACGTCAGGCCTCAGCGCCATCAGCCGCCCGCTCGGGTCGGTGAAGGTGATGACATTGTCGGACACCAAAAAATCCTTGTTGCCCGCGTACAGGTCGTACTCCTCAAATTTGCTCATGCGATACGCGCGATACCCCTTGGAGGCGTAGAGCGTCCGCAATTCCAGTACGATTTTTTCGTCGTTTTGCAGGATCGCGTCGTTGATGATCATTCTTTTCCACCTTTTTCCCGCATTCGGTCGAGCACCAGCCGATAGCCGCCGCTGCCGTAGTGAAGGCAGCGGTTCACGCGCCCTATCGTCGTGGTGCTGATGCCTATCCGCTCGACGATTTTCTGATAACTCGCGCCCTCATCGAGCAGCCGCGCCGCCTCGTAGCGCTGCGCCATGTCCTGCAGCTCCTTGATGGTGCACAAATCCTGCAGAAACGCGTAGCATTCATCGGCGGTGCGAAGGCTCATCAGCCCGTCCAGCAGCGCGTCGACCGAAGCATTTCTCAGCTCCATGCGCCGTGCCCCCTCCCCATGCGATTTTATGATAGTATATTACCACGGTATCATAATAAAGTCAAGCCCCGCGGCGGTGTTCACCGTATTTTAATGAGAAAGGGCGCCGAATCAATCCGCCGCTTCGTAGAGGATGACGCGACATTCTCCGGGGTCGCAATCCGGCGCAAACGAATCACCTAAACCCAAATGGTGCCCGTCGGGATCGAAAAAGCGCATGGAACGGGGGAATTGCAGGCGTATGGGGTCGCCCAGGCGAGTGCCTTCGGCACATCAGAGCAGCTGCACGCTTACCCCGGCAATCGATGAATCATAGATTACATTTCTTCGTAGCGTGTCTTTCCGTCCTCTATCATAATCTGACGTGCAGACACTATATAAAGGCTCAAAAGTGCCGTGCATCGAATGGTATCGGCAGTATGTTAGGACAGGGACAGCATTTCTCCTGCCCGATTGAATCTACGCAATTAAGAATTCCACATAGAAAGCGTTAACGCCATTTTTGCTCTCCACCCAGATTCGGCCCCTGTGACTATCTACTATGCTTTGCGCGATGGACAATCCCAGACCAAAGCTGCCATCTCCCACGCGGGCTTGATCTATGCGATAAAACCTTTGGAATATGTTTTTGAGATCGGATTTGGATATTTCTTCCCCCTCGTTCGACACGTTAAGTAAGCATCGACCGTTATGTTTACGCAGAAGAACGGTTGTCTTTCCCGCGCATTTTGAATATTTCTGCGCGTTGTCGAGCAGTATCTCGACTGCTTGCGCAAGCTTTTCTGCGTCACCATTCACCATGAGTCCATCCTCAATATGAGATTCCAGCATCAGCCCTTTCTCAAAAAACATTGGCTCGAATGGGAGTATAGCGTCCGATACGATTTTACTGAAATTAACTCTTGTAAATGCCATTTGCGCCTGCCCACTGTCCATTCGTGCCAGATCAAGCAGTCTTTCTGTCAAACTCCGCATCTTCCTTGCCATGACGATGATATTGTCCGAAAAACGAAGCTTGTCCTCCGGTGTGTAATCGGAGCTTTGCAGAAGTTCCGCATTGGTGAATATGACGGTTAGCGGTGTTTTAAGTTCATGCGACGCGTTGGCGATGAACTGACGTTGGTCTTTCCATGCGCGATCCACCGGTTTAACAGCCCATTTCGATAGAAATATGCTTGCAGTTAGAAATGCCAAAAAGCTAAGAGCGCCGATCGTGTAGCATATTCTCATAAGTCCGCCAAGCATAGCTGCTTCATTCGATGTATCCGCGAACACCACAAAGTGGCGCGAGGATTTGTCGGCGCGGAAATATCTGAGATTGTAATCGGGTATTACACCCCACGTATCAGAGGATGAGAGAGCCTTTTCGAGAATTTCATCGATAAGTGCCTCGTCGGACAGGTCGAAGTTGCCTCCATTGATCGCCGTCGGCTCATTGTTGGAATCGAGCTGTATTACAAAGAAAGGGAGCTTACCATCTCTGCCGCGATCTGTCGGTCGCTCTTGTCGAAATGGGCCGTTCGCTATTGACCGCATCATGTGGATTGATGCGGTTTCAAAATTCGCTTTTGTAAGGTGAAGAACCAATGCGAACATCACGTACAGCAGAAGAAGGACGATGCTCATATTAATGATAACAAACTTAATCCGGAGCTTTTTAATCACGATTTTCTACCTCCAGATGGTAGCCCAACCTGCGTATGGTTTCAATACGCACATTCGAGCCTATGCTATACAGCTTTTTACGAAGAAACCCCACGTACACCTCGACATTATTCTCGACTGCGTTCGAGTCGTATCCCCAGACCTTAGACAGAATAATCTCTTTTGATAGATTCTGTGAGGGGGACTGATAAAGAAACCGCATCACGTCGAACTCCTTAGCCGACAGGCGTACACTGTTTTCTCCGCACACGAGCATACACGAGGCCAGATCGAGAGACGTGTTTCCGAAGGTAAGCTCGTTCACTTGTGCGCCTTGCCTACGCATCAGGGCGTTAATACAGGCTATGAGCTCTCGCGAGTCGAATGGCTTCGTCAGATAGTAGTCCGCACCCGAGTTCAGCCCTTCTATTCTGTCCTCCAGCCCGGACTTTGCCGTTAGCATCAGTATTGGAGTAGAGCATCTTTTCAGACGCACTTTTTTAGCAACTTCGTAACCGTTCATCTTGGGCATCATGACGTCGAGTATCAGTAGATCGTACACGCCCGTCAGTGCGTAAGCCTCGCCATCGGCTCCATCGTATACACAATCGACGGTAAAGCCCTTACTTTCGAGCAGCGTTTTTAAGGAATCCGCCAGCATTTTTTCGTCCTCTATGATGAGAATCTTCATACTATCACCAGCTCCTTTTTCATTATACTATATTCCGTTGCTTAAATGAAGCTGAAAAACCGTCGCTTGCCCGTAAATACGTATTGTTCACAATTTGTTTCAATCTGCGCGCATGTTTGTTCATACTCGGCAGTTCGTTTTTCAACTTCTTTTCAGCTTGAAGGTTTAGAATATGGGCATAATCATTTGAAGGAGGAACGAATCATGTCACATTCTAAGGTCACCTGTGCAGTCATTTTAACCATCGCTATAATGCAGGCGGTGTTTGCCGCTTCGGCGAACGAGGTCATTGACGTTATCCGAGGCAGCAAAACCACGCAGGCGTTCACCCAAGAGGAAGTATCTGAGGATGATTTGAAGACGATTCTCGAAGTCGGTCTGTCAACCGCGAGCGCTATCAATCAGCAGCCGTGGCACTTTGTCGTTCTTTCAGATACAGAGCTTATGAATAAACTCGGCGAGATTCCCGCCGGAATGCCTGCCGGGATTCCCTCCGATAGAAAACCCGAAGGGGATTTTGGCGACAATCCGCCTCCCGCAATGCCCGGTGCACCCACTGATGGAGCGTCTGCGAAGGCTTCGTTAGGCGATTCGCCCGTAGCAATCATACTCTACGCAAATCGTAAATCCATCTCTCCGAACGTCGATTTTGATTGCGGTCTTGCGTGCCAGAATATGGTGATTGCCGCAAACTCGCTGGATTACGGTACGAAGATCATATCATCTCCGACGAATGCCTTAAACGGCGACGATCACGATTCCATATGTGATACCTTGGGAATCGACAGGGATTTATACGCGGTTGCCGTGCTGCTCATCGGCCGGGGCGACGTTTCGGTCGACGGCTACTCCGGAGCGACAACGCGCTTTTCCATCGATGAGAAGGTCACGTTCGTAGAGTAACAGGCTTGACAATACGGATTCATTAGGAGGACTACAAAGTGAGAAACAGAAAGAATAAGAGGCTGTCTTGGATTGTGTGGACGATTGTCATTGCAATCACAATAGGAATCGGCGTGCTGGTACTGCTACAGAAACCGGAACGATTTGGCGGAATTTCGACAAAGGGCATGATGGATACGCCGCCGCAGGGGGCGACATCGGATCTTGTGCAGGGCGAATACGTAACCGTCGAAAGCGGCGAGCTAAAAGTTACGGTATACGGCGCGGGCAACCTCACGCCGCAGGAGACGCACTCCGTCTATAACGACAACGAGGGCAAAATCGAATTCGTCGAGGTCGAGACGGGCGATACCGTCAAAGCCGGAGATATCCTCGTGCGGTTGTCCTCCTCCGACATCGAGACGAATATCTCATCCTACGAGGCGGCGCTTTTCGAGGCACAGGTGGAACTGAGTAACATTAGGGACTCGGGCGCAAAATACTATGTTTATGCACCCTCGGCGGGTACGCTCAAAACAGTACTCTGCAAAGAAGACGACGATGTCGCCGCGATTATGAAACAGTACGGCTATCTGGCGATTGTCTCTCGTGATGATAAGATGCGCGTCGAGTTTGAGCCTGCTGACGATCAGATGCTTAAAATCGGCGATGCGGTCAACGTTTGGGTAGACGATGCGTGCATCACGGGTACCGTCGATCAGACCTTCGGCCTCGGTGCAAACATTGCCGTCACGCTTCCCGACGACGACTACGATGTCGGCAAGGAAGTCATGATTACCACCTTGCAGGGGCAAACCGTTGGCAACGGTGTACTCGAGATCAATATGCCGGTTCCCATAACAGCCATAGGCGGTACGATCGATACCGTGTACTATGCGGAAGGCGATGATGTCGCTTCGGGCGCGAGACTGTTCTACACTACCGGACGGCTTCCCTCCGCCGAGTTACAATCCGCACTTCTCAAATATGAGGAAGCCCGTACCGCGCTCGATAACGAAAAAGAAAAGCAGGACAGCCTGATTATCCGTGCTCCTATCGACGGTATTGTCACCTCGGTCGATGCGTCCAAAGGCGCACGGTTAAACGAGAGCGTGGCACTCGTAACGCTTCAGTCGCAGGATAAGTTCAACGTTGTTGCGACCGTGGACGAACTTGACATCGTAAACGTTGAGATTGGTCAGACAGTCGATGTGGAGATCGATGCGTACCCGGATGAAGTGTTTATGGGGACGGTGAGGCGCATATCAGGCGTGGGAACCGTGGAGGGCGGCGTCGCTACATACGAAGTCACGGTGTCCATTGACGATTCGGCAGGGAAATTGAAAGACGGCATGACGGCTTCAATACAGGTGCTTGTCGCCAATAAAATGGACGCAATACTCGTGCCGGTTGAAGCCATTTCCACCTCAAACGGCCAGAAATACGTAACGCTTTCGTCCGGACAATCAAAAAACATCACGACGGGGCTTTCTAATAACGACTATGTTGAAGTACTTTCAGGCGTGAGCGAGGGCGACCGGGTACTGGTGACGCGCTCAACGTCAACCCAGACTACAACCCCGTTCGGGATGCCCGGCGGTATGGGCGGGGGAATGCCCTCGGGCGGTATGCCTGGTCGCGGCTTCCCCGGAATGTAAAGGGAGGGAGTCAAAGTGATTGAGTTAACGCACATCGTCAAGCGCTATCAGATGGGTGATGAGAGTATAAGCGCCCTTGACGACGTGGATATGGAGATAGAGAAAGGTGAATTCGTAGCGGTCATGGGTCCGTCGGGAAGCGGCAAATCGACGCTTATGAACATCGTCGGATGCCTCGATTATGCGGACGAAGGGCAATATCTGCTGGAAGGGGAGGACGTGCTTGACATGTCTCCCCGGGAGCTTGCCGATATCCGCAACCGCAAAATAGGCTTCATATTCCAACATTTTAATCTCTTGGGCAAGCTCACGGCATATGAGAACGTGGAACTGCCACTGATCTACCAGGGCGTGCGGGCATCCGAGCGAAAGAAGCTCGTTACCGAGGCTTTGTCGCTTGTGGGGCTCGAAAATCGCATGAGGCACCGCCCAAATGAGCTTTCGGGCGGCCAGCAGCAGCGCGTAGCCATTGCCCGCGCGGTGTCCACAAAGCCCTCTCTGTTGTTAGCTGACGAACCGACCGGAAACCTTGACTCTAAATCGGGACATGAGATCATGGCGATGCTCAAGGAACTGAACATGCAGGGAAATACCATCATGCTCATTACGCACGACAACGGAATAGCTATGCAGGCTAAGCGAAGGCTGACAATTTACGACGGGCGGATATCGGATTCCGATGTATTTATAAATGCGGCTATCGAATCAGGCTCTAAGCTTGAGAATACGAACGGCGAGGCAAACGGAGAGGAGGCGGCGGCACAATGAAATTCATTCAAGCGATCAAGATGGCAATCAAAGCCATCGCGGGCAACAAAATGCGCTCGTTTCTCACGATGCTTGGAGTTATCATCGGCGTTTTTTCGGTGACAGTGCTGACGGCAGTCGGGCAAGGCTCCACCGCCTCGGTTACCGAGCAGATCACGAGCCTCGGTACGAACATGATTACGGTACAAAATCGCGCCGTCCGACAGGTTCAGTTAAAGCTCGAAAACTTGGAGAAACTTCGCGGCATAGGCGGTGTCGATTGTGTTTCACCGCAGATTAAAAGCTCCGAAACCCTCAAAGCGAACATCAACACCTATACCGCAACCGTGCAGGGCGTCACAGAGGGGTATGACAAGATACGCGGTTATACGGTGCAAAGCGGTCGTTTCATCACTGCTTCTGACGTAGAGAACCGCAGCTACGTTTGCGTGGTGGGTGTGACCGTCGCCGATGAGCTTTTCAGCCAACGAAACGTCGTCGGTGAAAAGATTCGAATCAACGGTAAGCAGTATACTATTGTCGGCGTTTACACAGAAATGGGTTCAGATGAAGGCTCTACGCAAGACGAGTGTGCGACCATCCCCTTCACCAACGCCCAGCGCAATTTCCGCAACACCTCCATTTCTATGTTCTTCGCCAACGCGACGAGTGAGGACGATGTTGACCGCGCAGTTGAGACGCTTGAAGCTTTCATGCTCGACAGAACAGGGAGTGAGGATTACTTTTCCGTCACCAGTCAGACGCAGCTTCTCGAAACCATGACGGAGGTCAGCAATACACTCTCTATGATGTTAGCGGGAATCGCTGCCATATCGCTGTTGGTCGGCGGAATCGGGATCATGAACATCATTCTCGTCTCGGTTTCGGAAAGAACGCGCGAGATAGGCATCCGTAAGGCCATCGGCGCGCAAAGGCTCGATATCATGTCACAGTTCATCATCGAGGCGATTATGCTCTCGCTGTCGGGAGGCATAATCGGCGTGGGACTTGCGTGGGTGACATGTCGGTACATCGCGCCCGCAATCAATGTCAGCATGGTTATGCAGCCTTTCATTGCCATTCTCGCTTTGGGGTTTTCGGTTTTAATGGGCATCGTATTCGGCTCCTACCCAGCCAACGAAGCCGCAAAACTTCTGCCAATTGAGGCGCTGCGCTACGAATAGGCGGATAGAGAATGTAACGAGTCATAAGGCAACACCGCACAGAAAATCGCGCCTTGTGCGGTGTTGCCCTAAACCGAATATCGCCCATAAAAAGAGCGCCCGGAAGGGCGTACTTTTATCTCGTCGTTGATGGGGAAACAACCAAGGCGTTCGCGGAATTTGGTGAGTTTTCAAAGTAAACGCAACATTTTCAGATTAAACGCGACGGGGTTGCAATTAGTCTGACAAAGACGGAGAGGGGGCTGTAAAAAAGCTCGGATTTACGACAAAAAGCGCACAACAAGAGCCGTTTTGGGCACACCAACTAAGCCCGAACAGATTCAGTATGCATCTGTCAGACTAAACGCAACTATTCATGTTTGTGCCAAACGCTGATTATTTGCGGAAAACAGCCGGCGTCAAAGTTATTTTTTCCGGCGGTATCAGCGTTTGTCCGAGTAAATGCAACGTCTCTTCTCCAAAGGCATTCACGAATAGTTGAGATGGGGACTGCCCCATGAATTTCTTTCGGACATACGAGTTGATGTGTGACATCATGAGGGAGATGTCGTCCTGAGTAAGCGAATCAAACGATGTTCCTTTAGGCAAACATCTTCTTAGATGTGTGTGGTTCAGTTTTACATGCGGCTTCTGGAAGGAGGCGTTCGGGTCGCAATAGAATACGCGCGTATGCTGTAACGAGCCGCACGGGAACTCAATGGCGGTTGGATCGGAGAACTCTGTACCATTGTCGGTAAGCAGCACCGGGAACATACGGAAAAACAGTTCCGGGGAGAGTATGTTCCGCAAATGCGACATAGCCGCCGTTACAGAAGCGGAGGTATTCCTATCCCTGAGAATAGCGAGCATGAAAT
>JBMNUF010000016.1:0-49314 GCA_050946115.1 Christensenellales bacterium
TGGAAAGCCGAGCGGAGGAACTGCGCAAGGCGAAGTACAGACCCACGCGGCTGGCAGTGGATGAGTTTGCCATCCACAAGGGGCACACCTACGCCACATGCGTCATGGACCTGGACACGGGCGAGGTAATCTGGGCGGGAAAAGGGCGCTCGAAGGAAGATTTCAAGCACTTCTTCGAGGAGATGCCTGAGGGCTACCTGTCACAGGTAGCGGCTGTAGCCATGGATATGAACGCCTCCTACAACCTTCTCTTCGCTGAAAAGCTGCCGCAGGCCGTCATCGTCTATGACCGCCATCACATGCAGGCTCAGTATGGCAAGGATGTCCTCGGCGTCGTCCGCTTGCAAGAGGCTCGGGAGCACCAGAGCGAAGCCAAGAGCATCCTTGAAAGAGCTGATGAGCTGGACGATCCTGAACAGAAACGTCAGCTCAAAGCTGAAGCCAAGGAAGAAAAGCAACGCTATTCACAACTGAAAAGACTCCGCTGGACATTGCTGACCAACGGAGCCAAGCTCTCGGGCGAGAGGGCGCAGCACCTGCAAGACATCCTTTCAGATCATTCAGACCTTGCGGTCTGCTATGCGATGAAGGAGGAGCTTTGCACTCTCTTTGAGCTTACTGATCCTCTCGCTGCCCGAGAAGGCTGGAAGCGCTGGTTCGATGCAGCGCAGGCCAGCGGCATCCCGGCTCTTGTGAAATTCGCCGAGCTGAAAATGCCGCGCCTGGACGGACTTGTTGCGCATGCTGTTTTCCCCATCAGCACCGGCAAGTTAGAGGGATTCAACAACAAAATCAAGGTCGCTAAACGTGTCGGCTACGGCTACAGAGATGACGAGTATTTCTTTACTCTCGTCCGTTTTCTCTCGTTACCTGTTGCTTGGCTCGATTCCCACAACTTTCCGTGAAGAGCCTGTTTTTTGTAAGATTCCCTCGTGGTCTGCGTCTAATAAAGTGAAAGGAGGGCGAGAGTTCCGTGCAGACTGATTCTTTTGATCAAATCTATCAGGACTACTTCGACCCGGTATACCGATATGTGTTCTCCCTTTCCGGACACCCAAATGTGGCCGAAGAGATCACCCAAGAAACCTTTTTCAAAGCGCTGCGATCGTTGAATCGGTTTCGGGGAGACAGCAGTTTGAAAAGCTGGCTTTGCGCCATCGCCAAAAACATCTGGATTTCCGAACAGCGAAAGAAAAAGGTACAGCCGATCGACGACGCAGCATCCCTTGCGGACCCTGCTGTCGGGCCTGAAGAATCCATACTGCGTCAGGATGAAAGCATGCACATCCACCGGCTGCTGCACCATCTGGATGAGCCCTATCGCGAAGTGTTCACGTTGCGAACCTTGGGGCAACTCTGCTTTCGGGACATAGGGGAACTCTTCGGCAAATCGGAGAACTGGGCGTGCGTCGTCTACCACCGGGCCCGTGCCAAAATCATGAAGAAAATGGAGGAATTGCCATGAAACTGCCTTGCGCCATGATTCGCGATTTGTTGCCGCTGTATGCGGAAGGTTTGGTTGAGGAGGAGACGCGTTCTCTCATCGAGGAGCATCTCGCGGAATGTGAAGAATGCCGAAACAAGCTGTCCGAACTTCGGACGGAATCGAAGACTCCCATCGAGACGGCGAAGCCGCTCAAAAGCCTCAAAAAGCAGATACAGAAGCGCCGTTGGCGTGCCGCCGGTATTGCAGCTCTTTGCGTCTTTGTCGTGGTCTTCACCTATTTCTATCACACCAGAAGTACGCAAATTATCCCTTGGGAGGAGGGCCTGATCGAAGCAAAAGGGATCGAGACAAGGCCATCGCAAGAGGTGGAATATTTCCGGGAAGAAAACGAGGAAGAAAATAGAGAGGAAACCTTAGAAGTTCTTGTTCTTACAATGGATCCCCGATTGAATGCGACCCACGAAACCAGAATCGAGGAAGACGACGGAACATCGACGGTTATACTACAGGGTTATAACTATCGCACATATGGAAGTTATAGTATAATCGAAGACTACTCAGAGATGACGCTTTATCCGATCCCCGACCGCGTCGTTTACAGCGATGGCAATCAATCAAAACCGATATGGGGGGAACCGCCCCATGGGGGCACAATCATCCTGCCTCGGCTGGCATTGGCGTATTATGCGATGCTCGCTGCGGCGCTGGCAGGGCTTCTCGGATTGCTCTGGTTCGTTTTCCGCAAGCGGAATAGCAGCTGGATTATCCGTCAGTTGTTCTTTGCTCCCCTGTCGTATGCCGTTGCCCACCTCCTGATCAAGGGAATCGATGCGGCAAGCTTCTTTATGGAAGATGATCTTTGTAGCATTCTTGTAATGGCGCTCGCCCTCTATGCGTTGGTTTCTTTGGCATGGCAAGTCCTGCTGCAGCGAAAGAAGGAACAATAAAACACAGGGGCTGCTGCACGGGTATGCAGCAGCCCCTATTTTATATGGCGCAATGCGTACCCTCATTCCAACTCGATCGACTCCGAAACGTAATACGTAAACCCATGCTCCGCGCAATAGCTTTGCACCTTCGCGATCAAGTCTGCGTCCGTCGCGTATTCCAGCAGGTAAATGTCTGCGCCCAGTGCCGCGTAGCGCTCCACATAGTCCTTAAAATACGCGCTGTCCTCGGCGTTTTGCTTGCCGAATGTCTCCTCGTCAAAATCGATGGAGGTGATGACCGTCTCCTGATTGATGCCCGTGAACACATCGTCGATGGTGCCGTAGCGGTCGTAATACGCATCGGCAAAGGTGTCGCCGCCGTTTATGATAACGGCTTTTTCATAGCCCATGAGCCCATTCAGGATTGCGACCAGCCCTTCAAAAATCTCCTCGCGCGGATACTCATAGTACACGTCGCAGTTGTCCACAAAAAACCCGTCCACGCCCTTATCGAGAAACTCTTTTGCGAGCGTCACGCGCATAAACTCCTGCCATTTTACGTCCGAAACGTCCACCCAGCGCTCTTCTTCCCAGTTTTCGTATTCGCCGAGGCAGATGCCCTTCCAGTCGTCGTAATAGTCCCGAAAATCCTCCAAGGAGCCGACGTTCAGATACGTATAGACCGTGTGCCCCTTTTCGTGCAGCGCCCGAATGTCGTCGGCGGAAAAGTACTGCGCGTCGATCACGACCGTCTGATACGGCTCGAGCCTTTCCATCGCGGTGTCGTCGATGCTCAGGAATACGCCGTACGGTTCGCGCGCGGGCGCCTCCGCAACCGCGCCGCTCGCGCATACCGCCATAGCGAACGCGAGCATCAAAACCATCATTGCCACCTGTCGAAGGATTGATCTTTTCATCGTGTACACTTCCTTGCTGAAATAATACGGGCTACAGCCCATAGAACGCTTCGCGAAGCCTGTCCGCGAGCCCCTTCGCATACACGCCGTCGCGCGCGTCGTTCGGCGTCGCGGGGAGAACCTCGGGCATGGCGGCGTTGCAATAGTCCATCGCGCGAACGTGCTCCATGGCGCATTCGATGGGGCAGGGGAGGGGCGCTTCGCCCGAGAGCGCATCTTTCATGAAGCGCAATTTGATATCATTGTCATTATCGCCGACTGTGACGGAGGGATAGACCTTCGTCCTGCCGTCGCGGAAGAAGGCGTAGATGTTGCGGTTGCCTTCCATGGCGAGAACGATAGTCGCCTTTTCGAACGTGTAGATCATCAGCGGGTTTTGCACTTCGCTTTCGGAAACGGCGTGGCTCGCGATGTATTTTACGGGAATTCCCCTGCACAAGCCCTCGAGAATTACGGTGTCGAAGGTCTCGATGTCGTTTGCGCGCGCGGTGTAACAGGATGTGCAGGCGAGGGGAGATGCACCCTCCATATCCTCGCCCAAAATCCACAGCATATTCATGAGGTAGTGGGCGGTGGCGTTGGAGGCGACGGAATCGAGCGTGAGCCGCCCCTGCGCATCCGTCCTTCGCCCGGCCCAGCCCGTGCCGCGCTTGTAATAGGCGAAATTGCGCGGCCAGAGCGTGATCGATTTCAACGCCACGGGCTTTCCGTACAATCCCGAGATGATGTCGCGCTTTAGTGCACGCATGGAGGCGTCGAAGCAGAGCTGAAACCCCACGGAGCACATTTTCCCCGTTTCCCGCGAAGCGGCGAGGATGCGCTCTGCTGATGCCAGATCGGGCGATACGGGCTTTTCGAGCAGCACGTCGCAGCCGTGCCGCATGGCGGAGACCGTCATTTCCTCGTGCAGGGAAATGGGCGTCGAGATCACGGCTAAATCGGCACGGATGCCGCTTGCATAAAAGTCCTCCGCCGTATCGAATACGGGCGCGGAGAAACCCTCCTTTGGCGGATACGGATCGACGGCGGCGACCACACGCATTCCGTATTCCTCGCCGTGCTGCGCCAACGCGCGCACATAGCCCGCGCCATATCCTCCGATGCCAAATAGCACGATATTTTTCATTCATCCATTCCCCCTTCTTCTGTTTTCCAAGACGGGCGGCGTTCTTCCGTCGCGAGCAGGATTTGGACTTCCTCCTCCGTCAGATTCCGCCAGTGCCCGGGCTTGAGGTTTCCGAGCACGATGTGCATGATGCGGATGCGGGTGAGCGAGGTTACGCGATAGCCTAAATACTCGCACATGCGGCGAATCTGCCGATTCAACCCCTGTATCAAAATGATGCGGAACTGCCTCTCGGAGATTTTTTCGCATATGCACGGAAGCGTCACGGTATCGAGGATCGGGACGCCCCTTCGCATTTGCCGCAGAAACGCCTGCGTGACGGGCTTGTCCACCGAAACGATGTATTCCTTTTCGTGCCCGCCCGCAGCGCGCAGGATTTTGTTGACGACAGAGCCATCGCTCGTGAGCAGCAGCAGCCCCGAGGAATCCTTGTCGAGCCGCCCCACGGGGTAGATGCGCTTTTCATGCGAAATGTAGTCTACGACGTTATACGGTTCGCGCGGGTCGGCGGTGCAGACGATGCCCCGCGGTTTATTGAGCGCGATGTATGCGTATTGCGTTTCGGGCACGACGGTTTTCCCGTCCACCATAACGCGCATCTCCTCCGAAACGATATCGCCCAAGACGCCTATGCGCCCGTCGATCGTCACTTTCCCGGCGGCGATGTATATGTCCGCGTCGCGCCGCGAGCAAAAGCCGCTGTCGGCGATGTATTTGTTCAGCCTGCATCCATTCTTTTTAGGATTTGGCAAAAAAGCACCCCATTTGGCATAGAATTTTTCACATTTCTATGATACAATGGATTTCAGAAATCATCAAGGAGATTCGACGGAAAATGTACGATTTTTTACGTTACGGCATCCGAAAGCCCCGGATTCTCTATCCGGATTCCTCCTGTGACATGCACAAGTGGGCGGTGGTCGCATGCGACCAGTTTTCCTCACAGCCGGAATACTGGAGGGCGGTCGAAGAGACCGTGGGCGATGCGCCCTCCACGCTTCGGATGATCTACCCCGAAGCCTATCTCAGGGATGCGCCCGCGCCCGCTGAAGAGATTCGGCGCACCATGCTCGAATACCGCAAGACCGTCCTCACGAGAGAAGTACACGATTTTGTGTTCGTCAGGCGGCAGACGCACGCGGGGGAGCGGCTCGGCCTCATCGCGGAGATCGACCTGGAGGCATACGACTTTTATGCATCCTCCGCTCCGCTGATTCGCGCTACGGAGGGGACGATTCTTTCCCGCATTCCTCCGCGCGTTGAGATACGGCAGAATGCCGTCCTCGAGACGCCGCACACGATGCTGCTCGCGGACGACCCGGAACGGACGCTCTTGGAGCCGCTGTGCAATTTCGCCTCGGAAAAGCTGTATGATTTTGAACTCATGCAGGGCGGAGGGCATATTTCCGGCTGGCGCATATCGGGGGAGAAAGCGCATGCGTCCATGCAAAACGCGCTCGCGGCGCTCTTTGAAAAGGCGCGCGGGATGCTCTTTGCCGTGGGCGACGGCAACCACTCGCTCGCGGCGGCGCGGCAGTGCTGGCTCGATATGCGCGCGCGCATTCCGCAATCGCAGTGGGCGGATCACCCCATGCGCTATGCCTTGGTTGAAATATGCAATCTGCACGGCGACGGCATGGCGTTTGAACCGATTCACAGGGCGATATTCGGCGCAAACGAGGCGGACCTCGTGCTCGATTTCGTGTTGTGGTGCCGCGGGAAGGGCATCAGCGTCAGCGCGTCGGATGACAATGACGTGGCGTTTTATCTGTTGGATTCGCCGGTGAAGCTCTATAACGCCATCAATCCCCTGCCGCTTGCGACTCTGCAGCCATTTCTGGATCAGTGGGTCGCCTCGCATGAGGGTGTTTCGATCGACTACATCCACGGAGACGAGGCGCTCGCGGAGATGAAGCAGCGCGGCGCGGCGGCGATCAAGTTGGGCGCGTTCGACAAGAAGACGCTCTTTGAGGCGGTGCGCGTGGGCGGTGCTCTCCCGCTCAAGACCTTTTCCATGGGCGATGCGCAGGACAAGCGGTACTATCTCGAATGCCGCGCACTGGTCTGAAAATGCGCGAGAGGGCGGTTTCTATGATACAGAGGGCATATCTCCGAAAGACGCGCGATTCCCGCGTCCGCTCGGGGCATCCGTGGATCTTCGCCTCCGATATCGAACGCACGGAGGGGAATCCGCAGCCGGGCGACGTCGTGGAGGTGCGATCGTGCGCGGGCACCTTCTTGGGCAAGGCGTTCTATAATCCGAATTCGCAGATTTCCCTGCGCATGCTCACGCAGCACGATGAAGATGTGAACGGAGATTTCTTTAAGCGCCGCATCGAGGAGGCGTGGCGCTATAGGCAGCGGTTTTGCGATACCATGAGCTGCCGCCTCATCTACGGCGAGAGCGACTTTATCCCCGCGCTCATCGTGGACAAATTCTCGGACGTGCTCGTCTTGCAGTCGCTCTCCTTAGGGCTGGAGAGGTGGAAGGGGGAAATCGTCGACATCCTCGTCGATGTTGTATCGCCCAAGGGCATTTATGAGCGCAACGATGTACCCGTCAGGAGGCTCGAGGGCATGGAGCAGATCACGGGACTCCTATACGGCGAGGTACCCGACCGCGTCGAAATGCTCGAAAACGGCATTCGCTTTCTCGTGGACGTGAAAAACGGGCAGAAGACGGGCTTTTTCCTCGACCAGAAGGAAAACCGCGCCGCGATCGAGCCGCTTTGCAAAAACGCGCGCGTGCTCGACTGCTTTACGCACAACGGCTCCTTTGCCCTGCACGCCGCGAAATACGGCGCGAAGGACGTCTTGGGTGTGGACATTTCGGAAGACGCGGTCAATGTAGCGGAGGAAAACGCAAAGCGCAACGGATATGACTTCGTTCGATTTGAGGCGCACAACTGCTTCGACCACCTGCGCGAGCTCACGGACGCGAAGGAAAAATACGACCTCGTGATTCTGGACCCGCCCGCCTTCACCAAGACGCGTGCGGCGGTCGAAAGTGCACTTCGCGGATATAAGGAAATCAACCTGCGCGGCCTGAAGCTCGTAACGGAAGGCGGCTTTCTCGTGTCCTGCTCGTGCTCGCAGCACGTGGACAGGGCGGCATTTGAAAACATGATCAATGCCGCCGCGCGGGACGCGAAAAAGAAGGTGCGCATGGTGGAGTTTCGCACGCAGGGGCGCGACCATCCGATCCTGCCCGCATCGCCCGAGACGCAGTATCTGAAATGCGCGATATTGCAGGTATATTCGTGACAATAAAATAACGGTGTCTTGTTTGCGTTTCCGTGGAAAACCTGTTATAATATCTACGTATACTAAGGGGGTGACTTATCCATGAGTGAAAATCTACCGACCAGCGTGGAACTGGCCGAGCAGCAAAACGGTTCCGTGACCTTCACGACGGATGTCGTCGCGACGATCGCGGGCGTCAGCGCGGCGGAGGTGGACGGCGTCGCGAGCATGTACGGTTCGAGCAATACAGGCCTCGTCGAGATGATTTCCCGCAGGGGCGCCGCTTCCGGCAAAAAGAACACGAGGGGCGTAAAGGCGGAGATTTCCGGAAACAGCGTCACGGTGCATCTCTCCGTGATCGTCGATTTTGGATGCCCGATCCCCGAGGTCGCCGCGAACATTCAGGACAATGTGAAAAAGGCGATCGAGACCATGTGCGGGCTGAACGTCGTGGGCGTCGATATCCACGTGCAGGGGCTGTGCTTCGAGAAGGAGGAGCGCCGCGTCGCAGCGGAAATCGCCGCACAGGAAAACCTCGCGCTGAAGGACGGCGAGCCGCTGATTCACCCCGTGGTGGAACCTGCGGACGTGCCCGAGGAAGCACCCGAGGAAGCGCCCGAGGAAGTCCATGCCTGCGAAGCAACCGAAGCGCCTGAAGCGACCGAAGAGGCGGCAGAACAAACGGAATGATGTAACGACCGAAAGACGTGCCCGCGAAAAGGCACGTTTTTCAGCGAGAAAAGCTGTGGAAGGAAAGACACTATGTTGAGAAGCGAAGCCCGCGCCGCCGCGATGAAGCTCGTGTATGAATGGGAAATGGGCGGCGACGGCGGCGAGGAGACGTGGCTCGACCTGCTTGAAGTCGCGCCGGATGAGGAAGAGGCCGACTTTGCCCATCGCGTGGCGGATGGCACGATCCAAAACTGCGGCGCGATCGACGAAACCATCGCGAAATACGCCAAGGGGTGGACGGTTGCGCGGATGCACAAGGTGGATCTGTGCGTCCTTCGCGTGGCGATTTATGAAATGCTCTACGAGAAGACCCCGCCCGAAGTGGTGCTAAACGAGGCGGTGCTCTTGGCGAAGGAATATTGCGGAGACAAGGCGTATTCGTTTGTCAACGGCATACTGGGCTCCTTTGCGAGGGCGGAGTTGGCATAATGGGTGTTCTCGGCATAGACACGAGCTGCTATAGGACGTCCCTGGCGTTTACGGAAGACGGGCGCATCCTCTCCGACAGGCGCATGCTCCTCACCGTGAAACCGGGGGAGCGCGGGCTCAGGCAGTCGGAGGGGTTGTTTCAGCACGTCCAAAACCTGCCGCATTTGGTCGAAGAAGTGCGGCGCGACATCGGAGAGCGCAAGGCGCAGGCGGTTGCGGTAAGCATCGCGCCGCGCGGCGTCGAAGGCTCGTATATGCCCGTGTTTACCGCGGGATATGCGTTCGCCAAGGGCATTTCGGAGATGCTTTCCGTGCCGTTTTTCGAGACGAACCACCAACAGGGGCACATCCGCGCGGCGCTCTACGGCTTAGATATGGAAAAAGGCGCATTTTTGGCGGTGCATATGTCCGGCGGAACGACGGAGGTGTTGGAGGCGGGGGAGGGTCTTTCGGTGCGGCTGATAGGCGGCTCGAAGGATCTGCACGCAGGTCAACTCGTGGACCGCGTGGGTGTAAAATTGGGCCTTTCCTTCCCTTCGGGGCCAGAGATGGAACTTTTAGCGAGGGACGGCACGTCTAAGAGCCTGCTGAAAGCCTCGGTACGGGGTGCGGACTGCAACCTGTCCGGCGCGGAGGCGGAGATCATGCGCCTGATAGAAGGCGGCATGACGAAGGAGGATGCGGCGGCGGAGGTGTATTCCTTCCTCGCGCGGACGCTTGCGAAAATGCTTCTGAATGCAGCAAGCGATACGGGATTAAAACGCGTGCTCCTCGCGGGCGGCGTGTGTTCGAGCGCGATTCTGAAAGAGTTGCTCGCTGAGAGAATCCAAAGGGCAAACGGGGATTTGCGCCTGCATTGGGCGCAACCCGAGTATTCCGGAGACAATGCGGTGGGCGTCGCGCTCATCGGCGAGGACAGGTTGAGGAGGCACTGTTGATATGGCCGTTTTGATGGACGGATCGCTTTTGGCGAAAAAAACGCGCATCGCCTTGAAAAAGCGCGTCTCTGCGCTCCCCGCACCGTGCGGGCTCGGCGTGATTTTGGTGGGGGACGACCCCGCCTCCGCGATCTACGTCGGGAATAAGGAGCGCGCCTGCGAAAAGATAGGGATCGTCTCCGTCGTAAAGCGCCTTCCGACGGATTCGACGACGGAGGACGTGCTGCGCGCGGTCGATGCGATGAATCGCGACGAAATTCTCCACGGCTACATCGTGCAGCTCCCCATGCCGAAGCAGATCGACGAGCGTGAGGTGCTGCGCCGCGTATCGCCCGAAAAGGACGCGGACGGGCTGCACGAGGCGAATGCCGCAAAGCTCTTTCTGGGCGAAAAGGGCGTTTTGCCGTGTACACCGAGGGGTTGCATCGCGCTGCTCAAGGAATATGGGGTGCCTCTTTCGGGCAAGAGGGCGGTCGTCATCGGCCGCTCGCGCATCGTGGGAAAGCCCGTCGCGATGATGCTGCTCGCCGAAAACTGCACGGTCACGATGTGCCACTCGAGGACGGAAAACCTCGCACAGGTGATCCGCGAGGCGGATATCGTGATCGCAGCGGTCGGAAAGCCGTGCATGATTAAAGGCGACATGATTAAGCCCGGCGCCGCGGTGATCGACGTGGGCATCAACAGGCTTCCCGACGGCACGGTGGCGGGCGACGTGGATTTTGATAGCTGCGAACCCGTTGCGGGCTTTATCACGCCCGTCCCCGGCGGCGTTGGTCCCATGACGATCGCTATGCTCCTTCAGAATACCGTAGAGCTGTGCGAAAAATCGCTGAAGGTGTAGCGCATCCATGAACGAGTGGGTCATCAGCGTATCGCAATTAAACGAGTACGTCCGAAAGCAGTTGGCCGTCGATCCGGTCCTGAACGGGCTCACGGTGCGGGGCGAACTGTCCGGCTTCAAAAGATACCCGAGCGGACATATGTATTTTTCGCTCAAGGACGAATCCTCCCGCGTGGACTGCGTGATGTTTCGCCAGGATGCGGCATCCGTCTCGTTCGCACCGCAGGACGGCATGCAGGTGATCGTTTCGGGCAGCGCGTCGCTGTATACGGCGACGGGGCGGTTTCAGGTGTACTGCAGGGCGATGCGCCGCGAGGGCGTAGGCGACCTGTTCGTGCGGCTCGAAGAACGCAAGCGGCGGCTCCTCGCCGAGGGACTTTTCGACCCCGCGCGAAAGCGCGAACTGCCGATGCTCCCGCATCGCGTGGGCATCGCGACGAGCCTTTCGGGTGCCGCGCTGCGCGACATGGTGCGCGTCCTAAACAGGCGGTTTCCGGGGATCGAAATCCTGACCGCGCCCTGCGCCGTGCAGGGGGAAAACGCAGCGGCGGAGATCGCACGGGCGATAGAGCTCCTGAACGAAAACGCCACCTGCGACGTGATTTTGTGCGGGCGCGGCGGCGGCTCGATGGAAGAGCTTTCCGCGTTCAACGAGGAAAGCGTCGCGCGGGCGATCTACGAAAGCGCGATTCCCATTATCTCCTGCGTCGGGCATGAGACGGACACCACGATCGCCGATCTCGTGGCGGACGCGCGCGCGTCCACGCCCTCGGCTGCCGCGGAAATGGCGGTGCCGGAAATGGAGCACCTACAGGATGTGCTGGATGCCTTCGGGCGGCGCATGGCGTCAATCCTTTTGAGCAAGTGCGCTTTTTTGAGGCTGCGGCTCGAGAAAATCACCGCACGCCCCGCCCTGCTCCGCCCTACAGAGACGTTTCTCGGAGGGAAGAAAGACAAACTCCGCCTTCTGGAAAGGCGGCTTGCGGATGCGGGGCGAAGGCGGCGCGACGCGTCGAAATTGCGCCTTTCCGCCGTGGAGGGCGTGCTTCGCGGGCTGAACCCCGAGGGCGTCCTCGAACGCGGCTACGCGATCGTGGAAAAGGACGGCGCATTCGTGCGGGACGCTTCCGATGTTTCCGCCGCCGACGCGCTCACCGTGCGGCTCAAAAAGGGCCGCCTGCGGGCGGTCGTGACCCAAGTGGAGGAAGGATAAATGCGATTTGAAGAGGGAATGACGGAATTGGAAACCATGGTTCGGCAGATGGAAAGCGGAGATCTGCCGCTGGAGGAGAGCTTTGCCTTGTACGAAAAGGCGAGCGCGCTCCTAAAAGAATTGCAAAAGCTGCTCGAAAAACACGAGCAGCGCGTAAAACTTCTCACGCAGGACGGAGAAGAGGACATTCATATCGAGGTGACGGAAGAATGAACACAAAACAGGAATACCGCGAAATGGTCGAAAAAGAACTGGAATTTCTCTTTCCGGAGAACGATGCGAGGATCCCCGAGACGCTCCTTCGCGCGATTCGGTACAGTCTCTTGGCGGGCGGGAAGAGGCTCCGCCCCATCATGCTGCTTGCGGCTACGGATATGCTGGGTGGCGACGTCCGGCAGGCGCTCGTGCCCGCGTGCTGCGTCGAGATGATCCATACCTACAGCCTCATCCACGACGATTTGCCCGGCATGGACGACGACACGCTGCGGCGCGGAAGGCCCACCAGCCATATCATGTTCGGCGAGGGACAGGCGATCCTCGCGGGAGACGCGCTGCTCTCTGCGGCGTTTGAACGGATGCTCGAAAACGCGCTGCGCTATCCCGCCTTCCTCGAGCGCCACGTGCTTGCGATGAGTGAAATCGCGCGCGGCGCGGGTCCGGGCGGTATGATCGCCGGCCAATCGCAGGACCTTCTGATGGAAACGCGGGAGGGTTCGGAGGCGGATCTGCTCTACATCCATACGAACAAGACCGCGCGGATGTTTATCCATCCGCTGCGCGCGGGCGGCTGCATTGCGGGCGCGGATACGGACGTATTGAAACGTCTGGGCGATTACGGCTATGCCTTCGGCATGCTGTTTCAGACGTTGGACGATATCCTGGATGAGACGGGTACGCTCGAGGAAATGGGCAAAAACGTCGGAAAAGACCGTGAAGGAGACAAGCTCACTGCCGTCAAAATCTACGGCATGGACGGTGCGAAGGCGCGCTGCGAAAAGCTTTTGCAAGAAGGGCTCGATGCACTTTCGCCCTTTGGCGCGCGTGCGGAATTTTTCCGCGCGCTGATTTCCGAAACTGCGACCAGAAGAGGATGACGCAATTTGCAATATGTGAATGCGATTTTGGAAAACAGGGTGCTGATGGCGGTCGTGCTCGCGTGGACGGTCGCGCAGGCGCTGAAGGTACTGCTCACGCTCGTGATCCAAAAGGAGTTTCACCCGTCGCGCTTTTTCGGGCTCGGCGGCATGCCGTCTTCGCACGCCGCGAGCGTCTGCGCGCTTGCGATGTCGCTCGCGATCGCGAAGGGTTTTTATAGCGCCGAATTTGCGATAAGCCTCGTCTTGGCGCTCGTCGTCATGACGGACGCGATGGGCGTGCGCCGCGCTGCGGGAAAGCAGGCGGAAGTGCTCAACAAAATGATGCATGACATGATCGAAAAAGGCATAATGCCCACGCAGGAAAAGCTCAAAGAGCTTCTGGGGCATACGCCTTTTCAGGTCGTCATCGGGGCGCTGTTAGGCGTTCTGATCGCGATCTTGGTCATGCTTTAGGAAGAAATGGAGAACGCGCAATGCTCGGTACGCTGAAAAGCCCCAAGGACTTGCACGCAATGTCCAACAAACAGCTGAAACTGCTCGCGCAGGAGATACGAACCTGTATCATGCACACCGTGACGGAAAACGGCGGACATCTTTCGTCCAACCTGGGCACTGTCGATCTCACGGTCGCGCTGTACAGCGTGTTCGATGCGCCGGAGGACAAGATCGTCTTCGACGTGGGGCATCAGGCATATGCGCACAAGCTCCTGACTGGGCGATACGGCTTTTTTTCGACACTGCGCAAAAAGGGCGGAATCAGCGGCTTTCCCCGCGCATCCGAAAGCGAATACGACGCATTTACGGCGGGTCACGCATCCACATCCATTTCTGCCGCGCTCGGCATGGCGCGCGCGCGGGACCTCATGGGCGATAAATACCACGTCGTCGCGGTGATCGGCGACGGCGCATTGACGGGCGGCATGAGCTACGAGGCGCTAAACGACGCGGGGCAGTCGAAGATGCCCCTGATCGTGATATTGAACGACAACGCGATGTCCATCTCGAAAAATGTCGGCGCGCTTTCGACCTATCTAACGCTCCTCAGGCAGTCTTGCCTCTATATGGGAATGAAACAGGGCGTCCGCGGCGCGATGGGGCATCTGCCCCTCGTCGGGGGCGGCATTTTGCGTACGCTTCGCAAACTGCGCGACATGATAAAGCGCCTTTTTGTGGACGACCGGTATTTCACCGCGCTCGGCTTTACCTATCTGGGCCCCGTAAACGGGCACGACATCAAGAAACTCAAAAAAGTGTTGCAGAGGGCGAAGCGCTTTCGGGTACCCGTCCTCATCCACGTCGCCACGCAAAAGGGCAAGGGCTTTTCCGCCGCCGAGAAGAGCCCCGACGCATACCACGGCGTGAGTGTCGATACCATCGATGGAAACGACCGTCCCTCCGTACGCACCTTCGGCAGGGCGATGGCGGAAGAACTGATCGACATGGCGCAGTCCGATATCCGCGTAACGGCCGTTACGGCGGCTATGCCGCAGGGTACGGGCTTAGATGCCTTTCAGGCGCAGTTCCCAGACCGCTTTTTCGATGTCGGTATTGCGGAGGAGCACGCGGTCACGATGGCTGCGGGCATGGCGTTCATGGGCATGCGCCCGTATGTCGCGCTCTATTCCACGTTTTCGCAGCGCGCGTTCGACCAGATGCTGATGGACGTGTGCCTTCCGAACCTCCCCGTGACGCTTTTGATCGACAGGGCGGGGCTCGTTGGGGAGGACGGCGCGACGCATCAGGGTGCGTTCGACCTATCCATGCTCCGTATGATGCCCAATATGATCATCGCCTCGCCACGCGACGTGCGCGACCTCAAGCGGCTTTTGCATCTGAGTTGCCGCGTGGCATCACCCATGGCGATCCGCTACGGCAAGGAGGCGGGGGATATGGGCGCATCCATGGAAGAGACGGAGCCGCTTAAAGTCGGGGAATGGGAGCTTCTCCTTTCGGGGAATGATGTGACGGTGCTCGCCGTCGGACGCATGGTCGAAAAAGCGCTCGCCGCCGCGATCGAACTGAACGGCAAGGGCATTTCCTGCGGCGTTGTGGACGCGCGATTCGTAAAGCCCATGGATGATCATATGCTGAGGGAAGTGCTTTCCTCGGGCACGCTCGTCGTCACCATGGAGGAAAACGTCGAATCCGGCGGGTTTGGCGCGGGTGTTCTGGAAAAGAACGCATTATGGAAGACGGGTGCACAGGTATTTGTGATCGCGCTTCCGGACAGGTTCATAGAGCACGCCTCCGTATCGGAACAGGCGGAAGAGCTCGGTTTTATGCCCGTTCAGCTTGCGCAAACGATCCAAAATCGGCTCAAGGCGGGGGCGTAAATTGAAACGGGCGGATCAGGCGCTTTGTGAATTGGGGCTCGCCGCCTCCCTTGAGGAGGCGCGGCTTTGGATTCTCGAAGGGCGCGTGTACATGGGCGCGGGCAAGGTCGCAAAGCCCTCGGACAAAGTAAAAAAAGGGCTTCCCATCACCGTGCGCGGCGAAAAGCGCAAATATGTGAGCCGAGGCGGATACAAATTGGAAAAGGCGCTCGATGTGTTTTCCGTCGATGTCGCAGGGAAAACCTGCATCGATATCGGCGCATCGACGGGCGGCTTTACGGATGTCCTGCTGCAGCGCGGCGCGAAGCGCGTATACGCGATCGACGTGGGTTATGGCCAGCTCGATTACTCTCTCCGCGCAGACGGCAGGGTCGTCGCCATGGAGCGCACGAACGCGCGCTTTCTGAAGCCGGAGATGTTTGACGATGCGCCTTCATTCGGCGCGACGGACGTCTCCTTTATCTCGCTCAAAGCGATTCTGCCCGCAGCGCTGTCCGTGCTGCGGGGCAAGGACGCGCGCTTTATCGCGCTCATCAAGCCGCAGTTTGAGGCGGCGAAGGAAGACGTCGGCGCAAAGGGCGTCGTGCGCGATAAAAACGTGCATCTTTCTGTCGTTCAAACCATCGTATCCTTTGTGCGGGAGATCGGCTGGTGCCCCGCGGGGCTCGATTTCTCGCCGATTTCGGGTCCGGAGGGGAACGTCGAGTTTCTGTTAGATATCCAAAAAGCGGGAAAAACGCTTAGCGAAACACAGATTATTACCGTTATCGATATGGCGCATGACAAATTTATGAAGAATTGAGAGATTTATTGTATCTGCTGCGTTCGTTGTTGTAGAATAATAGAAAGAGACGGACAGACGATATGCGGTTTCAATCGGTCGGCATATGGAGAAATAAAACTAAGCCTGACGTGGATGCTGTTACGGCAAGGCTTATTTCGTTACTGGAAGCGCACGGTGCTACGTGGCATTTCGAGGACGATCTCGCATCGCACGACATATCGCTGTTGTTCGTGCTCGGCGGCGACGGGACGATCCTGTCGGGGCTCAAAGTCGCGCTCGAAAAAGATGTTCCGCTATTGGGCATCAATATGGGGCGGCTGGGCTTTCTCTCCGAGATCGATGTACAGCATTTGCGGGAGGATATCGACCTCCTTTATGCGGGGCGCTTTTCCGAAGAGCGGCGCATGCTCATCCGGACGCGTTCAGGCGATACTACCGCGTACGCGCTCAACGACGTATCCCTCGCGCGGAGCGATGCCGTGCTTTCCGTCGAGGCATTCGCGGGCGGCGCGAGCGTACTGCGCTTCATGGGCGACGGGCTCGTCGTCGCGACGCCTACGGGCTCTACGGCGTATTCCCTTTCGGCGGGCGGACCGATCATCTATCCCGGTTGCGACTGCATCGTGTTGACGCCGGTGTGCGCGCACACGCTGTACGCAAGGCCGGTCGTTCTGCCGGCGGACGAAACCGTCGTCGTCAAGGCTGTCGGCGGGGCAAAGGGCGCGCGCGTCCTCTTAGACGGCAGGCGTTTCCTCGACATGGAGGAAGACGGGGATTCGATCACGGTAGAGAAGGCACAGCGCGCGGCGCGTTTTATCCGGCTGCACGACAGGAACTATTTCGATTTGCTGCGAAGCAAACTGTCCGACTGGACACACTGATAGGAATGAAAACACAGGGAGGGGGCGAACCCATGAAATCGGTGCGGCATTCAATGATACTCGAGATTCTGGAGTTGATGGACATAGAGACACAGGAAGAGCTTGCCGAACAGCTCAAACGGCACGGCGTTCGCGTGACGCAGGCGACGGTTTCGCGCGACATCAAGGATCTTCGCCTTGTGAAGGTTATGACGGAGAGCGGGAAATACAAATATGCCACATCGGACACGGCGGATAAGGGGCTGAGCGACCGCTTCATCCGCATTTTCACCGAATCCGTTTTGTCCATCGAGGATGCGGGGAACCTCATCGTCATCAAGACGCTCTCGGCGAGCGCGAACGCGGCGGCGGAGGCGGTGGACGGCATGAAATGGCCCGAAATCCTCGGGACGCTCGCGGGGGACAACACCATTTTTGTCGTCGTCAAGAACATCGAGAAGGTGCCCGAGGTCATGTCGCGCTTCAGGCTCATGATGCGCTACTGAAAATCGGAGGAAAATCCTCATGCTGCTTGAAATATCCGTGCGCAATATCGCACTCATCGAAAGCGTGCGGGTGGAATTTACAAAGGGCTTCAACGTGCTGACGGGCGAGACCGGCGCGGGGAAATCGATCCTCGTGGATTCGCTCGCACTCGCCTTGGGCGGCAAGGCCGACAGGGACATGCTTCGAACCGGCGCGAGCAGAGCGCAGGTCGAGGCCTTGTTCGACATCTCCCAAAATGCCGAGGCGCGCCGTGCGCTCTCAGAGCTCGGCATAGAGGACATGGACGGCTGCGCCCTGGTCGCGCGGGAACTGACGGATGCGGGGCGCACGGTCTGCCGCGTAAACGGGAGCGTCGTGAACCTTGCGGGGCTCAAAAGCCTCACCGCGCATCTCGTGGACATGCACGGCCAGCACGAGCATCAGGCGCTGCTCGACTCCGAAAAGCACTTGCTGTTTTTGGATGCGTTCGGCGGCGAGGCGCATCGAGCGCGGATAGAGGATATGGCGCAGCTCTACGCGAAGTATCGCGCGATGAAGCAGGAGATCGAGAAACTCAGCTTCGATTCCGCCGAGAAGGAGCGCATGCGCGACATGCTGCGCTTTCAGATCGAGGAAATCAACGCCGTAAAGCCCAAATCGGGCGAATACGAGAAATTGGAAGAGAAGGACAGGCTCTATCGCAATTCCGAAAAACTCGCCGAAAGCCTTCAGGCGGCATACCGCTTCGTCTATGCGGGCGAAGGGAAGATGCTGAGCGCGCAAGACACGCTGCACCGCGCAGCCGAGGCCATGGCGAAGATTGCCGATGTGGGCGCATCGTTTGAAAAGCTGCGCGCGCGGCTCGAGGAACTGTATTACGCCGTGCAGGAAGTCGGCTATGAGTTGCAGGACGCAAAGGACTCCTTCGAGTACGATCCCGCGGAGGCGGATCGCATCGCCGACCGAATCGATTCCCTCAAAAAGCTCATGCGCAAATACGGCCCCGAAATGGAAGATGTCATCTCCTTTCGCGACGAGGCGAAGGAAAAGCTGCTGCGCATCGAGACGAGCGACGCGCGCATACAGGAGCTGCAAGTTAGCTTAAAAGATGCGGAGGAAGCACTGCGCTCTGCGTGCGACGCGCTTACCGAACACCGAAAACGCATCGCAAAGGATCTGGAGGCGCGCCTGCTTTCCGAGCTTTCGCAGCTCGGCATGGGCAGGTCGCGCTTTGAGGTGCGCTTTGCACGGAAAAAGGAGTATTCGGCGCTTGGGCTCGACGAGGCGCGGTTCCTGCTTTCGCCAAACCCGGGCGAGGCGATGAAGCCGCTTTCTGCGATCGCATCCGGCGGCGAGCTTTCGCGCATCATGCTGGCGATGAAGGCGATTTCCGCAGATACGGTGGGCGTGGACAGCATGATTTTTGACGAGATCGATTCCGGCGTCAGCGGCCGCATGGCACAGATCGTGGGGGAGAAGATGGCGTCCATCGCGGACAGGCGGCAGGTCATCTGCATCACGCATCTGCCGCAGATTGCCTGCCTTGCAGACGCGCAGTATCGCATCGAAAAGACCGTGACGGACGGTCGAACAGGCTCAAGCGTGACGCGCCTCGACGAAGAAGGGCGCGTGGAAGAGATCGCGAGGCTCGTGGGCGGCGCGGGAGACCCCGAAAGCGGCAGGGCGCACGCGCGGAACATGTTGGAGGCCGCCCGAAACCTGCGCGGGAAGGCGTAAAGCGACAGCATGGGCATTATCGTGTGCGGCGCGAACGGAGCCGGCAAGACGACGCTCGCAAGGGCGCTCGCAGAAAGAATCCTCTGGCGCTTTTGCGATGCGGAGGAATATTGGTTCCCCAAATGAGGGCGACTATTCCCGCGCAAGGACGCGGGAGGAGGCGCTCTTTCTGATGCAAAGGGATTTTGAGGAGGACGACAGGTTCGTCTTTTCCGCCGTCAAGGGCGATTACGGCGATGCGATCCTGCGGCATTTTTCGCATATCGTTCTGCTTGAAGCGCCGAAGGAGCTTCGTATGGATCGCATCAGGGAGCGCTCTTTTCGTATGCTCGGAGGTGCCTATATTGAAACCGAAAAGGCGTTTTTTGAGATGATAAATTCACGAACGGGGCAGGAACCGCGCATTTGGGCGCAGGGTACAGGTCTGCCTATCGTGGAGCTTTCGGGGGAGGTGCACGTTTCGGAAAGCGTCGAACAAATCCTCCGTCAGATCGATTTTTCCCGTTTCACCTGCTTGCGGTGACGCTTTTCGAGCGCGTCGCATACGGCGCCTATGCCGCCGCCTATGAGAAGCCCCAACGCGATTCCCATATTGAGATCGTTTTGCACCGCCGCGCCGACGCTCATGCCGACACATAAGCCTGCAGCCATGCCGAGCGCAAGGTACATGGATTTCGGCTTTTCGAGCAGAAATACCCCATCCTCCGCCTTTTTGAAGCGCAGCTTTTTGAGAACGGAGAGTGCGATCTCGTCATCCGTCGCTACGGAAACCGTATAGACATTCTTTTCCCAAAACGCCCATTCCGTGACGCTTTCCAAAAGCTCCTCCAAGTATGGGGTGTTGACTGCAAGAGAAAGGGACACCGTACCGCCCGTTTCGCGCCCGTGAAAGGACAGGCTGCCCAATTCCCCTCCGCTCTTTCGGTCTGTCACGCGCCATGGCTCGCTCCATACGTCGCGCGCGGGAAGCAATATATAAAGATGCTTTGTTTTAATTCTTTCTTCCTTACGCATACGGTTTCTCCGCCCTCGTCGCCCAAAACGAGGGAATATTCATTTCGTGCAGATAGCCGCTGCCGTTGGTGTCCTCGTATAAATCTTTCAAAACGAAGCCGGCCTTGAGCTGCCCGCCGATTTGCTCTTCCAGGGTGTGCGAAAACTGTACGCCCGCGTTGGGTTGCAGAAGGATCGGCTCTGCGACAGGATCAAACGGAAGGCGATGGACGATGCGGCTTTCCGTCTCGTCCACGATAAAGTTTATGCCGTTATCCAGCCCCGCAAGGAGCACCCCGCCCTTTTTCAGCACGCGGTAACACTCCCGCCAAATGGGGAGCACTTCCCGCACATAGCAGTTCGACACGGGATGGAAGATGATGTCGAATACACAGTCCGCAAAGGGGAGGGGTTTTGTCATATCGGCGCGAAGGATTTCGATGGAATAGCCGTCGCGCGCCGCGCACATCTGTTCGCTCTCGATCTGCCGCGGAGAATAGTCGAGCACGGTGCAGATTGCGCCGAGCGCCGCAAAGACGGGCATTTGCTGCCCGCCGCCCGATGCGAGCCCGAGGATGCGTTTGCCGCAAACATCGCCGAACCATTCGTGCGGCACGGGCTTTGTGGGGGACAGGTATACATCCCAAGAGCCTTCCTTTGCCCGCAAGAACGTTTCGTGGTCGATCGGCTTGCCCCATTCCCAACCGTCCTCTACCCAGCCGTCTATCGTCTTCGCGTTGATGTCCTGATATTCCATGGATTTCACGCCCTTTCTGCAAATAAGTATAGCATGCTTTCATTGCGTTTGAAAGGGTTTTGTGCTATACTGTGCCCAAGAAATGTTCAAGGTAAGGAGAGATACGCATGATTCGCATTACGAACATCCGAGCGGAGTACATGGGCGGAAATCGGGAGGGCTTCATTCCCGTTTCCAAGCCGGATTCCTTCATCGACTGGGCGATCACGGGCTCCGCGCCGACAAAGATCGTCCTTCGCGTTGCGCATGAGCAAAGCGGGGAATGCATATGGGAGCACGTGCTGATGGAAGAAGCATATGGCGCGCGGTATGCGGGGGAGCCGCTTCGACCTGGGCATGCGTATTGGCTTACGGTCGAAGCGACGAACGCGGACGGCTTTGAAGACTGTGGCGGTGTGCAGATTCGGAACATTGCCCTTCCCGAATGGCACGCGGCGTGGCTCGGCGAGGAGGTACCCGAAGCCGACCGCATTTTGCACTTTCAAAAGACCGTGGTCCTTCCCGCTGCGCCTGTGGATGCGATAGGCTTTTTCGCGACGACGGGCTATCACGGCGTGACGGTAAACGGCATCGATCTCAGCGAGTTTTCTCTCTCCACGCTCAATCCCTCTGTATCGAATTATGCCGAGAGATGCTACTATCAGGCGCTCGCGCCCCTCCCCGTAACGGAAGGGGAAAACACGATCGAGGTCTTCTGCGCGTCCGGCTGGCGCTCTGCGGAAAACGCCTGTTATAAGCTCGTGCCCGACAGGCACCCACCCTTTATCGGGCAGACGCTCTTCTCCGCGTCGATCCTCTTCCTCTTGGAGGACGGCACGGAGTTTTGGGTGCACACGGACGAAAGTTGGGATTTGGCGGACGACGGATATGCGAACCTGTTTGACGGATACCGCATCGATGCGAACAGGCGCGATATCCCCAAGGCCTGCAAGGAATATCCGTGTCCGACAAAGCGAATTTCGCCCATGCTGATTCCGCCCGTCGTTGAGAGGGAGACCTATTCTCCCGTTTCCGTTCACAGGCTGCCAGACGGCGCGTATGCCGTGGATTTCGGGCAGAATATCGCGGGCATTTGTGCGCTGCGCCTTCCCGCACAGCTGCAACAGGGCGATGCCGTCTCCATAACGCATATGGAATTCTTGGACGAGGACGGGTCGTTGTATCTTCCTCCACTGCGTTATGCACAGGCGAGGGACGAATATGTCGCAAATGGGGAAGAGGACGGCGCGGAATTCTTTCAGCCGCGCTTTACGTACCACGGCTTCCGATATTGCGAGGTGCGCGGCTATCCCGTCCCCCTTACAAGGGAAGATATCGCCGCGATCGCGCTATATACCGATGTCGCAAGCGGCTCGTTTTTCCGCTGCGGAAGCCCCATGGCGAACGCGGTGCATCACAACTGCGTACAGACGGAAAAGGCGAACATCCACTCCATCCTCACGGACTGCCCGCAGCGCGACGAGCGCATGGGCTGGATGAACGACGCGACCGCGCGGTTTGAGGAGACGCCGTACAATTTCGACGTGGCGCGGCTGTTTCCGAAAATCGTGCGAGACCTCATCGACGAACAGCCGGAGGATGGCGCGATCGCCTGCACGGCGCCGTTCGTATACGGCTCGCGCCCGGCGGACCCCGTGTGCTCTTCCTTCCTGGTCGCGGGCTGGCAGGCGTATCTGTTCGGCGGCAATATCGATGTACTCAAGGATTCCTACGAGGCGTGGTGCAAATGGGACGACTGCCTCGAGGCGCACAGCGAAAACGGCATTGTGCAGTACTCCTATTACGGCGACTGGGCGGCTCCGGCATATGCCTGCGTGGGGGAGGAAGATGCTCACAACGCCTTCACACCCGGCATTCTTATGTCCACGGGCTATCACTATTACAACAACATCCTGCTCTCCAAAATCGCGCGTGTGATCGGGCTGGACGACGCCAAACATGTCGCCCGTGCGGAAAAAATCCGCAGGAGCTTTTTGGAGGCATGGTGGCATCCCGAAACCTGCAAGGTATGCGAAGGCTCCCAAGGCGCGCAAGTATTCGCGCTTTGGCTCGGCATCCTCCCCGAGGAGGGGCGAAAGGGCGCCGCAAAGGTGCTGCGGGACGACCTCGTCGCGCGCGACTACAGGTTTACCACAGGCAACCTCTGCACGCGCTATCTTCCCGAAGTGCTCGCCGAATACGGCTATGTAAACGAGGCGTGGAACCTGCTCACGGGCGACAAGTATCCCTCGTGGGGCTATATGATCCAAAACGAGGCGACGACCGCCTGGGAGCGGTTCGAGCTCAAGAAGGATCCGGGCATGAACTCGCACAACCACCCCATGTACGCCGCGTGCGACCGCTGGTTCTACGCGGTATTGATGGGCGCGAAGCCGCTCTCCCGCGGCTGGGAGACGGCGGAGGTCAGGCCCGTCTATCCCGATTCTCTCCTCTCCGCGCAGACCGCGATCGAGACGCCGCGCGGCGAGCTCGAAGTTCGATGGGTGAAGCGGTACGGCGAAAAACATCTGTATATCACCGTGCCGAACGGCATCACGGTATATGCGTCGACGCCGGAGGGGGAGAGGACGCTTTCGGCGGGGTATCACTATTTCCACGCGCCGATATAGAAGGGGGGCAATCCGTATGTATAGGAAAATCATCGCGGCACTTTTAACCGTTTTCTTTCTGAGCGCGGCATTTGCGTTTTCGGAGCCCGCCTATGACGTGTACGCCCTCTATCCCGGGGACAGAGGCGAAGACGTGCGATCCGTGCAGACGGCGCTCATCGAGCTCGGCTATCTCGACGGACGCGCGACGGGCACCTATAACGAAAAGACGCAGTTAGCTGTCGCGGATTTCCAGTATTCGATGGGAATCAGCCAAGAAGAACTCGGTATCGCCGGAGAGACGACGATGTACCTTCTGTCCGTACTCCCCGTCGGGACGACCTATTGCGTAAACCTCAAGACGTATACATACCACCTTGCGGGCTGTTCCTATGCGCTGAACATGACCAAGGCGAACAGGGAGTATGTTTCAAGCTACGCCTACGAATTGGAGAAGCTCGGGTATACGCCGTGCTCGCTGTGCAACCCCGCGGGCATGTATTGGGACGAATACCACATCAACTGGTATGACGACGTGGAGCACGATTTCGTCGCAAACACCGCATCGCATAAGTTCCACATCCCGCAATGCCGATTGGCACTCAATATGTCGGCGGCGAACCGCTTCGATGCACACTGTACGCGGACGGAACTGATCGAAGCCGGGTATTCCCCGTGCAAAATCTGCAACCCCTGAACGCGGTTGTAGCGGCATAGAAAAAGGAACGGCGGGCGTATAATCCTGCCGTTCCTTTTTCTAATGCTATCAGATGACTTCCAGATAGTCCTTATCGGGAAGGGGCGGGAACTTGACGTGCGGCAGCACTTGATACCAATACGCAACGGAGGCGATATCCTCCTGAAGCGGCAGATACCGCCGGCCCTCCCGCCAGCCGAGCGCCTGAATCGTCACGCGCAAATCCTTTTCGAAGTGAACCGGGTCGGTGATATGCCAGCGGTACATGCCGAAGCGGAACTGGCTCTTATACAGCGTGTCCGGAAGGAACACATGGAAACCGGTGTACGGCGTCGTGAAGGGGAGATAGCGATCGTGCGTCTTCGGGTCCTCAAAGTCGTACGAGCCGCAGAAATAGTCCTCCGTGCCGGTACCGCAGATGGTCGGGTATTCGCGGTCGCCGTCCATATAGAACTTAATCTCGCCCTCGCCCCACCACGTGTTGTTGTTCGTGCCCCACGCAAGGTATGTGCCGACATACTGTCCCTTACCTCTGACACCGTCCAAAATGGTGTAGACTTCCTTGTAGGGTAGGGGATTGACGCGCCGGAACTGCGCGTGGAAATACGCGATCTCTTGGGGTACTTCCTGCAGCGAATAGTCGATCTGGTAATAGATGGTGACGGAAACCTCCGCGATGTTCTCCAGCGTCATGCGGCAGCGCTTCTTGAAGGGCATCTGCCAGTAGCAGTTGAACGCACTCCCCGGGTTGACGCAGACAGCCATGGAGCTGATCTGCGCGTATTCGTTCCAACCCATGCAGAAAAAGTCGCCGATCGGGCATTCTACGGAGGGGTTTTCCTGATCCTCCCAGTAGATGCGCAAAATGGTGTTGCGCCAGCGATTGGTCGGGGTCAGCCAGATGTGGTTGATGATGCCGGGGCCCTCGATGTCGGCGATCTCAAAGGTACCCTTCGGGGGAATCACGATGTAGGGATTGACCTTCCAGCCGGTACCGAGGTCGCGCGCGGCGTCGCGGGCGCTGCCCTTTTCGAGGGGGCACATCCCGCCCTTGCCGGGTTCTCCGGTGAAGTTCTCCGGGGATATCGAGCGCGACTTGACATTGCCGAGGCGGAACAATCGAGACATATCGAGCATATCAATGGCTCCTTTCAAATGATTTTTTGGGGGCGCAATCGGATAATTTCTCTACGATAAAAGTATAGCACAAAAAGGTGTGTTCCGTCAACGAAAGGTGAGTATACGGCATGTATTTTCGAAGGTTAATTGCAACGAAAATCGCGAAACGCACAAAATAAAATGAATTTGTTCTTGCAAACGGACTGCAATCGTGCTATACTATTTTCATACGGGAACCATCCCGTGCATATTGAAAGGAGAGACCCCCATGAAGAGATTCCTCATCCTCGCACTGGCATGCATTATGCTGCTGGGCACCTTCTCCGCCGCGTTCGCGGAGAGCGCACCTATCAAAGTCGGCGTCTGTATCTATCAGTTCAACGACAACTTCATGACCCTCTATCGCGAAGAGCTCCAGAACTATCTCGAGTCTCAATACGGCGCGAGCGTCACCGTCGTAGACGGCAAAAACGACCAGAACACGCAGACCGACCAGGTCGCGAGTTTTATCGCCGAAGGCGTGGACGTCCTCATCGTGAACCTCGTGCAGAACACGGCGGAAGCCACCGTGACGGCGATGGCGAAGGAAGCGGACATCCCGGTCGTGTACATCAACCGCGAGCCTTTGGAAGAAGAATGGTACGCGAAATATGAAGGCAAGGTCTGCTACGTCGGCGCGGATGCCCGCCAGAGCGGCACCTTCCAGGGCCAGATCGTGCTCGACCTGCCCGCGCACGGCGACATCAACGGCAACGGCACGGTCGATTACGTCATGATTCAGGGCGACATGGAGAACGTGGACGCGCAGTATCGCACCGAGTACTCCATCAAGTGCCTGACGGACAACGGCGTCGCCGTCAACAAGGTGTTCGAGCAGCGCGGCGACTGGGACCAGACGAAGGGGCAGGAGCTTGCGGCGACCGCTCTCGCGCAGTTCGGCACCGAGATCGACGTCATCTTCTGCAATAACGACGCGATGGCGCTGGGCGCCTATCAGGCGATCGTGGACGCGGGTCGCACCGTGGGCAAGGACATCTATCTGCTGGGCGTCGACGCTCTCGACGAGTGTCAGGAAATGGTCGCCAACGGCACCATGACCGGCACGGTCCTCAACGACCACGTCGGCCAGTCTCACAAGGCGGCGGATGTCGCGATCGAAGTCGTAAACGGCGGCGTGCTGGATGCCTACTACTGGGTCGACTACCAGATGATCACCAAATAAACAACCGTTTGGCGTTGGGGCGCGGCAACGCGCCCCAACACATTATATCCGAAAACGAAAAGGCGCGGAAGCCCTTTTTCATTTTCCGGGCATAGTGCAAGAAAGAAAAGGTCGGGTGAACACAGTGGAACAGTACCGGCTTGAAATGAAGGGCGTGGTGAAGACGTTTCCGGGCGTCAAAGCGTTAGACCACGCGGAACTCCGCCTGCGCCCGGGCACCGTGCATGCGCTGGTGGGGGAGAACGGCGCGGGCAAATCCACGCTCATGAAATGCCTCTTCGGCATCTATAAGATGGATGAAGGCGAGGTGTATTTTGAGGGGAAGAAGGTCTCCATCAGGGATCCCCTGCGCGCTTTGGAAATGGGCATCTCCATGGTGCATCAGGAGCTTCAACCCATTACGGAGCGTTCCGTCGCGGAAAACATCTTTGTTGGGCGGTATCCGATGAAAAAGCTGCTCGGCATCATCCCCGTGGTGGACCATGAAAAGATGTATCGGGATACGCAGACGCTGCTCGAAAAGGTAAAAATGCGCTTTGATCCGCGCCAGAAGCTCGGCACACTCTCCGTTTCGCAAATGCAGTCCGTGGAGATTGCCAAGGCCGTAAGCAATAACTGCCGCGTTCTGATCTTGGACGAGCCGACCTCCAGCCTCACGCAAAACGAGGTCGAAGCGCTGTTTCGCATCATCGAATCGCTCAAGGCGGAGGGCGTTGCAATCATATACATTTCGCACAAGATGGACGAGATTTTACGCATCTCCGACGAAGTGACCATCATGCGCGACGGCAAGTATATCGGCACGTGGGATGCGAAAGGCTTAACCACCGACACCATCATCGCCAACATGGTCGGCAGAAAGTTGGACAACCTCTATCCGCCGCGCGAGGATTGCTCTACCGACGAAGTCGTATTGAAGGTAGAAGATTTCACGTCCATTCACGATAAGTCCTTCCGCGGCTGTTCGTTTGAGCTTCGAAAAGGCGAGATTTTGGGCGTTGGCGGGCTCGTCGGCGCACAGCGTACGGAGCTGATGGAGGGCGTATTCGGCATCCGCGCGCACAAGAGGGGCAAAATCTATTATCACG
The DNA here is from genome assembly GCA_050946115.1 of Christensenellales bacterium. Classification (GTDB taxonomy): domain Bacteria; phylum Bacillota; class Clostridia; order Christensenellales; family Aristaeellaceae; genus CAYFRC01. The sequence continues at coordinate 27,580 of JBMNUF010000016.1, forward strand.
GAAAGCCCATTTCGATCAATCGCCCGAGAGATGCGATTACCAGGGGCATCGCGCTCCTCACGGAGGACCGGCGCGCATCGGGCATCCTTGGCGTATTGAGCGTTTCGGACAATGTCTCGGTTGCAAGCTTGGACCACTATCTCAATTTTGGAATCGTCCTCGACGAGGAGCGCATAGAGGCGCTCGTGCAGACCAATATCGACCGCCTGTCCATCAAGACGCCCTCCTCCAAGACGCAGATTCAGTCCCTTTCGGGCGGCAATCAACAAAAAGTGCTCATTTCGCGCTGGCTCGCGAACGATCCGGACGTGTTTATTTTGGACGAACCCACGCGCGGCATCGACGTCGGCGCGAAATACGAGATCTACTGCATCATCACGGAGCTTGCGCAGCAGGGCAAGAGCATCATCATGATTTCCTCGGAGATGGGCGAACTCATCGGCATGTCGGATCGCATTATGGTGATGTGCGACGGCAGGATTACCGGCTGCATCCCGGGCAAAGACGCGACGCAGGAAAGCATCATGTCGCTTGCGACCAAGTTCAGTACACAGGGGGGAGAAATCGCATGAAAAAGATAAAAACGAGAGCGCTTTTTGCCGCCGGACTGATCCTGATTGTCGTGTTCGGCTTCATGGCGCTGAGCCTGAGCGACGTTTTACGGCTCAATCCGGAACTGGAAGGCACCTCCTATTTTCAGATGACCAATACCGCGAAATCGACCTCAATCGACAAAGCGGTAAATGTCGTCATAGCGGCGGCTGAAGTGCCTGAGGATACCGAGGCGAGTTTTACCGCAGAAAAGCCCGTCGATCTTTCCGTAGCATCCTCTCTGACGCTCGATTCGGCGGAGTATCAATTGCTCACCTACGAGGATTTTAAGTCGTTCGGGGGCAAGTTCTCCAAGGACAAATTCGGCGAGTTTAAGACCGTAAGCGACGGCGAGAATGTCTACAACCTCGGAACCGTCCACGAGACGGGGGTTCTGTACGAAAGGCTCGGCACGTGGGAGCGCGTCGTCATTTTTGCCGCGTGGCTGTATACACCTGCGGTCATCCTCGGCTGCGCCATGATTTTGCTCGCGCTCGCCGCAAAGACCATACAAGATGCGGATACGAACCAGCGAACGGTCAACGAGCAACTCCTTGAAGTCGCGGGCCCCAAGAAGATGCGCAGGATTATCTCTGACAACGCGATCATCGTGGGCATCGTCCTTTTGTCCATCTATGTCAGCATCATGCGGCCGAACTTCCTCTCCGAGGCGAATTTCCGGAACCTGCTCGCAAATACCGCCGTGCGCTTCATCATCGCGGTCGGCGTGTCGGGCTGCTTGATTACCAAGGGCACAGACCTCTCCGCCGGCCGAATGACGGGCTTTGCAGCGTGCCTCTCCGCGATTTTCCTGCAGAGAGCCGGCACCTATGCCTCGAAGTTTTATCCCGACATGGGAGAGCTTCCGGTGTTGCCGATCCTCTTGGGGGTACTCGCGATCTGCGCAGTGCTGGGCGCGCTCAACGGCTCGATCATCGCGGTGTTTAAGGTACCGCCCTTCATCGCGACGCTCGGCATGCAGACATTGATCTACGGCGTATGCTTGGTCTATACCGGCGCGCAACCGATCGGAAACCTGCAGGCGGCGTATACGAACATCGCGCTCGGCTATGTCGGGAACCGCATGTTCAGTTATATCGCCCTCATCGCGCTGGTCGTCGGCCTGTACATGTGGTTTCTGTACAACAAGACGCGCCACGGCAAATACATGTACGCGATCGGCGGCAACGAAACGGCGGCCGAGGTTGCGGGCATCAATACCACCAAGATGAAGATTCGCATCTATACGCTCGCGGCCGTCATGTACGGGCTTACGGGTTTCCTGATGGCGGCAAAGTCCGGCGGCGCGTCCGTCAATACCGCGCAGGGCTATGAGCTGGAAGCGATCGCGGGCTGCACCATCGGCGGCGTGTCCGTAAACGGCGGCGTCGGTCGCATCAGCGGCATCTTAATCGGCGTGTTGGTGTTCGAGCTTTTGAAGATCGCACTGCAGTTTTTGGGCGTGGACTCCAGCTACACCTACATCGCGCAGGGCCTCGTCATCATCATCGCGGTCGCGCTCGACCTCAGGAAATACCTGGCGAAGAAGTGATAGCCATGCAGGAAAATCAGCCACAAGAGCGGCAAAATATCCCGCGGAACCGCAAGGAAGATTTGTACGAGCATTTTCGCGGGAAGATTTCCGTGCGCACGCTCGACATCATCATCGGCGTTCTGGTCGTGCTGTTCATTTTGGTCGTCGTCTTGGGCACGATCAAGGGCAACCGATAGAGCGGAAACAAACTGCGCCTCCCTCTTTTTTTTCGAGGAAGGCGCAGTTTTTATGCAATACGAAAAGGCAAAACGTCAATCAAAGCAGACGGGTTCGCCCGTCTTGGAAGAAACGTAGATCGCCTCGAGAATCTGGCTGACGACATACGCCTGTTCGGGCAGCACGATGGGGTCGCGATCGTTCACGATGGCATCGTACCAATCAAACTGCTCATAGACGATGTTGCTCTCTGTCGCGCCGTCGTAGAACGCCACGCCGTCGGCGGAAAGGTCTACTTCGGTATCGATCTGCCTGCCCATCTGCACGCTGTTGATCTTGAGCTTGCCGTCGCGCAGCAAGAGCCCGCCCTTCGTGCCGCAAAGCACGGTATCGCCGCCGCCCTCGGCGGAGAAATTGATCGCCCACGCGGTTTCGAGCAGGATGCTCGCGCCGTTATTCATCAGGATCAGTGCGACCGCGCTGTCCTCGAGCTTCGATTCGCTCACGCCATTGTCGCCCCAGATGTTGCCTGCTTCGGGATGCTCGAGCTTCTTATGCGTCCTGCCCAGAACCATCTTCGGCTCGTAGTTGTTCATCAGGTACAGCGTAAGGTCTAACGAATGGGTTGCGATATCGATGACAGGGCCGCCGCCCTGGGCCTCTTCGTCCAGGAAGACGCCCCAGTTCGGGGTTCCGCGACGGCGAATGGAGCGGCTGTTCACGGAATAAATCTCGCCCAGTGCGCCGGATTCGATATACTGCTTCGCATAGCGCGCGGCGGCGCCCTTGCGGCTCTGGTAGCCGATGGTCAGCTTCTTGCCGGTCGCCTTTGCGGCTTCGAGCATGAGGCGCGCATCCTCCGCGCACTTCGCCATGGGTTTTTCGCACATGACGTGCTTGCCCGCGTGCAGCGCGTCGATCGTGATCTGGGCGTGCTCGCGGTTGGGCGTCAGCACGTGGACGACCTCGATCTCGGGGTCGGAAAGGAGTTCCCTGTAGTCCGTATAGACCTTTGCGCCTTCGACGCCATATTCCTTGGCGGCTTTCTCCGCGCGCTCCGGGATGATGTCGCAGAACGCGACCATCCGCACATAGGGAACCTGCTTGATCGAAGGCATGTGCTTGCCGTTTGCGATGCCTCCGCAGCCGATGATACCGGTCTTTACGATGCATTCCATAGGTTCACTTCTCCTTTATCGTATACTTGGGGAATCGAATATCATTTGTGCAGGCTGAGCACCACGTCGCCGTTTTCTTCGTATGAGACGACCTCCCTGTCCATGCGGAACGAATCGATCGCCTCAAAATACGCCTTGACGCTCGGGAAATACGGCCGGGCTTTGGCAAGCACGTCCACGGCGCGCGCCGCGCCGTCCCGAAGGAGAATGGAGAGCATGACGAGCTGTACCTGCGCGGATCGCATGCAAGCCGTCACGGGATCGGAAATCGCATAATCCTTTCCGTGTCCGATGCCCGAAGCGCCTCCGATATAGGGCTGCACGGTGGGCATGACGGCGGAAAGGTCGCCCATGTCGGTGCAGCCGGTGGACCACTCGTCGTTGATGCCCAATGTATCGTCATCAAATACGAACTGCCCCGCTTCCGCAGCGACCTGCGCCATGGAGAAATCGTTGTTGAGCGGCGTATAGCCCGGCAAATCCCTGATGCGCAGTTGTGCGCCGAACGCAGCGGCGGATGCCGCGAGTGCGCGGTTGATCTTGGTGTTGTTGTCGCGGATGGCTTCGAGCGTTGCGCCGCGCACGTAGCTTTCGGCGGTCGCCCGCGCGGGGATCGCGTTGACGACCGTGCCGCCGGAGGTGAGAATGGGGTGGAAGCGAATGTGATCGTCGTCCACGAACGTCTCACGCAGGGCATTCACGGCGTTGAATCCCGCCGTTGCGGCATACAGTGCGTTGATGCCTTGGTGCGGCGCGCCGCCCGCGTGGGAAGATTTGCCCGTATATTCCATCTGCTTCAAAACGCAGCCGTTGCTTCCGGCATTCACACCGTATTTCACGCCTTCGCCGGCGGTGTGGATGAGGATCGCCATGTCGCACCCATCGAAATAGCCGCGATGTAAGAACTCCACTTTGCCGCCGAAATAGCTGATGATTCCCTGTTCTTTGAGCGCCTCGCGCGCTTCGAGTTCGATCAATTCCTCGGCAGGTACCGCGCAGAGGCAGATGCTGCCGGACAGTTTGTCCATAATGCCCGGCTCCTTCAGCGCCAGCGCGATGCCAAGGAGCGCCGCAGACTGCGCGGAATGCCCGCACGCATGGACAGCGCCCGTCTCTTTGTCGCATTCGGGGTGCTCGAAGCACACCAGAGAATCCAATTCGCCCAGCACCAGCACGCGGGGGCCGGGGCGCCCCGTGTCGAGTACAGCAGTAAAGCCCGGGATATTTCCTGCCATGCGCAGCACATATCCGGCCTTTTCAAACCGCTCTGCGAGGTACGCCTCTGCGAGGCGCTCGTTGTAGCCCGTCTGCGGGTGCTCCCACAGATATTTGTGCGCGTCCAGAATCTCCTGCGTGTGCTTTTCGACCGCCTGCATGTAACGATCCATCGTTTCTTCATATCCTTTCTGTTGCTATACTGCGGGGTGTGCTGCTTTATTGCTGCTCCTCCGATTCGCGGCGCTTTTTTTCCTCGGCGGATTCCCGTAGGACGACGCGCTTTGCCGCCCTGCGGCGGTTTTCTTCGTTCATCGCGGCGTAGTGCTTGCGCGTCGTATTGACGTCGGAGTGCCCGAGCAAATCCGCGACGATGTAGATGTCTCCGGTCGAATTGTACAGGTTCGTCGCATAGGTTGCGCGAAGCTTGTGCGGACTGATGCGGGTCTTTAAGGGAGAAGCCTGTTTCGCGTACTTTTTGACCATGATTTCGACCGTTCGCACGCCGATGCGCTTTCTTTGCAGCGACAGGAACAGCGCGTTCTCATGCCCGGGAAGCGGCTTTAGCTCCTTTCGGTGTTCCATGTACTCCTCGAGAAGATCGGCGACCTCGTCGGGGAAGTAGAGAATCTGCTGGTTTCCGCCCTTGCGCGTGACGACGAACGCATAGGCTTCAAAATCCAAATCGTCGATATCGAGCCCCACAAGTTCGCTCACGCGGATGCCCGTTCCGAGAAAAAGGGTGATGATCGTAAGATCACGCAGCCGCGTATTGTCGTTATACGCCCTTTGGCGGGCGCTCGTGGCCTTTCCGGTCTCCACATAGTCGAGCAGGCGGGCGACTTCGTCGATTTCAAGTCTGACAATCGCCTTTTCCCTCGGCTTCGGCACGTCGACGAGTGCTGCAACGTTCGAAGAAATTAACTCATTCTTAAATAAATAATTCATAAAAACCCGAACGGCGCAGAGCTTGCGCTGCTTCGAGCAGTTGTCGTTGGTATAGCGAACGTTGGTTTCGCCATCCTGCACGTAATAGAGCGTCAGATAGTGGAGATATTCCTCGATGTGCGCGGACGTGATTTTTTCGATGTCTTTGGCGGTAATCTCCGTAAGCTCCTTGTCCGCGAATTCCGCATATTCGCGCGTGAGAAAGGTGAAGAACGTCTTCAGATCTCGCGCGTAGCCGAGCTGTGTGAGCGCGGATGTCGTCGATTCGATGGAAAGCAAAAACCGCCTGCACGGCCGCGGAAGCTCCTTGGAAAGAGCCTCAGTTTGGAAAAGCATCGATTCACGAAGCTGTTTGCGATAGTCGGAATTCTGTGCCATGTATCTCACCTCCCATCCATTAGGGGCCGTATCTTTTCGTAAAAGCTGGCTTTTGCGAAAAGATACGGGGGACTGCCCTATCTGTACTCGTCGGGCATTTCCTCGTCTCTTTCAAAAATCTCGTCGATCAAAATCGATCGATAGTCCGCTTCTTCAAGGTGCAGACATCTCATGCAGTTGTCGCAGACCTTCGTCGGGTCCAGATCGCACAGTTCGTCGCAGTCTCCGCACTCGTCGCAGATCTTGTCGGAATCGAAAACACACATTTTCATCGTATCGCCTCCGCCGCCCGTTCGATCGCGATTTTCCCGTGGACGTATGTAAGCCCGCCCTGCATATAGAGAATGTACGGCGGCTTTACGGGCCCGTCCGCGCTGAGCTCGATCGATGCGCCCGAGACGAACGTCCCCGCCGCCATGATGACGGGGTCCTGATACCCCGGCATATCCCAGGGCTCGGGCACGGCATTGCTGTCCACGGGAGATGCCGCCTGCAGTGCCTTACAGAAACTTAACATCTTGTCGCGGTCATCGAAGCGAATCGCCTGAATGATATCCGTGCGTGACGCATCGAATTTGGGATGCACCCGAAAGCCCATCTCCTCAAACACGCGCGCGGCGAGTACCGCCGTCTTTACCGCCTGCATGGTAGTGTGCGGCGCCATGAACAGCCCCTGATAAAACGGCCGATAGCTGTCTGCATAGGAACCTACCTCTGCCGCGATGCCCGGGCACGTGAGCCTGCACGATACGAGATCCAGCCATTTCGATTTGCCCGCGATGTACCCGCCCGTGGGAGCAATGCCGCCGCCGGGGTTTTTGATGAGCGAGCCCGCCAAAAGGTCCGCGTTCGGTTCCCTGTCGTCCGTAAACTCGCCGTAGCAGTTATCCACCATCACGCATACATTCGGATGTTTTTCGTGGATTGCCGCGGTGACCTTGTCGATATCGTCCACGCCGAGCGACGCGCGCCACGCATAGCCGCGCGAGCGCTGGATTGCGACGAGCTTGACCGAGGGATCGATCGCCGCCAAAATCCCGTCGATGTCGGGAAAATCGTCCTTCAGCTCCACCTGCTTGTATTGTATGCCGTATTCCGCAAGCGAGCCTCGTCCGGGCGTTCCCGCGAGCCCGATGACCTCTTCAAGCGTGTCGTAGGGCTTGCCCGTCGCGGCGATCATCGCATCTCCCGGGCGCAAAACGCCGTAGAGGCACAGCGCGAGCGCGTGCGTGCCGCAGGTGATCTGCGGCCTTACGATGGCGTCCTCAGTCCGAAATACCTTTGCAAAAATGCGCCCGAGTGTGTCGCGGCCGATGTCGTCATAGCCGTAGCCCGTCGTCGGCGCAAAATGGCGCGCAGATACGCGCTCCTCGCGAAAGGCATCCAGCACCTTTTGCGTGTTGATCTGTTCGATTGCGTCTAATTTCCGGAAAATCGGCGCACAATCCTCTTCACAGGCTTTGATTAGCTCCGAAATGCTCATGCGTTTCTCCTTCGTGCGATTTCCTCTGCGATTTGTTTGGGCGTTTTGCCCTTCGGGTCGAGCCATGTGACGCGGGAATCCCTGCGAAACCACGTTTCTTGCCGCTTGGCGTAGCTGCGCGTTGCGCGCTGCACGTCTGAAATCGCCTGTTCGAGCGTGCACTCCCCCGCGATGTACCGCTGAATTTCCTTGTACCCGATCGCCTGCATCGAAAGCGCGGAGTGAACGCGCGGATCGGATAACAGGCTGCGCACCTCGTCGATCAACCCCTGCGAAAGCATATCGAAAACGCGCCTGTCGCACCTTTCGTAGAGGGTTTCGCGCCCCCAGTCGAGTGCGAAGAGCTTTGCAGAATACAGCGGCGGCTTTTCCGCGTCCATGGCGCTGTGCTGCGTCAGCGTCGTTTCCGTGAGATCAAACACCTCCAGCGCGCGGATGACGCGCCGCACATCGTTTTCGTGCAGCCGCGACGCGGACTGCGGGTCTATTTCACGAAGCCTGTCGTGGAGCGCCGTTTTTCCGTGTAGCGCGAGGTATTCCCGCCATTTTGCGCGGACGTTTTCGTCGCTGCGCACCGAAAAGCCCATCGGCTTCGTGAGCGAATCGATATACAGCCCCGTGCCGCCGCACAGAACCGGCTGTTTGTTGCGGGCGAAGATGCCCTCAATAACGGGAATTGCCATTTCTGCGTATATCGCCGCGGAATTCTCCTCAAACGGCTCCAATACGCTCAGCATGTGATGCGGGATGCCGCACATTTCCTCGGAACGGATTTTTGCGGTGCCGATGTCCATTTTTTTATAAATCTGCATGGAATCGCAGGATACGACCTCGCCGTCCAAAATGCGGCAGAGTTCGACCGCCACGCCGGATTTTCCCGAGGCGGTCGGCCCCGCGATTACGAGCAACTGCCTGTCTACTGTCGCCGTTTGAACATCCTCTCCATCTCGTTTTTTGATAAAACGCGCAGAACCGGCCTTCCATGGGGGCAGGTCGCCGGCGCGCCCGTCTCCTGCAGGTCCTTCAGGAGCGCCTCGATCTCCGCTTCCTTTAAGCGGTCTCCCCCCTTGATCGCCTTTTTGCACGAAAGCTGTATGATCTGCTCGCGGCGCATGTCGAGCGTGGCGCTTTTGAGCGTATCGAGGCTTTCGATCAGCTCCATGAAGAGCGGTGCGAGCTCCGCCCTGCCCATGACGAACGGCACCGCGAGGACGCGCACGTCGCGCTCGCCGAAGGGCTCCACATCGTATCCGGCGGAGAGCAGAAGCTCTCGCTGCTCGGTCAGGATCGCCTGCTCCCTCTTCGTGGCGGAAAGGACGATCGGCGTCAGCAGGGGCTGGGATTTGATGCCCATGTCGAGTTGCTTCATGAGGCGCTCGTAGAGGATGCGCTCGTGCGCCGCGTGCTGGTCGATCATCACGAGCGCATTTTCCGCCTCCAAGAGGAGATACGTATCGAACAGCGTGCCGATCACGCGGTAGGAGATTTGCGGCTGAAACGCATTCTCCGATTGCGGCTCCGCCTCCCGCAAGACGGAAGGCGCTGGGGGCGGAATCTCCCTCAAAACAGGCATCGGCGCGCTCTCGATATGCGGAATTTCTTGGGGTGCGCTCTGTTCGATTTTCAGGGGCATTTCCGTCTGTCGAATCTCCGTGCGTATCTCGGGCCGTTTTGTCTCTTCGATGGCGGGTTGGCGGATGCTTTCCTCCGTCAGCATGGGCGTTTCGTCGTCCGCAAGCGCCCGATGCAACAGGTCGGAAAAGGTTTGCCTCGTAGCGAATTCGTCGCGGAAGCGCACCTCCAATTTGCTGGGATGCACGTTTACGTCCACACTGTGCGGCGGAATGGAAACGTGCAGCGCGCACATCGGGTACATGCCGACCGTCACCTGTTCCCTGCACGCTTCTTCCAAAGCCTGCGCGAGCATGGGGCAGCGCACGAGCCTGCCGTTGATGAAAAACGACTGTGCGCCGCGCGTCGTCTTTGCGCAGTCGCCGACGCCGATGAGCCCCCAAAGGCGGTAGCCGCCTGAGGATTCGTCGATCTCAATCATGCGGGAGGCGGTCTCCCTCCCGAAGACGGAGAGCGCTGCGTGGCGAAGGTCCCCGTCGCCGTAGCTTTGGCAGACGGTCTTTTTTGCGTTGATCAGGCGAATCGCGACGGAAGGATTGCCCAGCATCAATTTCTGCACGGTGTCCATGACAATCCCGGCCTCATAGGAGGGCTTCCGCAAAAACGCGTATCTTACGGGCGTGTTGAAAAAGAGATCCCGTATGACGATGGTCGTGCCCTCGGGGCAGCCAACGTCGGAAATGCCTAAAAATTTTCCGCCTTCGATGGAGATCTTTACGCCGTGTGCGGCGCCCTTGACGCGCGTCGTCATCTCGACTTTAGCCACGGATGCGATCGAAGGGAGCGCCTCCCCGCGAAAGCCGAACGAGCGGATATCGTCCAAATCCGAAGCGTTTTTTATCTTGGAAGTCGCATGGTTTTCAAACGCGAGTCGCGCCTCGTTCGGCGCGATCCCGCAGCCGTTGTCCGTAACGCGCAGAAGGGAAATGCCCCCGCCGTCGAGTTCGACCGTCACGCTCGTCGAGCCCGCGTCCAGCGCGTTTTCCAGCAATTCCTTGGCAACAGAGGACGGCCGTTCGACGACCTCCCCCGCCGCGATGCGCATGGCGGTTTCCGCACTCAATACCTGTATCATTGGGCCTCCCCCATTTGTCAGATTCGCCTCGCCTTTTCGTTGAGCGCGAACAATTCATTCAGCGCCTCGATCGGCGACATGGACATGACGTCCAATTTGCGAATCTCCTCGATGAGTTCCATCGGTTTGAAATCCAAAAGATCAACCTGCCTGTTGCCCGCATTTTTTCGCGTGTCTAGGATGCTCTTCCCCATGCCGCCCTTGGCGATATCGTCCACCTCGAGCCGCGCCATGATCTGCCGCGCGCGGTTCGTGAGGGACGCGGGGAGCCCCGCGAGCGATGCGACCGCGATGCCGTAGCTCTTGTCGGCGCTGCCCTTTACGATCTTGCGCAGAAATACCACCTGATCGCTCATTTCCTTCGCCGTGATGCGGTAGTTTGCGACGCCGTCGAGCTGCCCTTCGAGCTCGGAAAGCTCGTGATAGTGTGTCGCGAACAGCGTGAGCGCGCGCGTCTTTGTCGCGATGTGCTCGACCGCCGCCCACGCGACCGAAAGCCCGTCGAACGTGGATGTGCCGCGCCCGACCTCGTCGAGGATCAAAAGGCTCTTTTCCGTGGCATATTTCAGGATCGTCGCGAGCTCCTGCATTTCGACCATGAAGGTGGACTGCCCCTTATACAGGTCGTCCGACGCGCCGATGCGGGTGAAGATCCTGTCCGTGATGGGGATGTTCGCGCGCAAGGCGGGCACAAAGGAACCGACGTGCGCCATGAGCACGATCAGCGCCACCTGCCGCATATAGGTGCTCTTTCCCGCCATGTTTGGACCCGTGATGATCATCACGCGGCGCGCCCTGTCGAGCGATGTATCGTTGGGAACGAATTTCTCCCGCCCGAGGGCTTTTTCCACGACGGAATGCCTGCCGTCCGCGATTTCGAGGATGCCGTCTTCGTTGAGTTCGGGGCGCACATACTCCTCTTCCCGCGCGATCTGCGCGAGCGAGAGCAGCGCGTCCAGCGACTTCAAGGCTTCAGCAAGGCTCTGCAGCCGCGCGAGGTCGCCCTTCAAGATTTCGCGGATTTCGGAAAACAGTTCCGTCTCGAGGCGCAGCGCGTTGTCCTCCGCGCCCAAAATCGTATCTTCCAGTTTTTTCAGCTCGTCCGTCAGAAAGCGTTCGCAGTTCGCGAGCGTCTGTTTGCGCACGTAGTCCTTCGGCACGAGATCGTAATAGGACTTTGTGACCTCGATATAGTAGCCGAACACGCGGTTGTAACCGATCTTGAGGTTTTTGATGCCGGTCTTATCGCGTTCCCGCGCTTCCAAATCGCTCAGCCATTGCTTGCCGTTCGCGGAGGCGGCGCGGTAGGTGTCGAGCGTTTCGTTATAGCCCTCGCGGAAGATGCCGCCGTCCTTCATCTGAAGCGGCGCGTCCTCGGAGATCGCCCGCTCGAGGAGGGATTTGAGGTCGGCCATGTCGTCCATTTGGGACAGCAGCTCCGAAACCGCCTGCGCGGACAGCATCTGCAGCTGCCCCTTAATCTCCGGGATCGCGCGAAGCGTCCTCAAGATCGCGAGGCAATCCCGCGCATTGACGCTTTCGTAGGCGATTTTGCTCAGGAGTCGCTCGACGTCGTAGACGCCCGAAAACGAATCGCGCAGGAAATCCGCGCGGAACGGGGCAGAAAGGAACTCTTCGACCGCATCGAGCCGCTTTTCGATCTCCGCCTTGTCCTGCAAAGGCCGTTCGACCCATGCGCGAAGCTGCCTCGAGCCCATGCTGGTTACGGTTCTGTCGATCACGCCCAAGAGCGAGCCCTTGCGGGATTTGCTGCGGATGGTCTCGGTCAGCTCCAGATTGGCGGAGGCGACGTTGTCCAGCATCATGTGCCGCTCTTTGTGGTAATACCGTATGCGGAGGATGTGCGCAAGGCTGTTCTTTTGCGTCTCCTCAAGGTACCAGAGGAGCGCCCCCGATGCCATGACGCACGCCCTTTGCCCTTCCAAGCCCAATTCCGAAAGGCTTTGCGCGGAGAAGTGCGCAAGCAGCGCCTTTTGCGACGCGGCGTAGGAAAAACGCTCCTCCCCTATCTCCGTTACGGGAACGTCGAATGCGGTAAACCCTTCTTTGTCCGCAGCCACGATTTCGCGCGGAGAGATGCTGCGCAATTCGTCCGCAAGGTCCTTCATAGGCGCCTGATACGTCTGCATTTCGCCCGTGGATACGTCGCAAAACGCAAAGCCGCACTGCCCCCTGTGCTGCGATACGGCGAGGATATAGCTCGCGCGCTTTTCGTCCAAGAGCTCGGCGTTGACGATCGTCCCCGGGGACACGATGCGCGTGACCGCGCGATCTACCAGCCCCTTGGAGAGCGCGGGATCGGACACCTGCTCGCAGATCGCGACGCGGTACCCCTTTTCGATGAGCCTCGCGACATAGGTATCTGCCGCGTGATACGGCACGCCGCACATGGGTGCACGCTCCTCGAGGCCGCACTCCTTGCCGGTGAGCGTCAGCTCCAACTCTTTGGAGACGAGTATCGCGTCCTCAAAGAACATTTCATAGAAATCGCCCAGCCTGAAAAATACGATACAGCCCGGGTTTTCTTCCTTTGTCTGCAAGTACTGGCGCATCATCGGTGAAAGCGGCATGGAGTACGCTCCTGTTCTATCGTCAATTCGGCTTGCTGCAGACTCCGCCGCAGGAAGCGCAGTTGCCCGAGCAGGTTCCGCCGAAACCGTCTTCTTCCTCATCGGAGGGCATTTCGCCTGTGATGATAAACTGCAACACCTTATTCACCTGCGCGATGAGCTGGGAGAACTTGTCGCGCGCATGCGTGAGTTCCTGCACGTCGTCGATGGCCTGCAATTCTTCCTGCAGCGCATCCATTTCGCCGGACAGGCGCTTGAGCGCCTCCCCGTCGCAGTCCGCCTCGATGAGCATGCCCTCGACGGTCTGCCGCGTTTCCAGGAGCTTTCCCATGAGCAGCGCTGCCTTCGCGTTCCCCATCGCCTTTGCTTCGGCGTCCTTCATCGCCTTGTATTCGTCGCTCATCATGAGCGCCTCGCCGAGCTCGCGCGTCTTCGTAAAGACCAGATTCATAGCCGTATCCCCTTTGCTTTATTGTACTTTGATGCCTCGCAACGTGTTTTTCCCTGCGGATGTGATGCGGATCGGAAGGATTTTCCCGATGTCCGCCGTATCCCCTTGGAAGTTGACCATCTGCCCGCGCTCCGTCTTGCCGCATACGCTTCCCGCATCGCGCGCGGAGGCGGATTCGACGAGCACGGGAATCGTCTTTCCGATTTCGCGCTTTAGTATCTCGCGCGTTATCTCCTGCTGTGCAGAGATCAGGCGTGTGATGCGCTGCGTCTTTTCCTCGGCGGAAACCCCGTCCTCCATTTCTGCGGCGGGCGTTCCCCGCCTTTTGGAATAGATGAAGGTATATGCCGCATCGAACCGCACGGATTGTATGAGTGATAAGGTATCTTCAAACTCATCGCTCGTCTCCCCCGGAAATCCGACGATGGTGTCCGTCGTAAGCCCGATCTCAGGGCACGCGCTACGAAGTTTTTGGACGAGCTCGAAATACCTCTCGCGGGTGTATCTGCGGTTCATGAGCCGCAGTATTCGGTCGTTTCCCGACTGTACAGGCAGATGCAGCTGGTTGCATACGTGCGGGAGGGACGATATCGCGTCGATCAGTGCGTCCGATAAGTCCTTGGGGTGGGACGTCATGAAGCGGATACGCGGGATTTCGAGCGCATTTACCTTGTAGAGCAGTTCCGCAAACGCATTTCCCCCGCCGCCGTAGGAATTCACGTTCTGCCCCAAGAGCATGATCTCCTGAACGCCTTCGTCGCGCAGGGATTTCACTTCGTCTAAGATATCACCTTCCCGCCGAGAGCGCTCGCGTCCGCGCACATACGGCACGATGCAATAAGAACAGAAATTGTCGCAGCCGTACATGATGTTGACGAACGCGGTGACCGTATCGCTTCGCCTTGCGGGCAGCCCTTCGCAGATCGAGCCGTCTGTATTCAGGATTTCGACCGCCGGTTGCTTTTCCGTCAGCGTTCGATGGATGAGCTGCGGCAGGCGGCAGGTATTGTGCGTGCCGAAGATCACATCGATAAAGGGATAGGAGGCAGCGAGCTTTTCGGCGACGCCTTCCTCCTGCATCATGCACCCGCCGACGCAAATGAGCATATCGGGTCGTTCCTTTTTGAGTTCTTTCAGCCAAATGATATTGCCGAGCGCCTTGTTTTCCGCGTTTTCGCGTATGCAGCAGGTGTTGTACAGCACCAAATCGGCGCTTTCCTTCGATTCCGCCTTGGAAAAGCCCATTTCTTCGAGCAGCCCCGCGATGGTTTCGCTGTCGCGAACGTTCATTTGGCAGCCGAGCGTTGCGATGTGATAGGTTCTTCCCGCGGGCAAAAGCGCCCTTACTTTCTGTGCATATTGTCTCTGCAAAAGGAGCTCTTCGTCTGCAATGTATTCCGTCTTTTTCATAGAGTACCTTCTTTGTATTATGATAGTGCGGGAATCAATTTTGCGTCCTGCGGCAAGGCGTCTTCCGATATCGGTGCGATGCGAAACACTTCTCCGCGAAGATCTGTCGCCGCGCGCACGTAGGCACGAACGCCTCTGTCGGCACCCAAGAGGAGCATCTGCCCCGCGGTGCCCTTGTCCGTTTCCACCAGAAAAGCGTTTGCCTGCCCGAGCCGCGCCTTCAGGGCGCGCAGGGCGGTTATCGCCTTGGTCTCGTCCGTTTCCGTCATGCCCGTGCCGTCGCATACGGGGCATGGGCGCTTCAGAATACTGTGCAGCGGCTGGCGAACCTTCTTGCGCGTCATCTCGACGAGGCCGAGCGGCGTAAGCCCCACGAGATTGGTCTTGGTGCGGTCTTTTTTCAGTTCCGCCGCGAACAGGGCGAGGAGGTTTTCCCTTTGCTCCGCCTTGTCCATGTCGATGAAGTCGATCACGATGATGCCGCCTATGTCGCGCAGGCGAAGCTGGCGCGCGATTTCCTCCGCAGCCTCGCAGTTGATGCGAAACACCGTGTCGGAAAGGTCGGTCTTGCCGGTGAATTTTCCGGTGTTGACATCGATTGCGGTGAGCGCTTCGGCATGATCGATCACGAGATAGCCGCCGCTTTTGAGCCACACCTTGCGCGAAAGCGCCTTTTCTACCTGCGATTCTATGCCGTATAGGGTTGCCATGGGGACATCCTTCGCATAGACTTCGATGCGATCGGCAAGTTCATCGGAAAGCATTTTGGCGTGTTCCCGCAAAACCTGCGCCTGCGCTTCGTCATCGATCAATACGCGCGTTACGTCGGGCAAAAACATGTCGCGAACCGCGCGGGACAGAATGTCTCCGTCTGCGTGGAGTAGCGCCGGCGCAACAATGTGCCTCCCACGCCGACTGATGTTTTCCCAAAGCCGCACGAGGTATTGCACATCCCGCCGGAGTTCTTCCTCATCCGCGCCTTCCGCTGCCGTTCGGAAAATAAGCCCCATGCCGCTTGGACAAATCGCATCCGCGAGAGCCTTTAGACGCGCGCGTTCGCTTTCGGTTTCGATGCGGCGCGAAACGCCCGTATAGGCGACGCTCGGCAATAGCACCGTGAGCCTTCCCGGAAGGGTTATGTTGCACGAAAGCCGTGCGCCCTTTGTACCGACGGCGTCCTTTGCGACCTGGACGACGATTTCCTGCCCGCGCTTTAATCTCTTTTGAATCGGCAACTCGATGGATACGCCCTCGAAATCGCGCGCATCAATCTGTATGTCGTCCGCGTACAGAAAGCCGTTTTTTTCCTGCCCGATGTCTACAAACGCCGCGTTCATTCCCGGCAGCACGTTTTCGACGCGGCCGACGTAGATGTTTCCCGCGAGCTTTTCCGTTCCCTTTCGCTCGATATAAAGCTCTGCAAGCTTCATATCCTCCAATACGCAAAGGCGAGTCTCGGCGCGGGAACACTCGATCAAAAGCTGCTTGTCCATCTGTCACAATTCCATGACGGGAACGGCTTGCCCGTCCGCCGTCTGCCCCAAGAGGCACGTCCTGTGGATGGAAAATGCAGGTTCTTCCATATCTGCAACCGATGCGAGCGTTCGCATGAGGAGATCGGGCTTGAAGGTCTCCGTTTCCGTAAGCATGAGCCGCGTTTTGACGATGCTGCCAAAGTCCGTCTTTTCGACGGAAAGCGCGCGACACATCGGACGGACGTCGGTCGGCTTCTCGCCTTTCTTGGTCTTTCGCAGGGCGATGCACTCCGCAAGCGATAAAAACTTCTTGGCGGCTTCAGTCATATCGCGGTCTGCCGTAATCGCATAATCCGCCATCTTCACCATCGCCATCGCTGCGGGATATCTGTCGTCTACGAGGCGCACCTGATACAGCGGAAGATCCGGCGGCAGCGCCATGAGCATTTCGTTCATGGCGATGTCCTTCGTCACGTTTTCGGAGAAACGGATGTCCACGATCTCCGCCTCGCTCGTCCACCCCATGGCAAGCGCGCTCGCAAACGAAATCAGCGGGTGCGGATTGAAGCCCTGCGAATAGGCGATCGGAAGATCCGTTCTCCGAACCGCCCTCTGGAAGAAGCGCTGCAGGTCAAGGTGCGACACGAACTTGAGCCTGTCGCGCTTTCCGAACCGGTACATCGCCCTCATACGCACGCCCCCTCATACCGCTTCACGCCGCAGCCCGTGCAGCCCTGGCGGCAGTCACGCGTGGTCTCGCCGCGCAGCGCCTTCTCCCATTCCGAGCGCAGGTAGCGCTTTTCCACGCCGCAATCGAGGTGATCCCACGGCAGCACCTCATCCAAATCGCGCATTCTGTGCGCGTAAAAATCGATATCGAGATTTGTTTGGCGGAACACCTCGAGCCAAAGCGCGTGCTTGTATTGATCGCTCCAGCTGTCAAAGACGCAGCCCAGTTCAAAGGCTCGCTCCAGCGCGTCCGCACACCGCCTGTCGCCCGATGCAAATACCGCCTCGATGAGCGAAAGGTCGGGCGCGTGGTACTTGAAGTCCACGCCCTTGATCTTGGAGAGCGCATTTTTCAGGCGCAGCTGCCGCACGATGACGGTCTCCTCGTCGAGCTGCGGGCACCACTGAAAGGGCGTGTCCGGTTTCGGAACGAACACGGATGCGCTGACGGTGATGCGAAGCCCAGGCGCGCGGCGCTCCTTTGGCACCTGAAAATAGCATTTGCGAACCTTTTCGGCGAGGTCGGCTATGCCGTCCACGTCCTCGTCGGTCTCGGTGGGCAGCCCCAGCATGAAATAGAGCTTTATGGCGCTCCACCCCTGCTCAAAGGCGTCGGACACGGCGCGCATGAGGTCTTCCTCGGTGACGCCCTTGTTGATGACGTCGCGCAGCCGCTGCGTGCCCGCCTCGGGCGCAAGCGTGAGCGCGGTTTTGCGAACCTGCTGCGTCGCGGCGAGGGTATCCTTTACGACGGAATCGATGCGCAACGACGGCAGGGAGATTTTGACGCGCTTTTCCTCATACCGCTCAATGAGCTCTGTCGCAAGTTCCGGAAGGCACGAATAGTCGCCGCTTGAAAGGCTCATGAGGCTGATCTCGTCGTATCCCGTCGCCGCCGTGAGTTTTTCCGCGATTTCGAGCAGCCTTTCCATGGAACGCTCGCGCACGGGGCGGTAGATCATGCCCGCCTGACAGAAGCGGCAGCCCTTGGTGCAGCCGCGGAAGATTTCGAGCATGATGCGGTTGTGCACCACTTCGCCGTAGGGAACAATCAATTTCTCTGGGTAATCCGCGGCGGTGAGGTCGTTTACCAGCGCCTTGTAGACGACGGGCGGCGCGCCGCTTCCGGGCTTGGGTTCGACCGCTCGGATCGTCCCGTCTTCGTTATACGATACATCATACAGGCTCGGCACATATACCCCGTCGATCTGCGCCGCCATTTTGAGGTACTCGTCCCTGTCCGCTCCCGACTCTTTCCAGCGCAAATAGGTATCGATGGTATCGTGTGTGGACTTTTCCCCGTCGCCCAACACGAACAGGTCCACAAACGGCGCGAGCGGCTCGGGGTTGAATGCGCACGGCCCGCCGCAGATGACAAAGGGTTCGCTTTTCCTATCCTGCCGGCGGATCGGGATGCCCGCGAGCGCAAGGGACGATAAGATGTTGGTATAGCACATTTCGTATTGCAAGGTGATGCCCAACAGGTCGAATTCCGAAACGGGCGTCCTCGATTCGAGGGAAAACAGAGGGATGTCGTTTTCGCGCATCTTCTGCTGCATGTCCACCCACGGCGTGAATACGCGCTCGCACCACGCGTCGCTGCGGTCGTTGATGGTGTGGTACAGGATTTTCATGCCGAGGTGGGACATCCCCACCTCGTACACGTCCGGGAACAAAAAAGCATAGCGCACCCTGACATCTTCGGGGCGCTTCATAATGCTGTTGAACTCGCCGCCGATATAGCGGACGGGCTTTTCCACGAAGGGCAGGATTTTGTCAATCCGTTCTGACAAGAGCAAAATCGTATTCCTCCCATAGGCCAAATGCCATATTATTATAGCACAGAATGGCTATGCATGCAACCGCGCGAATGCAAAGAAAACGTGCAATCCGATAGTACGGACTGCACGAATCGAAAGAGGCGTGAACCGGATTCGAACCGGTGGATAAAGGTTTTGCAGACCTTTGCCTTACCACTTGGCTATCACGCCGCAAGGACAAAATATATTTTAACCGACAAAGGCACATTTGTCAATGCCGGGAAAGTTAATAAATCGTTATGCTTCTTGGGGTTGACAAGCATCTCTTCCCTGTGCTATCATGTGCGGGAATCCATTGGAAAGGAGGGTCTCCATGCAAAAAAAATGGGAAAGTTGGGCGCTTCTCGCTTCCGCGATGCTGCTGCCCGTGATCGCGATGATGTATCTGTATCAAAGAAACACGCAGTACTTGATGTTTTCGCAGGTGATTTGGGCGACGCTGGCGATGATGGCGATTTCGCTCATCGGTTTTGGCGCGCTTCGCCTGATAACGCGGCGCGCGGTCGGCGCGTTTTTCGGCTGCCTCGTTGCGTGGGTGCTGTTTTTTGCTTTCCCGAGCATATCGGGCAAAACCAAACTCGTTTACGCCAAAAAAATCCTGCTTTACGGCGCATCCTCCCTCGTTTTGATCTTTGCAGCGGCCTTTTTGCTGCGCAAGGTACCGTCTAAAATCGCGGGATTTGCGCTTGCGATGGCGGCGATGCTTACACTCTTTAATCTCTTTCCCTCCGTGCGATTCGCGCTTTCACAGGAAAACGTCATGTACGCGGGAAGTGATTATAAAACCGAGTATCTCGTGGATGAAAATACCCCATCGCCCAATGTATATTGGATTCATACGGACGGTATGTTGGGCTTTTCCGCGATGCAGACTTACTTTGGCGAGGAGCAGGCGGAATTCAGAAAGGCGCTCTCGGACAGGGGTTTTGCCGTCAACGAAGACGCCTATCTCGAAGTCGTCCACGCGACCGCGATCGCCATCCCCGCCCTCATGTGTCCCTATTTTTACGACACGCAGCTCAAGGAGGAATTTGTGCAGTTTGAGGAGACGCGCAAGTTCTCCGTCGATATCGATATGCTCAAGCGCAACCTACGCTACGCGCGGACAAAAAACGAAATGCTCGAGGCGTTTCGCGCAAAGGGCTATGAAACGACTGTGATCGGCACCATCGGCACGTATTTCCCGCTCTCCGTGGACAGGTTCTATTATCTTCCGAACGACACACTCTATTCCATCGCGGACGACGTCGAGCCGTGCATTGTAAAGCTTCGGGACTACACGGACGAAAAATACCTGAACATCGTGGAATCGTATGAACTGGTTTCTCTGCTTACGGGTTTGAGCGACGGCTATTACGATCTGCTGTTCCGCCTGAGCGCGTCGGGAAAACTCGAAATCGGGCTGGAGAAGGAAAACCTTAAGTATCGACCCGAAAATCTTTCGGATCTCATGGAAAACGCGGAGGGGGCGAGGTATTTTTCCATCACCATGGAGGAACTGTACGACAGCGTACACAGGGCGAGTGATGTGCCCAAGCTCACCGTCGTCATGAACATGCTCGCGCACACGCCCTTCAAGCTCGACGAAAACGGCGAACCGAACGGCACGGACGGGCTTTCCATCGGGGAATACGCGGGGCAGCACAAATACGCCGCGAAAGTCCTCCTCAATATGATCGACGTGATCCTCGCGGAGGATCCGAACGCTGTCATCGTCCTGCAGTCGGACCACGGGCTGCACCAACAGCAAAAGGATGAGATCGTCTCGGTCTTCGGCGAGGGAAGCGAACTGGATATCTGGAATCGGGTTCTGAGCGCGATCCGCGTCCCCGAAAAGTACCAAAACGAAGTGCTATCCCATGCCGAAGAAGAACCTCTCGACATCGCGCGTTGGCTCGTCAATTCCTTCGTCGGAGGAAACTATGAATATCTTGGGAAATAACAACACGCAGAAGTTCGTTCGGTGCGCCACGCTGCTCGCATTGGAGGTCATACTGAACCTTGCGGGTTCTGTTACCATCGGGAGCACTGTGCGCATCTCGTTCGGCTATATCTGCGGCGCGACCTGCGCCCTGCTGTACGGCCCCATCCCCGCGATCCTCGTGGAAGCGTCTGCGGACATCCTCGGGGCTTTTATCAAGCCGATCGGGCAGTATTTCCCCGGTTTTACGGTGAGTGCGGCGCTGGGCGGCTTAATCTATGGGCTTTGCCTGTATAAAAGGCCGGTCTCCTGGAAAAACGTGCTGCTCGCCAAGGTACTCGTGATCGTGTTCGTAAATATCTTTTGCAATACGCTGTGGCTGTCCATGCTCTACGGCAAGGCTTTTTGGGCGATTCTTCCTCCGAGGCTCCTCAAAAACGGGATCATGCTCGTCGTGGACTTCTTCCTGCTGCTTCCGATCCTGAAGTTCGTCGAAAAACGATTCCTCACATAGGCAAACAAAAATCTCTTCCTTTTTGCGGGAAGAGATTTGTACGATCCGGAAGGGACTCGAACCCTCGACCTCCAGCGTGACAGGCTGGCGTACTAACCAACTGTACTACCGGACCAGGATGGGTCTTCAGGGACTTGAACCCCGGACCGATCGGTTATGAGCCGACTGCTCTAACCACTGAGCTAAAGACCCGAGGCTTTTGAGAGCCGCGCATCGGACAGGCGATGCGCGGCAAAGACGACCTCTAGGGGACTCGAACCCCTGTTACCGCCGTGAAAGGGCGGTGTCTTAACCACTTGACCAAGAGGTCAGAACGCTGGTCGGGGTGACAGGATTTGAACCTGCGACCCCATGCTCCCAAAGCACGTGCGCTGCCGGACTGCGCTACACCCCGAAGCTCCATCGAGCAAGCAACAATAATTATTATAACGGATGTGACATATTTTGTCAATACAGTTTACTGTTAAGTGATTATAAAATCCATACTTGTAGATTTCCAAAGTAAACGCCACTACTAAGGGTGCCAGCAGTTGCGTTTAATCTGAAACAGAAGGGAGTTGCACTTAGTCTGATACAGGACTCCTCCGGTGGTCTTTCGAAGCTTCTGCCCCCT
>JBMNUF010000017.1:0-47687 GCA_050946115.1 Christensenellales bacterium
CCTCTCTTTGCTGCGTTCTACCCCTTCTAGTAAGAGAATGAGCACGAGAGCCAAACTTGCTAAAGCGGCATTAAATCCTGAGTTCCTGTCTCTTGCTTTGTTTGGAAAGTAAATGATGTCGCCCTGCCGTCCTCATCCTTCAGCTTGATGTCGGTAATAAATCCCTTCACCGTCACGGAGACCTTCGCCTTCTTCATGTTGGGCGCGTACACCGTGATCGTCGCTTTCCCGGGCTTAATGGCGATAATCGTTCCGTCGCTACGCACCTGCGCAACCTTGGGGTTGCTGCTGGTGTAGAAGCAGTTTTTCGCCCATTCGGCGCTATCAGGGAGGTCTGCCGGGGTGAACGCGAGGGCGATCTTTGCGGTTCTGTTGTATCCGCCCTTTCCCAACGGGTGCAGAACAGGCTTCTTCGGCTCGACGACGATTACCTTCCGCGCGGTCAGGTCTTTCTTTCCGAATACCTTCAGTTTGATCGTATAGGTTTCCCCCGGCTTCAGCGGGCGACCGTTCAGCGTGAGCGCCTTGCCTTTCGCCGCCTGCACCGTCATCATCAGATCGGCCGTGCCCTCTGCCACGCCCTTAATCCTGTTGCCTCTGCCGACAGTCGCGACGGACGGATTATCGGTACGCCAGGCTACCTTCGCGCCCCTGAACTTGGGCAGCGCCATTGCCTGCCCCACCTTCAGGAAGATCGCCGGGGGGAGCAGGTCGTCCGGCAGGTCCAGAATCTCAGGGAGCCCGTCCGGAAAGGCGGCTCCCAAATTCGCCAGACCTTTCGGTACGGTAGCGACCCGCAGGTTCGGGCAGCCATAAAAGGCGTCCATCTCAATCTTCGTTACGCTGGCCGGGATCGCAATGCTGCTGAGCCCGGTGCATTCCCAGAAAGCACTTTCCCCGATAACCCGAACACTGTTTGGGAGCACGATATCGGTGAGGCTGGCGCATCTATAGAAAGCTTCTTTCCCGATGGTCTCTACGCCGTTTCCTATGTTGACTTGGGCGAGAAGAGGGCACTCGCAGAAAGTACACCTCTCGATCGTCTTGACCGTGCCCGGGACGGAAATGCGGGTGAGGCGGAGACAGGAGGCAAAAGCCCCTTTCCCGATCGTCGTGACGCTCTCCGAGACAGAAATGCGGGCGAGGCGGTCGCAGCTGGTAAACGCCCAGTCCCCAATCCTCGTGACGCCCTTCGGGATGGAAATGCGGGTGAGGTTTGCACAGTTTTTGAAAGCATTTTTTCCGATCTTCGTGACGCCATTCGGGATGGTGACCGTCTTAAGGTTGATGCGGTCCTCAAAAGCGCTTTCCCCGATCTCCGTAACGCCCTTCGGGATTCGCACGTTGCCGCCGGGTCCGTTGTACCGGGTAAGCACACCCCCTACAATGACGAACTCGTCCTCCGCGACGGCGGGGGACAGGGGCAGGGGCACCGTCGACACCAAAAGCAGCGCCAACAGCGCGAGGGACAGGATTCGCCGCAAATTCCTCTTCATACCATTCTCTCCTCTCATATGTCACAAGGGCATTGTTTCATGGGAAAAGTCTATCAGAATCCTCGGCGTTTGTCAACGGAAAATATCACAAAATGCGCCTCCGCCGGAGACGGTGTATCGCTCGGCGGAGGCGCGTTTTTCGTGTGCTTTACGGCGCCTCGGGCGGCTCCGTGACCGTTACGGTGACCGTCGCCTTCTTCCCGCTGCCGTCCATGGCGGTGGCGGTAATCTTTGTCGTGCCCTTGGAAGCGGCAACTACCATGCCACTTTTGGTTACTACTGCCACGTCGGGGTTGCTGCTGGTCCAGTAAAGGGCTGTAAATGCCGCGTCCGCATTGAATTCGGGGTTGAGCCAAATATATTTGTTATCGTAAAGGGACAGGGTCACCTTCTTTACGTAGTTGCCGTCATCGTCCTTCAGCTTGAGGGAGGTGATTAAGCCCTTTACCGTCACGGAGACCTTCGCGGTCTTCAGGTTGGGCGCGTATACGGTAATCGTCGCCTTGCCGGGCCTGATCGCGAAAATCTTCCCCTCTTGGTTCACCTGCGCCACGTTCGGATTGCTGCTGACAAAGAGGCAGTTCCCCTTCCAGTCTGCGTTCCCCGTGAGGGACGCCGGGGTGAATGCGAAGTAGATTTGCTTCACGGCGGGGTAGCCGTATCCCGTGGGGTGCATAATAATGCCCTTGGCGCTTACGGAAACCTTTTTCACGACCGCGTCCGTTTTTTTGAATACCTTCAGGGGAATCTCGTAGGTCTTATCCGGGTTCAAGGGCTCCCCGTTTAGCGTGAGCGCCTTGCCCTGTATCGCCGCAAGTACGTTCAGTTTCAGTACGGCTTCGCCCGCCTGTACGCCCTTCAGCCTGTTGCCCTTGCCTATGGTTATGACGGGATCTCCCTGTACGCTCCACGCTACCTTCGCGCCCTTGAACTTGGGCAGCACCATCGTCTGCCCCACCTGCAGGTACAGCGCCGGGGGCAGCAGGTCGTCCGGCAGGCGCAGGATTTCAAGGCCCTCGTTCGGGGCGGCGTTTCTCACGTCCTCCTCGGAAATTCCTTTCGGCGCGGTGACGACGCGCAGGTACGGGCAGCGCCCAAAAGCGCTTGCTCCAATCGTCTCCACGCTGTCCGGAAGCACGATGCCGGTGAGCGCCGTACAATCATAAAAAGCACCGTTATTAATGGCTTGCAGGCTGTTCGGGAGCACGACCTCGGTCAGGCTCCTGCATCCATCAAAAGCGCCATGCCCGATGGTTTGGACACCGTTTCCGATGCTAACCTGTGTCAGATGAACGCAATTACTGAAAGTATACTCATTGATTGTCTTGACCGTGCCCGGGACGGAAATGCGGGTGAGGCGGAAACAGTCGGCAAAAGCCCTATCCCCGATCGCCGTAACACTCCTCGGGATGGTAATGCGGGTGAGGCTTTCGCAGCTTCTGAAAACCCGTGCCCCGATCGTCGTAACACTATCCGGGAGGGTTATCGTTTTGAGGCTGCTGCAGCCATCAAAAGCACTGTTCCCGATCTCCGATACGCCCTTCGGGATGGTGACGCTCGTGATACCGGTATTCCACGCAAATGCCCCGCGACCAATCTCCGTGACGCCGTTCGGTATCTTCACGTTGCCGCCTTCGCCAAGGTACCCGATAAGCACGCCATTCTCGATCATGAAATCTTCCTCCGCTAAGGCGGGGGACAGGGACGGGGCGACTGCCGACGCCAACAGCAGCGCCAACAGCGCGAAGGACAGGATTCGCGCAAGTTTCCTTTTCATAACGACATCTCCTCTTGCTTATCTTTTCGACGGACAAAGTCTAACACTTTCTTTGCAGCCTGTCAACAAGAAATTCCCGTGCCTTTTTGTGCGCAAGCGCATCCGCCGGTTGCAAACTGCCCGTGCGGATGCGCTTGTTGCCCTTCCTGTCAGATGAACATATTCTCTACCACAGCAAGGTTTCTGCCACCGTTATGGTGACCGTCGCCTTCTTCCCGCTGCCGTCCAGAGCGGCGGCGGTGATCTTCGCCGTACCCGGGGACAGGGCGACTATCCTGCCATTTCCGTCAACGTAGACCACGCCGGGCTTGCTGCTGCTCCAGCGAACCGCCGTAAAGGCCGCATCCGCATTGAATTCGGGAATGAACTCGGCACTGTCTTGTGTTCTAACGGTCAGGCTCTTCACATACCTGCCATCCTGACCCCTGAGCTTGATATCGGTGACAAATCCCTTCACCGTAACGGAGACCTTCGCGGTCTTCATGTTGGGTGCGAACACCGTGACGGTCGCTTTCCCGGGCCGTACGGCGATGACCTTCCCGCCGTTCCGCACCTGCGCCACCTTGGGGTTGCTGCTGACATACGTGCAGTTTTTCACCCATTCGCCCATGTCGGAGAGATTTGCCGGGGTGAACGCGGGCGTGATCTTATCCTCTTTCGGACTGCCGATCCCTGTGGGGTGCAGAGTTATCTTCTTGGGGCTTGCAACAACCTTGCGCGCGGTCGCAACGCCCTTCGCAAATACCCTCAACTGAATCGTATAGGTTTCCCCCGGCTTCAGCGGGCGGCCGTTCAGCGTGAGAGCCTTGCCCTTGGCTCCCGCTACCGTTAACTTCAAGACGGCGTCGCCCCCTTGCACCCCCTTGATCTTGTTGCCTTTTACGAGGGTCGCGACGGGCAGCCCCTCGATGCTCCAGTTCACCTTCGCGCCCGCGAATTTGGGCAGCGCCATCGTCTGCCCCACCCGCAGGAACAGCGCCGGGGGCAGCAAATCGTCCGGCAGGCGCACAACCTCAAATGCGCTGTGCGGAAAAGCATCTACCAGTGAACTTTGCACGGCTTCCGACGCGGTGATGACCCGCACGTTCGGGCACCCGTAGAAGGCGTGCCCCTCGATCGTCGTCACGTTGCCGGGGAGTATGACGCTGCTGAGCCCGGTGCATCTCCCGAAAGCATATCTTTCGATACGTTGAACGCTGCTCGAGAGTACGATGTCCGTAAGACTTGTGCAGTTCGAGAAAGCACTTCCCTCGATGACTTTGATGCCGCTTCCCATGTCGACTTGGGCGAGACTATGGCAATTGGCAAAAGTTGCACTGCGAATCGTCGTGACGCCGTCGGGAATGGAAATGCGGGCGAGGCGGTGACATTCGGCAAAAGCAGCCTGCCCGATCTGCGTGACGCTTTTCGGGATGGAAATGCCGGTGAGGCGCATGCAGTAGACAAACGCCTCATCCCCGATCTCCCTGACGCCGCTCGGGATGTTGACCGTTTTGAGGGCGGTGCAGCCTATGAAAGTTCCCGCCCTGATTGTAAGGACTCCCTTCGGGATGGAAACGGCGGAGAGGCGTATGCAGGAGAGAAAAGTGCCCTCTCCGATCTCCGTGACGTTCTTTGAGATGGTAATGCCGGTAAGCCCTATGCATCCCTCGAAGGCATACTTCCCAATCTTCCGGACGCTCTGCGGGAGGGTGACTTTTTTGAGCCCGGAACACCTTTCAAAAGCCGCTTCCCCGATCTCCGCGACCGTGTTCGGGATGGTGATACCGGTGATGTCGTAGCGATTCCGGAAGACCTCGGTATCGATTCCCTTGACCCCCCTTGGGAATCTTCACGTTGCCGCCGGGGCCGTTGTATGCCGTCAGCACGCCGTTTTCGTCGATTTCGAAAATATCCTCCGCAGCGGCGGGGGACAGGGACGGGGCGACTGCCGACGCCAACAGCAGCGCCAACAGCGCGAAGGACAGGATTTGCCGCAATCTCCTCTTCATGGTCAATCTCTCCTCTTTCGATTTCAATTTCATGGGCAAATCCTAACAGAATCTTTTGCTTTTGTCAACGGAAAACGTCACAAAGTTTGCCCCCGCCGCGC
This sequence comes from Christensenellales bacterium, assembly GCA_050946115.1. Lineage (GTDB taxonomy): Bacteria > Bacillota > Clostridia > Christensenellales > Aristaeellaceae > CAYFRC01. The sequence continues at coordinate 5,366 of JBMNUF010000017.1, forward strand.
GGTGTATCGCTCGGCGGAGGCGCATTTCCTGTACCCGTTACAGATTTTCGGCAGATTCTGTCACCGCAGGGTGCTCTTTGCCACGAAATTGGCGGTTATCACGGCGGCGGCATCACCGTTACGATAACCGTCGCCTTCTTTCCGCTGCCGTCCATGGCGGTTGCGGTAATCTTCGCCGTGCCCTTGGAATCGGCGTAGATTGTGCCACTTTGGTGCACTTCAACCACGGCGGGATTGCTGCTGCTCCAGCGAAGGGCGGTAAATGCCGCGTCCGCATTGAATTCGGGGCGGAGCAAAGAAGCGTCGCCTCCGAAAAGGGTCATCTTTTTTACGTAGTTGTCCTCCTCATCCTTCAGCTTGAGGGAGGTGATTAAGCCCTTTACCGTCACGGAGACCTTTGCCGTCTTCAGGTTGGGCGCGTATACCGTAATCGTCGCCTTGCCGGGCTTGATCGCGAAAATCTTCCCCTCTTGGTTCACCTGCGCCACGTTCGGGTTGCTGCTTACAAAGAGGCAGTTCCCCTTCCAGTCCGCGTTCCCCGTGAGGGATACCGGGGTGAATGCGAAGTAGATTTGCTTCACGGCGGGGTAGCCGTACCCCGTGGGGTGCATGAGTACGCTCTTGGCGCTTACGGAAACCTTTTTCACGACCGCATCCGTTTTTTTGAATACCTTCAGGGGAATGTCGTAGGTCTTATCCGGGTTCAAGGGCTCCCCGTTCAGCGTGAGCGCCTTGCCCTGTACCGCCGCAAGTACGTTCAGCCTCAGTACGGCTTCGCCCGCCTGTACGCCCTTCAGCTTGTTGCCCTTGCCGATGGTTACAATGGGTTCCCCCTGTACGCTCCACGCTACCTTCGCGCCCTTGAACTTGGGCAGCACCATCGTCTGCCCCACCCGCAGGAACAGCGCCGGGGGCAGCAAATCGTCCGGCAGGCGCAGGATTTCAGGCGCCGCGTCCGGGGCGGCGCTTTGCACGTCCTCCTCGGAAATGCCCTTCGGCGCGGCGACGACGCGCAGATACGGGCAGCCCGCAAAAGCATTCGCCCCTATCGTCTCCACGCTGTCCGGGAGCACGATGCCGGTGAGCGCCACGCAATCCCGAAAAGCATACGGTCCGATGGTTTGCAGGCTGTTCGGGAACGCAACAGTACTCAGGCTCGCGCATCCAGCGAAAGCCCTATTTCCGATGGTCTTCACGCCGTACCCCATCTTCACCTGCGCGAGGCTACGGCAAGTCCGGAAAGCACCTGCCCCAATCTCCTCGACCCCGCCCGGAATGACTACCTTTTTGAGGCTGACGCAAGAAAGAAAAGCCTCCTCACCGATCTGCGTGACGGTTGAGGGAATATTGATGTCGGCGAGGCTCAGACAGCTATTAAATGCCCAAAGCGAAATCGTCTTGAGCCCTTTCGGCAGGGTAACGCGCGCGAGGCGCGTACATTCGACAAAAGTCCCTTGCCCGATCGCGGTAACGCGCTTCGGGATGGCAATGCGGGTGAGACTTGTGCAGCTTCTGAATGCCCATGCACCGATCGTCGTAACGCTATCCGGCAGGGTGACCGTTTTGAGGTTGACGCAGAGCTGGAAAGCACTGTCCCCGATCTCCGTTACGCCCTTCGGGATGGTGACCGTTTTAAGGCCGCTGCAGAGCCAGAAAGCACTACTCCCAATCTTCCATACGCCCTTCGGGATGGTGACGCTCGTAACACCATCCTTCCCCAAAAATGCCCCGGCGCCAATCTCCGTGACTCCGTTCGGTATCTTCACGTTGCTGCCTTCGCCAAGGTACCTGACAAGCACGCCATTCTCGATCAGGAAATCTTCCTCCGCGACGGCGGGGGACAGGGCCGGGGCGACTGCCGACGCCAACAGCAGCGCCAACAGCGCAAGCGACAGGATTTGCCGCAATCTCCTCTTCACGATCCATCTCTCCTCTTCCGATTTCAATTTCATGGGCAAAGTCTAACAGAATCTTCTGCCTTTGTCAACGGAAAACGTCGCAATGTTTGCCTCCGCCGCGCCGCGAAACGATTTTCTTGCGCGGCCTATGCTTTACTTTTTGCGGCAATTGTGCGATAATATAGTCAATGCACATGAAAGGGGAACGCCCATGAACATCCCAAACGCGCTCACGCTGCTGCGGATCCTGCTGACGCCCGCGATCGTATATTTATACGTGTATCGCAGCGTCTCCTGGGCGACGGCGGCGCTCGTTTTCGCCTACTTCACGGATTTTCTGGACGGGCGCATCGCCCGAAAATACAATATGATCACGCGCCTCGGGCAGGTGCTCGACCCCTTGGCGGATAAGCTGCTCGCGGCGGCGGTTCTTTTTTGTACGGTATCCTCGGGCAGGGTTCCCGCGTGGTGTGCATGGATCATGGGGGCGCAGATGGCGTATCTCGCCTTGGGCGCGTGCTTTTTGCTGCCCAAGAACATCATCATTCCCGCGAACTACTGGGGCAAGGGCGCGACGGCGTTGTTTTTCCTCGCAACGCTGCTTCTGTTCCCGGACTATGGGGCAGAAAGCGTCGTTGCCATCGGGCAAATCATCCTATATATCGCGCTGGCTCTCATGCTGTGCGCAGCGGTAAGCTATACGAAGGCCGCACTTTCCGCGTGGAGGGCGCGCGCATGAACTGGACGGAAGATCAAGAGCGCGCGGTCATGGCGCGCGGCACGAACCTTTTGCTGTCCGCCGCTGCGGGTTCGGGCAAGACGACGGTGCTCGTCGGGCGCGTGTTGGAGCTTTTGAAGGAGGGCGATAGCATCGACAGGATGCTCATCGTCACTTTTTCGCGCGCGGCGGCGGCGGATATGCGCGCTAAGCTCATGGAAAAGCTACAGGAGGGCGCGGACGACGCGAACCTGCGAAGGCAGCTGCATCTGTTGGAAAACGCGCGCGTGTGCACCATCCATGCGTTTTGCGGCGACCTCATCCGCGAGTATTTTCAGGAGATCTCCATCGACCCTTCGTTTCGCATCGCCGACCCTGCGGAAATCAGGCGGTACGAAATGCAGGCGCTGGAGGAGACCTTAGACGCAGCGTGGGAGGCGGGGGGCGAAGGCTTGAAGCGCCTCGCCTACGGCAAGACGGCAGACCAACTGGGCGCGCTCGTGCAAGAGGTGTATCGCTACGCCATGGAGCAGCCCGAGCCGGAAATGTGGCTGCAAAGGGCGCTTGTCGATCTCCCGCAGGGCGACGGCGGCATATGGAGAGAGCAGCTTCTCTCTTCCGCGCGGGAGGCGCTCGATGACGCAAGGGAATTCGCGCAGTCGCTCATAGCGTATTGCGAACATCATGCCGAGCGCTACATCGCCTGCGCGGCGGGCGACGCGCGGCAGCTTTCGCATGTACCGGATGAAGAATACAATGCTCTGCAGGAGGCGCTTGCGGGCTATCGCTTCGCGCGCGCGCCCGTACTCAAAGACAAGACGGATGCGGAAACGGCATATGGCGTGCTGCGGGACGATCTCAAAGCCCGCGTAAAAGAGGCGGCGGCATTCCTCATTCCGTTTGATGCGGGCATGGCGGACGTGCGCGACATGGCGGATGCGCTCGCCGCGCTGCGGGAAATCGTCGTGATGTACATGCAAAACCTGTTCGCGCTCAAGCGCGCGCGGCGCATATTGACCTATTCCGACCTCGAACAATGCGCGCTCAAAATCCTCAAAAACGATGCCATTGCCGAGCACGAGCGGAACAAATTCTCGCATGTGTTTGTGGACGAATATCAGGACGTGTCCGACGTGCAGGAGGCGATCATTCGCCGCGTATCGCGGCGAAACGGCCTTTTCATGGTGGGCGACGTGAAGCAGAGCATCTACCGCTTCCGCCAGGCAGACCCCGAGCTGTTCCTCGAAAAATACGCGGCGTACAGGGCGCACGACGGCGGCGAGATGGTCGCGCTGAAGCAAAATTTCCGCTCGCGCGGCGCGATTTTGGAGTTCGTGAACCGCGTGTTCTCCCGCGTGATGACGGGCGGCAGCGCGGAGATCGATTACGACGAGGATGCGCGGCTCGTAAAGGGCGGCACCTTCGCGCAGGACGACCCCTTGGTCGAAATGCTGCTGATTCCCACGGGCGACGACGCGGCGGAGGGCGACGAGCCGTCGCCGAAATCCAAAATCGCGCAGGGCAGGGCGACGGCGGAGAAAATCCGCTCGCTGTACGGCAAGAGCATATACGACCCCAAGAAAAAGGAGATGCGCCCCATTTCGTGGCGCGATTTCGCGATCCTCGCGCGCACGCGAAATACCATTATGGATGTGGAGCGGGTTCTTGCGGACGCGGGCATCCCCTGCTATGCGGACGTGGACAGCGGCTATTGGGAGGCGGCGGAGGTGACGGTGGCGCTGTCGCTGTTGACGCTTCTCGTCAACAGGCGGCGCGACATGGAGCTTTTGACCGTGCTTCGCTCGCCGATCTTCGGCTTTACGGACGCGGAGCTCGCCGAAATTCGCCTCTGCAAAAAGGACGGCATGTTTCGCGACGCGATGCTCTGCGCGATGGAGATGGGCGGCGCGCTCGGAAACCGCCTGCGCGAGGCGGAGGAACTGCTTTCGCACCTCACGGAGCTTTCCGCGCGCGGCAGCCTCGAGCGGCTGCTCTATGCGTGCCTGCACGAAACGGGTTACTATGCCTACGTCGGCGCGATGCCCGACGGGGACAGCAGGCAATCGAATTTGGATTCGCTCTGTTCCCTCGCCTATCGGCGCGACAGGGAGCACGCCGACGGGCTCATAGACTTTTTGGAGTACATCCGCCACGTCTCCGCCGCCTCGGAGGACAGCGTCGCGGCACATCTGCTTGGCGAAGGCGACGACGTGGTGCGGCTTATGACCGCGCACAAGAGCAAGGGGCTGGAATTCCCCATCGTGCTGTGCATCTCGCTCGAATACAGGGGGAGAAAGCAAAGCATAACCGACCTTTGGATGGACAGGGATTTGGGCATCGGCATGGCGTTTTACGATGCGGAGTTAGACAGCATCCGCTCCGTGCCCGCGCAGGCAGCGATCCGCGCAAAAAAGGCGCGGCAGGACAGGAACGAGGAGATGCGCGTGCTCTACGTGATGCTTACGCGCGCGCAGGATCGGCTGATTCTCCTTGCCGAAGCGCCCAAAAAGGAGCTTCCGGCGGAGGTTCACGCGAGGCCGCGCACGTGGCTCGAGGCACTCCTCCCCGTCGTCAGGGAGGGGGAAGACATCGCAATCCTGTCGAGCGGCACCGCAACGGAGGACATACGGGGCGCATCGAGGGACGAAAACGCGATCCTCTCGGAGTGGCTCGAAAGCCCGCCTGCGGAAAAAGATGCGTATTTCGAGGCATCCTACGCATTCCGCTATCCGCACGAGGGCGAATGGACGCTGCCGCTCAAGCTCACGGCGACGGGCGCGTCCCGCGAGATCACGGGCGCGGACGCGATCCCGGAGATGGCGGAAAAGCCGCTGTTCCTGACCGACCAAACCATGACGGGCGCGCAGCGGGGAACGCTCATCCACGCGCTCCTGTCCTGCCTCGATCTGGACAAAATCAGACCCCTTTCGGGGGGCGATCTGCGGAGGGAAATCCGCGCGCAGGCGGACGCGATGCTTGCAGACGGCAGGCTCTACGCCGATATCGATACGGCGCAGGTCGCGCGGTTCTTCGAGGGGGAGATGGGGCAGCGGCTCCTGCGCGCGCAGGAGGTACGGCGCGAATGGTCGTTCAATTTGTCCATGACGGCGCGCGAGGCGCTCCACATGGATTCGGACGCGCGCCTCTTGGTGCAGGGTGTGATCGACTGCTGCTTCCTGGAAGGCGGAAAATGGGTGCTCATCGACTATAAGACCGACAGGGCGGACGATTTGGAGCTGCTCAAAGAGCGGTATCGGCCGCAGCTTGCCATATACCAAAAGGCGCTCCCGCGCATCACGGGAAAACCCGTCGCGCAGGCGGTATTGTGTATACTATCGAAGAATCTGTACGTGGATATGACAGAACCGCCGTAACGCGGCAATTACCATCGGGGTACCCCGCATACAAGCGGATATGATAAAGGAGGAACATCCATGATCATGCACCAGTTGGACGCGCGCATCGGGCGGCTGCTCAAAGAGCTTAAATCGCTCACGGTACGCGCATCGACCCCCGTTTCGGGCATCACGGTCGCCGAAAAGGGCACGGACAAATTCGAGCCGTTCCAAAACGGTTCGGAGTGGGGAAATACGACCCTGTGGTGGGATTTTCGGTTCGACGCGGTCGTCCCCGAAGGCTACAAGGGCAGGGTACTGCTTTCCATCCGCACCGGCATGGAAGCGGGTTGGGAAGCGACAAGCGCGCAGTTCGTCGTCCGCGTGAACGGCAAAGTCGAGCAGGCGTTTGATACCAAGCACACCGATATGACGCTGCAGGAAACCGCAAAGCCCGGCGAAACCTATCACGTCGTGCTGAACGCCTACGCGGCGGAGCGCATGCCGGGGCAGCGCCCGCCGATCCTCGAAATCTCGCTCAACGACGTCAACGAGAACCTGAACCAGCTCGTATACGACATCTCCGTGCCGTATGAGACAGTGATGCTCATGCGCGCGGAGGACAGGGAGCGCGAGGTCACGCTGGAGATTCTCGCGCGCGCGCTGGACTTGCTCGACCTTCGGGAGCCGCACAGCGAAGCGTTTGACCGCTCCGTAGCGGAGGCGCGGGCGTATCTCGAAAAGGAGTTTTACGCCAAGCGCAAAGACCTTCTGCCCGTCGCGATCGCGGAGTGCGTGGGGCATACGCACATCGACGTCGCGTGGCTGTGGGATCTGTATCAGACGCGCCATAAGGCGGTGCGCAGCTTCTCGACCGTGCTCAAGCTCATGGAGCGGTACCCCGAATACAAGTTCATGTCGAGTCAGGCGGCGCTGTATAAGATGGTCAAGGAGGACGAGCCGGAGCTGTTCGAGCGCATCAAAAAGGCGGTCGCCGACGGGCGCTGGGAAGTCGAAGGCGGCATGTGGGTCGAGGCGGACTGCAACCTTGCCGGCGGCGAATCGCTCGTGCGCCAGTTCCTGCACGGACAGGAGTTCTTCACGAAGGAATTCGGCAAACCCTCGCGCATCCTCTGGCTTCCGGACGTGTTCGGTTACAGCGCGGCGCTCCCGCAGATTTTGAAGCAGAGCGGCATCGACTATTTCATGACGACGAAATTGTCGTGGTCTGAATACAACCTCTCCCCCTACGATACGTTCACGTGGAAGGGCATCGACGGCAGCGAAGTGCTCTCGCACTTCTCCCCGTCGCGCGATTTCCAGCCCGACACCGTGGGCGAGCGGCATCAGGAACTGCAGCACTTCACGACCTATAACGCCATGCTGAACCCGAACCAGATCGCCGGCGGCTGGAAGCGCTTCCAGCAGAAGGGGCTGGACAACCACTATCTGGTCTCCTACGGCTTCGGCGACGGCGGCGGCGGCCCGACCGAGTGGATGCTCGAAAACGGCAGGCGCATGGCGACGCCTCTGCCCGCGCTGCCCGTGGTCAAGCAGCAGTTTGCGCGGGACTTCTTCGAGGCGCTCGAAGCGCGCGTGAAGGACGATGCGCGGCTCCCCAAGTGGTACGGCGAACTGTACCTCGAATACCATCGCGGAACGTACACCGCCGTCGGCAAGAACAAGCGCAACAACCGCAAGATCGAGATCGCGCTGCGCGAGGCGGAAATCCTGCGCGTCTATGCGGAAAAGATCGCGAACCTCCCCTATCCCGCGCAGGAATTGCACGACATTTGGGAAGACACGTTGACCCTGCAGTTCCACGACATCCTGCCCGGCTCGTCCATCAAAAAGGTGTACGACGATTCGGACGAGATGTATCGCGCGATGTTTGAAAAGCTCGCCATTATTAAAGAAGATGCGCTGAACGCGCTGGCGAAGGCCGGAAAGGGCGACGTCGCGGCGTTCAACCCGCAGCCGCACGCACAGGGGAATGTCCTGTGGTTCGACGCGCCCGAGGGGACGAAGTCGCTCCTCGACGCGAAGGGCGTACGCCATCCCGCGCAAAAGGTGGGGGACAAATACGCATGCTTCATTCCCAACCTCGCGCCCATGACGGACACGCCGCTGTGGTTCTGCGGGGAGGACGCGCCCTGCGCCGGCGATACGGTACATGCGGACGAAAAGGGCTTTGAGACGCCGTTCTTCAAGGGCGAATTCGACGGCGCGATGCGCATCACTTCCCTATACGACAAGAAAAACGCGCGCGAAGTCGCGAAAAAGGGGCAGGCGCTCAACCGCATCGTGTGCTATGAGAACAAGCCCCACAACTTCGACGCTTGGGACATCAATATCTATTACGACCGCAGGCATTGGGAGGTGGACGGCTTAACGAAGGCAACCGTCATCGCCTCCGGCCCCGTGCTCGCGATCATTCGCTGTGAATACGCCTATATGCGCTCCGCGATCACGCAGGACGTGATCATCTATCGCGACCTGCCGCGCATCGACTTTGAGACGACGGTCGATTGGAAGGAAAAGCAGTACCTGCTCAAGGCGCATTTCCCCGTCGACGTGTTCTACAACGAGGCGACCTACGACATCCAGTACGGCAACGTGAAGCGCGCAACGCACAAGAACACCTCGTGGGACGTCGCGCGGTTTGAGACCTGCGCGCACAAGTGGGTGGACGTTTCGGAGGACGGCTACGGCGTGTCGCTCCTAAACGACTGTAAGTACGGCCATTCCGTCGATGAGAACGGCATCGCGCTGACGCTCTTAAAGAGCTCGACCCTCCCCAACCCCGAGGCCGATACGGATATGGAACACCACTTCACGTATTCCCTGATGCCGCACACAGGCGACTGGCGATGCGCCGCAACGCCCAATGCGGCGTATGCGCTCAACATGCCCGCTACCGTGCGCAAGGCGGGCGGGGAAGGCGAGATGCTGAGGCCTTTGTTCACGGTTTCGAACGAGAACATTTTGGTCGAAGTCGTCAAAAAGGCATTGGACGGCGACGGCGTGATCGTGCGCGTATACGAGTGCTACGGCAGGCGCACGGCGGGCGCCGTGCTGGAAAGCGCGTTTGGCATCCTGTCCTGCGAAGAGAGCAACATGCTCGAACAGAAGCAGGCGGATGCGCCGTTTGATGGCAATACCGTGTCCTTCGACATGCGCCCCTACGAGATCAAGACGTTTAGAATCCGCTGGTAAGAAGCGCTCCGCCGCCCCGATGGGACATCCCATCGGGGCGGCATACTCTCATGCCCCACATTGTTAAATTCCGAAACGCATATTGACACTGCGCCTATTTCTGTTATAATAGTTAGGCAAGTGATTTTGCATCTGGGTGTAGCGCAGCTTGGTAGCGTGCTTGAATGGGGTTCAAGAGGCCGAGAGTTCAAATCTCTCCACCCAGACCAGAAAAAGCCCGATAAACAGCTTTTTAGCCGTTCTGTCGGGCTTTTTTGTACTCATTATACGGTTCCAAGCAGTGATTGCAGAACGCGCAAACGCACAGATATATCACTTCGCGCATGGTGGACGTGGTCAAAACGTGGTCATAATGCCCGCGCGCTTTTAGGGATAAAAAGAGATCGACATTTCGACCGCTTTGCCTTGCGGTCATCGTCAGTTGGATTTCTATGCCAATCATGGCAGTCGCATTCATATATTCGCGGATATTGGTTGCTATATCCTGTCGCCCATGACTTTGCAGTTTTACGCCTCAACTTATAGTTTGACAGAGAAGATTCGCCTTTCAACATAGAAAATCCTGTCATTCCTTACGTTTTTTTCTGTATATATTGATGATGACATATACGGTATCCCCTCTCAGCATTCTGTTTCCGTCAATGCATAATCAGCTCATATCGCTTTTTACGGCGCGGTGTTTCAATTTCGCCCCAATCCTTCATTTTCTGTAAATTTGTTGACAGCCTACGCCTTACAGTGATATAATATTATATATAAGGGAAGCAGATACTATATAGAAATCTCAGCAGGCTGTACAGTAAATTCGCTGAGGTGTTCTTTAGTTTATAAAAAAACAGGAATTCTAAAGCCCATCGGCTTTGGATAATAAAAAGGAGGAAGAACATATGGAGAAAATCATCTCGGCCATCTTCAAGGTGGAAAGTGAAGGGTATCAGGCTATGACGATGCTTCGGAAAGCTCCCATTAACAGGCTCTTCACCGTATCGCAGGCCGCTCTGGTGAAGAAGGAAGACGGCATTGTCAAGCTGCTGGATTCGTTTGATACCGGCTTGGACACGCGCGACGACACCTATATCGGCGGCCTGATCGGCGGATTGGTCGGTATTTTGGGCGGACCCCTCGGAATGCTCCTCGGCGGCAGCATCGGCGCGCTGACCGGCAGCATCGTCGATACGAAAGATGCCGCTCACAATGTCTCAATGCTCGAGAGGGTCTCGCAGCAGTTGGTCGACGGCGAGGTCGTCCTGATCGCCTTGGAACAGGAAGCCGTGGAAGGCGCAGCCCAGCGGATGCTTTCTGAATTCGACGTTTCCATCGTAGAGGACGATGCGGCGGCGGTCGCCTACGAAGTTCAGCAGGCGGCAGAGCTTCAGAAGGAATTGGAGAAGGAAGCCAAGGCAAAGGTTCGCGAAGCGAAAAAGGAAGAGCGCAAACAGAAGATCGAAGAGCACCGCGCCAAGATCGCGGCGGACTTTGAAGCCTTCAAGGCGAAGTTTAAGAAGGATTGACAATCGGATACGTCGGCAGCTTCATAAAGGCATGATGCGTGCACGGGTGGCTGCAAAAGCGGCTTCCCGTGCGCCTTTTTTATACCTATATGGTTCGCATCGCATTGTAAAATATAGGAAGATCGCAACCCGCATCAAGCGGCAGCCTCTGTGATTTGGTATAATCGCTTTAGGGGGATCGGGAGGTGAGCGGATGTACGAATGGCGCAGACACGTTCAAGAGATCATCGAAGAAATCGACCGCTGCATCAGGGACGGGCGCGACGAAACAATCACCCTTTCCCTCATGGCGCAGAAATTTGCATACTCGGAATCCCATTTCTCGCGGAAATTTCGGGAGATCTCCGGGATGCAGTTCAGGGATTATTTGCGCTTTCGAAAACTTGCGTTCGCGTTGAAAGCGGTTCGCGATACGCAAAGGGGCATTTTGGACATCGCGCTGGAGCACGGGTTTTCGTCCCACGCGGCCTTTACGCGCGCGTTCAAAAGCGCCTACGGGATCGCCCCGAGCGAGTATCGGAAAAACCCCGTACCCGTCGCGCTGCGCACGATCATCAGGCCCTTTGACTGCTATCTTTTAGAAACCGGAGGAACGGGCATGCACACCACAACGGAAGATGTCAAAACCTATTTCATCACCATCCCCGCGCACTCGTTTCTGCACATCCGAAACTACGAGAGCATCGGCTATTGGGATTTTTGGCAGAAGCAGAGCCGCATTCCCGGGCAGGACTGCGAAACCATCTGCGGCCTGCTGGATAGCATCAGGGGAAAGCTGGACGACATGGGCGGCAGCGGCGCGGACAGCGGCAGCGGGCAAATCATGGCGTTTCTCAACGACCCGGCGGGCAGGATTTGCAGCTGGGACATTCCGCTCGCGGAGTGTTACGGGGTGCGCCTGCCGCTCGGATATAAGGGCGAAATCCCCCGCCAGATGCTTTTGACGGACATCCCGGAGGGCGAATACATCGTTTTCGAGCACGGCCCGTTCGATTATGCAACGGAAAACAGCGCGGTCGAGGCGAAAATCGAACGCGCGATGCAGGAATTTGACTATTCCTCCACGGGGTATTGTTTGGATACGACGTCCGGCAGGATTTTCTATTTCTATCACGACTGCGAAAGGTATTGGAAGTACATACGCCCCGTGCGGAAGGCGTAAAAGGGCGCCGGCGTTGATACGATATCAGTGCCGGCGCTTTTTGCCGATTTATTTCTCTTTGACGTCGTTGTCGGGGACGATTCCGCACTTGCCCGTTATGCAGGCGCAGCAGCCGCCGGACTGGATCATCGAGCCGATCACGCCGCCTATGAATCCGCCGTACAGCGTCGAGAGGATCGGGTTCGCCGTAATGAGGCACGCGCCCGTCGCGCATCCCACAAAGCGGTAATACAAGTACCCTGCGATGAGGCCGACCGCCGTGCCGATGGTCTGCGGCAGTCTTTTTTTCAGTATCTGCAATAATTTCTTTATCATGGTATCGTCGCCTCCTTTGTTTTCTATAATAAGTATACCGCATTTTCGCCCCATATACCGTGAGAAACTCACAGAAAAACGCCCGCCTTGCGGCGGGCGCGAGCGTTTGGAAATCGATCAGTAGTTTTCCTTGCGAACCTCGAAATAGCTCTGGCTGTATTTGCACACCGGGCAGACTTCGGGCGCCTTCTTCCCCATGACCAGATGTCCGCAGACGCGGCACTCCCACATGGTCTCCTCGCCCTTTTCGAACACCCTCTGCATCTCGACGTTCTTGAGCAATGCGCGGTAGCGCTCCTCGTGCGCCTTCTCGATGGCGCCCACGCGGCGGAACTTCTCTGCCAGCTCGTGGAAGCCCTCTTCTTCGGCTTCCTTCGCCATGCGGACGTACATATCCGTCCACTCGTAGTTTTCGCCCTCGGCGGCGGCGAGCAGGTTCTCGGCGGTATTGCCCAGATTGCCCAATTCCTCAAACCAGATGCGCGCGTGCTCCTGCTCGTTGCGGGCGGTCTTCAGAAACAGCTCGGAGAGCTGGTCGTAGCCCTCCTGGGCAGCGATCTTCGCGAAATAGGTGTACTTGTTGCGCGCCTGGCTCTCCCCGGCAAAGGCTTCGGCGAGGTTCTTTTCTGTCTTCGTTCCGGCGTAGGGGTTCGCTCCCTTGGCGGGGGCTTCCTCCATCTTCACAAAGGCGCTCGCGGGCTGCTTGCAGCGGGGGCAGATGAAATCCGCGGGCAGGGGGCCCTCATGCACATAACCACAGACGGTACATTTCCATTTTTCCATTGTCGTTTCCTCCGTTTCTTTATGTTCTTCGTTGTTTTCCAGCAGGGAAAGGAGCTTCTCGGCGGCTTCCTTGGGGAAGCCTTCGCCCTCCTCCAAAATCTTCCGCAGGAAGGCGTGCGCGTTGGCGCTTTGGGGCAGCATGTAGCCCGCCTCGCGGATGATATCCTCCGCCATGATGCGGTTCGATTTTTCTATGGCGGCAGCGAGGACGCCGGGAAGCCCGGCGGCGATGTTCTCCTGCTCGGTCTTGCTACGCAAGAGATACTTCATCGCGGCAACCACGGAATCGTCCTTCGGCTGCTGGGGCGGCAGTTCCTTGGGCATCATGGAGATCGCGCCGGACGGACACGCGCCCGCGCATGCGCCGCAGCCGATGCATGTGCTTTTATCGATGATGCTGTTTTCCGTATCCGTCGCCCCCGTGGGACAGACGTACAGGCACAGGCAGTCCTTGGTGCAAAGGCGTATGTTGCGCACCGCATAGGTATCGGCCATCATATTGCCCTCCCTTCGATTTTCTCAAACTTCCAGTTCGGCACCTTGCATACCGGGCAGATTTCTGGCAAATCGTCTCCCACAAACACGAAGCCGCAGATGGTGCACACGTATACGCCCGTGCCTTCTATCATCGCATCCCCCTCTTTTTCATAGCGGGCCAAGAGAGACTTCAAAATGCGGGTGACCTTCTCGCTCCACGCCAGCGCCCGAAGCGCGCCGCGGTCCTTCGTATCGGCGGCGGTAGCGTTTGCGGCGGGGAAGGGGGCGTTCAAATCCTTCTCGACGAGGTCCATGAGCTTTCCGAACGACGGCTCTTCCGCAGGCGCGGATGCCGCCTTGTAGTACGCCGCGAGCTCGGCAAACAGCGCCGCCTCCTCGGGCTTATACTGCTTTTCGCAGCCCCTCGCCAGATTGGAGCACAGGGCGCTCATCTCCAAGGGGGAGAGCTCCTTCACGTCCGCTGCCGTTTCCATGACGGGCACCGGCTTCTTTGCGGTTTCCGGCGCGCCAAGCGGCCTGAATTCGGACTTTCCCGCGCCGCAGATGGGGCATACCCAATTCACAGGCAATTCTTCCCACTTCGTGCCCGCAGCGATTCCCGCTTCGGGGATGCCCTTATCCTCGTCGTAGACGAAATAGCATATGGAGCAGATATACTTCATGACCGCATCTACCTCCTTCGTTCTTCTTTTCGATTATAGTATACCATTATGAAAAATATGATTCCGTGACAAAGGCACACTCTCTTCTTAGACTATAGCAAAAAAGCGAGCGCCTGTCAAGATTTCGGTTGACACGCGCCCAGGTTTATTCTATACTGTCCATAGGAAAGTCGAGGCGATCGCCATGGCATTTGAAACCTATTTTCCCGTGTGGGGGAAGCTGATGGAAGAAGAGCGCGCGCTGCTTTTGCAAAACGCCACACTGCGCACGGAGGAAAAGGGCACGCTGCTGCACAACGGCGCCGCAGACTGCGTAGGCCTCTTTCTCGTGCACAAAGGGCAGCTGCGCGCATACATCCTTTCGGAGGAGGGCAAGGAGGTCACGCTCTACCGCCTGTTCGATCGGGATATATGCCTGTTCTCTGCGTCCTGCATGCTAAACAGCATACAGTTTGACATCAGCATCGAGGCCGAAAAGGAAACGGAATTCTGGGTCATCCCCGCGGATCTGTACAAGGGCCTGATGGAGCGCTCGGCGGCGGTCGCCAACTACACGAACCAGCTGATGGCGACGCGCTTTTCGGAGGTCATGTGGCGCATCGAGCAGATCCTGTGGAAGAGCTTTGACGAGCGCCTCGCCGCGTTTCTGCTCGAGGAAAGCGCGCTCGAGGACAACAAAGTGCTCAAAATCACGCACGACCGCATCGCCGCCCACATGGGGACGGCGCGGGAAGTCGTCACGCGCATGCTGCAATACTTCCAGTCCGAGGGCATGGTCGCGCTCGCAAGGGGGCGCATCAAATTGCTCGATGCGGAAAAACTATACGCGCTCGCGGAAAAGTAGCGCCGCTACTTCTTTTTGAGAAAGAAGCCGGATTGGATCGCGCGCGTCGGGCAGGCGTTTTTACACATGCCGCAGCGGATGCATTCGGCGGAATTGATGTCCCGCAGAACTTCCACGCCCATCGGGCAGGTGCGCTCGCATTTGCCGCAGTGCACACATTTTTCCTCGTCCACCCGCATCCTGTAGGCGCTGAATCGGTTGAGAAGGCCGTACAGCGCGCCCAGCGGGCACAGGTATTTGCAGAACGGGCGGTACAGCAGCACGGAAGAGACGAGCACCAAGAGCAGAACGGCCATCTTCCATGAAAACAGAAAGCCTATGGCGCCGCGCACCGCGCTGTTTGCGATCGCAAGCGCGACGCCGCCTTCGAGCGTCCCGGCGGGGCAGATGTATTTGCAGAAATAGGGCGCGCCGATCCCGAAGGCATCCGTCAAAAGCGCCGGAAGGAGGAATACCGCAGCCAGTGCAACGTATTTTCCCCAGCGCAGCATTTTGTCCGCCCTTCGCGGCAGCTTCGGCTTCGGGGATCGAATCTTGTGCAGCAAATCCTGCAAAAACCCGAACGGGCACAAAAAGCCGCAGATGAGACGACCTACCAGCACCCCAAACAGCAGCACCGTTCCCAAGACATAATAGGAAAAATTCCTCGTTCTTCCGCCGATGACCGCCTGAAGCGAACCGATGGGGCACGCGCCCGCCGCGCCCGGGCAGGAATAACAGTTGAGCCCGGGGACGCAGACGTGTTTCGACGCCCCCTGATGGATCCTTCCCGAAACAAAGTTGGGCAGGTGGGGGTTGTGCAGCAGCGCCGCGATTGCCTGTATCAGATGGCGTGTTTTCTGTTTCATCAGCCCACCCCGATACACTCAAGGCATATATTCACGGCCTTTCGGAAGACCTCCGCCGCTTCTTTGGTATATATGCCGTAGGCGATGAGCCCGACAGCCGCGATGAAAATCGCGGCTGTAATGACGGTGTTTTTCATGTGACTATCCCTTGACCTCGGCAAGCAGGGCATCTACGATCTTTGCCCACTCCTCGCCGGAACGGGAGCCGATATAGGAATTGCCCACGACGTTTCCCTCGCTGTCCACAAAGATCGTCTCGGGTACGGCGAGTACCGTGTTCAGCTTTGCGGCGATGAGGTCGTCGCCCGGCAGCAGGTGCAGATACTCCGCGCCCGTTTCCTTGACGATTTCCTGCGCGAGCTTTACCATGTCGGCATCAAAGGTGCCGTCGGCGTTCCGCGGAATGTCTGCCACGATTCCGACGACGCGCACGCCCTTGTCGGCATACTCGGCAGCGAGCTCGCCGAGCTCCGGCATCTCAGACAGGCACGGGCCACAGAAGGTCGCCCAGATGTTGATCATCGTGAGGTTGTATTCGGCAAAGATCGTCTGATCGACCTCGTTTCCGTCTAAGTCAACGGCTTTGAAGGAAGCAAGCGAGGGCGTTTCCGCCGGCTGCGCTTCCGCCGTCGATTGGGGCGCGTTGAAGGCGCCGATTGTCAGCACGAGGGACAGCGCTAAAAGAAACAGAAATGCTCTTTTCATAATTCAAACGCTCCTTTTTTTGGTGTCCGGGGTTACAGCATCGCGAGGATGCGCTGTTTCGGCATCGCGCCGACCGCCTGGTTGACGATTTTTCCCTGCTTGATGACGACCAATGTGGGGATGCTCATGACGCCGAACTTCTGCGCCAATTCCGGCTGCTCGTCCACGTTGACCTTGCCGACCTTGACCGTCGGCGTTTCCGCCGCGATTTCGTCTACGATGGGCGAAACCATTCGGCACGGACCGCACCAGCTCGCCCAGAAGTCCAAAAGGACGGGCTTGTCGCTCTCCAGTACCTCTTTTTGGAAGTTGTTCTTTGTGATCGTAAGTGCAGACATTTTTTTTCCTCCTTATATCATTTGCGGCGCTTGGATTTCGCCGTTGTATCTATAGTATACGGGGTTTTCCGCTTGGGTTCCGTGATAAACGCACACTCTTTGCGAGTTTCCCTTTTCATAGGAAAAGACGAACCCCATCCCCAAAAAGTGCCCCCCTATCCATGTTAAATAAAAACCCGCCGTAGGGCGGGAAAGAAAAAGCGGTAGACGGGACTCGGACTCGCGACCTCCACCTTGGCAAGGTGGCGCTCTACCAACTGAGCTACTACCGCAAAAAATCAAAGCGGGTGATGGGAATCGAACCCACGTATCCAGCTTGGAAGGCTGGCGCTCTGCCATTGAGTTACACCCGCGTCGCAACATACATTATACGATTTCTCCACTGCCCCTGTCAAGCGCAAACGGGAAAATTAACGGCAGTCGCCGCCATTTGATGGCGGTGGCCGGATATTTCTTTCTATATTTATACATTAAAGCGGAACAGCGTGACGTCTCCGTCCTTCATCACGTACTCCTTGCCTTCGGAGCGTATGAGCCCCTTTTCCCTGCACGCGTTCATGCTGCCCTCGCGCACGAGGTCGTCGTATGCGACGATCTCCGCGCGGATGAAGCCGCGCTCGAAATCCGTGTGGATCTTGCCCGCGGCCTGTGGCGCCTTCGTGCCCTTTTCGATCGTCCACGCGCGAACCTCCTTGGGGCCCGCCGTCAGAAAGCTGATGAGCCCGAGCAGGTCGTAACAGATCACGACGAGGCGATCCAAGCCCGATGCGCCGATCCCCATTTCCTCGAGAAAAAGCGCCTTTTCCTCGGGGTCCAACTGCGCGATCTCCTCCTCGTCCTTTGCGCATATCACGAGCACCTGCGAGTGCTCTTTCTGCGCGATCTCCTTGACGGCATCCACATAGGGCGATTCCTGCCCGATCATTTCCTCAGAGATGTTCGCCGCGTATACGACCGGCTTTGTCGTGAGCAGAAACCACGCGTCGACGATCGCCTTTTCCTCCTTCGCAAGGGGGCACGAGCGCGCGGTCTTCCCCCCGTTCAGGTGCGCGGACAGCTTTTCCGCGACCGCAAGCTCTTCTTTGAACTTCGCTTCGCCGTTTTTTACGAGCCGGAGCGCCTTTTCTTTTCGCTTTTCGACCGTCTCGATATCCGCCAAAATCAATTCCGTTTGGATCGTCTCGATGTCCCGCGCGGGGGCGACCGAGCCCTCCACGTGCACCACGTTTTCATCCAAAAAGCAGCGCACGACGTGTACGATCGCGTCCACCTCGCGGATGTGCGACAGAAATTTGTTGCCGAGGCCTTCGCCCTTGCTCGCGCCGCGCACGAGTCCCGCGATGTCCAAAAACTCCAAGGTCGCGGGCGTATATTTTTCGGGATGATACATATCGCGCAGCACATTAAGCCGCGGATCCGGCACAGCAACCACGCCGGTATTCGGTTCGATCGTACAGAAAGGATAGTTTGCCGCCTGCGCGCCCGCGCAGGTGATCGCGTTAAACAGCGTGCTCTTGCCGACGTTCGGCAAACCCACGACCCCGAGTTTCATATGTCTTTCCTCCACATCATGCGTTTGTTCAACCATTATACTCCCTGTTGAAAGTTTTTGCAACGGTTTTGCACAGGGTTTCTGAGGCTGTTCACAACCTATCAACAAACTTTCCACACCCTAAGTCAGATTTTTATAAAAAAAGATGCGGCGGATTCCCTCCAAAGTTTTTTGTGGAAAAGACACCCGATATTGTGGATAACCTGTCTATAAAACTCCATATATTGGTTTTTCTGCCGCCAAAGAATTTAGCAAAATAGGTTTTTTTGCGCTTGAAACGCGGCGCAATATTTGGTATGATATCCACAGACACAAAAAGCCGTCCACAAACTTTTCCACAGCCCTGTGGAAACTTTGTGGAAAAAATATCGGATTATTTCAGGTATAGTGGGGGTCAAAATGGCTGATAACGCGACGATCGAACGACAGTGGAAGAGCGCTTTGGAAAGGATTCATGCGATGATTCCACCCCATAGCTACGACACGTGGTTCAGGCAGTTGGAGCCAATCGGCATCACGGGGAATTCCTTTCTGGTTCGGTGCGACAATTCCGTCACCGCGATGACGCTCAAGTCCCGGTATTACTCGATCCTCTCCGGCTCCGTCAAGGAGGCGTTCGGCAGGGAATACGAGATCGAAATCGTGGACAAATCGCAGGAGGCATTGGATTCCGCAAAGTCCAACCATTCCGCGCTGACGACACCTCTCAATGCGAAATACACCTTCGACAGCTTTGTCGTAGGTTCTTCGAATCGCTTTGCCCACGCCGCAGCGCGCGCCGTCGCGGAGATGCCGAGCAAGGCCTATAATCCGTTTTTCCTATACGGCGGCGTAGGTCTCGGAAAGACGCACCTGATGCACGCCATCGGCCACTTTGTGTCGAACGAAAATCCGGCGGCGAAGATTTTGTATATCACGAGTGAGAACTTCACCAACGAGTTGATCGAGGCGATCGCACACCACACGAACCAGGAGTTTCGCGAAAAGCTTCGGGGCGTCGATATCCTCATGGTCGACGATATTCAGTTCATCTCCGGCAAGGATTCCACGCAGGAGGAGTTTTTTCACACCTTCAACCACCTGCATTCGCTCGGAAGGCAGATCATCATCTCGTCCGATTGCCCGCCCAAGGATATCCCGAGGCTGGAGGAGCGGCTGCGTTCGCGCTTCGAATGGGGGCTGATCGCGGACATCCAAAAGCCCGACTATGAGACCCGCTGCGCGATCCTGCGCGAAAAGGCGCAGCGCGACAACATAGACGTTCCGGACGAGGTGATCCACTACATCGGGGCAAACGTCGAATCGAACATCCGCGAATTGGAGGGCTTTCTCACGCGCGTCACGGCGAACGCGCTGCTCGAACAGCGCCCAATCACCAAATCGCTCGCAGAGCGGACGCTCACCGGCGTCATGGGCGTAAAGGAGCCAAAAAAGCTCACGGTGGACCTGATCATCGACGCCGTATCGCAGAAATTCGGCGTGGACAAGGAACTGATCGTCTCCAACCGCAGAAACCGCGAGATAACGCGCCCGAGGCAAATCTGCATGTATCTCGTGCGGGAATTGATGAACCTGTCTACCCCCAGGATAGGCGACGCCTTCGGCGGCAGGGACCACACCACGGTGCTGCACGCCTGCGATAAGGTCGCGCAATATATGCGGGACAATCCGCTGCTCGCATCCGAGATCGAGGAGATCAAAAACGACATCGGAAAATGAGTTTTCCACAGGCAAAGTGGAGAAAATGTGGGCAAAAAGATCGATCATCCACACGCTTTGCCCGACGGAAAATCCCGATCGATCGGGCAGAAACCGCCCTTTCCACAGTTTCCACACTACTACTACTGCTACTACTACTCTTAGGGTATATACTACGAAATATTATGGGAGGTCACTATGCGTTTTACCTGCTCGGTTCCCGATCTTTTGAATGGCTTGACGGTCGCGACGAGGGCGCTGTCCTCGAGGACGCCAAAAGCCATTTTGGAAGGCGTATTGCTTCGGGCGGAATATAATTCCGTTACCCTCACGTGCTCTGACGGGGATCTTTCCATCGTCACCAAGTTTCCGGCCGACGTCCGCGTTGAAGGAGGCGCCGTACTGCCCGGAAAACTCTTTTTGGACGTCGCGCGCAAAATGCCGCAGCTGCAGACCGTATTGGTAGAAGAAACGGACAAGAAGACGGTCGTCGTCAAATGCCCGGGCGTTCGCATGACGATCGCTGCCCAAAACAGCGAGGAATATCCCGCGCTCCCGCAGGTGAACGGCAGGGAGCAGATCGCTATCGATAAGGAGGACTTCAAGAGCCTCATCGACAGGACTTCCTTCGCGGTCGCGGTCAACGACTCGCGCGAGGTGCTGAACGGATGCCTTCTAGACATTCGCGACGACTGCGCGACCATGGTCGGCATGGACGGGTTCCGCATGGCGATCGCGAAATGCGCCGCGCAAAATCCGAACGTGACGCTGTCCGCGATCATTCACGGGAGGGTGCTGGGCGAGATCAGCAAGATCCTGTCGGACGGAAAATCCGAGGAAAAGGCGCTATTGCAGATTGCGGGCACACAGATGGCGCTCATCATGGGCGAGACGAAACTCTTTTCGAGCCTGATCTCCGGGCAGTACATCAGCTACGCGCAGATCTTACCGAAGAATTTTGCGACGCGCGCGCGCGTCAGGCGCGAGGCGTTTTTGGACGCGGTCAACCGCGTATCCCTCATGGCGGAGAGCGGGAAGACGAGCCTTGTCAAGCTCTCCTTCGGACAGGACCGAATGATTATTACCGCCAATTCCGAAAGCGGCGACGCATATGAGGAAGTGCCGATCGAGCTCGAGGGTGCGGATCTGGACATCGCGTTCAACGTGCGGTTTTTGACGGACCTTTCGCACGCACTCGAAGAGGAAGAGATCCTCATGTCCCTGAATACGCCCGTCAGCCCGTGCCTGCTGCTCCCGCCGGAGGGCGACGATTCCAGCTATCTGGTGCTGCCGGTGCGCATCGGCCTGTAAAACAATGACACAGCGCCTCCTTTCGTTCGATACGATTGCCGCCATCGCCACCGCAAACGGCGAGGGCGGCATTGCCATCGTTCGAATCAGCGGAGAAAACGCATATAAGTGCCTGAAAGAGGCGTTCCGCCCCGCGGGCAAGGGCGATTTTTCCGGCAGGAGGATGGTATTCGGGCATGTGCTCGCGAAAGACGGCAGTGTAATCGACGAATGCATGGCGGTTTTTATGAAGGCGCCGAAGACCTATACGCGCGAGGACGTCGCGGAAATCCATTGCCACGGCGGGCGCATCGCCTCCGGGCTAGTGCTCAGGCGCATGCTCGAATGCGGCTCGCGGCTCGCGGAAGCGGGCGAATTTACGAAGCGCGCCTTTCTGAACGGGCGGATAGACCTTGCGCGCGCGGAGGGAATCATGCGCCTCATTTCCGCGGGCAGCGAATCGTCCGCGCGCAGCGCCATCCGCCAGATGGAGGGCGGCGCATCGGGCTTTGTAAAGCGGGAGATCGAGCGCCTGACGGGCGCGATTTCCGTCATCGAGGCGGCGACAGACTTTCCGGACGAGATCGAGGAACAGGACATCCTGCCCGATGTGGAAAAAATCGTCGAGCAATCGCTTCAAAACCTGCTGAAAGCCTCCGATGCGCGCAGCGCGCGCATGGTGCGCGAGGGTGTATCGGTCGCGCTCGTCGGACGCACGAACGCCGGAAAATCCTCGCTTTTGAACGCGCTCTTAGGGCAGGAGCGCGCGATCGTAACGGATATCCCCGGTACGACGCGCGACGTCCTGACGGCATCCCTCGATATAGAGGGCATTAGGCTTGAGATCAGTGACACCGCTGGGCAGCGCGAAACGGACGACATGGTGGAGGCCATCGGCGTATCCCGCGCAAAAAAGGCGCAGGAGGAGGCGGACGTGGTCGTTCTCGTGTTGGACGGTTCGGAAGAACTCAGCTTTGAAGACGAAACGCTCTTATCCCGCGCCGACGAGAGGACGATCGTCGTTTCCAACAAGCAGGACATCGCCCCGTCCGTTCCCAAGGAAAACGTGCTATCCATCTCCGCAAAGACGGGGGAAGGCATAGAGAAGTTGCTTTCGGAAATCGTGAAAAAAAGCGGCGCCATCGCCGCGCAGGACCAGCACCTCACCTCCGTACGGCACATCGAAACGGCGAAGCGCGCGGCGGAATGCTTAAAAAGCGCGCTCGAGGCGATCTGCGCGGGCCTTCCCGCGGACATCGTATCGGGCGACATCATGGCATCGCTCTCTCATCTCACGGGGATAACGGGCGAAAACGCCTCCGAAAAGGTGATCGACCGCGTGTTTCGGGACTTCTGCGTCGGAAAATAACACATTGTATCGCCATAAGGCAACTATGGATTTAATATTGAAGCGGTATACTATTCTGTAATCCATATGGGAAAGGGGCTGTATACATGGCGAAAGTTACCGTCAGCGAGGATACGTGTAAGGGCTGCGGTCTGTGCACGCTCGCGTGTCCGAAGAAAATCATGCGCATTTCGGACAGAATCAACAAGAAGGGCTACCATCCTTCGGAGTGCTCGGATCAGGAACAGTGCATAGGCTGCGCGTTTTGCGCGCGCATGTGCCCCGATTGCGCGATCACGGTGGAAAAGTAAAGGAGGGCTTCCATGAAAAGACAGATGATGAAGGGAAACGAAGCGATCGCGGAAGCCGCAGTGCGCGCGGGGTGTCGCTATTTCTTCGGATATCCCATCACGCCGCAAAACGAGATTCCGGAATACATGTCCAAGCGACTTCCGGAGGTCGACGGCGTTTTCCTGCAGGCGGAGAGCGAGGTTTCCGCGATCAATATGGTGTACGGCGCCGCGGGCGCGGGGGCGCGGGTTATGACATCCTCCTCCAGCCCGGGAATATCCCTCAAGCAGGAAGGAATCAGCTACATCGCGGGTGCGGAACTGCCTTGCGTGATCGTGAATATGGTGCGCGGCGGCCCTGGGCTCGGTTCCATCCAGCCGGCGCAGTCCGACTACTATCAGGCGACGCGCGGCGGCGGCCACGGCGACTACAGGATGCCCGTATACGCCCCGTCCACCGTGCAGGAAGCGGTAGACCTCGTGCAGAAGGCGTTTGACATTGCGGACAAATACAGGACGCCCGTGATGGTATTGGGCGACGGCGTCATCGGACAGATGATGGAGCCGGTCGAAATGCCCGAGTTTTCGGAAAAGGCGCTGCCCGAGAAGGAATGGGCTGCCAAGGGCTGGAAAAAGGGCGGCGAGCGGAAGCGCGCTGTCATTAACTCCCTGTACATTCAGGCGGACGCGTGCGAAAAGCAGAACCTCAAATTGCAAGCGAATTACGATGCGATGCAAAAGGAAGAGATCATGGTGGATACGGAATTCATGGACGATGCGGAGATCGCGGTCGTAGCCTACGGCACCACCGCGCGCATCGCGCTCACGGCTGTGCGCCGCCTGCGCGAACAGGGCGTAAAAGTCGGCCTCATCCGCCCCATCACGCTGTGGCCCTTCCCCACAAAGGCGATTGCGGATGCATGCTCGCACGTGAAAAAGTTCCTGACCGTTGAAATGTCGCTCGGTCAGATGATCGACGACGTGAAAATTTCCGTAAACGGCGCGCGCCCCGTGTCCTTCTACGGAAGGAGCGGCGGCATCATCCCCGGCGTTCGCGAGATCGCCGAACAGATCGAGCTTCTGAAGGAGGGGTTGTAATGGCGGTCGTATTCCAAAAGCCCGAATTTCTTGCGGACATCCCGCTGCACTACTGCCCCGGATGTACGCACGGCATCATCCACCGGCTGGTCGCGGAATCGATTGACGAAATCGGCTGCGCGGAGAAGGCTATCGGCGTTGCGCCGGTCGGCTGCGCGGTGTTTGCGTATAACTACTTCAACTGCGACATGTATGAGGCGGCGCACGGCAGGGCACCCGCCGTGGCTACCGGCTGCAAGCGCGTACACCCGGACAGCGTCGTATTCACCTACCAGGGCGACGGCGACCTCGCGTCCATCGGCTGCGCGGAAATCGTGCACGCGGCGACGCGCGGCGAAAACATCACTGTGATCTTCGTCAACAACGCGATCTACGGCATGACGGGCGGCCAGATGGCGCCCACGACGCTCCTTGGGCAGAAGACGACCACCTCCCCCCTGGGCAGGACGCAGGAGCGAAACGGCAACCCCATCCGCATGAGCGAGATGCTCGCGACCCTGGACGGCCCCGCGCTGATCCAGCGGGTTTCCGTGCACGACGTGAAGCACATCATGGAGGCCAAAAAGGCGATCAAAAAGGCGTTTGAATACCAGATCGCCGGCAAGGGCTTTACCATGATCGAGGTACTCTCCACCTGCCCGACCAACTGGGGCATGTCGCCCGCAGAGTCGCTGAAGTGGCTGGAGGAGAAAATGATCCCGCAGTACCCGCTGGGCGTGAAAAAGGAGGCGCTGTGAGTATGGAAAGGCAGATGATCGTCGCTGGATTCGGCGGACAGGGCGTGCTTTTGATCGGGCAGCTCCTGGCGTATGCCGGCATGCTCGACGGCAAGGAGGTTTCGTGGATGCCATCCTACGGCCCCGAAATGCGCGGCGGCAGCGCGAACTGCGCCGTCGTCATCTCGGACAGGCCCATCGGCTCCCCCAAGGTAGAGGAAGCGGACGTCGTGATCGCGATGAACCGCCCCTCGCTGGAGCTCTTTGAGAAAAACGTGGTTCCGGGAGGCATACTGCTTTACAACAGCAGCCTCATCGAAACGAAGCCCGCGCGAAACGACATTCGCATTCTCGCGGTTCCGTGCGCGGAACTTGCGGAGCAGGCGGGCAGCAGCCGCGCCGCAAACATGGTCATGCTCGGCGCATATGCCGGAATGACGAACGATTTCACCGTGGAAAAGCTGATGGCGGGGCTGAGGGACAAGATGGGCCCCTCGAAGGAAAAATTCATGCCCGCCAACCAGAAGGCGATCGAGCTCGGCATGGAACTGGCAAAATAAGAGACCTCGGGAGAGCTTCGCAAAGAGGCTCTCCCCCCGAATTTGCATGCGACGACTTGCCGGAACAAACGGCGGGGTATGGAGATATGGAAATTGCGCTCGGTGACATCGTAAAAATGCGAAAAGTGCATCCCTGCGGCAGCAGCGAATGGACGATCATCCGCGTGGGTGCGGATGTGAAGATCCGCTGTCACGGCTGCGGCAGGATCGTGATGCTCAACAGGCCCGATTTTGAAAAGCGGGTGAAAAAAATCCTTTCCCACGCGGAGGAGCAGGAAGATGGCGAACTACGCCCATGAGGCATACAATCCCTTTGCCGATTCAATCGGCACCGCGGAAAGATCCTCAAAAAGAAAAAAGAAAATCAAAAAGAAAAACGGATTCAGGCGCTTTATGGCGTATCTCCTATTGCTCGCCGTGTGCGCGCTCATGGGGTTCGTGTTCCGCGCGAGCGTCGTGCAGCTCGTCGTCGCAGACGGCGGCGCGATGGGCGCTACGCTTCCCGACGGCTCTATCGTACTGACGCGCAAGAGGGAATTTACCAGGGACGACGCCAACCCCGCGCGGGGCGATGTGGTTGCGATATCGACGGAGGGCGGCACGATCCTGCGCCGCGTGATCGGGCTTCCGGGCGAAACGATCTCGTGGAACGGTTTGGGCGATGTGTCCGTCAACGGCGAGGCGTACCGCGGGCTCTACGTGCAAAACGAATCCTACGACATATGGGACGAAGTAGAGCTTGCGACGCAGCGATACTATGTGCTCTCCGATAACCGCGCGAACACGTTTGACAGCCGCGATGCGCGAATCGGTGCGGTGCCGAAGCACAAGATCGACGGCAGGGTGTTTTTTGTGCTGTATCCCATCGACAAATTCGGCGCATTCACGCCGTGAAGATTGAAAAACCGCGCGTAGCCTGCCATAACGACACTCCAAACGGGAGGAGAAAAAAATGTCTGAAAATCAGGGAAAGAAGCCGCTGCTCGAAATGCGCGAAGAAGTGCCGATAAAGAAGGTCTTCTGGACGCCCGCGCGGGTAAAGGATCTCAAGGAATGGATCGTCTCGATCGTGGTCGCCGTCGTGATCGTACTGATCATCAGGATGTTCCTTTTTACGATCATCCGCGTGGACGGGCATTCCATGGACGACACGCTCAGCCACAACGAGCGGCTGTTTGTGACAGTATTGGACGTAAAGCTCAAGGGCGTCGAGCGCGGGGACGTCGTCATCTGCCGCTATCCCGACAGGGGCTTTGACCGCTTCGTAAAGCGCGTGGTGGGCGTTGCAGGCGACGTGATCCGCATGGAGGGCGCAAACACCTACATCAACGGCGAATTGATCGAGGAAGACTATGTGACGCGCAAGGATACGCGCAACTACGGGGAGTTTACCGTGCCGGAGGGCTGCGTATTCGTCTGCGGCGACAACCGCGCCAATTCCCACGATTCGCGCTACAGCGACGTGGGCTATCTGGAAAATAACATGATCATCGGTAAGGTGCGCTATGTCATTTGGCCCCTTACGAAGATTCGCGGCGTCGAATAGGAAGGGCAGGTGGGTACTTTGGGAAAATTCAGCTGGAAGAGGGGTCTCGCGTTCGTCCTCGCTGCGGCGCTCATCATAAGCACCGTCGTGTTCGCGATACTCTCCGCGGTGTCCGCGCTGGCGGAGGAGGATCGCACTCCACGCTATGAAATCGACATGGTTTTCGATGAAAGGCTGCTCGGCGTATCCGTATCCGAGCGGCTTTTTTATGTGAACGAAACGGGGCAGGACCTTTCCGCGCTGTATTTCGCGCTGCCGATCAACGCCTTCAGGCGGCAGGGGACGTTTCCGACGGAGGAGGGCGCGACGATTGGCGGCGCTTCGATTGCATCGGTTGCGGTAGACGGGAAGGAAGCGCAGTGGGGCGTTCAGGGGGATGCGGAGACGACGCTGCGCATCTCGTGTTACCTCGAAAAGGGCGAATGGTGCGAGATCGCCATCGCGCTCGAAGCGCTGCTTCCGATGGCAAACGGGCTGATAGGTGCCTCGGAGGACAGCATTCGCCTGTACGGCATTTTCCCGATCCTCGCGGGATATGATGCGAGCATTGACGATTTCGTCGTGAATGAATACTGCGCGCTCGATACCAAAGTCTTCGCGGAAGCTTCGGAATGGGACATTACTTTTCACACGCCCTCCGCATATTCTTTATGTGCCGGCGGAACCGTGGGCATGACGAAGGCGTCAAACGGAGGGTGTATTTGGAAAATCGCGCAGTCAAAAACGCGCTGCCCCTTGCTCGTATTCGGGAAGAATTACAGGCTCTACGAGGGAAAAAGCGCCCGCGTGTACGCCTTCTCTAAAACCGTGGCGCGAAACGCGCTCTCGGCGTGCGAGAATGTTCTGCCCGCGTATGAAATGTGGTTCGGCGCATATCCCTACGGAAAAATCGCCGTCGCGCAGACGACAGGGTTTCGGGATGCGGGCGCGGCGGGCGCGATCCTGATTACGGGGGAGGATACCGAATACGCCGTCGCCTTCGAAGCCGCAAAGATGTGGTTCGGCGAATCGGTGGGCAACGACAACGCCAAGGAGGCATGGCTTTCGGATGCCGTTTCCGCCTATGTGGCGCTGCTCTATTTTGAGGAAAGGTACGGCTACGACAGGTTCCTGAAGGAACTGAACGACCGCGTGCTGCCCGCGCTCCAAATCACGATCCCCGGCTTGCTCTACCCCGATACGGAGACGACGCGCATGGGAGATATCGCGACCTACGACGAGGTCGTGAAACTGCGCGGCGCGGCGTGCATGCACGAACTCCGAAACCTCATCGGCAGGGAGAAATTCCTTCATGGATTAAAGCTCCTCGTCGAGCGCAGAAAGGGGGAGATCGCCACGATCGCGGATTTTGCCGCGTGTATGAACGAAGCCTCCGGGCGGGAGACGGACCGATTTGTCATGGAGACCTTTCGCGACATCGGAAACTACGTGCAGCAAAACCTGGAATGGTACGAATAAGCAAAGTGGAGGATGAAACATGATCATTGCCGAAGGCATCACAAAAAAATACCGCGGGGTCACGGCGCTCAGTGACGTATCCTTTTCTCCCAAGGCGGGGCGCATCACGGCGCTTCTGGGCCCGAACGGAAGCGGAAAATCGACGCTCATGAAGATCCTTTCGGGGCTTACAACGCCCACCCATGGGCACGTGCTCGTGGACGGCGCGCGCTTTACCGCAAAGGACAAGGCGAAAATCTGCTTTGTCCCACAGGAAGTGCATTTCTATTCCTACATGGCGGGCAAGGACGCGGCGAAGTACTACGCGGATTTCTTTGCGGATTTCGACATGGCGCAGTTTGAATCGTTTGCGCACGACGCGTCGCTGCCGCTCGACAGAAAGATTTCCAAACTTTCCGGCGGCATGCAGGCAAAGCTCAAGGTGTGTTTGGGGCTCGCGCGCAACTGCGAGATACTGCTCTTAGACGAGCCGTTTAACGGGCTCGACATGCTTACGCGCGAATGGCTGCTCAAGAAGATCCGCGAAAACGTATCGCCCGCGCGCGCGACGCTCGTCAGCAGCCACTTGGTCGAGGAGATGGAGGACATCACGGACGAGGTGTTCTGCCTGAAAAAGGGCGAGGTCGTGTTGGAGGGCGCAAGGTCTGCCCTTCCCGAATCCATGACGGACATGTACAGGCGCATCTACGCCGAAAAGGAGGAAGAAGCAAGTGCTCAAAATGCTGAAATATGAGTTCCGCAGGCACATCGGCATGATCCTCACCGCGCTGGGCGCGATCGTCGCCTCGGAGGCGTATGCGCTCATCTCGCTGTATCTCAAAAACGAAATACACATCACGACATCTCTGGTAACGCTCTTTATCGTGGGCGCATCGATGATGGGCCTCGTGTTCGCGTTTTCAATCCGAATCTACGAAAGAGAATTGACCTCAAACGAGGGACTGTTGACCTTTATGACGCCCATATCGGTGCTGAAGGTGCTGCTGGGAAAATTCCTCGCGACGTTTCTCATGGGCGCGGTCGCGGCGGGGCTGCTCGCGGGGGCGGTCGTCCTGAACATCGCGGTCGCGAAGAAGGTCTTTCCCGAGATGGGCATGTATCAGGAAATCCTCGATATGGTCATCCAAAATATGGAGATAGTGGAAACGGTTTCCGAATTTGTCGCGATGATTGCGGCAGCTGCCTTCGTGTTCCTCGCGAGCTACTTCTCGTGGATCGCGATCGCCTACCTCGCGACCACCCTTTCCTCCACCTGGATGCGCAACAAAAAGGGCAGATGGGCGGTCGCGTTCGCGCTGTTTTTCGCGTTTTCGTATCTTTTGAGCTTTGTCAATTCCCAAGTCGGAGGTATGATAGCTCCCGAAGGGAGCGCCGTGGGCTATAATTGGACGCCGTACTATGTCGCGATGGGCGCGATCTCCCTCGTATTCATCGTGCTGTCCGTCTGGGGAAGCACGGTGCTCCTGAAAAAATACGTGGACTTCTAAGGTTTGCCACAAAAAAGAGCGCAAAACGGTTGATTGGGCGCCCTTGTTTGTGGTATCATGGGGGAAAACAGACCATCGAGGTGCGTTGCAATGCCCAACACAAAACTGACAAAGACTAAGTGGCAAAACCATATGCAGTACGGCAGGATCGTGTATATCGCCCTTGCCTTGGCCGCCGCATTCGTCGCGGACATCGCCTTCACGGTGACGCAATATCGCCCCCCGAACGAGCGGAAGGTCGACATCCAGCTTGTCGTCTCCTCGGCGAATACGGACGGCTTCGACGAGATCGCCGAAAACGCGCTCGCCGTCGGGCAGGCGTTCGACGAGACGCTCGAAGAGGTGACGTTTATCAACCTCGCCTACGACCCGGACGACAAGTCGGACTACTACGGCGTGCAGAAATACATGGTCATGCTCGCGGCGCAGGAGGGGGATATCTATATCCTCCCCTATTGTCTGCTCGAACAGTTGGCGGGACAGGGCACGCTTGTGCCGCTGGAGGGGTATATCGAAGAGGGCGTAATCGACGCGGGCGATCAGGACCTCGCCCCCCTGACGTTCTATGAGCCGATTGACGAACAGGGAAAGGTGAGCGACGCGCAGCACGTATACGGCATCAGCTGTGAGGCGTGGTACGGCATGTTGAGCGAGGAAATCCTCATCGACAACCGCAACCTCTATGCCTGCATCATGGCGTTCAGCAAAAACCAGGATACCACGGCGCACGTGCTGCAGTCCATCCAGTCGCAGCTCATCGCGCCGAAACCCGATTGGCTCGTCGAGGCGGAGGCGAAGGCGGAAGCGGAGGAAGCCGGCGCGGAAACCGCCCCAACGGATACTGCCGCCGATGCGGAGGGTACGGGCACATGATCACGCAGCACATCCACGCCAAAAAGCCGGGCGCCGGGCTGGGGCTTTTGATCGTCCTGGGGCTGTTT
Organism: Christensenellales bacterium; assembly: GCA_050946115.1. GTDB lineage: Bacteria > Bacillota > Clostridia > Christensenellales > Aristaeellaceae > CAYFRC01. The sequence continues at coordinate 36,183 of JBMNUF010000017.1, forward strand.
GCGGGCTTTTTGGCGCTCGTATCGGTGACGAACTACTTCGTGCAGCAGACGGGCATCGGCCAGATCTCCTATCTGGTCATTTTGGCAGCGATCGCTGCGGGCATCGTGCTCATGCGCAAATTCATCCTGGAATACCGCTACACGCTGAACGAATCCGTCCTCTACTTCGAGCGGCTCTACGGCAGGCAAAACCGCGTGCTCGCGCAGGTGCCGCTCCGGCAGATTCTATGGATCGGCGACCGGGAAGAAATCGCCGAAAAAATCAAAGAAAAGATCGAAAACACCTCCGACATGACGCTCCCCTCCTGCGACATCCCCCATAAGGCGCTCCTGTACCGAAAGGACAAGCTGCTGCTGTGCATCGTGTTTCAGCCGAATGCGGAACTGCTCGCGGCGATCGAGGAAGGCAGAAGGAACACCGTCGATCCGTTTACCGTATAGTATAAAAAAACGCTCCCGGAAGCGATCTTCTTCCGAGAGCGTTTTATTCCGCGTCCATGGCGTCGTACGCTGCCTCCTCCCATTCCCCGTACAGGGATGAGAGGGTTTCTTCTATATCCCGCACGGCACCTGAGGCTTCCCGCGCCCTTTCGTAATCGGAATAGACCTCGGGGTCTTCCAATACCCTGTGCGCCTCCTGCAAAAGGGCTTCCGCCCGCTCGATCTCTTTTTCGATTTCCGCAACGCGCCGCGCGAGCGCCTCTTTGCTCTCCTTTTTCTGCCGCTCCCTGCGGCGAATCTTATCCGCCTCCGTGCGCGTGATGCCGGCGGGGAGATTTTCTTCCTCTTCCCTGAGCAGCGCTTCGTTGCGTTTCTTTTCGGCGTAGTCGTCGTAATTGCCGAGAAATTCCCGCACGCCGTCCGGCTGCATCTCGATGATGCGGTCCGCGACGCGGTTGATGAAATAGCGGTCGTGCGAGACGGTCAGGATCGTGCCGGGGTAGTCCTCCAGGGCGCACTCGAGCACCTCGCGGGAGTCCATGTCCAAGTGGTTCGTCGGCTCGTCCAGAATGAGCAGGTTGTCCTTCTTCAGCATGAGCTTTGTCAGGGCGACCCTGCCCCTTTCGCCGCCGGAGAGCGTTTCGACCTTTTGAAACACGTCGTCGCCCGTGAATAGAAACAGCGCGAGCACATTTCGCACCTCGTCCGGCTCCATGCGCGGGAAATCGTCCCACACCTCGCTCATCACGTCCTTTTCCGAGTGCAGCGAGGCTTGGTGCTGGTCGTAATACCCCATATCGACGTTGGAACCGAAGAGGATCGTGCCCTCGTCCCGCTCGATGCGGCCCGTTATAATGTGGAGCAATGTGGATTTCCCCACGCCGTTGGGCCCTATGATCGCGACGCGCTCGCCCGCGCGCAGGTGCAAAGAGAAATCGCGGAACAGCTCGCGCCCGTCGAAGCCCTTGGAGAGCCCCTTTACGATCAATACGTCCTCGCCCGTGCGCCTTCTGACGCCGAAGGAGAAGCGCACCTTGCCCTCGGACGTCGGGCGCTCGACCCTCTCCATTTTTTCGAGCCTGCGCTCGCGCGATTCGGCGGCGCGGATGCTCTTTTCGCGGTTGAACATGCGATACCTTGCGATGATCGCCTGCTGGCGCGCGATCTCTGCCTGCTGCATGTCGTATTCCTTGAGCTGGCGCTCGAGCATCTCCTGCCGCTTTCTGGAAAACTCGTCGTAATTGCCCGTGTACTGCGTGAGGCGGTGCATCGAGATTTCCGCCATGCAGTCGCACACTTCGTTCAGAAAGTAGCGGTCGTGCGACACGAGGAGCACGGTGCCCTTGTATTTTTTGAGCGTTTCCTCCAGCCACTGGGTGGATGCGAGGTCGAGGTGGTTGGTAGGCTCGTCCAGCATCAAAATATCCGGTTGGTCCAGCAGGATGCGCGCGAGGCAAAGCCGCGTCTTTTCGCCGCCGGAGAGCAAATGCGCGGGCATGTCCTGCCTGTCCCTGTCAAAGCCCAGCCCTGCGAGCACGCCCTGGATGCGGCTGCGCCATTCGTAGCCGCCCTCGCGCTCGTAGCGCTCGGTGAGCCGCGCGTATTCGGCGGACAGGCGCAGGATCGCCTGCTCGTCCGAAGCGTGTTTTTCCATCTGCCTTTCGATATAGTGCAGGTTTTTCTCGATTCGCTGCAGCGGCTCGAACACCCGCGAAAGCTCCTCGAGCACCGTGCCGTCGGAGGTGATGTCCGCCTGCTGCGTGAGGAGCCCGATTTTCGTGCCCCGAAGCACGGAAACCGTGCCCTCGTCGGGCTGCAGTTCGCCCATGATGATTTTGAACAGGGTCGTTTTCCCGGAGCCGTTTGCGCCGACGAGCCCCATGCGCTGCCCCTGCTGCAGCGTGAGATTGATATCGCGAAGCACGACATTGATGCCGAATGCCTTGCATATGTTCGTAAGCGTCATGACGACCAAATGTATTTCACCGCCTGTCCTCCGCATGGAGGGGATAGTTTCTTCCCTAAAATGATCCCGAAGTTTATGGGCACAAAGCCGCTATAAAGTATCATCGGGAAAGCGCTTTTCCGTTACGGGGCATTTCCCCCGCCTTCCGCGACGCCTTCGTGGCGCAACACGGAAAGGAACGTCAGAAAAAAGCACTTCATGTCCATGGCAAAGCCCATGTGCTTCACGTATTCGCCGTCCAGTCGCGCCTTTTCGGGGATGGGGAGCTCGTCCCTGCCGTTGATCTGCGCCCAACCGGACAGCCCCGGCAACACGTCGTTCGCGCCGTACTTGTCGCGCTCCAGGAGCAGGTCGTACTGGTTCCAGAGCGCGGGGCGCGGTCCGATGAAGGACATTTCGCCCTTCAGGATATTGATGAGCTGCGGCAGTTCATCCAAAGAGGTCTTGCGCAAAAACGCGCCGCTTTTCGTGATATAGCTCGCGGGATTCTGCAGCAGGTGGGTGGGCGCGTCCGCGGGCGCATCGGTGCGCATGGTGCGGAATTTGTATATCTTAAACAGCGATTTCCCCTTGCCCACGCGCTTTTGGCGGAAGAACACGGCGCCCTTGGAATCCAATTTGATCCATATCGCGATGAGGGCGCCCGGAATGGACAGTACAGTCAGCGCGAGAAGGCTCAGCGCAATATCGAGCGCGCGTTTTCCGTATCGCAGATACATATGTCGTAGCCTCCGTTTCTTGGGACATACATGATGGAAGCCGCAGGCGAAAACGCGCTGCGGCTTCCCTTTGCGGAAAAACGGTTACTTTGCGGCGAGCTTCTTGTACATCTCCAGCCTGTTGGCGGCATCCGCCTCGCCCTGCGCGAACAGGTCGGGCGCGACGTCGGGGAACTGGCGGAGCAGGGAAGCGTAGCGGTTTTCGCTGCGGATGAACTCCTGATAGCTCTCGGACGGATCCTTGCTGTCGATCGTGAGCGGGTTCTCGAGCTCGGGGTTGTAGCGGTAGGTGTGCCAATAGCCTGCGGCGACAGCCCGCTTGATAACCTGCTGCGTATTGTTCATCCTGATGCCGTGGTTGATGCAGGGCGCGTAGGCGATGATGAGGGACGGGCCGCGATAGGCCTCCGCCTCGAGCATGGCCTTGAGCACCTGCGCGGGATCGGACATCGCGACCTGCGCGACGTACACATAGCCGTAGGACATCGCCATGAGGCCAAGGTCCTTTTTCTTCGTGCGCTTGCCCGCCGCGGCGAATTTCGCGACCGCGCCGGTCGGAGACGCCTTGGACGCCTGGCCGCCGGTGTTGGAATACACCTCGGTATCGAGCACGAGCACGTTCACGTCCTGGTTCTGCGCCAATACGTGGTCGAGTCCGCCGTAGCCGATGTCGTATGCCCAGCCGTCGCCGCCGAAGATCCAGATGGACTTCTTGACAAGCAGGTCCTTATCCTCGAGCACCGCCTTGGCGAAATCGCACTCCGCGCCTTCGAGCAGGGACACGAGTTTCGCTGCGGTCTTCTTGCTCTCGTCCGCGTCGTCCTTGCCGGCGAGCCACGCTTCGGCGGCTTCCTTGACTTCCGCGGGGGTGGTTTCGCGCGCGATCAGCGCCTCGACCTTCTCGACGAGCTTTTCGCGGCGCTGCGCGATGGCGAGGTTCATGCCGAAGCCGAACTCCGCGTTGTCCTCGAACAGGCTGTTTGCCCATGCGGGGCCGTGGCCGTCTTCGTTGACGGTGTAGGGGCAGGTCGGCGCGCTTCCGCCGTAGATGGAGGAGCAGCCGGTCGCGTTGGCGACGATCATGCGGTCGCCGAAGAGCTGGGTGACGAGCTTGACGTAGGGCGTCTCGCCGCAGCCTGCGCACGCGCCAGAGAACTCGAACAGGGGCTTTTTGAACTGGCTGTCCTTGACGACCCTGAGGTTCAATTCGCCCTTGAACTCGGGCAGCTTCTGCGCGTACTCCCAGTTCGCTTCCTGCACGGTCTGGGACGCGAGGGGCTTCATGACAAGCGCCTTCCCCTTGGCGGGGCATACCCTCGCGCAGTTTTCGCAGCCGGTGCAATCCAGCGGGGAAACCTGCATACGGTACTGATAGCCCTTGAACCTTGCGCCGGTGGCGGGCTTGGTTTCAAAGGATGCGGGCGCGTCCTTGAGGTCTTCCTCGGTCGCGAGGTAGGGGCGGATCGCGGCGTGCGGGCAGACCATGGAGCAGGTGCCGCACTGGATGCACTTTGTGATATCCCACTCGGGGACGTTCACGGCGATGCCGCGCTTTTCGTACTTGGTGGTGCCGGTCGGAACCCTGCCGTCCAGCGTGAACGCGGATACGGGCAGCTTGTCGCCTTCCTGCGCGAGGATCGGGGTGATGACGGTGTCGAAGTACTCGGTCGCCTCGAGCTTTATCGGCTCCGCGCCGGTGGTTGCGTCTGCCCACGCCTCGGGCACCGCGACTTCCTTCAGGCCGGAGATGGCGATGTCGATGGCGTCCCAGTTCTGCTTGACGACCGCGTCGCCTTTGCTGCCGTAGGACTTCTTGGCATACTCCTTCATGTATTCATCCGCCTTCTCGTAGGGGATGATCTGGGCGAGCTTGAAGAACGCCGCCTGCATGATGGTGTTGATGCGGTTGCCCATGCCGACCTGCGCCGCGAGGTCGATCGCGTCGATCGTGTACAGGCGCGCCTTCTTCTTGGCGAGCTTGCGCTTCATGGATGCCGGAAGTTCGTTTTCGAGCTCTTCCGCGCTCCACGGGCAGTTGAGCAGGAACGTGCCGCCCGTCTTCAGTGCGGAGACCATGTCGTACTTGGTGACGTAGGCGGGATTGTGGCAGGCGACGAAGTTCGCCGAGTCGATGAGGTAGGTGGACTTGATGGGGCTGTCGCCGAAGCGCAGGTGGCTCACGGTGATGCCGCCGGACTTCTTGGAGTCGTAGGAGAAATACGCCTGCGCGTATTTGTCGGTGTGGTCGCCGATGATCTTGATGGAGTTCTTGTTCGCGCCGACGGTGCCGTCGGAGCCGAGCCCGTAGAACATGCAGGACACGGTGCCCTTGGGGGAGACGTCGAGCGTCTCGCCGAGCTCCAGGGAGGTCCCGGTCACGTCGTCTACGATGCCCACGGTGAAGTGGTTCTTAGGCTCGTCCTTGCAGAGGTTGTCGAACACCGCCTTGACCATGGTCGGGTTAAACTCCTTGCTGCCCAGGCCATACCTGCCGCCGACGATCTCGATGCCCGACATGCCCTTTTCGAACAGCGCGGTGCACACGTCGGTATACAGAGGCTCGCCGATGGAGCCGGCTTCCTTCGTGCGGTCGAGGACGGCGATGGACTTTGCCGTCGCGGGGATCGCGGCCACAAAGGAATCCACGCAGAAGGGACGGTACAGGCGCACCTTGATGAGGCCGACCTTTTCGCCCTGCGCTACGAGGTAATCCACGGTCTCCTCGATGGCGTCGCAGCCGGAGCCCATGGCGATGACGATGCGCTCGGCATCCGCCGCGCCGTGGTAATCGAACAAATGATACTTGCGACCCGTGAGCTCGCCCACCTGATCCATGACCTCCTGCACGATCGCGGGGGTCTTCTGGTAATAGGCGTTCGCGGCTTCGCGGCCCTGGAAGTAGATGTCGGGGTTCTGCGCGGTGCCCTGCTGATGCGGATGCTCCGGATTCAGCGCGCGCTCGCGGAACGCCTTGACGGCGTCGAAATCGACCAGGGGACGGATCTCCTCGTATTCGATGCCGTCGATCTTCTGCACCTCATGGCTGGTGCGGAAACCGTCGAAGAAATGCAGGAACGGCACGTGCGTCTTCAGCGTGGAAAGATGCGCGACCAGCGCCATGTCCATCGCTTCCTGCACGGAGTTGGAGGCGAGCATTGCAAAGCCGGTCTGCCTGCACGCCATGACGTCGGAGTGATCGCCGAAGATGGACAGCGCGTGATAGGCGAGCGAGCGGGCGCTCACGTGGAACACGCAGGGCAGCATTTCGCCCGAAATCTTGAACATGTTCGGGATCATCAGAAGAAGGCCCTGGGATGCGGTAAAGGTGGTTGTCAGCGCACCGGCTGCGAGAGCGCCGTGCACCGCGCCGGCTGCGCCGGCTTCAGACTGCATTTCGGCGACGCGAACGACCTGTCCGAACAGGTTCTTTCTGCCGGCCGCCGCCCATTCGTCGGCAACCTCCGCCATCGGGGAGGAAGGCGTAATGGGGTAAATTGCCGCCACGTCGCTGAAAGCGTATGCGATGTGGCTCGCGGCGGTATTGCCATCGATGGTCATTTTGATGCTCAAATGATTTGCCCCCTTTTTTGTCGGTTGATTTGGTCAAACCCCACAGGATATGACCGCAAAGAACGATACATATATTATAGAACGTGTAGCGTGTAAAGTCAAGACGGGGATTGTTGATTTTCGCGGGCGAATGCACATTGCGAGGGCAGGTTTTGCACTTTTCTTTCGCATATTTGCATGGTTTGGCGCTAAAAAACGACAGCTTGAACGAATCTCCTTGCGCGAAAGGGTTTCGTGCGGTATAATGGAATCGTCCCGAAGGATAAAACGGGAGAAAGAAAGGAGAGGACAAGATGCGAGTATTTTCGGACGATGTGAAGAAGATCCTGATGGCGGGCGTCGGCGCGATCTCCGCTGCGGCGGAAAAAACGGCGGACTTCGTGGAGGACATGGTAGACAAGGTCGACGAGGAGAAGCTGCGCGAGGTGATCGATTCGCTCGCGAAAAAGGGCGAGGACGTATTCAGGCAGGGCAAGGCTTGCGCGGGCGACCTGAAAAAGAAGGTCTCCGACGCACTCAAGTCCGATAGCGCCGCGGATATTGTGGACGAGCTGACGGACGAGGAACTCGACGAGCTCCTCACAAAGGCGCGCCGGGTCAAGGAAGAGCGGATGCGCCAAGGGGAAGAGAAGAAGGACGAAGCATAAGAAACGCCGCAGGGCGCGGGGCCTCCCGCGCCCGCTTTGAAACTCCCGAAAGGAGGCCGTGAAAAAATGATGACTTGCGAAGTGCGAAAGGGAGAGACCTACGCCGACGCCGCAAAGAGGCTCGGCATTTTGGCGATGGGCGTGCAGCGCGGCGGCGAAACGATTTCCCTCGAGGAAGTGCCCAAAGAGGGCGACAGCGCCTCCTTTATCCTGTATTCGGATTCCGAAGGGCGGCGCATCTATGAAAGGTCTCTATCTTATGTTCTTTTGATGGCGTGCAAAGAAGTGATCCCCAATCTGCGCGTACGGATAGAAAATTCGACCGGCGCGGGCTTTTTTGCCTACACGCCGGATGCTCCGTTGCCGCTCATGGGGCGGCAGGTCGCGCGGATCGAAAAGAAAATGCGGGAAATCGTCGCGAAAAACCTGCCCTTTACGCGCGTGGAAATGTCCACCGAGGACGCGCGCGCGATGTTTACGCAAAACGGGGAGACGGATAAGGCGCGGCTCATGAAATACCGGCCGTCAAACGAGATCAGCCTGTTTCGATGCGGAGAGATGCTCGCGTATTTTTACGGCGCGATGCTGCCGTCCACGGGCTACCTGAAGACGTTTAAGCTGATACCGCATTTTCCGGGCATCGAGGTGCTCCTGCCCGACCCCGAGGACGTCATGCGCGTCGCCAAGGCGCGGGACGAGCGCAAGCTCATGCAGACCTACGGCGAATCCGTGCGCTGGGCGACGATTTTGGGCTGCGAAAACCTGTCCGACCTCAACGAGCTGACGGAAAACGGCGGCATACGCGAATTTATCCGCGTGAACGAGGCGCTGCAGGAAAAAAAGATCGCGCAGATCGCGGAGCAGTTCAGCGCGTCTCGCGCGAGGCTGATTTTGATCTCGGGACCGTCGTCCTCGGGAAAGACCACCTTCGCGAACCGCCTCATCGTGGCGCTTCGCGTATTGGGATTTAAGCCGCAAAAGCTGTCCATGGACGATTATTACCTCGACCGCGACAAGGTTTCGTTGGGCGAGGACGGAAAGCCCGATTACGAGCGGCCGGATCTGTTAGATGTGCCGCTGTTCAACGAGCAGTTGGAGAGCCTGCTCGAAGGGGAGGAAGTAAAAACGCCTGCCTTTGACTTTGTCACGGGCAAGCGCTCCTTGTGCGTAACGGCGCGAAAGATCGAACAGGGCCAGCCAATCATCGTCGAGGGCATCCACGCGCTCAACAGGATTTTCTCGGCATCCGTGCCGCGCGAACAGAAATTCCTCATCTATGTCAGCGCGCTTACGACGCTCAATATGGACGACCACAACCGCCTGCACACCTCCGACATGCGGCTCATGCGGCGACTGGTGCGGGACGCGCAGTTTCGCGGAACGCCCGCGAAGACGACGCTCTCCATGTGGAAGAGCGTGCGCGCGGGCGAAGAAAAGTATATATTCCCCTATCAGGAATCCGCGGATGTGATGTTCAATTCGTCTTTGGTGTACGAAGTGTGCGCGCTGAAAAAGTGCGCATACCCCGCGCTCCTCGCCATCTCCGAAGCCGATCCCGAATACACGCTCGCGCGGCGCCTCGTGAAGTTTTTGAACTATGTGCTGGAGGCGGACGTGGAAGACGAAATCCCGCTCAATTCCATTTTGCGGGAGTTCGTGGGGGGGAGCTGCTTTTACCGCAGATAGAAACTATGCTGCGCCCTGCTGCTCCCTGAGCGCCTTGGCCTTTTCGGCGCGCATGATGGGCAGCCACTCTTTGAAGGCGAGGACGATCGGATAGCCCACGCCGAATATGCTCATGCAAAGGCAGTTGATAAACTCCCTGCGCGCATCCATATAGACCTCGTTCTTCCGCATATCGATCTTCATTTCAGAAATCCCTCCTTGTTATTTGACCCATAGCCTATATAGTATAGCCCGTTTTTCCGCTAAGATGTCGGAAAATCGAAAGGAACTGCCGCTAAGAAAGCGGAAAGTTCCTTTTTCTTGCCCCAAATGGCGAAAACTGCGCTATAATATATTTGTGGGAGAATGGTTTTTTCGGAGGCCGATATGAAAAGAATCCTTCGGGACGCGATGATTTCCGTTTTCATCTTTTGCCTGGCGATGCTGAGCTGCAGCGTGATGGCGCGCTGTGCGGACGACAACAATCCGTTTGCCTCGTCCGTCTTTATCCTCGCGGTCGCGCTCACGAGCCGCTTAACGACGGGGTATTTCTTTGGCATCGCCGTATCCGTCGCGGGCGTCTTGTGCGTGAATACGCTCTATACCCGTCCCTTCGGGGAATTTAATCTGGAGATCGCGGGCTATCCCCTCACATTCGCCGTCATGCTGATCGTGTCCGTCATCATTTCGACGCTCACGACGCGCATCAAACAGGAGGAAAAGCGCCGCACCGAGGCGGAAAAGGAAAAGACGCGCGCGAACCTCTTGCGCGCCGTTTCGCACGACTTGAGAACGCCGCTCACGTCCATCATCGGCGCGAGCTCCGCGATGCTCGAGGACGAGACGCTTTCCGTGCCAGAGCGGCGCGCGCTGGTCGAAGAGATACGCCGCGACGCCCAGTGGCTCACGCGCGTGACGGAGAACATCCTGTCCGTCACGAAAATCGCGTCGAGCGAGGTGCAGCTGAAAAAGGAAGAAGAGGTCGCCGAGGAGATCGCCTCCGCCGCGGTCGTAAAGTTCCGCAGGCTCCCGGAAAGCCTGCCCGTATACGTGGAGCGGCCGGAGGAGATCCTGACGGTGCCCATGGAAGCGACTTTGATCGAACAGGTGCTCTTGAACCTGTATGAAAACGCGGCATTCCACGGCGCGGGCGCGACGCGGATCGATACGCGCATTTTCGACGACGGAAAGTATGTCGTCTTCGAGGTGGAGGACGACGGGGGCGGCATCCCCGCATCGCTCCTGCCGCACATCATGGACGGCAACCTGCACCCGTCGCAGCAGCAGACCGACGGCGGAAGGCACTCCATGGGCATCGGGCTTTCGGTGTGCCGATCGATCATCCGCGCGCACGGCGGCGACATCCGCGCAGAAAACGGCGAAAAAGGCGCAAAAATTACGTTCAGACTGCCAAAGGGAGGAAATCCTTATGAAACTGCGTGAAAAAATCCTCGTCATTGAAGACGACAGGGGCATCTGCCTGTTCCTAAAAACAACCCTGAGCGGCGCGGGATACGACGTGCTGATCGCGGAAACGGGCAAGGGCGGGCTGGCTGCGATCTCCTCGCACTGCCCGGATTGCGTGCTGCTCGATCTGGGTCTTCCAGACATGGACGGCTGCGAGATCATCCGCAGCGTGCGCTCGTGGACGAAAATGCCGATCATCGTGCTTTCGGCGCGCACCATGGAAGAGGAAAAGGCGCATGCGCTCGACCTCGGCGCGGACGATTACCTCACAAAGCCCTTCGGCACCATAGAGCTGCTCGCGCGCATTCGCACCGCGCTGCGCCACACGCGCACGACCGCGGAAAACGACGGCATCGCGCTGAGCGGCATGTATCGCGTGGGCGATCTCACGATCGATTACAGAAAGCACAGGGTGTATCGCGGCGACGAGGACGTCGGCCTCACGCCCAACGAATTTCGCATCGTCGCGCTGCTCGGCAAGCACGCGGGGCAGGTGATTACCTATAGATATATGCTGAAGGAACTATGGGGCCCGTCGGCAAGCGGCGACAACAAGATATTGCGCGTACATATGGCATCCATCCGCCGAAAACTGGAGCCGGATCCGAACGCGCCGACCTACATCTTCACGGAGACGGGCGTGGGCTACCGCATGGCGGAAGACGAAGAGGATTAACAGTTTGTTTACGTTGAAAAGTATTGACAAAAAGGTACCGGGTATGGTATTATAATTAAGCACCCCAAGCGAGAGACGTAGTTTCTTGTTGTCTTGGGAGCGGACGATCCTTGAAAACGATACAGCGAGAGCGAGAGAAGAAGAACAGTCAGATTTCGAGAGTTGAGTACTCGTTCGTCTGCATTTGGTTGGCGCCGAATGCGGATGTGCGTGGAAAGGATTAAACGCAAGAGTTTGATCCTGGCTCAGGACGAACGCTGGCGGCGTGCTTAACACATGCAAGTCGAGCGAAGAGAATTTCCTTCGGGGAATTCTTTTAGCGGCGGACGGGTGAGTAACGCGTGAACAATCTGT
>JBMNUF010000018.1:0-47585 GCA_050946115.1 Christensenellales bacterium
ATTCAGTGTTACAATCTTATCGGACATGGTTCCAGGCTCCTTTCAGAATTGTGGTGTCGTGACTTCATTCTATCAGATGCCTGTGAACCGCGTCCATCCTTTTTGCGCAACTTATTGTACATTATCCGCCTTTGGCTATCATTCTTTTGCAAATCCCGAGCGTTTCCGCAAAACACCGCTTGACAGAACCACGCGGGCGGTGTAGAATCTAAGTACAACATATGAAACAGGAGGAATTACGTATGGTCAGCAACATTCCGAACGTCAAGCTCGGCATTGTCGCCGTTTCCCGCGACTGTTTCCCCATCGAGCTCTCCCGCACCCGCAGGGCTGCCGTCGTGGAAGCATATCGCGCCACGGGCGGCGAAATCGTCGAAATCCAAACCATCATCGAAAACGAGCACGACACGATGCAGGCGCTCAAGGAGCTTCAGGACGCGCAGTGCAACGCGCTCTTCGTGTTCCTCGGCAACTTCGGCCCCGAAGGTCCCGAGACGATGCTCGCCGAAAAGTTTGACGGCCCCACCATGTTCGCGGCAGCCGCCGAAGAAAACATCCCCGTGCTCTCCGCGAACCGCGGCGACGCGCTGTGCGGCATGCTGAACGCCAGCTACAACCTGAAGCTGCGCGGCGTATGCGCCTATATCCCCGAATACCCGGTCGGCGATGCGTGCTCCATCGCGAATATGATTTCGGAGTTCATTCCCGTCGCCCGCGCAATCATCGGCGTCAGGAACCTCAAGATCATCACCTTTGGCCCCCGCCCCTACGACTTCCTCGCCTGCAACGCGCCCATCGCGCCGCTGTTCAAGCTCGGCGTAAACGTGCAGGAGAACTCCGAGCTCGACCTCTTTGCGGCGTTCAACGAGCATAAGAACGACCCGCGCATCGAAGAGGTTGCAAAGGATATGGCGCAGGAACTCGGCGACGGCAACAAGATGCCGGGCATTCTCCCCAAGCTCGCGCAGCTCGAAATCACGCTGCTCGACTGGATCGAGGCGAACAAGGGCGCGGCGAAATACGTCGCGATGGCGAACAAGTGCTGGCCCGCGTTCCAGACGCAGTTCGGCTGCGTTCCGTGCTACGTCAACTCCCGCCTGACCGCGCGCGGAATCCCCGTCGCGTGCGAAGTCGACATCTATGGCGCGCTCAGCGAGTACATCGGCACCTGCGTGACGGGCGAGCCGGTGACGCTGCTCGATATCAACAACTCCGTGCCCTGCGACATGTACAACGCCTCCATCAAGGACCAGACGGAGTACTCCGAGACGGAGGTCTTCATGGGCTTCCACTGCGGCAACACCCCGATCTGCCGCCTGAACAAGGGCACGATGAAGTACCAGCTCATCATGCACAGGGGGCTTGAGCCCGATGTCGAGCCAGACATCACGCGCGGCACGCTGGAGGGCGACATCATCCCCGGCGACATCACCTTCTACCGCCTGCAGGGCAACAAGGACAGCCAGCTTTGCAGCTATATCGCGCAGGGCGAGGTACTGCCCGTCGCGACGGAATCCTTCGGCGGCATCGGCGTGTTCGCGATCCCTGAGATGGACAGGTTCTACCGCCATGTGCTGATCGAGGACGGTTACCCGCACCACGGCGCGGTCGCGTTCGGCAAGGCGGGCAAGGCGCTGCACAGCGTCATGCGGCTCTTGGGCGTACCGAAGATCTCCTTCAACCAGCCCAAGTTCATGCTCTACCCCTCCGAAAATCCGTTCGCATAATAGAAGGAGGCAAATACCATGCCCTACGTCAGGCTTTGCACTTCCAAGCATCTTTCTACCGACAAGATCGATGCCGTGCGCAAGATCGTCGGCGATACGATCTCTCTTATCCCCGGCAAGAGCTTTGAGGTGACGACGATCCATATCGAGCCGGATTCCCTGATTTCGCGCGGCGATCCCTCGAACCCTTCGCTGTTCATCGAGGTGCGGCTGTTCGGTCCCTCGTCCACGGGCAGCAAGAAGGAATTCGCGAAGCAGATTTGCACTTCCCTCGAAAGCGCGCTCGATATCCCGCAGAAATTCATCTCCATCAACATCCTCGAACTGGATGGATGGGGCGGAAACGGCGGATACAATACCTTCAGGTAATACCGATTGGCATAAAGGCTGTCGCGGCATTTCGCGGCAGCCTTTATACTATGGCGGCTGTCCGAACCGCTGTTTTTGACCAAACGCTGCCTTTCGGGAGCTGATGCAGGAGTATCCGAATATACTTCGTAAAACCGCATCCCCGCCAGCGGTTTCACATATGCAGATACAGAAACAGAGCCCTCCGAACATGGAAGGCTCTGCTTTGTATGCGTTATTTGTTCAGGTCGTCCAAGAGGGCGCGGCCCGCCTTGAAGACAATCTTCTTTTTCGCGGCGACCTGCATCGGCTCGCCCGTGCGCGGGTTCCTGCCGATGCGTGCGGGGACATCCTTCACGGAAAACGTGCCGAAGCCGAGCAGCTGCGTCGCTTTGCCGTCTTTCAGTCCGTTCGCGATCGTGCCAAGCGTGGCTTCCACAGCCGCCTTCGCGTCCTTCGCGGTCAAGCCCGTCGCCTTTGCGACCTCATCGATCAGTTTCTTTTTGTTGACAGTTGCCATAGGGTAGTTCCTCCTTAAATTAATATACGATAACGCCTTTTACGACGTCCTTCGCGTTTTCATAGGCTTCCTTGTAGGCGACATCCGTCTTTTCAAACGGATAGACGTTGGAGACGATGCCGGAGATGTCGATCTTTCCGTCCGCGACGGCGGCGATCGTCGTGGGATAGAGATTGCGATAGCGGAAGATCGAGTGTACTTCCAGTTCCTTCGTGGAGAGCATGCCCAGCGGCAGCCCGTTAATCTCGTCCTCGCCCAAGCCTACCAGCACAACCTTTGCCGCCGCGCTCGCCACGCGCAGGGACTGCTGCACCGTCTTCGAGATGCCGCAGCAGTCGATGACCGTGCTTGCGCCCTTGCCGTCCGTCATCTGCATTATGGTTTCCACCGCGTCGCACTTCGCGCTGTTCACGATCTCCCCGCCGAGCTTTTTCGCGGTTTCGAGCCGCTTTTCCAGCACGTCGCAGATGATGACGCGGGACGCGCCGTATGCCTTCGCCGCAAGGAGCGACACCAAACCGATGCAGCCCGCGCCGAAGATGACCACGGTATCGCCCAGGCGCACATCGCCCGTCTTTGCCGCGTTCACGCCGATGGCGAGCGGCTCGATGAGCGCGCCCTCTTCAAACGATACGTTTTCGGGCAGCCGGAACGTGAACGCTGCGGGGTGGGACACGTAATCGCAAAGACAGCCGTCATACGGCGGCGTCGCCCAGAATATCACATCGGGGCAGAGATTGTACTTGCCCGTAAGGCACATTTCGCAGTGCCCGCAGGGAATGCCGGGTTCCATGGTGACGCGGTCGCCCACGCGGAAGTTTTTCACGTTCTTGCCGACCTGCGCGACGACGCCCGCCGCCTCATGCCCCAGCAAAAACGGATATTCCACGACGAAATCGCCCACGCGCCCCTTTGCGTAATAGTGCACGTCGCTGCCGCAGATGCCGACCGCCTTGATGTTGACGAGCACATCGTCGTCCCCGACGGCGGGCATGGGAATTTCCTGCATTTCGAGCTTTTGGTTCGACGTCAGCATAAATGCCCTGTTTTTCATCCTTTATCGACCTCCGTTCTGATGAGTACCTTGCCGCGCTTGCGATACGCGGGATTCGTAAATACTTCGGTGATCCTCTCCAGCGGCACGATGTCGGTGATGATGTCGTCCATCTTCACGACGCCGCTTCCGAGGGTCTTCACCGCGCGGGAGAAAGTGTAGGGGTTGATGAACGAGGAAGTGACGCACAGTTCCTTCTTGAAGATCTCATACGGCTTCACGGAAATTTCCGCGTCCGGCTGCGTGAGCCCGAACAGCATGACCGTCGCGCAGTTTCCCGCGCAGTCTATCGCCTGCGCAACCGTCTTGGTATTACCGACGGCCTCGATCACGCAATCCACGTTTTCACAGAGCCGCGACACTTCCTGCTTAAGGTCGACCTTCGTCGGGTCGATCGCAATGTCCGCGCCGAGCTTTTGCGCGAGCGCGCGCTTTTCCTCCACGATTTCGGACACGATGACCGTGCCCGCGCCCGATGCCTTTGCAAGCTGGAGCATCATAAGCCCTATCGGCCCCGCGCCCAGAATCAACACGTTCTCGCCGACCCTGATTTTGCACAGGTCTATGCCGTTCAGGCAGCAGGAGAGCGTCTCGCTCTGGCTGCCGCTTTCAAAGGAGAGGCCGTCGGGCAACGGATAGACCTGCCGTTCGGGCACGGCGACGTATTCCGCGAAGCCGCCCGCATAGGTCGTGCCATAGCCCTTCATGTTCGTGCAGAAATGCGCCTTTCCGTTCTTGCAGAAATAGCATTCGCCGCAGCAGTCGTTGGGGTCTACGGACACGCGATCGCCTACCTTGATGCGCCTGCAGTCCTTCCCCACCCGCTCCACTACGCCCGAAAACTCGTGCCCGATCACCGTTCCGACGGGAACGGGCGCCGCGCCGCCGTCGCCGTGGTAGATATGTACGTCCGTGCCGCATACGCCGCAGTATTTGATCTTGATGAGTACATCGCCGTCGCCGCATGTGGGCTTGGGGATATCGATCACGCGCAAATCGTCTTTGCCGTAGTACACCGCAGCCAACATATTCAACACCTCCGATATATTTTTATTATACGTCATGCCGCGCATTTTTTCAAGCATCTGTATACCTTTTTACATTTCCGTATTGCAAAGTATCGCAGCATTTTTGCGTTATGTGTGATATAATGGGGATATCGAAGGAGGGATTGCCGTGTGCGGCAGGTTTTATGTGGAGGAGGACACTTACAGCGAATTCATTTGGGAGGCGCTCAACCCTCCCAAAGGTGATATCCGCCCGACCGATGCCGCGCCCATCCTGACGGAAGACGGCGCATCCCTCGCGCATTGGGGGATTCGGACAGAGAAAAGTCTCGTCATCAACGCGCGGACGGAAACGGCATCCGAAAAGCCGCTGTTTCGCGCCGCAAGGCGGTGCGCCGTGCCCGCGAGCGGGTTTTATGAGTGGAAGAACGGGATCCGGCACAAAATCCGCCTCCGCGAAAGCCGCTTCATGCTCCTTTGCGGGCTGTACGCCGCAGATCGGTTTGTGATCCTCACGCGGGACGCCGCATTCGGCATGGAGAAAATCCACGGCAGAATGCCGCTTCTGCTCGCGGACAAAGCGCTGCTCCCGCAATTCCTCTCGGATAAAACTCCCCTCGCCGATTTTTCCCGTGCGATGCGCGCAAATCTTGCGATTTCCGAGGACGAACCCGTGCAGCTTCGGTTTGAAATGTAGTTGCATGCAGGCTTAACTTGTGATACAATCTGTACGGGAAATCAATACATTGGAGGCATGGATCATGGCGGACAAAATCAGAATCGGGATCATCGGAACGGGCGGCATCGCGCACGCGCATATGCGCTCCTATCTCGGGATGGACGACGTCGAGATCGTCGGCGCGTCGGACATCGTCCCCGGCAAGGCGCGGGCGTTTTTGGACGAATTTGATCTGAAAAACGTGCCTGCTTTTGACGACAACGACGAGTTGCTCGCCCTGAAGCCCGACGGCGTATCCGTATGCACCTACAACACGCAGCACCATACTTGCGCGTGTCAGGCTATGCTGCAGGGTGCAAACGTGCTCTGCGAAAAGCCCATGAGCGTGACGCTCGATCAGGCGGTCGAGATGGCGAAGACACAGAAGAAAACAGGCAAGATTCTGACCATCGGCTTCCAGCCGCGCTACGACGAGAACATGCTCATGCTCAAGAAGATCGTGCGCTCCGGCGAATTGGGGCACATCTACTACATACAGACCGGCGGCGGGCGCAGGCGCGGCATCCCCGGCGGCACGTTTGTCGACAAGGAACTCGCGGGCGTCGGCTGCCTCGCGGACATCGGCTGCTATTCGCTGGACATGGTGCTCAACTGCGTCGGCTACAGAAAGCCCGTGACCGTTTCGGCATACGCCTCGGACTACTTCGGAAAGAACCCCAAGTACTTCAAGGGCGATTTTTCCGTGGACGATTTCACCTGCGCGCTCATCCGCTTTGAGGACGGGCTCGTCGTCGACTTCCGCATGTCCTGGGCGATGCACATGGACACCATGGGCGACACCTTATTCCTCGGGACCGATGCGGGGCTCAAGGTGAAATCCCCGCACCCCGAACTCAACTGGGGCGGCGCTTGGGACGGCTCCATCGGCGAGGTCTTCATGTATCACGACGTGTGCGGCATCCAGACCGAAACGAAACTCCCCATTCAAACGACCGGCAAGCAGGACAACTTCTATCGCAAGTGCCGCGCATTCGTGGATGCGGTGCGCGACGGCGGCGAATCCCCCATCCCGTGGCAGGAGATTCTGTACAATCAGGCGATTATCGACGGAATCATCCGCTCCTCCGCAAGCAAACGGGAAGTCGAAGTCGTCATCCCCGAAATCTGATGCGAACGGGAGGATGCGCGAAAAATCGCGCACCCTCCCGCTTTTTAAGGAGCAATCGATATGGTATATCTGCGCAGCGTCCGCATCCCCGAAAAAGAGGGCGCGTGGCCCTTCAACTGCCCCGCCCTCGCACGTACGGGCGAAATCGCCTTCCCCACCTCCGTGACCGTGTTCGTCGGCGAAAACGGCAGCGGCAAATCGACGTTCATCGAATCGCTCGCGCTGGCGCTGCGCCTTCCCGCGATCGGAAGCGAGGATACTGCGCTGGACAGGACGCTTTGGGGCACAAGCCCGCTCGCGGACGGGATGAAGCTGACCTTTCGCAAGAGACCCAAAGGGGGCTTTTTTCTGCGCGCGGAGGATTTTTTCGGGCATACCAAGCGCATAGACGCTCTGCAAAACGAGATGCGGCAGGAGATTTTGAGAGTACGGGCGGAGAACGCGCACCGCTCCCGCTTCGCGCAGGGGCAGGCGGCAATGGCATACGCATCGTCTTTGGCTTCCCTCGAAGAGGACTACGGCTCGGACCCGGACGCGCGCTCTCACGGCGAAAGCTTTCTGCACCTGTTCGGAAACCGCATACGCAACGATGCGCTCTATATCCTGGACGAGCCGGAGGCGCCCCTCTCCCCCTCGCGGCAGCTCGCGCTGATGCGGCTCATCATGGATTGCGAACCGCGCAGCCAGTTTTTGATCGCCACCCATTCGCCGATCCTCGCCGCATACCCGAATGCTACAATCTACAGCATGGACGAAGTGCCCATGCGGCAAGTATCGTATGCCGAGCTCGAAAACGTGAATCTTCTGCGAGATTTCCTGAACGCGCCGGAAAGGTATCTGCACGCACTCAAGCGGGAGGAATGATTCAATACCGCCGCATTCTTTTGCACTATGGAAGATTACGCTAAAACCATTTCCGCAAAGCACTCGGGTCTGTGGAAATCCGGCTTCTCGGCGGAAACGGGCGCCCATGTGCCGAAATGCGGGTGGATGCTCTCGTCGCATTTATAGAAATTCCCACGCAGCACGTTTCCTGATTTCAGCGTTTCTCCGAATTTTCCCTCCAAAAACGACATCGGAACGGTGTAGGACACCGCCCACCACGCGCCGTAATGGCCGCTCGCAGAGACCTTCATCCCGCGCGGCAGCTCCTTTTCGACCAGGCGCCTGCCATTTGGGCGGCTCCTTCCCACGCCCATGCCGATGTGCATCGTCCCCAATACGTTGCACTCGCAGTTCAGATACCGCGCGTCCGCCTTCGGAAAGGGCATAAAGAAGAACTCCAGACAGCTGTCCACGCATACTTGGCCGCCCGTTTCCGTAACGGTTCCCTGCGTCGTCTCTTCTTTCGCGTACATCAGTACGTGCAGCCCGTCTTCATTCCAGCCGACGCGCGCGTGCGCCTCGGGCGTGTAGCCCACTTCATCCCACGGATACAGCGCGATCTGCGCGTCCTCCGTTCCCATAAAATCGAATTTTCCGGGGTCGAATTCCCCCTTCGGCAGTTGAAACGCGCCCTTCACAGGTTGAATTCTATACATACCTTCACTTTCCTTTCTCCAAGAAAATCCATGCCATTGCGCCGCCGCACAGCGCGAGCGCACCCATCAGGACGAAATTCGCCTCGTATCCGGCGGACTGCACCACCGCGCCCGCTATCACGGGACCGGCAAACATCCCAAGGCCGTATACAGACTGGTAGAAACCCATCGCGGCGCCGCGCGCGGCGGGTGGGATGCTGCGGATCGCGCCGGACATCGTGAGCGGCAAAATAAGCCCCATGCCGACGCCAAAGAGCATCTGCACGGGAAAGAGCGTCGCCGCGGAGCGCGCCAACGGATAGAGAAAACACGCCGCCGCCACGAGCAGGAACCCCGCGGTCTGCACCTTTTTCTCTCCGAAGCGCAACGCGAGCGATGCGCCCGAAAAGCGCGAGACGACCGCGTTCGGCAGCATATACGCGATCGAGAGGAAGCCCAACTGCGCCGTCGTGAAGCCCGCCGCGTTCGTCGCCCAGTTGGCGACAAAGCCCAATACCGTACCCCAGCACACGAAATGGAAGAGGGTCGAAAGCGCGGTCGAAAGCAGAAGATCCCGATCCCTGACGACCTGCAAAAGCGTTCTTGCGGTAATCGCCTCGGATTCTTCGCGGGGCTTAAAGTCCTCAATGCCCAGGGTTACGGCGATGCCGAGCCCCGCTGCAAAAAACGACAACGCAAACGCCCATTTTGCCCCGTACAACTGCGCGAGCATCGACCCTACGAGCATCGCCGCGACCTGTGAGATGTACTGCGGAAGCGACAATTTGCTCATCGCCTCGTTTACCTCGTCCTTTTCGAAATGCGCACTGTACAGCACCGTCACATTCACCCATGTGGACGCCGCAACGCCCGTCAGCGCGCGGAAAAACAGCGCGCCCATCGCCGATTTCGTCCAAAAGAAGCCCGCCGCCGCGAGCGCGGATGCCGCCATGCCTGCGACGATAAACGGCTTGCGCCTGCCGGATAGGTCCGAAAGGATGCCGAGCGGGATGCGTATCAACATCTGTGTAAAGCCGTAGCTGCCCGTGATGAGCCCGATCATAAGCGGAGTCGCCATGAGAACGTCCTCCGCATACGCCTGCAAAAAAGAGGGATAGGTATACATAGAGAACCACAGCAGGAATGTGGCAATCATGATGCGCCGAATCTCTTTATTCATCGGAAGAAACCCTTCCCTTCAAGGCAAATTGTTAATTTCCTCATCCATTATACCAAATTGCGCGGCATCTGTCTATACCATTCTCGCAAAAAAACCGATGTCCCGTGTTTCGGTGGTATTTTCGCGCGTTTTCTGATATACTAAATGCGCCTTTGGCGGAAGCGGAATCATCGGCGTGCTGCACGGAAGGGGCGGATCGGTTTTTACATCTATCGTTTTAATACGAAGGTCACGGAGACGAGCCTGTGGAAGGTATCGAAGAGCCGGAGCCGCACCCGCGCATCGGCGATAAGCTCGATTTCTTCCGCGAACCCGAAAATTCCTATGGAGATCGACTATGTGTGCCGCAGGAGGACAACATCGTTTTTCGCGCCTCATGGATGCGGGGAAACTGCTCTTCGGGCGGATGCACTCCGAGGAGATGCGCGGCAAGCGACTGAAAATCGATATACAAATCTTTCCGCACGAATAGGTGCGGGACGCAAGAGGTGCGCTTTATGAAGGACGTAAAAAAGTATCGTGGATGCCTGCTGGGCGGGGCGGTCGGCGATGCGTTGGGGTATGCCGTCGAGTTTATGCAGGCCGAGGAGATTTTCCGAAGGTACGGTAAGTGCGGGATAACCGAGTATTCCTTGGTAGACGGCGTTGCGCTGATTTCCGACGACACACAGATGACGCTCTACACCGCAAACGGCTTGCTGCTCGGCACAACAAGGGGGATGACTCGCGGCATCTTCGGCGGTTATCCGAGTTATATCGGCTCGTGTTACAGGGACTGGCTGAAAACGCAGGGCATCCGCGCGTTCGGCAAAGAAGCGCCGCAGGTCTCGTGGCTGAACAACGTCCCCGAGATGCACCACAGGCGCGCGCCCGGGGGAACCTGCATGGGTTCTCTTTCGCGCGATACCCTCGGCTCCACCGCGAACCCCATAAACAGCAGCAAGGGCTGCGGCGGCGTGATGCGCGTAGCGCCCATCGGCCTATACTTCGATGCGAGCAAGGGATTTTCAACCGATGCGATCGATAGGATCGGCGCGGAAGCCGCGGCTTTGACGCATGGGCACGAGCTCGGCTACATTCCCGCCGCCGCGCTCGTCCACATCGTCCATATGGTTTCTCATAACCATGAAACGCTTCTTGAGGACGCGATCATTGATGCGATTCACGCGATGGAGCGCCTCTTTCCCACCGCGCATTATCTGCATGATTTTGTCTCGATCATGGAAAAGGCGATAGCCCTGTCAAAGCGCGAAATAAGCGACCTCGACGCCATCCGCCAACTCGGCGAGGGATGGGTGGCTGAGGAGACGCTCGCAATCGCCGTATACTGCGCGTTGAAGCATCAAAACAGCTTTGAAAAGGCGATCGTCGCCGCGGTAAACCACGGCGGCGACAGCGACTCGACGGGCGCGGTGACGGGAAACATCCTCGGCGCACATTTGGGCGTGGATGCCATCCCGCAAAAATTCCTGACGAACCTCGAATTGCGCGATGTCATCGAAGACATCGCAAACGACCTGTTTTGCGATTGCCAAACCGACGACGCTATTTGGGTAAGCAAGTACATCACGCACGAGTACGCACCGAAGTGATGCCGTTTGTCCGTACGGCGCGATTGTTTTCCTGAACCTGTCATGAAAATACAGCTGAAAAGTTCCTCTACAGTATTTTTGGTTCCTCACGGAAAGTTGTAGGAATGACAGAAACGAGGTAGACAAACGAAGCAAGAAGGCTTTTCATTATTGTTACCACACAAACAGAAAGAAGTCAGAGCATGCTCCGAGAAAAGAATCTCGCAATAGAGATCAAAAGTCAAGGGTACGAATGCAAAAGGTTCTTCTCCTTGCAGCCGCCCCTTGCTCTGTTAACTGCGCTTGCGGCGCGCCTCAGTCGATTTTTACGACGGTATACCCCGCGCCCTCGACTGCCTTTTGGAGCATGTCGTTCGTTACATCGGGCGATGCTGTCACGGTCGCCTTCTTGTCCTCGAGCGATATGTCCGCCTGTACGCCTTGAATGCCCTCCAGCGCACCTTTGACGCGCGCAACGCAGTGCATGCACATCATTCCTTCGATTTGGATTCCCTTGGTCATGGTCTCTTTCATCTCCTTTTTTACTTCGGTTATTTGATGATCGCCCTTCGCGCGTTCAAACCGCGTCAGGCGCAGCGCGTTCGCCACCACGCACAGGCTCGAAAGGCTCATCGCGACGGAGCCGAGCATGGGGTTCAGCTTCAGCCCGATCAGCGGATAGAACACGCACGCCGCCACGGGGATGCCCAATACGTTGTAGAAAAACGCCCAAAACAGGTTCTCGCGGATGTTCTTCATGACCGCGCGACTCAGACGGATGCATGCCGCCACGCGCGACACGCCGCCCGACATCAAAACCGCGTCCGCGCTGTCCACGGCGATGTCCGTGCCGCTCGCGACCGCCAACCCCACGTCCGCGCGCTTAAGCGCGGGCGCGTCGTTGATCCCGTCGCCTACCATCGCGACCGTCATACCCTTTTCCTGATACGAGCGGATCACGCGCTCCTTATCTGCGGGGAGCGTCTCCGCAATCACGTCGTCCACACCCAACAGATCGCCCGCCCGCTTTGCGGAAAGCGCGTTATCGCCCGTGAGCAATACGGTTCTGATGCCCATGTCCTTCAGAGAGCGTATCGCATCCTTGCTGTCATCGCGCAATGTGTCCGCCGCAGCGAATACACCGATCGTTTGTCCTTCCGTCGCGACGAACACGGTCGTCTTCCCCTCGCTCGCATATCGCTCCGCCGCCGCGCCGTATTGCGCGAGATCGATTCCCTCGAGCAGCGCCCGATTTCCGCACAGCGCGCGCCTTCCGCCGACCGTGCCGGAAACGCCGTGCCCCGAAATCTCCCTGAAATCGCTTACCGTTTCAGACGCCGCGCCTTTTTCCTCGGCGAACGCGACGAGCGCCTTGGAAAGCGGGTGTTCGGAGGCATTTTCGAGCGACAGGGCAACGGCGAGCGCGGTCTTCTCGTCTTCCGCGACAAAATCCGTCACGCGAATCTCGCCCTTGGTGAGCGTGCCCGTCTTATCCATGACGACGCAGTCGATCTTGTGCGCCTTTTCGAGCGCCTCTGCGTTTTTGAACAGCACGCCCATCTGCGCGGCTCTGCCTGTGCCTGCCATGATCGCGACCGGCGTCGCGAGCCCTAAGGCGCACGGGCAGGAGATGACCAGCACCGAGATGCCCGCGTTCAACGCAAATCCGACGTTCTCCCCGAGAATCAGCCATGCGACCGTCGCAATCAGCGCGATCGCCATCACGATCGGCACGAACACGCCCGCGATCCTGTCCGCAAGGCGGGCGATGGGCGCCTTGGACGTGCCCGCCTCCTCGACCAAGCGGATGATTTCGGACAGCGTCGTATCTTCCCCCACGCGCTCTACGGCGATTTTGAGGATGCCCGAAAGGTTCGTCGTCCCCTCCCTGACCGTGCTTCCGACCGTCGCCTCAAACGGCATGCTCTCGCCCGTGAGTGCGCTTTGGTCGATCGCCGCGCTGCCCTCCTGTACCGTGCCGTCTGCGGGGATCGCGCCGCCCGGCCGCACGACGCAGATGTCGCCGACCTTCAGTTCCGCGATCGGGATCGAAATCTCCTCGCCATCCCGCACGACCTGCGCGGTATCGGGCTTGAGATGTACGAGCGCGCGCAGCGCGTCGGCGGTTCGGTCTTTCGAGCGCGATTCGAGGAGCTTGCCCACGGTAATCAGCGTCAAGATCATCGCGGCGGATTCAAAATAGAGATCGTGCTTCGCTGCCGCCGCCAAGTCGTACAGCCCGTGCCCCGAATAGTATGCGATCTCGTAGAGCTCCCATATGCCGTACACCATCGATGCGAAGGACCCCAGCGCGACCAGCGAATCCATATTCGGCGCGCGATGCATGAGCGCCTTAAAGCCCGAAACGTAGAACCTTTTGTTGATTAAAACAATCACCGCCGAAAGCAGAAACTGCGTCAGCGCAAACGTAACCTCGTTGCCCTGACTCGCCAGAAACTTTGGCATCGGGAGCCCCATCATATGCCCCATGGACAGGTACATAAGGGGCAGCAGCAGGCAGACAGAGGCGATCAGCCGCGCTTTGATTCCGCCGGACGCGCTCTCCTCCTGCGGCTTTTCCGCCTTCGCGCGCTCGCCATAGGGGTTCGCGCCGTAGCCCGCATTTTCCACCGCGCGGAGGATATCCGCCTGCGCGGCCTTTTCGGGGTCGTATTGTACGCGCATGGTGTTCGTCAGCAGGCTGACCTTCACGTCCGATACGCCCTCCACCTTTTTTACGCCGCGCTCTACCGCGGTTTGGCATGCCGCACAGCTCATCCCCGTAACGGCAAATTTCTCATCCTTCATAATAGTTCCTCTCCGAATCAAATTCCCCCCCGTGCGCAGCGGGGGGAATCCGTTTCCACGGCATATGGGTTGCCTTCCGCTAACTGTAACTCGTGTAGATGATACACCCTTCATGTTACGTATCGTGTGTTCTTCTGTTTTGTCTGTGTCAAATCGCGATGTATAAAAACAACAAAACCCATCAAAGCGCGCACAAATCGCATAGCGAAAGCGCGCCCTCCGACGGGTTGCCGTTTTTCCCGCTTTTTGGATTTATCGCTCGCCGATCAGCCGATACAGCGCCCATTCGGCGACATTTGTGGCGTGGTCGCCCACGCGCTCCAAGTACTTGGCGACATAGGCGAGCTTAATCACCTGCCGCGGCTCTGCGCCGCCATTGAGCAGGTCGCACAGATATCCGGTCATCTGTTCAAACCAATCGTCCATGCGCTCATCCCGCTCGATGACGCCGCGCGCCAGCCCCTCTTCCTGCTGCAGATAGGCGTGCACGGCATCGTGCACCATGCCTGCGGCGTAGCTCCCCATTTCCATGATGATGCCGGGGATAGCGATGGAGAGGTTCGGCAATTCGGGCGCCATCAGTTCGCAGATGTCCGCTGCCTGGTCGGCGACCCGCTCAATGTCGGTAATCATCTTCAGCACCGCGGTCACAAGCCTCAGATCCTTGGCGATGGGCTGCTGCAGTGCAATCAGCGACACGCATTCGTGCTCGATGCGGTTTTCCATAAAATCCACGCGTTCGTCGTTTTTTACGACCTCCTGCGCCAGCGCTGCATCGCGGTTTTTTAGCGCGATCATAGCGCTTCGGAATTGGTCCTCTGCCAGCGTGGCCATATCCGCCACGCGCACGTGCAGCTCGTTCAGGCTGCGTTCAAAATGGGTGCGGCTCATTGTTTGTTCTCCTCCAATCCATTCCGCTCGTGCGGAATTCTAAGGTACGGACGGTCGGCAGTTGCCCTCGCGGTTCGTACCGCAGTATATGTGGCACCGCATGGACATCGATGTATCGCCCGCCGCGCATTTCGTTTATTCTTCCACCACGATGGGCAGGTGCAACATGAACTCGGTTGAACCCGGGCTCGATGTAAGCTTCATGGTGCCGCTGTATAGGCGCACGATGTGTTTCACGATGCTCAGTCCGAGACCGGTGCCCAGCGTGGAGCGCGAATGGCTTTCGTCCGCCCGGTAGAACCGTTCGAACACCCGCGCCTGTTTGTCCTTCGGAATGCCGATGCCGCTGTCCCAGACCGACAGATGCAGCATATCGCCCCGCGCCCAGGCACTCACGACCACGCTGCCGCCGGGCACGTTGTATTTGACGGCGTTGTCCACCAGATTCGAGATCAGCTGCCTGAGTCTGGCGTAGTTGGCGGAAACATGGATGTCCGCCACGCCCTGCGCATCGATCTTTACGCCCTTGTCCTCGGCAATCTTGCTCTCGGCGCGCACCACGTCCCGCACCACATCCTGAAGCGACAGCGTCTCGCGCTCAAAGTCCTTATACATGCTCTCTACGCGGCTAAGCGTGAGCAGGTCGCGCATCAGGTCGGTGAGCCAGCTTACCTCGTGCTCGATCATATCCAGCAGGCGTTCGCGCTCCTCGGGTGCGACGTCCGGTGCGCGCAGCGAATCGGTAGCGCCCTGGATCGCCGCAAGCGGCGTTCGCATCTCGTGGGACACGTTGGACGCAAACTCGCGGCGCATGATCTCGCTGCCCAGCTTTTCACTCACGTCCTCGAGCCAGATCAACCCCCACAGCTCGCCGCCCTCATTGACCGGCATCCAGCGCGCGGCGATCGACTGCCCCCGAAGGTTCAGTTGCACTTCGCCCTGACCGATCAACAGCTGGCTGAGCGCGCTCTGCTGGGTCAGCACCAATAGATCGGTGCCCGGCTCAAACCGATTCACATTGAACCACTTTCTGGCCTGCCGGTTCATCATCACAACGCCCCGCTGCGGCGTGAGTGCGATGAGCCCCGAGCTCATGCCGCTCAGGACGGTCTCCAACTCGACCGTCTGATGGCTCGCCCGAATCAGGGCACCGCTCAGCCGCTCGACCAACCTACGGATGGATTCGGAAAAGCGGGTCTTGGCATGCTCCGGCTCGGACGGCGGGTTCATCGGGTTTTCGACCACCTCTTCCGCCCATTTGGTCCATACGTTAAGCGGCTCCAGTACGCTGCGGGTGTATATGAACACAAACAGCACGCTCAAAAGCACCGCGACAACGGTCGAAACGAGGATCACCGTCAGCGTTCCGCGCGTATAGTCCGACAGCAGGCTCACCGGCGCGGACACGCGCAGTATCCTGCCGTTCCACGCGCGCGCAAAGTAGCGCATCTGCCTGTGCTCGGTCACGGAAAACCGTTGTGCGACGCCGTCATCGCCCCTGAGCGCCACTTGTACCTCCTCGCGGTGCAGGT
The DNA here is from genome assembly GCA_050946115.1 of Christensenellales bacterium. Taxonomy (GTDB): domain Bacteria; phylum Bacillota; class Clostridia; order Christensenellales; family Aristaeellaceae; genus CAYFRC01. The sequence continues at coordinate 16,006 of JBMNUF010000018.1, forward strand.
GGTTCTCCGGTACCGTGCCGTCCTCGCTGCCGGAATCGGCAAGCACCGTGCCGTCGGATTTGATCAGCGTCACCCGAAGCTCCGTCGACTCGCCCAGCCGCTTGACCAGCGCGGGATACTGCTCCTCGCTCGCTTCGGACAGCGCGTCCTTCACGAGCCTCCAGCTGATATCCAACTGCGCATCCACCTGATGCACAGCCGCATTTTGCGCAGCGGAAAACGAGACCACTCCCATCAGCGCGATCACCAGCGTCAGCGACAGCGCCATGAAAAAGAACATCCGTTTTTGCACGTTGTTACGCCTCCCCGCTCATGCGGTATCCCACCCCACGCACGGTCTCGATGTACCGATCGGCAACGCCCAATCTCTTTCTCAGCTGCATGATGTGCACGTCCACCGTGCGCGTTCCGCCGTCGTAGTCGTATCCCCATACTGTATCGAGCATAAGCTCGCGCGTCAGCACCATGCCCTTGGAATTGAGCAGCATCTTGAGCAGCTCAAATTCTTTGAGGGTCAGCGTTATCGGTTTTCCGTCTACCGTCACGCGGCGCGCACCCGGGTCCATCTCGATCTCGCCCAGCCGCAGTATCGCGTTCTGGCTGACGTTTTCCAGCCGCTCCACGCGCCGAAAGATGGCCTTGATGCGGGTGGTCAATTCGCGCATGGAGAATGGCTTGCTAATATAGTCGTCCGCGCCCATTTCGAGGCCCAAGATCATGTCGATCTCCTGGTCTTTGGCGGTCAACATGATGATGGGGATGTTTCGCGCTTTCTCCGTCTGTCGAAGCGTGCGGCACAGATCCAGCCCGTCCATGCCGGGCAGCATCCAGTCCAGCAGGAACAGGTCGGGTAGCTGATCCCCAAGCGCCGAAAGCAGCCCCTCGGCCTCGGCAAACGCGCGAACGCGGAACCCCTCGCGCTGCAGATTGCTCTCTAAAAGCTCGCGGATTGGCGCATCATCGTCTACACAGTAGATAAGCTGATTCATTTGCAACTCCTCTTCGTATCTTATCCGAACCGCCCGGTGACATAGTCCTGCATACGCGGATCCTTGGGAACCCGGGACATCTGTTCCGTCGCTTATATTTTATCACTTTTGCGTGAAAAAAGAAAGCGGTTTGACGGGCAATATTTGCAATTTTTTTTCGAAATCTTATCCGAACCGCCCGGTGATATAGTCCTGCGTGCGCGGATCCTTGGGAACCTGGAACATCTGTTCCGTCGGTTCATATTCTATCACTTCTCCGTGTAAGAAGAAAGCGGTTTGATCGGCAATTCGCGCGGCCTGCTGCATATTATGTGTGACGATGATCACGCTCAGGTCCTCTTTCAGCTCCATCACCAGATCCTCGATGCGCGAGGTGGAGATCGGATCGAGCGCCGAGGTGGGTTCGTCCATCAACAGCACCTCGGGCTCGGCCGCCAATGCGCGCGCGATGCAAAGCCGCTGCTGTTGGCCGCCGGAGAGCGACAGCGCCGATTTGTTGAGGCGATCCTTCACCTCATCCCAGATCGCGGCCCTTTTAAGCGAATGTTCCACGATGCCCTGCAGCTTGCCCTTGTTCTTGATGCCATAGGTGCGCGGGCCGTAGGCGATGTTATCAAATACGCTGAGCGGGAACGGGTTGGGCTTCTGAAACACCATGCCCACGCGCTTGCGCAACATACTCACATCCATGCCCTGATAGATGTCGCTCCCCGCGAGCAGCACCTGTCCGGTGATTTTTATGCCTTCGATGGCATCGTTCATGCGGTTGAGCGTCTTGAGCAGCGTGCTCTTGCCGCAGCCCGAAGGCCCGATGAACGCGGTAACCTTGCGCTCGGGTACGTCCATATTGACTTTTTTGAGCGCCTGAAAGGTACCGTAAAACAAATCCAAATCTGAAATCTCAAACACATATGACATGGTTTTTACCCCTTCTTCCACCTCGTCGTCAGCCTGACCAGCAGATTGATGCCCAGCACCACGAAAATCAGCAGCGTGGCAGTGGCGTAGGCTTCGGAGAACGCATCGGGAGTGATGGCCTCCTTTGCGAGCAGGTACAGATGCACGGAAAGCGTCCTGCCCGAACTGAGAAGGTTTGTCGGCACCTTCAGCGTCGTGCCGACGGTGAGATACACCGCGGCCGTCTCACCCACGATACGCCCGATACTGAGGATTGCGGCGGTAATTACGCCCGGCAGCGCCGTGGGAAGCACGATGCGCATCGTGGTTCGAAGCCGCCCCGCGCCCAGCGCCCAGCTGCCCTCCCGATAGGCCTGAGGCACGGACATGAGCGCCTCCTCGGTCGTCGAAATCAGAATGGGCAGAACCATGACAGCGAGCGTAAACATACCGGTCACCAGTGAAAAGCCGAACTTGAGCATCGTGCCCATCAGCACGTATCCGAACAGTCCGTAGATGATTGAGGGAATGCTGGACAGGCACTGGATGGCGAAGCGTACGGAGGAGAGCAGCTTGCCCGGTTTGGCGTACTCGCTCAGATAGATCGCCGTGCCGACGCCGATGGGCAGCGCTACGAGCAGCGTGCCCGCGATCAGATATACTGTGGTCAAAAGCTGCGGCACAAGCGACGAAAGGAAGTCCTTTGTCAGGTGGCCAAGGCCGTTTGCCATGATGAACGACAAAATCCAAACCAGCACCGCGCAGGCGGCGGCGGTTGAGAGCACCATCAGGGCCTTGACTGCAGCGTCGCGTCTCTTATTCATTTCACCGACCCCGCCTTCTTCTGAATCCACCATAGGGTCAGATTGATTATCACGATGAACACCAGCAGTACCGTGGCGGTGGCGAACAGCGCGCCTTCGTGGAGTCCCGTGGCGTAGCCCATCTCGATGGCGATGTTGCCAGTCAGCGTACGGGTCGGCTGGAAAAATGCTGTAAGCCCCTTGTTCAGGAAGTCGGGCATACGAGGCGTGTTACCCATTACCAGGATTACCGCCATGGTTTCGCCTACGGCGCGCCCGACGCCCAGCACGATCGCGGTGAATACGCCGGTCTTGGCCGCCGGCAGCATTACGCGATACGATGTGCCGGTAATGCTCTCGCCCAGCGCGAGCGATGCGTCCTTATACTCCTCCGGTACGGCCTTCAGCGAGGTGGACGATACGGAAATGATCGTGGGCAGAATCATCATCGCCAATATGATGATGCCCGCGAGCAGGCTGTTGCCGCCGTAGCCGCCCGACCACCTGTCGATCGTGGGCACGATCAGCGTCAGCCCGAAGAAGCCGTATACGACGGACGGAATGGCAGCCAGCAGCTCGATCACGACCTGCGCCGCATCCGCCAATTTCTTGGGCGCAAGCTGTGTCAGAAACAGCGCCGCAAGGATCGAAATCGGCGCACCTACAATCACCGCACCCATCGTGACCAGGATCGAACTGACGATCATGGGCAGAATGCCGAATAGTTCCGCCGACGGCATCCACAAATCGCCCGAAATGAACTCCCAAATGCCGATCTCGCGCAGTGCGGGCACGCCTTTCATCAGAATGAACCACAGAATCAAACCCAGCGCGACCACGGAAATGACCGCGCTGAGCAGGAACAGTGCTTCAATTATTTTTTGTGAAGTACGGTTCATGGTTGCAGTTACCTCTTACCCCATCGTGATGTAGTGGTTATCCCCCACAATCTGCTGACCCTCCGCGCTCAGGATAAAGTCGATCAGCGCCTGCACATCGGCACTCGGTTCGCCCTTGGTGACCACGATGAACGGGCGGGCGATGGCGTAGGTGTTGTTCTTGATGTTCTCGGGAGTCGCATCCACGTCGTCGATCTTCATGGCGACCAGGGTGTCGTCCACGCTGCCAAGGCTCAGGTAGCCGATGGCGCCCTTCTTGGTTGCCACGTTCTGCTTGACTTCGCCGTTGCCGCTGGCAATGATCGGGTACGCCAGATCAACCAGGCTCACCTTCTTGCCGTCCTTCTCGGTGGTCAGCTCGAGCAGTTCTTCAAAAGCATCGCGGGTGCCGCTTCCGGCTTCGCGGGAGATCAGAACGATGGGGGCATCCTCGCCGCCAAGGTCCTTCCAGTTGGTGATCTCGCCCTTGAACACCTGCATTACCTGCTCCTTGGTAAGGCCCTTCACGGGGTTCTCGGGGTTCACGACCACGGCGATGCCGTCCATGGCGATGACGGTGGGCGTCAGCTCAGCCAGTTCCGCTTCCTTCAGGTTGCGGGAAGACATGCCCAGATCCGCGGTGCCTTCGATGGCAGCCTTGATGCCTGCAGAAGAGCCCGTGCCCTGCACTTCGCACTCGACAGTCTTGTCGGGGAACGCAGCGACCAGCTTCTCCATTAGGGGGGTGACAGAGGTGGAGCCCTGAATCGAGAGCTTGCCTTCGGCGAGCGCCGCGCCGGAAAGGAGCATCAGAGCCGCAAGAACCATACATACGAGTTTCTTCATTGTTGTTTCCCTCTCTTTCTTTTTTGGTCCCAAGGGAAGTATACGAATCTAGTATCATGTCCGCGTACGGGACCTGGAAAACTTCGGTTAATTCGGTTTTCCCTACGGAATGTATGATTGTTTGGTGTCGAATACGGACTGAAAGGCGGAAACCTTTCGAAAAGATGTGCAAAAAACGTTGTAAATATATGATGCTCTTTCGAAAGGCGGGATAGAAAGCACGGATTCCCCGATACGACGGATTCGATTTTTTGTGGGTGGAACGGGTTGAGACGGGGTATCCGTAGCGACACGTCGCGGTACATATCGCATTGAAGAGAAGGAAGCCGCCGAGCCTCTCTTTCAGTTCCGCAAGCAGAGTCTCTACGCCCGGCAGAGCGACGGCGCGATCGAGCCCCGAATGCGTATCCGTATAGCCGACCATGAGCCTGCTCTTTCGGCGAATTTATGTATCCGCACGCCTTTTGTCGCCGAATTCCAATTCGCAGCCATGCGTTCCCACAAGGAGATTTGGACCGATATTCGCCGAGCAAGGCGCCCTTTCGACGGCAGCAATTTTCCTTCCCACCCGATATTCCACGTCGTACCGGCGCGCCTTTGAGTCCGGCGGGCAGCCAAAGGAATCCGCGGTTTCGTGCTGTGCGTTATGCAAAGAGAATCGAACGGACGCGGTCGATGACCCGTCCGTCAAACCAACGGGCTTTTTCAATCTGCGGGTCATAAAACTTCGTCATGGCAGCCCCACGCTGAGCGCTTTACGAAAACGGGGAGCCGTACATCCGTACGGCCCCCGACTATGGCGCTGTCGCCAAAGAAACGAAAGGCTACTTCGATCAGCCCAGAATGTCGCGATAGTTTTCGGGCGTGGTGATTACGGCGGGCACCGCGACGGACATCTCGACTTCCTTGCCATCGATGATGTCGAACAGGGTGTTCACGCTGGTAACGCCGATGGCGACATCGGAGAAGTACGGGGAAGCCTTCAGGCAGGAGCCCTTCTCATACTCTTCGGCGGCCATGTAAGCGCCCATGCCGACGCAGGCGGAGTCGGCCTCCAGGCCTGCGGTCTCGATGGCGCGCACGACGCCGATGATTCCCTCTTCGTTGGCGCCCATGACCAGCCACTTGGTGATCTGGGGATTGCCGGTGATGACGGCGGCGGAAGCGATGTTGCCTTTCTCGGTGGTGCCGTCATAGTCGGCGAAGAACAGGCGGCCGGTCTCCTCGAACTGCGGGTAGTTCGCCTTCATCACATCGTACTCGGCATCGGTGCGCGGTACGCAGGAGGACACGGTGGACATGGTCATCAGCAGTACGCCGCAGGCCGGATCGTCGGCGAGGTCGTTTTCGGCGATGTACTGGCACATCCACTCGGCGCAGGATTTGCCGATGTCGTAGCCGGCGATGCCGACCCAGGGCACGAGCTTGTTGCCTTCGGCATCTTCCAGCGCGTCGTCACAGGCGACGACGGGAATGCCGTACTCTTTGCAGGTGTCTACCACGTTCTGGGACATGGTCTGGTCGTTGGGGCACATCACGATGCCGTCCGCGCCGTCCGCGTGCGCCTGCTCGATGGCATCCATCATCTTCTGGCCTTCCAGGGCGATGTCGATGTACTTAAAGGTGCCGCCGGCTTCTTCAACGGTCTTTCTGGCCGCTGCGCCTTCGTTGATGAACCATTCCTGATCGCCGGACTTGTAAATTCCGTACACCAACAGCTTTCCGTCGCCGTTGTTGTCGTGCGCAACTTCCGCAAGCGCGCAGGTGCCGATCGCCAGCATGGCGATCAAGACGAGAGACAGGATCTTCTTCATGTTTGGTTCCCTCCGTTTTTTTATTGCAAAGCCATCCCATGGCCTTGTCAACCGTTATGTTCGGCTCCTCTTGCTTTCCAAAAGCAGCCGCTTTTCGTTGTTGGTCTTGCGGATATAGTCCGCGGTCAGCGCGAGAAGCAGCAATACGCCCTTGCCTACGAACTGCCAGAAGTTGGCATTTGGGATGCCGACCATGTTCAGCCCCGTATTGAAGGTCTGAATCAGCAGAACGCCGATTACCGTGCCGACCATGTTGCCCACGCCGCCGCCAAAGGAGACGCCGCCCAATATGACTGCGGTGATGGCGTCAAACTCCAAATCTTTGTTCGCGGACGGCTGGCCGGACTGCATGCGCGCCACGTACATGATTCCGCCGATGCTGCACAGGATACCCATCAGGACGAACGAAATCGTCACGATGCGCTTCGGGTTCATGCCCGCAAGGCGCGCAGCCTGCGCGTTGCCGCCGATGGCGTAAATGCTGCGACCGAAGCGGGTCTTTGCGAGCACGATGCCGCCGATGATGAAGGCGATGATCATGAGCCACACGGAGAACGGCAAGCCCATTAGCCTCGTCTTTCCTATCCATATGAATGTTTTGTCCACGATGCCCACAGATTTGCCGTCGCAGATAATGTAGGCGAAGCCGCGCATCACCGACTGCGTAACCAGCGTTGCGATAAACGCTTCGAGCTTGAGCTCATTCACCATAAACGCATTGCACAATCCCACGATCACGCCCACACACATCGTCATCAGCAGCACTACGACAAACGGCATACCGCGTCCCACGAGGATGGCGCTGAACACGCCCAAAAAGGCGACCAGCGCGCCGGGACTCAGGTCGTTATGCCCCGCGATGATCAGGTAGGTGTGGCCGATGGCAACCATGCCCACCAAAGACGCCGCGGTCAGGATATTGATCATATTCGTCATCGTCAGAAAGTTTCTGTTCAGCAGCGAGAAACCCGCGATGACGATGATGAGTGCGATGACCAGCACGAGCAGATTGCCAAACTTCTTCACGGTTTTTCCTCCTCTATCATGCTCAGGCTGAGCAGCTTTTCCTCGGTCGCTTCGCCGCGCGGTACCTCGCCGCTGATCTTGCGGTTGCGCATTACGATGATGCGGTCAGACAGGCCGATAATCTCCGGAAGCTCCGAGGAAACCAGGATCACGCCGAGCCCCTGCTTGGCGAACGAACAAATCATATGGTAGAATTCCGACTTCGCGCCGACATCGATGCCTTTGGTGGGCTCGTCCAGAATGAGGACTTTTGGCTTCGTCACCATGCCGCGCGCCACGATGCACTTTTGCTGGTTGCCGCCGGAAAGCTCCACGATTTTCTTGTCGGCGGAAGGCGTGCGAATGTTGAAATCGCGGATGCAGTCTTCGGCAACCTTCGCTTCCTTCGCGGTGCTGATAAAGCCGAGGCGGTCGGAGTTCTCCGCCAGCAGGGAGATGTTGATGTTTCCGGAAACGGATAAATTTGACAAAACGCCCTGCGTCTTCCTGTCTTCCGGAACGAGGATGATGCCGAGGCGCTGCGCCTGCGCAGGCATTTTGCAATCGATCGGCGCGCCTTCCAGATATACCTCGCCCTTGGTCTTCCGGTCCGCGCCGACCAGTGCGCGCATCACCTCGGTGCGCCCCGCGCCTACCAGCCCGGAAAAGCCCAAAATCTCGCCCCGATGCAGCTTGAACGAAACGCCGTCCACAAAGTCGCTTTCAAGGTCTTTGACCTCCAGCAGGACATCGCCGATCTGTTTGTCGCGGTCCAACGTGTCGTAGATGTCGCCCAGATCGCGCCCGACCATCAGGCGGATCATCTCCGCCTCGGAGGCTTCCTTCGCATCGAGCATCTTGACGAATCTGCCGTCCTTGAAGATGGCGACCTTGTCTGCAATCTGTTTGATTTCGCTCATGCGGTGGGAAACATAGATGATGATCTTTCCCTCGGAGCGGAGTTTGCGAATGATCCTGAACAGGCACTCGATCTCGGCATCGGAAAGCGAAGCCGTAGGCTCGTCAAAGCAGATGACCTTCAGATTCTCCCGACTGTAGGACTTCATGATCTCTACCATTTGCTGAAAAGCGATGGGAAGATCAGCCACCTTTGCGGTGGGAGAGATGGGGAGATTGAAATCGTCGATGATGCGCTGCGCCATGCCGTTCAGCGTGCGGGCATCCACGAGGGCGCCCTTGACCGGGAGCCGACCGAGATAGATGTTTTCCGCCACGGACAGTGCCGGCAGCACCTGACGTTCCTGATAAATCACGCTGATGCCGGATTCGATGGCCTCGTGCGGGTTTTTGAATTGCACCTGACGGCCGTCGATCAGGTATTCGCCCCCGTCAGGGTGGTAATCGCCGTTCAGCGTCTTGAGCAGCGTGGATTTGCCCGCGCCGTTTTCGCCGAGAAACGCCAGAACCTCGCCGCCGAACGCGGAAAAGCTCACGTCATCCAGCGCCTTGACGCCGGGGAAATACTTTGTGATGTGCTTGAACTCCAGGGTATATGCCATATCGTCGAATCACCTCTCGTGCGGGCTGTCGGGGAATGCACCGGTGTACGCGCGCGTTTCTCGCGCCAAAGCGGATGCGTCGTTTCGATATTGACTCGGGGTAAGGCCGACTACGCGCTTGAAGGAAGCGCAGAACATGCTTGCGGAGCTATAGCCGCACTTTACGCCTATTTCCTGTACCGTCAGCGGCGTGGACTTGAGCAGGTACTTCGCCTGATCCATCCGCGCGGTGATGATATACTGGCGCGGGGTCATGCCCACGGCGCGGTTAAAGGTGCGGATGAAGTGGTATTTGCTCGAGGACGACATCTTCGCCAGCTCTCCCACATGCAGCGGCTTATCCAGATTCTCGTTGATTCGGTAGATGATTTCGCTCATGGCGAAGTCATTACAGCGCATGCTCGATGTGGGCTTTGCGTTCAGGGTCATGGCCGTCAGCACGCGGGTAAGCAGCAGCGCCGCCTGCGCTTCGCCGAGGATTTGCCCGCGCTTGAATGTTTCGAACAATTCAGAAATATTGCGCTCGATCCCGTAGGCATTTCGCGTGGAAAAAACGTTGCCGTTCATATGCGTGATCATTTCGTAGTAGCCGCGCGCGGGCGCGCCGTCGAAGTGTATCCAAAGCATTTCGCCGCCGGTTCGGGAGTAATAGCGGTGCCACTTGTAGCAGTCGATGAGCACCACGTCGTTCTTGCCCGCCGTGAATTTTCCGTCCTCCGTCTCGACGTTCAGCGTACCGCCCAAAATCAATTCGATCAGGAAGCTGTCGAACGAAGCTCGGTTGATTTCGTACCCGCTTTCGAAGAGAAAGTGCCCCGTCAACAACGGGTACAGCAGGTATTTATGCGCGATCGGACCGGCGGAATAGCTGAAATACTCGGAGGACGGCGCGACGTGTCTTTCCACCGCCTTCATCTTTCATTCTCCTCGTTGCCGATTCTTTTCCTTTAACAATCATTATATACAATAGAATCCGCCTGTTCAAGTCTTTTTCTTGCGGTTTTATTGCTAAAAATTGCGCTTTGCCTGCGGTCGATCCGAAAAACTCCCGATATCGAGCACAAAGCAAAGTGCCGGAACAAACCGTATCCGCTGGGAATTGTTCCCGTTTTCAAAATTCACCGATATATGTCGTGAGCAAGGATACAAAGGCATTTGCAAACGACTCGAAGACGATTTGTCATGCGCGGATGAGCAAGGCGACCATGCCCGAAGGAGGTCGTCGCGGGGGGCGTGGCATCGGAGATATCCGCCCTGTAGAAAACGCGGCATTTTCGCCGTTCGTTGTTTTGCCGTCATTGTAAGGTTTCCCTTTGGTTTGGAGAATGCGTATGTGCTACTCCGTTGTTCGCAAAAGAAGGCAAATGTCATGACACGCCTTTCTGTTTTCGGTAGGCGCCCGGCGAAAGCCCCGTATATGCCTTGAACGTGCGGATGAAATAGCTCACATTTTGGAATCCGCATTCAACGGCAACCTCAAGGACGCTCTGTCTGCCGTACTGCAACAGCGCCTTGGCTTTGTCGACGCGGTAGCGCTTGATATATTCCACGGGCGTCATATTCATGTGTTGCCTGAACAGGCGTATGATATAGGACTTGCTGTAATAAAATTGCTGCACGAGCGTTTCCAGCGTAAGCTCCTGCGCATAGTGCGCGTGTACATAGGCAACCATGTTTGAAAAGATCGCCTGTGCCTTGCGAGGCGCCTCCTCCACATGGGCGTACATGCCGCGCGCCAGCATTTCGGCAAAGACGCTGCAAACCAGCGCCTTGAGCCGAAATTCGTAGCCAAAAGTCTTCCCTTCAAAGCACTCGAACATCCTGGCAAACAAATCGAGGATCTTTCTGTCATCTTCTTCGGTGCGGGATAGTATCTGTTGAAAGCGCAGCGTGCCGTCGAACAGCGCCGCATCTTCCTTGGTCTGCCAGAAGGCGGGATGCACGACGATGACGTTCACATGGGACGAAGTCATCATTTCCATCATATGCAGGTCGCCGCTTTGAAGCAGCACGCCCATGCCCGGCTCGAGCAATACCTGCTGGCCGTTTATAACGCACCGCACCGACCCAGTTTGGGTATAGAGAAATTCGTACTCCTCATGCCAGTGATAATAGAAGGAATCGGTTCGATACACCGCGATCGGCAATCCGCCGCTGTGGTGATGTATCAGTTCCCGCAAGTTCGGGTCGGTTTTCATTGCAGTGCCTCCTTATATGTCCGTAAGTACAATATTGTGTTATTCTTATGCTCATTTTGTGGCACTATGGTAAAAAAAACTGTGATAAAATACATTAGTATAAGGATAACATGTACAATATATCACACCGCGAACTGTTATACAAGGCGAAAGGACAAATTTTCGATGAAAACGGTTGTGAATATCCTGAACTTCGGCGCCCAGTGCGACGGCACCATCCAAACGGCGCCCATACAGGCCGCCATCGACCATTGCTTCCTGCAGGGCGGCGGCGAAGTGCAGGTTCCCGCCGGAACGTTTGTAATCGGCAGCATACGCATCCGCAGCGGCGTGGCGCTGCATCTGCTGGAAAACGCCGTACTCAAGGGCACTCGCGATCCCGAAGACTATTTCAGCTATCTGGAAGACGGTATCGAGCCGCTGCGCCACGACCAGGTTACGAATGCCCCATATATCCACGTATCCACCATCAAGGGCGAAACCGCCTATGATCCCGACGATCTGCGCTACCGCTACCGCCGTCTTCCCGCGAGCCGCTGGAACAATGCGCTCATCCGCGCGATCGATGCCGAAAACGTGGCAATACTCGGCGAAAAAGGCTCTGTGATCGATGGCAGCAACTGCTTTGACGAACAGGGAGAGGAGCTGTATCGCGGCCCTCACGCCATCACCTTCCACAACACGCGCAACATCACCCTGCGCGGCTACACCGTCCGCGACAGCGCCAACTGGGCGCACAACATGCTCTTCTGCGAGAACATCCTGATGGAAGATGTGGAAGTTTTGGCAGGGCACGATGGATTCGACGCATTTACGAGCAGCAACATCGTCATCCGCAATTGCCGCTTCTACACAGGCGACGACTGCATCGCGGGGTTTGGCAACCGAAACGTGTTGATCGCGGATTGTATCCTCAATTCGTCCTGCAGCGGCATGCGCTACAGCGGCACGAATACCGTGGTGAGAAACTGCCGCTTCTACGGCCCCGGCAAGTATCTGTTCCGCGGAAGCCTGACGGCGGAGGAAAAGCGGTTGGGCGATGCGGTTCCGGGCACCGGGCACCGCTTCAACATGCTCAGCGCCTTCTGCTTCTATGGCGATTACTCCATGCCCATTCCGGAGCAGCCGGGCAACATCCTCATCGCCGACTGTACCTTTGAAAATGTGGATCGCTTCATTCACTACCACTATTTCAATAACAACCGCGAATGCTTCCAAAACCACAGGCCGCTGGCGAATATCACATTTGCCGACGTTCAAGCCACCGGCATCGGCATGCCGCTCACGGTATGCGCACCCGAACATCCGAAGGTGGATTTCACCCTGAGGCGCTGCACCATCGCCCTGCGCGAGGATGCCGAGCCCATGCCGCTGATGCGCACAGAAAACTTCCGTCGGATCGAACTGGATGATGTAACGGTGGAAGGGTTGAAGGCCGATCATCTGATCCTCGCCCGTACGGACGGTGATTTTATATTCCGAAACGTCATTTGTCCCTTGGACGAGGAGCAGTATGTGCGCAAGACCGACGAAGAATTTGTAATCCACGAGATCTAAACAAAACAGGAGGCGAAACAATGTGGAAAACAAAGCGACCAACCCGACGAACCCCAAAATAGGCATGACGCCGATAGAGCGCATAAAGGAGAGCCTTCCCCTTTATTTGCTGCTGTTGCCGTCCGTGGTGATCTTCCTGCTGTTCACCTACTACCCCATGTACGGCGTGGTCATCGCGTTCAAGGACTTTAAGCCCGCGTACGGCATCTCCGGCAGCGAATGGGTAGGGCTCAAGCACTTCTTTACCTTCTTCCGCTCCTACCAGTTCAAGCCCACCATCCGCAACACCGTGGTGATCAGCCTGTACACCATCCTGGTAACCTTCCCCCTGCCCATCGTGGTGGCGCTCATGTGCAACCAGATGCGCGCCCTTCGGTTCAAGAAGTTCTTTCAGGTGGCGACGTACCTTCCGCACTTTATCTCCACCGTCGTCATGTGCGGTATGATCATCCTGTTCCTCTCCCCCAGCGTGGGTATCATCGCAAGGCTTTTAAGCCTTGTGGGTTACAAGCTGCCCAACCTCATGGGCACTGCCACGGCTTTCCCGCACATCTACGTGTGGACGGAGGTCTGGCAGCATCTGGGGTGGGACTCCATCCTCTACATCGCGACCCTGTCCGCGGTAGACCCCACGCTGTATGAGGCCGCTACAGTGGACGGCGCATCCAAGTGGCACAAGATGCTCCACATCGACGTTCCCTCTCTGGCTGCGACCGCCGTCATCATGTTCATTCTACGCATGGGCAGCGTCATGAGCGTCGGCTTCGAGAAGGTCTATCTGCTGCAAAACACCCTCAACTCCAGCCACTCCGAGGTCATCTCCACCTATCTGTACAAGATGGGTCTCATCCGCAACCAGTATAGCCTTTCCGCGGCCATCGGCCTGTTCAACAACGTCATCAACCTCGTGCTGCTGATTACCGTGAACGGCGTTGCCCGCAAGCTGGGCGATACCTCGCTGATGTAAGGGAAAGGAGGAAAACAACCATGGCAAACACCGCATATGCTTCCAAAGGCGCCGCAAAAGTGCGCAAATCCGGCGAAGACTGGATCTTTGACATCATAATTTATTCCATCGCTACGCTGCTGACCTTGGTCGTGCTCTATCCCATGTACTTTATCGTGATCGCCTCCTTCAGCAACCCCACGCTGGTCTCCAACGGTCAGATCATGTTTATCCCCAGGGGCATCACCTTCAAGGCATACCGTCAGCTGTTCAGCTATCAGAATCTGTGGTCCGGCTACGGCAACACCATCATCTACGTGGTATTTGGCACCATCATCTCGCTGGTGGTCAACATTCCCGCGGCTTTCGCCCTCTCGCGCAAGCGTCTGTACGGCAAAAAGCTGTTTACCGCCTTCTACCTCATCCCCATGTTCTTCACCGGCGGCCTCATCCCCACCTTCCTGGCTGTGCAGCAGTTCGGTTTGGTGAACACCCGTACGGTCATGGTGCTGCCATTCTCCGTCGTTACATACTACATCATCGTAGGCCGCACGTTCTTCATCAACAGCATCCCGGAGGAACTGTGGGAGGCCGCGCAGATTGACGGCTGCGGCTACCTCGGCTTCTTCTTCCGCATCGTGCTGCCGCTCTCCAAGGCGGTCATATCCGTCATCGCGCTGTGGACGGCCGTCGGCCAGTGGAACGGCTACTTCAACGCCCTCATCTACCTGCGGGACGAATCGCTGCAGCCCCTGCAGATCTTCCTGCGCAACATCCTCATTAGCAACCAGCGCATCAGCGCCATGACCACCGGCTCCGCAGCCGTGGAAGCCAAGGAAATGGCAGACCTCATCAAATACGCCGTTATCGTACTCTCCTCTGCACCCATCATGTCCATGTACCCCTTCGTGCAGAAGTACTTTAACCAGGGCGTCATGCTTGGTTCTGTCAAGGGTTGATGAAGCCCTTTTCGGAATAGAATCCCCAACAAGAAAGGAGAAACCCCATGAAAAAACTGTTGACAACCCTGCTCGCAGTCATCCTGCTCGTGATGACCTGCACCACCGGTCTGGTTGAAGCCGAAAAAACGGCCTTCACCGTACTCACCGTTCGCTGGACCAGCGACTGGCCCATCGACTTCCTGAAGGACGGCGTCATGGCCCAGCTCGAGGAACAGGCCGGTGTGGACATCACTTGGGACGTTCGCTACTACGGCGACTGGAGCGAGCAGAAGTCTCTGCTGCTGGCCTCCCCCGACTCTCTGCCCGACGCGTTCTTCGGCAGCATCTGCCTGAACGCCACGGACATCTCCCAGAACTCCCCCTACTTTATCGACCTGACCCCCTACATCACCCCCGAAATTATGCCGAACCTGTGCGCCGCCTTCGAAGCCGAACCCGCACTGAAGGCGATCTGCACCAGCCGCGACGGCAATATCTACAGCCTGCCCAAGAAACTGCCCCTGCGCCCCCTCGTGTGCGGCTATGATATGTACGTCAACAAGGATTTCCTGAACGCCCTGGAGATGGAAGTGCCCACCAACCTGGATGAGCTGTACGCGTATCTCGTGGCCTGCGGCACGCAGGATCCCGACGGCGACGGCGATCCTTCCAACACCTACGGCGTGACCGGCAGTGCCTCCAGCAACAAGATGAGCGACGACTGCCGCTACATCCTGCGCAACTTCGGCTGTATGGTCAGCCGCGACGGCAACTATATGGGTCTCAACGGCGAAGGCGCCCTGGTCTTTGTGCCCACCACCGAGAACTACAAGCTGGGCGTGAAGTGGATGAACGGCCTGTGGAAGGACGGCGGCATCGACTCCGAATACTTCACGCAGGACGGCTCTACCTCCAGCTCCAAGCTCAAGAACCCCGGCGGCTCTCAGGCCGGCGCCGTGTTCTCCTGGTCTCAGGACTCCGAAGTCGGCAACAACGTGGACCAGTTTATGGTCACCGAAGCCATCGAAGGCTATGACGGCGTCCGCTATGTGGAAGCTGCTGCCTACTACCTCGATCTGTCCGATCGCGAGCTGCTGATCACCACCAAGTGCGCGAACCCAGAAGCCGTGCTGCGCTGGGCGGACGGCTTCTACACCGATCTGGTTTCCATGCAGACCTTCTACGGCTCCATCCCCTCGCAGATCGCCGACAACGGCGACGGCACATACACCGTGCTGGTCCCGACCGACGGCAGCTCTCTGGATACCTCCGCGTGGTCACACTCCGTGCGCGACTTCGGGCCGAAGTTCATGAAGCCCGAATTCTATGGCAAGGTTAGCCTGCCCTCCGACCAGGGCGACGGAATCAAGCTCGGTCAGGACGCGCTGAACGGCAAGTACGTCACCTACGATAAGAACGTCGGCATGCCGCTGGTGCAGTACACCGAGGAAGAATTGTCCGAGATCGCGGCGCTCAGCATGGACCTCAAGTCCTTTGTCGAGCTGAAGTACGCCAACTGGGTCACCGGTCTGGAAGACATCGACGCCGACTGGGATGCCTACATCGCACAGTTGAACGCCATGGGTCTGGAGCGCTATGTCGAACTGCAGACGCAGGCCTATGAAGCCTACCTCGAGAGCATGAAGTAATTCACGTAGTATTCCCACATTATTTCGCCGGAGACCGGTCGCCCGATCTCCGGCTTTTTCTTAGGAGGAACCGAAATGTTTGCCTGCAAGGAGAATAAGCTGGTTTATCGCTTCGACAGCGAACTGGTTCAGATCGAAGCATGGGGCGAAAATGCCCTGCGTGTGCGCGCCACCCAAAACATCGCCTTCACCGCCCACGATTGGGCGCTGGAGGGCGGAAAGCCCGGGGACAGCGAAGTAACAATAACCGAATCCTGCGGCAAAATCCGCAACGGCAAGATCACCGCGCACATCAACGAACACGGCGTGATCTGTTTTACGAACGACAAGAACGAAGTTCTGCTCAAGGAATATGCCCGCCGCCTGCAGGACGAAAGCAGCATGGCGCTGGCGATTCCCAGCCGTGAGTACAAGCTGCCCAAGGGCGACCTATACGAAACCCACGTATATTTCTACCCCAATAAGAAGGAAAAAATCTTCGGCATGGGGCAGTATCAGCAGCATGAGCTGAACCTGAAGGGCTGCGTGCTGGAACTTGCGCAGCGCAATTCGCAGGCATCCGTCCCGTTTTACGTGTCCAGCCTCGGCTACGGCTTTTTGTGGAACAATCCCGCCATCGGCTCCGTTGCCTTTGCCAACAACGGCACCGAGTGGATCGCCAAGGCCACGCCGCAGATCGATTATCTGATCATCGCCGGCGACGAGCCTTCGGAGATCGTAGAAAACTACATGCAGCTGACGGGCCTTCCGCCCATGATGCCGGAGTACGGCCTGGGCTTCTGGCAGTGCAAGCTGCGCTATGCCACGCAGGAAGAGCTGCTGCAGGTAGCTCGCAAGTATAAAGAACTGAATGTACCCGTGGACGTGATCGTATGCGACTTCTTCCACTGGCCGCATCAGGGCGATTATTGCTTTGATCCCGAATTTTGGCCGGATCCCGCCGCCATGTGCCGGGAGCTCAAGGAAATGGGTATGCGCCTGATGGTTTCGGTATGGCCCACGGTGCAAAGCGATTCCGTCAACTTCCGCGAGATGTATGCCAAGGGCTATCTCACCCGCGTGGAAAGCGGCATCCGCCACACCATGCACGATACCGTCTCTTTCTTTGACGCCACCAACCCCGAATGCCGAGACTTCGTATGGCAGAAAATCAAGGAGAACTACTGGGATTTGGGCGCGCGGCTCTACTGGCTGGACGTCGCCGAGCCCGAGTACAGCACCTATGCGTTTGAGAACTACCGCTATCAGTTGGGCACCGACCTGGAAGTGGGCAATGTATACCCCAAACTGTATCTCAAGGGCTTCTACGACGGCATGAAGGCCAACGGCGACGATGCGCCCCTCTCCCTCATTCGCTGCGCATGGGCGGGCAGCGCCAAGTACGGCGCCCTCTTGTGGAGCGGCGACATCATCTCCAACTTCGAATCCTTCCATCGCCAGGTGGTAGCCGGCATGAACGTGAGCGTTGCGGGCATCCCGTGGTGGACCACCGATATTGGCGGCTTCCACGGCGGAAAGGGCGATGATCCCACGTTCCGCGAACTGTTCGCACGCTGGTTTGCCTACGGCTGCTTCTGTCCGGTCATGCGCCTGCACGGAAATCGCGAACCGTGGCAGCAGGTCGACAATGCCCGCTGCGGTACCGGCGCGGACAATGAAATCTGGAGCTACGGCGAAGAGATTTTTGCAATATGCAAGAAATACATCGCCCTCCGCGAGAAGATGCGCGACTACAACCGCAGGCAGATGGAAAAGGCGCACACAAGGGGAACGCCCGTCATGCGCCCATTGATGTACGACTTCCCCGCCGACCCCGCCGCCTGGGAATGCGAAGATGCCTACATGTTCGGCAGCGATCTATTGGTCGCTCCCGTCACAGAGGAAGGCATGACCGAACGCAGCGTATACCTGCCCGCCGGCCGGCGCTGGGTGAATGTATGGACGGGAGAAGCCTTTGAAGGCGACCAAACAGTCGTCGTCAAGGCGCCCTTGGACATCATTCCCGTATTTGCCAAAGAAGGCGCACCCGTCATCGACTGCTTCGCATAGTTTTTTACCGCAAAGGGACTGTCGCGGATTGCAAAACCCGCGACAGTCCCTTCGATTTCCGCATACTTTTTATTTCAACCTGACGAAGGCAGTGCTCTCGGTAAACGCAACGCATATGCGAACCGTATCGTCGCGCTTTTCGGCGCGCACGTTCACGCCTTCGGCATCGACCGTACCCTTCCAGTGCGGGAAAAAGCAGGTATACACCGCCTCAAGTCCGACAAATCCCGTAAGGGTCAGTTGAATATCGTCGGCACCGCTTATTACCGATTGCACGCTGACACAGTCCATGGAAACGTGCCGATCGGACCCGACGAGCGTTGGCAATGCATCGGAAATATCCGTAAGCGCAAGCACGGCAGTGTCACCAAGCGCCAGCTTCTTAAACCGCACCTCGCCGTTTTCCACGATATATCCTTTTTGATTCCAAAAATCGAACGCGTAATATCGCTTTTCGGGGTCGAGTGCCAGAGAGGATAGCTCTATCGCCGCGCCGTCCAAAGGCACGACCGCCACGCGCTGCACAACCGTCCATGTTCGCCCTCCTCGGTCGAAATGTGTGCTCCACAGCGTTGAAAATGGCGCTATTGCGCCATCAATATGGCTGATATAGCGGCTCGTGATGTCCTCATCTTCGCCGCCCATACCTATACACGCCGGAGTCGTATAATCGATATGTCCGGTTTCGGCGGTGCGGGTGTCGAGCCCCGGCATCGTACGCTTTATGAGCGACAAACGCTCCGCGTCGTATTCCGCGACCTTGTCCGAGATCATGAACAGCCCGCCGGTCAGCGCGACCAGGGACAGCATCATGCGCGCCCAAACGGTCTTCCCCCGCACGCACACCATGTCCGGGTCTACCGTGAACATTACGCGCTGCGCGAAGAACCAGCGCGCGGTTTCCCTGATCTGCATGCTGTACGAACTCCAGCGCGGCGAGGAATCCGTACCTACACGCATCGCGTCGCACACGCCGATCGACTGCGTCAGGACACCCCAGCACGAAAGATAATACACGTCGCTGCCCAGTCCCTCGCGCGCAGCCTCCATATAGGCGCGCTGGTTTGCGCGCGCCTCGTCGTTTGACATCGCGCCAAGCCTGACCGCCTCGTGCGCGCCGTCGAAAATCAGGTGACGCAGCGAGTCCGATTTGACATAGGTATACCCCATTTCGCGGAACGCCCGATAATACGGTATCACGTGCTTATCGAGGTTCTCGCGCGAACAAATCATCGGATACAATATCCAATCCCCGCAAATCACGTTCCCCTCCCTGTCGCGCATGCAAAACCCTTCCTCCTGCGCGGCAAGCGTGTTCGTGATCGTGGCATTCGTCCATATGGCGGGCTTGAATCCGTTGCCCGCAAAGGCGTTCAATATCCCCTCGTGTCCATCCGGGAATTTCTCGTTCAGGTTCAGCCAGCTGTCCGCAACACTCGCGCCTTCCTTGGGCGGCACAAGCCGCTGCTGATACCCGTCGTCCAATTGCATGTATTCCAACCCATACGGCTTCAGTTGTTTGAGCGCTTTGCCCGATTCCTCCAGATCGGCCTGCGTGACGTCGCTGTGATACGCCTCCCAGCTGCACCAGCCCGTAATCGGCTTGGGATTTGGTCTGAATTTCCACGGCTGATAATAGCCGTATCCCAAGTGTTCGGAGTAAAAACGCGGTTGAAGCAGAACGATCCATGGCCTCTGCCCCGAGCGCACCTTCATAGAAGCATGAAACCCCGCATCATCCTGTGCGATGCGCTTTTCGTTCCATCGAAAATCGTTTCCGTACCAACTAATCAGGAAATCCCAGTCCGGCAGATACATTCCGTTCACGCCGTACATCAGCGGATATCCTACCTGCCCCAAGATCGCCTCGCCGTCTTTCGCGCGGCGCGGCCTCATATTCCACATTTCAATCGGCGCAAAAAACTCCACACTCACTGGAACATCCTCCTCCCCCATCCACATGCAGAACTGCTGTGTCATGGGCTCGGACTGGAAATCGCCGTCCGAATGCGGGCGCATGTAGCGCGGCGTTTTTCCCGACGGAAAGCGCAGAGTCAGTATGTCCACGCCGTTGAAGTTCAGCGCATACGCGTTCTCATCGGCCTCTACCAGCCTTGCGTGTACCGCGGGTGCGTCGGGCGAGATCACATAGGGTCTTCTTTTATGCATATCGGATACCATCGGAGGAATCATGTTCGGGGAAGCCACCACGCCGCTTTCCGGCCGAGAGACGTTTCCTGCCATATATGTACACCCCTTTCTACCCTTTCACCGCGCCCAGTGTAATTCCGCCCACGAAATACTTCTGGAAGAAAGGATAAATAAATACTATCGGCACCACAACCACGACCGTCGTTGCGGCGCGCACCGTCTCGGGCTGTATCGTGCGCATCTTTTGGTACAAGCGCTGCTGCGTGGTCAATTCCGCCTTGGCGTTTGCCTCGTTCAGCAGGCGGTACAGGATGATCTGCAGCGTGTCCCATGTGCCGTCCTTTGAATACAGCGACACGTCAAACCAGCTGTTCCAATGCCCTACGCCGATATACACGGCGATACAGGCGAGCATCGGCATCGATAGGGGGATTGCCACGCGCAGGAAAGTATTTATCTCCGATGCGCCGTCGATGCGCGCCGCCTCAAACAGAGCGTCCGGCAGCGATTGGATATAACTTGAAGTCAACATCATATAGTAGCAGCTGAACAGCCCCGGCACGATATATACGGCGAAGGAATTCATGAACCCGAGGCGTATCATCAGAAGGTACGTCGGAATCAGGCCACCGCCGAAATACATGGTAATCAGGAACAACAGCCGCATGAACTTTCGCCCGTAAAACTGCTTGTTCGACACGATGTATCCGAGCAGCGCGTTGCACAGCACACCCGTCACCGTGCCCACCACTACGCGCAGCACGGATATGAGTGCGCCGCGAAGCAGCTTCGCGTTTTTGAAAACGTATTCATAATTGGTAGTGGTCCATGCACGCGGCCAGAAGTACAGCCTGCCTAAAAGCGCATCCGTGCCGTCGTTGAACGAGAACACGAGCGTGTTCCAGAAGGGATATATCATAGCAAACATCAGCATTGCAATCAGGATGCCGTTGCATACATCGAATACGCGCCCGGCGGGCGTCTGTTTAATGTAAAACGCTTTTCTCACGACGAACTTCCCCCTTCCTCAGAACAGTGCCACATCGCTGACCTTGCGCGCGATAGCATTTGTAATCAACACCATGAGAAAACCCACTATAGATTTCATCATGGATACGGCCGTGCCCATGGAATAGTATCCCTGCTGCACGCCGTACCTGTAAGAGTATGTATCGATAACATCCCAGTATTTCTGGGTGATGGGATTGCCTATGATCAGATGTTGGTCAAAGCCCGCCGAGAGGATGCCGCCGATGCCCATGATCCATAGCAGGATGATCGTCGGCAGAATCGCCGGCAGGGTGATGTGTATCGCCATGCGAAGACGCCCCATTCCATCGATGGAACCGACCTGATACAGTTCCTCGTCGACGCTCGAGATGGCGCTGAGATAAATGATCGTCGACCAGCCAAGTCCTTTCCAGATATTTGCGATCGTGTATATCCCCCAGTACCATTCGCCCTTTTGCAGGAAGGATATTCGTTTTTCGATAAGTCCCGTATGGATCAAAAAGTCGTTTAGCACACCGTCCGTCGCCAAAAGCTGCGTAATCATGGCGCCCGCAACCACCCACGATATAAAGTGCGGCAAATAGCTCGCCGTCTGAATGAATTTCTTGATCCGGATGTTCCCGATCTCGTTCAGCATGAATGCAAACAATATGGGACAAATGAAACCAACCGTAATAGACAAGCCGCTCATGGCCAGTGTGTTGCGCAGAAGGCGGGGAAAGTCGCTGCCCAAAACAAATTTGCTGAAGTATTTGAGTCCCACCCAATCGCACTGCCATATTTCCCTGCCAGGCGCGTAGTTCACAAAAGCCATGAGCAGTCCGTACATCGGATAATAACAGAAAATCAGTGCCCAGATGATGATCGGCAAACACAAGAGCCACGTTTCGCGCTGATGAATCAGACTTTTCAGCAGCGGATGCATTTTTTTATTGGCGGCAACGGTTTTCAATACATTCCCCTCCCTTTCCGAACCGCAATGAAGGATTAAAAAAGCCGTGGCGGGAGCTCTCCCGCCACGGCATGGTGGATTACTTGCCCATCATTTCCAAATTCTTCCTGTAGTTGTCGGCGCGGTACTCCGTATAGGTCTCAAGGCCCGCGCCTTCAACCGCCGCCTGCAGATTCAGCCACGCCTCTTCGAATGCGTCGTCCGAATCAGCCATGACAGCCAGCGGATAGTACTGCTTCCACGCATCCTTGATCGCCGTCTGCGCAAAGGTCACATCCTCCTCCATGGGGATCGACAGGTACAGAAGCGCGGTGCCGTCAAATATCGTGCCGCTCATGTTTTCAAACATGTACTTCTTCCAGGTAGCCTCGCTGTACCACATCTGGTTGCCCCACAGGCAGTGAATGCCGTCGTCGAAGCGCCCACGATAGTTGATGATGTTGAACAGACCGCCGTTCGCGCCGAATATGCCCTCTTCCTGATAGTCCCAAGTCTCAGTGATGAGCTCCTGCTTGGACTGTTCGTTGAACTTCCACGAACCGTCGTCGTACAGCTCCCAAATGCACTTGGTGGTATCGGGCTTAGAGTAGGACTGAACCTCGTTGGGCATACCCCAGCACGTCAGCGCGATACCCTTGTCGGTCATCGTAAAGTCGATCCACTTCATGACATCGGCCACGTTTTGGCACTTGTCGGTGATTACTACCCAGCTGCCGCCTGCGTTGTTCTTCATGGTGACATACGCGTTCTCGGCATCGGCATCCTTGAAGCCAACCTGGATGAAGCGCTTCTCCTCAAACCAGTTGTCGTCGGTCAGCATCCAAACCTCGTGACCGGCGTTGTAGCCGATCCACCAGCCGCCGATCATAGCGATAACGCGCTCCTGCGTAATCTTCGTGCGCAGGTCGTTCCACTCGTTGGTGAAGGAATCGGGATCCATCGTACCGGTTCTCCACCAGTCGTTGAAGAACTTTGCCATTTTCTTGCCTTCTTCTGTATGCGTCCAGTAGGTCAGGCTGTCGTCGTCGTTGATCTTCCAGCCCTTCTGAAGGCCAAAGTACCCCGCAAGATCCTCGGGCATGCCCTGATTGTACAGGCCCAAAGTATAGCGCTGTTCGCCCGCCGCCGTCGTGGGATGCAGTTCGTAAACAGTCATGATCGCGTCGAAGTACTCTTCGGGCGTCGTGATGGCGGGGCTTCCGATTTCCTGCCACTCGTCAAAGCGGATGTGCGCAGAATAGTCGGGAAGGTCGGGCAGGTTCGAGAAAGACTCCGGCAGATAGAAGATGCGGCCGTTGTCATCGGCATACAGCCCTTCAAGGCCGTTCAACCTGTGCAGGATGTTCTCGGACTGTGCCAAATAGTCCGTCAGGTCCTGCGCGCGGCCCTGTTCCACGAACTTCTGGCGGACGGGCGTGGATGCGCCAACCACGATTTCGGGATAATCGTCGGACGCGAGCATCAGGTTGTACTGCTCGTCGGTATCGCTGTCGAAATAATGCAGGTTGTACTGTACGTTGAAGTTGTCGAGCATGAACTTCAGCATGTTCTCTACGCCGACGATCTGCTGGTTCTCCGTGGGTTCCGCGCCGGCGGTAATGTCGATCGTCAGCGGCTCTGCGGGAACATCCCATCCGAACAGATTCGCTTCAGCAACAGCTGCGACAGACGCCAGACACATCAGAGCGGCAAGCGCCATAGCGACCAACTTCTTAGTCATGGTATCTCCTCCTTTTCATAATACACATGTCCTATCTTAATAATATCAAATTCTGCGTAAATAGTTAATGACATATTTTACTGCATTCATGGATAAATGTCATGTTTTGTGTTAATTATTCATCTTTGCTTCGCATCATTTGCGATGGAGGCATGCCGAAAACCTTCTTGAACACGCGCGAGAAATAGAACGGATCCCCATAACCGCATTGTTCCGCAATGGAAGTGACGGTGGCATCGGAATTCATCATCATCGTGCGTGCGCGGGACATGCGCAACTGTGTCACGTATGCGCTGAATGTCTGCCCAGTGAAACGCTTGAACTCCTTTGAAAGATAGCCGCGGCTCACGCCGAATTCCTTTGCAAGGCCAGTCATCGACAGGGACTTAAAAAACTCGCTGTCGACGCGGTGTAGCACACGCGATATCAATTTGCTTCGGGATGCGTTGTTGAGTTCAGGTAGATCCGTTCGCGGAGCATATGCCTGCAAACCTGAAATGTACCCCATCATCCTGTACAGGTCCGCCATAATCTCATACTCGTTATGCGCATACAGAAATGCCTTGCGCATATGCGCAAATAGCGATTTGATGTATTCAATATCGTCGAACCTCGCCACGGGCGCATTTTCCGACAGACCCGCCGTCGTAAGCGCCCTTTCGGCCGCCGTTCCGCCAAAGCCGATCCACGCGTATCTCCAGGGCTCAACATCGCTTGCCTCGTAAAAAGACACGCAGCCCTTTGGTATATAAAACAATTCACCGCGGCTCACGCGATATCTGCGGTGCGTCAGCGTCAGATCGCCGCTACCTTGCAGAACGAAATGAATCAGGTCATGGTTGCGCACCGCAGGACCATAGCTGTAGCTTTCCGTTGTTATATGCGTACCGAACTGATACAGATACAGAAGCGCCTTCTCATCGTATTCGCCGTAGTGTGCAAAGAAATTCTCTGATCCATTGAACGAGTCAATAACATTCGGAAATATCCTTTCCTGCACCGCTCTCACCCTCCACCGTTTCTTTCGGGCTGCCATCTCCGTTTCAAGATAGGGAAAAGTTTCCGGAAACTAGGCAAAGCTGTCAACACCGGGAAACCCCATCTCCAAAGCTTCAAACCGAACACCGCTTCCCGCCTTTTTCGGGCACAAGCATATCAAAAACAATCTCTAAATACATTGTACTGCGTATTTGTGAAGCCGACGTTAATGTGTCATCGATTAAACTGTCGAACAGAATGTTATATAATCATCTTATCAAGGGTACTGTCAAGCATTATGCGCAAAATGATTCATGGGCATCTTCAGAGAATCGCCGTCAAGCGATAGAGGGATCGCTAAAAGTGGGCTCCAAATGCTTCATGTACATGTATTTCTTGTTTCCCCATTGAGTGCTTGTGACATGGCGTAGGCGAGCGCAGACGAGCATTAGCGCAGAATTACCATCGGGGCTTGGGCACTGTTCAAATTTTTCTGTAAACACGACTTCTGTCTCAGATCCGTTCCCCTTCGCGATACCTTATCGGGGAAACGCCTACGTTGGTTTTGAACAGCCTGGAAAAATAATTCGCGCTGGATATGCCGACATCACACGCGATTTCCGCAACGCTCTTCTGCGTGTTCATAAGCAGCTGTTTCGCCAATTCGAGCCTTCGCCCGGTGACGTATTCGGAAAAGCCGATGCCCACATGTTTTTTGAACAGGCGGCTTAAGGAGTACGTGGAGATTCCGAAAATGTCCGCCACTGCTATCTGACTCAGGTTGGGGTCGGTGTAATGCTCGTTCAGGTATTTCAGGATGCCGTCCCTGAGTATTAGAACCTGGGGTGGATTGCCCTCTTCGGTTCTGGCGCATTCCTCGGTTCTTTCACACAGGCTGGCCTGATAGGATTCGCTGATCCCGTTGATAGCCGTCACGGTTGTTCCAGCTGTCAGGATGATCGGCTCCGCCATGCGCTCCTGCAGCCATTCGCGGACGCAGTCCTCCAAGGGCTGGATCTCCGGGGATTCGAGGAGCATGATGAATACGACCTGATCGCGACCTAGGATATCGGTGATAAAGACCTTTACCCGGTACTTTTCCTGCAGCATTGCGGCCAGATCCAAGCGCATTTGTGTATTGACGCTCTGGCTGAACAGAGTCATCACCGCGAAATATCCGGCGTGGCACATCAGGCTAGCCCGTTCCAGTTCATCAATAGGTACAGGCATGCCGTTCAGAAGGTTGTTCATGAGATAATCCATTAGCCGCAGATTCTGTTCGGACATTTCCGAATTGAGCCGCGAAATGTAACGGCTCAGATCGCCGAATTCATCCCCAGTCTGGCTGTCGACGACCTGATGCATGATCTGCCCCACAGGCCGGTAATTAAGATAGATGACCAGCACTGTCAAAAGTAGCAGAATGGCCACTGCTGCGGACACCAGAGCCCGAATCTGGATGAAGAAGACGATTAACCCGGAGGTTGCGCTGTCGAGTTTCAGCGACAGCACGCAGATCAGACCGTCATCGTCCTGGATTTTGTATTGCGCAGTATAGCCGCTTTTCATCCGCTTTAGGCCTTCTTCGGCGGGCGGCGCGTCAGGTTTTCCCTCCGTTTTGGTGCTCAGCAGCAGGCTACCGCGTTCGTCGAATACGGCGTAGTCGGCGACTGTGTCGTCAAATCGGAGTATCGGCGTCTGAATGTCCGCGCCTGTCAGCTTGAAAAGAACCATCGCGTCGCGCCGATTTACGCCCAGCTGAACGGGATAGCCGATGAGCATTGTTCCGCCGTCGGAAAAGAACGACCCGTTCGGATCGCTGCTTTGAGAAAGAAACGCTCTGGCCTCCGCGTCCTGTTCGGGCATCAACCTTCCGTACAGGTAATTGATGTACGTTTCTTGATTGTACCGAAACGACTTGTCGATTATCACGTCATCGCCTCGGTAGTATACTGCCATGTTCCAGCCGCTGATACTGGTGTAGGCGTTCAGCAGTCTGATGCATTCGGCGTAATAATAGTTATTAGATGATGGACTGACACTGCCCAATAGGAATACCGCTTCATGCGTGTCCTGGGTGGCGAGAGCGAACTGACACGCACTTTTTCTCATCGAAGACAGCTCGGACTGTAGTACCGCGCTGAACCGGCGCAGTGTCTCCTTTCCGCTCTTCTCATGGGTGTCGATCAGTTGGCCGTACGATCGATTGAACAGCAAAAGCAGAATAACACAACAGGGAATCAGCATCAGCAGGACATATGTCGCCGTCATGTGACGCAGATACTTCCTTCGTGTGAATAGCTGCCTGATCCGTTCCGGCATGGGGATGTACACCTCCATTCTTTACATATGATAACACAGTTTTAAGAAGATGTCAATTTCTTCAATAAGATGTCAGTTTTTTGCACCGTTCATTATTTGCGCCGCGGGGTGGCTTCCGCAATTTTGTGCACTGCAAATCTTTATTCTTGATCTTCAGTTTAAATCCTGATATCATGAATTTACATGAAATGCGCCGAAAGACAGGTGACAGATATGGTGAGGATTCACCCGACCGTTCACAGGACATGCCTGGCCAGACGGATCCGGCAGCACAGGGACTACTATATCATGCTGCTGCCGGCTCTGGTTTACGTGCTAATTTTCTGTTATGGTCCCATGTACGGCCTTCAGATCGCCTTCAGGGACTATAAAGCGGTGCTCGGCTTTCACGGCAGCAAATGGGTGGGCATGAAGCATTTTATTAGCTTTTTCAACAGCTATAATTTCTGGACTCTGATGCGCAACACATTTTCAATATCCGTCTATTCACTGATCGCCGGGTTTCCCATCCCCATTCTGCTGGCGCTGGTGCTGAACGAAGTAGACAATGAGCGCTGCAGAAAAACCATGCAGACCATACTTTATGCTCCGCATTTTATCTCCACGGTGGTACTGGTGGGCATGATCAATACTATGTTTTCACCCTCGATCGGCGTGGTCAACACCGTGCGGGAATTTTTGATGCTTGAGCGGATCTATTATACCTCTCTGCCGGGCGCGTTCATTCATCTTTACGTCTGGTCTGGCGTATGGCAGGGTATGGGGTGGAGCGCGATCATCTATATATCCGCGTTGTCCGGCGTGGATCCAGCGCTGCATGAGGCTGCCACAATCGACGGGGCGAGCCGTTTTCAGCGGTTGATTTACATCAACTTGCCCACGATCCAGCCCACGGTCACCATCCTTTTGATTATGTCCGTCGGCCGTCTGGCCTCGGTGGGCTACGAAAAAATCTATCTTATGCAGAACGATCTGAACGTGGAGGTGTCCGAGGTCATATCCACCTATGTCTACAAACGCGGCATTCAGAATACCAATTATAGCTTTTCGACGGCGGTCGGTGTGTTCAACAACGTCATCAATGTCATCCTGCTGCTGCTGGCCAACGGCGTGTCGCGCCGTGTATCCCAGACCAGCCTGTTCTGACCGGAAGGGAGGCTGAAGCATATGACACACAGGATTCGTATGGCACGGGGCGACCGCGCCTTCGGGGTGGCGACTTTCGCGATGGCTCTTATGTGCACACTGATCGTGCTGTACCCGCTGATTTACGTTCTGTCCTGCTCGATCAGTTCGCCCGTGCTGGTGGGTGCGGGAAAGGTGGTTCTGCTGCCCCATGGGCTGACGCTGATCGGTTACAGGCGCGTGTTTCAGGAAAAGGAAATCCTAACCGGCTATATGAACACAATTCTGTATACCGTTGTCGGTACCGCCGTCAATATGGCGGTGACTCTGCCCGCCGGGTTTGTCCTGTCGAAACAAAAGCTGCCGGGCCAGAAGCTGTTTCTGTTCCTGTTTCTGTTCACGATGTACTTCTCCGGCGGCATGATTCCGACATTTTTGCTGGTCAAGGGACTGGGCCTTTACAACACCAGGGCGGTGCTGGTGATCCTCGGCGCCTTCAATGTATACAACTGTATCATCTGCCGCACGTTCTTCTCGACCCTGCCCGCGGACATTGAGGAAGCCGCAATGATCGACGGCTGTTCACCCATCCGCACATTTCTGCAGATCGTGCTGCCCCTTTCCCAGGCGCTGTTGGGAGTGATGGTGCTATATTTCGCCGTGGGCCACTGGAACGCATATTTCAACGCGCTGATTTACATCAATAAAGAGGAGTACAAGCCCCTGCAGCTCGTCCTTCGCCGCATCCTGGTGCAGGAGCAGATGAGCGCGGACATGATGGCCTCTGGCGGGGACGAATACGCGGCGGAGCAGTACAAGCTGCGGGAGCTCATCAAATACGCTGTCATCGTCGTATCCTCCGTGCCGGTTCTGATCCTCTATCCTTTTTTGCAGAAGTACTTCGTCAAGGGCGTCATGATCGGCTCGCTGAAGGGCTGATATTATTGATATTATATAGAATCAAAGCCGAACACGGCTCTGATATATCACCGCAAGGAGGTTTTCTTATGGTATGCAAGCTTCTGTCCCTGGCGCTCTGCCTTGCGCTGGCCTTCACCTGTTTCGGCGCGCTGGCCGAAGGCGAGTATCCCATCGTCGAGGAACCCATCACCGTCACAGCCATCGTCGACACGAACAACGACAGCATGGATCCCCGTCTGTCCTGGACCGCACTGGAGGATGTGACCGGTATCCATGTCGATTTCACCCTCATCGAGAACGACGCGCTGGCCGTGTTCATGGCCGCCGGAGACTGGCCAGACTTCTTCCACCTGACGCTGAAACCGTCCTACATCAACGACTACGGCATTCTAGGCGGCATGTTTGTGGACTACAACGACTATCTAGACATCATGCCCAACCTGGTGCAGACCTTTGAGGACTATCCGGAGTCCGACAAAGTGGTGCGCGAGGTCAATGGCGCCATCTACCAGTTGCCCCGGATGGAGCGCTCCGCCACCACATGCCAGGCCCGCGTGTACTATCGCGCAGATGTAATGGAAAAGGCAGGTCTGAAAATGCCCGCCACCACGGAGGAATTCTATGACGTGCTGACCGCGTTAAAGGCGTTCAATGACGGCGCCGCGCCGCTGGATGTCAGCTTTACAGCATCGGGTTATTTCGAACCCTTTATGTACGCCTCCTTTGGCCCCAGCACCCAGGTTAATTTCGAGGATGACGGCACGGGCAAAGTGGTATACAACCGCACATCTGAACAGTACAAGCTGTACATGGAATATGTACACCGGCTTTACGCAGACGGCCTGCTGCATCCGGAATACCTCACGCTGGACGGCTCCACAGAGCTCTCCCTTGCAGCTGCCGGCCTAACTGTGTTCATGGGAAGCACCGCCCATAGCCTGACCGAGGCGGATTTTCCCAGCGGACATGTTGATCTGGGCGTGCTCGCGCCGCTCACTAGCGAGTATGACGACGAGCAGGTTGTACTGGGCAGTCTCGGCGTCGACGTCGGCGGTTTCGCCATTAACGCACAGTCCAAATACATCCCCGAGATCTGCAAGATGCTGGATGTCTTCTTTGCCACCGAAGAAGTCGTGCCTGGCACCGGCGTTTACGGAATCATCGGCTGCTATGGTCCGGAGGGCGGTATGTGGCGTTTCGCCAATGAGGAGAAGACGATGTACGAGTTTGTCCTACCCGAAGGCTATGAGGGCACTACGACGAATTACCAGTACAAGGAAGTCATTTACACTAACTGTGGTCGCGTGGATGTGCTGGCTAACGCCGTCACTTCGACGCCAGGCAACGCCCAGTCCCGCCAGCTTGGCTTCGTGAAAAACCTGTTGCCCTACGGCAAGAGGGACGAGTTCCCCACGGGTTTGCTAAAATTCACCGAGGACGAGCAGGCCATGCTGGACAAAAACTACGTCGACATCGATACCTATGTCAATAACATGCGCAGCCAGTTCATTACCGGCGTTTCCAGCGTCGAGACGGATTGGGATGCCTACTGTAACCGCGTCAAGGCCATGGGCATCGATGACGTGCTTGCGGTTTATCAGGCCGCCTACGATCGCTGGAACAGCATTGAATGACTGATTGACCTACTATGAGGCTGTGCAAAAACGTCATCGCAAAGATGGTCGGGCTGCACAGCCTATTTTGTCAGGGCAGAATCAGGCTGCCTGAAAGCAAAAAGTACAAAAGCCCTTACCCTATGACATGCATCCTTCCAGGTATACAAGCGAAATAATAAAAAACGCTTGCGACTAGGAGGGAGCATATTATGTCTTATAAATACGAGTATCGTGCTGAAGGGGAAGCAAAGATCATTCAGGAATACCAAAGTGGGTTTCATGGATTTTATGATCTATGCCGAATCTATGGGATGAAACAACAGACTTTGGAAGATTGGATAAGGTTGTATGAAACATTTGGTATGGAAGAATTAAGGATATACCGCACAAAGCAGAAGATGACGAAGCTCTATGAGTATGGTATAATAGCAACATGAACAAGCAAATGACGCTGAGCCTGCTTAGTGACGAACTGGCGCAGGCAAGCACGAAGAAGAAAGAATTTCTGGCAAACATGAACAGGATTATTCCGTGGTCAGAGTGGGTAGCGATGGTAGAGCCGTATTACTACAAAGGAGAGCGCGGCAATAAGCCCTACGACCTGGAGTTAATGCTTCGGATCCATATGCTGCAGAAGCTGTACAACCTGGCCGATGCGGCGGTCATGAACGAGATCATTGACAGCCAGGCCT
>JBMNUF010000019.1:0-46642 GCA_050946115.1 Christensenellales bacterium
ACAGATTGTTCACGCGTTACTCACCCGTCCGCCGCTAAAAGAATTCCCCGAAGGAAATTCTCTTCGCTCGACTTGCATGTGTTAAGCACGCCGCCAGCGTTCGTCCTGAGCCAGGATCAAACTCTTGTGTTTAATCCTTTCCACGCACATCCGCATTCGGCGCCAACCGAATTCGGACGAACGAGTACTCAACTCTCGAAATCTGACTGTTCTTCTTCTCTCGCTCTCGCTGTATCGTTTTCAAGGATCGTCCGCTCCCAAAGCACAAGAAAATACGTCTCTCGCTTGGGGTGCTTGATTATAATACCACAGATCAACCCCTGTTGTCAAGCCCAAAATTTTTTCTCGCCGATTTTCCGATTTTCATCGATTTATCCGCATATTCGCCTATATGTCGTGGGTATCCCAATATCCCCACCCCAACATCTGCATAAATAACGAACATTCGACCGGAACCAACAACTTATCATTCGATATATATGAATGTTAAGTATTCGGCATGCGGTAAAAAACTTCCACGCGGTTGGGCGCATATTAACAGGATGTGCTTGCAAACCGCGCGTTTGTCTGCTATCATGGGGGAAACATTTTATGCGGAGGGATCACCATGGCGGAACTTACGATGGAAAAACTCGTCGCGCTGTGCAAAAATCGCGGCTTTATCTTCGCGGGCTCGGAGATTTACGGCGGCCTCGCCAACACGTGGGACTACGGCCCGCTGGGCGTGGAGTTCAAAAACAACATCAAAAAGGCGTGGTGGAAGAAGTTCGTGCAGGAAAGCCCGTATAACACCGGCTTGGACTGCGCGATCCTGATGAACCGCGAAGTTTGGGTCGCCTCCGGGCACGTGGGCGGCTTCAACGACCCGCTCATGGACTGCAAGGCATGCAAGGCGCGCTTCCGCGCGGACAAGCTCATCGAGGACTACACCAAGGGCGCGGAGACCGGCGACGGCTGGACGAACGCGGAGCTTGAAAACTACATCGCGGAGCACGGCATCGTTTGCCCTACCTGCGGCAAGAAGGATTTCACGGGCATCCGCCAGTTTAACCTGATGTTTAAGACCCACGCGGGCGTGACGCAGGACGCCGCGAACGAAATCTACCTGCGACCGGAGACCGCGCAGGGCATCTTCGTGAACTTCGCCAACGCGATACGCACCACGCGCAAGAAGCTGCCCGCCGGCATCTGCCAGATCGGCAAATCCTTCCGCAACGAGATTACCCCCGGCAACTTCATCTTCCGCGTGCGCGAATTCGAGCAGATGGAGCTCGAGTTCTTCTGCAAGCCCGGCGAGGACTTGGAATGGTTCGAGTACTGGCGCAACTTTTGCCGCGACTGGCTGCTCTCCTTGGGTATGAAGGAAGAGCATTTGCGCCTGCGCGACCACGAAAAGGACAAGCTTGCCTTCTACTCCAAGGCGACCACCGACTTTGAATATCTGTTCCCGTTCGGCTGGGGCGAGCTCTGGGGCGTGGCGGACAGGACGGATTACGACCTGAAGCAGCATTCCGAGCATTCCGGGAAATCGATGGAATATCTCGACCCCGTCACAAACGAAAAGTACATCCCCTATTGCGTCGAGCCGTCCGTGGGCGTGGATCGGCTGGTGCTCGCGTATCTGTGCGACGCATACGACGAGGAGGACTTGGAGGGCGGCGATTCCCGCGTCGTGCTGCATATGCACCCCGCGCTCGCGCCGTTTAAGGCCGCCGTGCTGCCGCTGCAGAAGAACAAGTTGGGCGACAAGGCGCGGGAGGTCTACGCGCAGCTCGCGAAGCATTTCATGGTCGATTACGACGAGACGGGCTCCATCGGAAAGCGCTACCGCCGCCAGGACGAGATCGGAACGCCGATGTGCATCACCGTCGATTTCGATACGCTCGAAACCGGCAAGGTGACCGTACGCGACCGCGACAGCATGACGCAGGAGCACGTGGCGATCGAAGACCTCAAGGCGTATATCGAGGAGAAGATCGCGTTCTAAGCTTTCTATATAAAATACAGAGACACCGCACGGAAACTGTGCGGTGTCTCGCTTAGAAAAAAAGGTGACACTATGAGCGGGAAGCTGAGCGTCGAAGCGATACATGGTACGACATTGCGGTACTATTCCCATTTTTGCGGGATCGACCTCACGGAGCGGAAGACGGGATTGCATTTCGTCTGCACCCTCGAGCGGGACGAGGTATTGAAGGGCTTTGGCTGCAAATATACCCTGTTCCTCCTTATCAGGGACGACCTTGCCGTTATCTCTTGCGCGCCGAAGCATCGCGATTTTTTAGACAGCATCCGCGCGCTCGACATCCGCGCGATTCTTTCGGCGGCGGAGAAGCGGTATGCTTTGACAAAGAAACGCCTGTTTGTATTCGGCGGCGAAACGGTGCGGGAATACGGCGCGACGAGGATTTTAACCCCCGCCGACTATCCCTTCTACGAGGCGTTCTTTCGGGAAATGCATCCCAATGCCGACCCGAGCGGATGGCTGCATGAATATTTCTCGTACAAATCGAAAGGCGGCCTGTTCAGCGGCTGCTTCCGTGATAGCCGCTTGGTGTCCGTGTGCGACGCGCCGGACATGCCCTATATGGAGGGTGAAATTCAGCATACCGGCATCGCGACCTTGGAATCCGAGCGAAGAAAGGGATACGCAAAATACGCCGCCGCCCTGTCCGCCCATCATCTCATCGAAAGCGGCATCTGCCCGCAGTGGGAATGCGATGCGGAAAACATCGCATCGATACGGCTCGCCCAATCTGTCGGGTATGAGGAGTATGCCCTCGCCTATATCCTCGAAGAAGGGCATTAAAGTCCCTCTACAGGATTTCACTTCGGAAGGCTTCGAGCCACCTTTGTGCGATCAGCGTATGCCCCGCGGGCGTCGGGTGGACGCCGTCTTTCAGAAAGACGGATGCGGGCGCCTTTTTCGCCGCCTCGTCAAACGCCTTTTGCAGCGGCACGAACGCCGCGCCGTATTGTTCCGCGACGCGCCTCGTCGCCTCCGCGCGAAGCGGCACCTCCGCGGCGAAGAAGTCCCAATCCGCCTCGGTCGCATCCGCGCGGAGGACGAAGGGCTCGAGCAGCATCAGTTTGACATCGGGAAGCATGTTCTTCGTGTAGGCAAGCAGTTCCGCATATACTTTCTCAAACCTGTCCGCCTCCACCCCGTTCTTCCTGCCGCCCAATTCGTGCCACACGTCGTTGATGCCGATGAGGATGCTGATGACGT
Organism: Christensenellales bacterium; assembly: GCA_050946115.1. GTDB lineage: Bacteria > Bacillota > Clostridia > Christensenellales > Aristaeellaceae > CAYFRC01. The sequence continues at coordinate 3,230 of JBMNUF010000019.1, forward strand.
CCGGCATGAGGTTGATCGCGTCGATGCGCCAGCGCGCGTACAGATCCACCACGCGGTTACCGCTCACGGCTCGGTTGACGAAGGAAATTTCGCTGGGGCATTCCGCCACAACCGCGCCGCCCGCGATGGTGGGATAGCCGCTTCCGCTTAAGAAATCGGCATCGCGCGAACGCTGCGCATCGGTAATGGAATTGCCCTGAAACAGAATTTTCATATTGCAGTATCCCCTTCCTTTAATATGTCTATTGTATAATGGCTATGCAAAGATTGCAAGCATTCTCTTGACACGCGGCATTTCTATGCTATCATTATAATAGATTTTCCCTGAAAGTTTTTCCGAAGGCGGGTGATCGCATGTTTCAAACCAACTGGAGCGACAAGGCATCCCTCACGGTTGCGCCGGATTTCTCGGGCGCGCCGTTTGACAGGGTAAATGCCTCCTATTGGTGCGAGCACTGCGTGGAATGCTCGCAGCCGGCGTGCTATGCGAGCTGCGAAAACTACCTGCGCCGCAGGGACGGCAGGTGCCGGCAGACGTATTGCGGCATGGTGCCCGACGGCAAAGGCGGCGTGCGGCTCAAATTCCGCAAATGGGGCAAGCTTGAGACCAAAAGATTTCTCCGCACCATGTCCACATCGGAAGCGCAGGCGCTGGAAACGCGGTACGCGGCTCTTGCGCGCGCGACGGATCGCATCTCCCGTTTTTTTCGCAAGATCGACAGGATCGGGCTCATCGACAACGGATTCTATGTCCTTTGGAACCGCTATCTCCTTTGCGGCGAAAAGGGCGAAAAAGACGCCTGCGACGCGCTGTACTTCTCCTGCGAAAGCCACATGGAAAAGCCGTTTCGACTGATTGCCGAAGCGGTATCCTCGGGCGGAATCATCGTGAGCCGCCGTGCGCTCGACATCCTGCCCGGCAAAAACGAATATTCCGTTCCGCTGGACATCGGAAATCTCGGGAAGGGCTGGGCAAACGTCGTTCGGATCCTGCCCGAAAACGGGCTGGAGGCGGACATCACGCTGCATATGCTCCAAATCGTCCGCATGAAGAGCGAGAGCGCAAACAAAGTCAAGTGCGTATTGTGGGATTTGGACGGCACGCTCTGGCACGGCATCATGACGGAGCATGTGGGCGACATGCGCCTTCGGGACGGCATCCTGAACGCCATCAAATCGCTCGACGAAAAGGGCATTTTGCAGACGATCGTCAGCAAGAATGATTTTGAGCCCGCCATGGAGCAGCTCAAAAAGCTCGGCATCGCGGAGTATTTCCTCGCGCCCGCCATCGGCTGGGGGCAAAAGAGCAAGAGCGTCAAAGCCATCGCGAACCTACTCAACCTGAACGCGAACTCGTTCCTCTTTGTGGACGACAGCCCGTTTGAGCGCGCGGAGGTCTCGGAAAACGTTGCGGGCATCCGCGTATGCGACGAAAACGAAATCTTCTCCCTTTTAGAGGGCGACCTTTTCCGCGTGCCCGTGACCGACGAAAGCAAGAAGCGCCGCGCGATGTACCAAGTGGAGATGGTGCGCGTCGAAACGCAGGCATCCTTCGGCAGCGACTACATCGCCTTTTTGCGCGACTGCGACATCCGCCTGACCGTGATGGATGCATCCTCGGAGCGCGCGAGGGCGCGGTGTCTGGAGCTCTGCCAGCGCACGAACCAGCTCAACATGACCGGCACGAAATACGAGGCGGAGGCGTTTGACGCGGTTCTCAATACTCCTTCGCGGCGAAACATCGCCGTCTCCTGCCGCGACCGCTTCGGCGAGTACGGCATCATCGCGTTCGTCTCTACCGAATGGGAGGGCGATGTGCTGCGCCTTCGGGAGATGACCGTATCCTGCCGCGTGGCGAAAAAATACGTCGAGGACGCGATCCTCTCCCTGCTCGCGGGGGACGACTTTGCAGAGATCGTTTCGGACTACAAAAAGACGCCCCGCAACACGCCCATGCGCGAAGCGCTCGAGGACATGGGCTTCCGCGCGGACGAAAACGGCGTTCTGCGCGTAAAAAAGGCGGACTTTTCGCCGCACGACGCGGGCATCCAAATCGAAACCGTGAAAGGTTGATAGCCAAAGTATGAAACGGATTTTTCTGACGCTGGATTTTGAAGAGTGGACGACGGTGGAATACCTCCAAAAATACCGCTTCCGCGACGAGCCGAGCTTCTGCGCGCTGCTCGAGTTTTTGCCCGACGCGCTCGCGGAGAGAAATATCCCCGCGACGGTGTTCGCGGTGGGCGACGCAGCCAAGGCGCACAAAGAAGTTCTGCGCAAGTTCGCGGACATCGGCTGCCCGATCGGGCTGCACAGCATGCACCACGAGCGCCCGAAGACGATGGATGCCGAAGCCTTCCGCAGGGACGTGCGCGAGGGCAAGGCGCTGCTCGAAGACATCGTCGGAAAACCCGTTACGGGCTATCGCGCGCCGTGCTTTTCCATGGATTTGGATAAGACGGACGTGCTCTGGGAGGAAGGGTTTACCTACGATTCCAGCTACATCGCGCTTGCGCGCAAGGATTTGTACGCCCCGTTCGATCTGTCTTCTTTCACGAAGTGCGACAGCGCGATCTACGAAAAAAACGGGCGCTATGAATTCGAGATCCCGACGCTCCATCTCGGTGGGCGGCACATCCCCATCGCGGGCGGCGGCTATTTTCGGCTGTTTCCGCCGTTTCTCACGGAAGCACTCTACGCCAAATACAGCAAACAGGAGGATACCTTCCTCCTGTATCTGCACCCCTACGAATTTGTAGACGATGCCGTGCCGCAGCTTGCGGCGTGTTCGTTCAAAGACCGAATGCGCTTTCAGATCGGGCGAAAGGGCAACCGCGAAAAGCTGTTCCGCTTCGTAACGCGGCGCAGGAATGAGGGCGTTCGCTTCATGACCATGCCCGAATACATCGCGGAGCGCTATTGCGCGTCCGGCACGAGATAGTCCCTCAGGTCGAGTGAGAACGACAGGTGCTCCCCTTCGGGAATATCGGTAATCGTAAAGGTGATCTTGCGGTCGTCCTCCCACTCCGCCTTCCAGTTGACGTTATTCAGTCCCTCGACATACGCCTGTCCACTGTCCGACATCAGGAAGAACATCCTGCCCACGGCGGGGTAGGCGGTCAGCACGACGTATTCCGCGCCGCCCTCGTCCACGGTCGTGTTTTTCATGAGCACGACGGAATATGTCCCGTCGGGCGTATCGAAAAACGCCACGGGCGTGTGCCCGTAATAGGCGATGAGCTGCATGAAGGAGACGGTGAGCGAAATCACCGTAAGCACCAGCATCGCGGCGAACACCGTCAGCACGTTTTTCACGCGGCTCTTTTTCACCTTGCTGCGGACGAGCGGGATCAGGCACCCCGCGAGCGCTGCGAGGAACATGCCCGCAGTGACGATAAACGCCCATTCGCGCGTAAAGCAAAGCCCGCGCGCGAGCATCGCGATGAGGACGGCGAGCGCCGTACCGGACACGAGCAAGACGATCAATAGCACCCGATAGGCGATGCGGATCGCCTTGGGGTTGGGCTGCCTGCCCTCGAGGAGAACGCTCCTTCTCAAATCGCGCATATGTCACACCCCGAATTCATGTTGTTGCGAAACCTATTATATCGAAAACCGCCCTCAAAGTCAACCCGCGCGAAATGCCGCGTACAGATTCTTTTTTTGTGGAAAGGGGAGAAACACACCTTGCCGGACTGTATCACGCACGCCTGTTTCGGGGGCGACGTACTCAAATTGCTCGATAAGGATATGCGCGCGCCCATCGCGCGAAACGTGTTCGACCTCGCGACGCTGGGACCCGATCCGTGGTTTTTCCATCGGTTTTGGCAGAATCGGGGGCGCGGCGGCGTTTCCGAGCGCGGCCATTTGATGCACAAGGCCGATACGGGAAAGTTCCTGTGCGCCATAGTCGACGCGGCGTTTGCGCGGGAAAGCGCAGCGCAAAGCCTTCTCTATTCCTATGCGGCGGGCTTTATGTGCCACTACGCGCTCGACAGCGCGGCGCACCCGTACATCAATGCCCGCGCGAAGGACATACGGGGCGGACATATGCGCATCGAGCGGACGATCGACTGCCATTTTCGGGACGAATACGGCACGTTCGGAATGCCGTCCATCGGGAAGACGATATTGCGCCTCAAGAAAATCCCGAGCGCCATGCGGGAGGGGCTCGATGCGGTGTATAAAGCCGTATACGGCTGGGAACGTGCCACGGACGGCCTGAACCAAAGCCTGCGCGACCAGAGGGCCTTTTACGCCCTCGCGCAGGACAAATGGGGCATTGTAGACCGCGCGCTGCGCCTTTTCGACAGCGGCAAAGGCGCGCACGATCTCTCCGCCCTCTCCTACTACGGCAAGGAAAATGCCGTGCCGGACGCGCTCAACATCCGCCGTATGCCGTGGCGCAACCCCGCGCAGCCGAACGACGAGCGAACCGAGAGCTTTTTGGAGCTGTACGAGGGCGCAAAGCGCCGCGCCGCCGCGATGATTTCTGCATCGTTCCGCTATGTTTACGGCATTTCGCGGGAGCACCCCGCGGAAACGATCGGCAATTTCTCCTATTCGACCGGCCTTTCGCTATGATCCGACGCGCGGAAAACAAAAATAAAAAACGGGAGTGGTTTGGATGACGAAAAAGGGAAAGCGGTTTTCCAAGGCGGAATGGAGCTGGATTCTGTACGACTGGGCAAACTCCATTTGGGCGACCAACATCGCGGCGGCGATCTTCCCGATCTACTTCGCGATGAAGGCGACCGAACAGGGAAACGCCCTGTACGGCTATTGCGTCTCCTTCGCGAACCTGCTCGTCGCCGTCCTCGCGCCGTATCTGGGCGCGATCGGCGACTTTCGGGGTATGCGCAAGAAGCTGTGGACGGTATTTCTCGTGCTCGGCGTACTCTCCACGGCGGCGATGGGCATTTTCGGGAGCTGGCAGCTCATGCTGGTGGGCTACGTCCTCTCGCGGATCGGCTTTTCGGGCGCGAACCTGTATTACGACAGCCTCTTGCCCGACGTGACTTCGCCCGAGCGCATGGACAAGGTGAGCGCGTGGGGCTATGCGATGGGCTATATCGGCGGCAGTACGATTCCGTTTGTGATCTCCATCGCCATCATGCTGCTGATGAAGATGTCCGACCTCAGTTTCCGCATCGCGATTTTGATCGTGCCCGTGTGGTGGCTCGTCTTTTCCGTACCGTTCATGCGAAACGTCGAGCAGAAGCACTATGTCGAAGGGCTACCGAAGCGCGTCGCCTCCCTCGCATGGAAGAATATGCTTTCCACCTTTCGCGACATCCTGAAAAACAAGGCCGTATTGTTCTTCCTCATCGCGTACTTCTTCTACATCGACGGTGTGGACACCATCATCTCCATGGCGACCAACTACGGCTCGACCTTGGGGCTCGGGAGCATCGGGCTGATTTTGGCGCTGCTCGTGACGCAGATCGTCGCAATGCCCTGTTCGATTCTGTTCGGAAGCCTCAGCAAGCGGTACGACCCGCTGAAACTCATCTTCTCGGCGGTGATCATGTACGCCTTTATCACCCTGGTCGGCTTTGTGATGGGCTTTATCGTCGATTTCCGCAAAATGCTGCATCTCACGGAAGAAAGGGCCATCGCGATCTCGACGGTTCTCTTCTGGTGCCTCGCGACCCTGGTCGGCACGGTGCAGGGCGGCATTCAGGCGCTCTCCCGCTCGTATTTCGGGCAGCTCATCCCGCCGGAGCGCTCGAGCGAATACTTCGGCTTTATGAGCATCTTCGGAAAATTCGCCTGCGTCATCGGGCCCGCGCTGTACGCGCTGTTCCTCGGCATCACGGGAAAGCCGTCCTTCGGCATTTTGTCGATTTTGCTCTTGTTCGTGCTTGGCGCTCTCACGCTCATCCTCGGGAAGCCGTACTTCCCCAGGCGAAAGGCGGAATAACCGTTTCCACGCAAAAGATAAGGGAATGCGGCGCGATTTTGCCGCATCCTCTTTTTGTTTCCTATTATTATTTTATTCCGCCGGAACGACCTTCACGCGGTTGTTTTCCATATCCGCCGTTTCGAGCAGCAGCAGCGCCCTGACGTCCTTCACGCGCTTGACCTCCGGCTCCCTGGTGGAGATGAGCACGTTCGAGCCGACGACCTCCGCGCGCATCTCGCGCATCAAACTCGCCATGCCCTGCAGCGTCCCCCCGCCCTTCATGAAATCATCCACGATCAGCGCGCGCTGCCCGGGCTTTACCGCGCGCATGGAAAGCGTCATCGTCTTCATGGCGTTGCTTCCGGTCGAGTAGTTGATTTTCACCGCGCTACCCTCATACGCGCCCGTATCCCTGCGCGCGATGACGAGCGGAACGTCGAGCATTTTCGCCGTCATGAGCGCGAGCGGTATGCCCTTCGTCTCCATCGTGAGCACGAACTGCGGCTGCCGCTCGTAATTGCGCATCGCGATGATGCGCCCGAGCATTTCGCAGGTGTCCGGCTCGCTCGTGATGTCAGAGGTATATAAAAATCCGCCCGTCAACAGGCGCGCCGGGTCGCTCAGCCGCGAGGCGAGCCTCTGCAGCACCTCGCGCACCTTCTTTTCCGGGAGCGTCGCGCGATAGCGCACGCCGCCCGCCGCGCCCGCAATCGTCTGCACCTCGCCCTGGCCGAACCGCGCAAGGGAGGTCTTGAGCAGGTCGATATCCTCGCTGATGGTGGACTTTGCAGAGCCGAACAGCTCGCAGAATTCGCCCAGCGTATGGATGCGGTTGGGCGAAGACGTCAATATACGGGCTATCACGCCGATTCTCTCGCTTCTCTTGGTGCGTTCCATGCCGAATCCCCCAATTTTCCGAAAGTAGTTCCTCAATTCTTTATTATAGTTCGTGTTTGTTGCGTTTGCAGCCTCGCGACCCCCGTTTATCGCGAAAACAACAGAAGTTTAACGCGCGTGGATACGCACAAACCGATTGACGCTTGAATACTTTTCATCCGATACTGTATAATGGTACAATTATATCGACAAGTTCCACGCCTGTAAAGGGGGCAACGGGATATGCATATCAGGGACTTCGCGCACAAGCGCGCGCACTGCATCGGCATCGGCGGCTCCTCCATGTCGGGGCTCGCGAAACTGCTGCAAAAAGAGGGCTATATCGTGACAGGCTCGGACAGGGACGCCTCCCACAAGACGGAAGAGCTGCAAAGCGCAGGCATCCCCGTATCCATAGGTCACAAGGCGGAAAACGTACACGGCGCGGACGTGATCCTCTATTCGGCGGCGATTGCGCCCGACAACCCCGAGCGCGCGGAGGCCACGCGGCTTTCCATCCCCCAAATCGAGCGCAGCGTGCTTCTGGGGCAGATCATGGAGGGATACCCCGCATCCGTCGGCATTTCCGGCACCCACGGCAAGACGACCGCCACCGCCATGCTCTCGCAGATGCTGATTGAGTGCGGCATCGATCCCTCCGTGCACATCGGCGGCGAATTGGACGCCATCGGCGGCTCGACGCGCCTTGGCGCGGGCGACCTCTTCGTGTGCGAAGCGTGCGAATTCGCGCGGAGCTTTTTGCAGCTGCGCCCGACGGTCGCTGTCATCCTCAACATCAATGCGGACCATCTCGACTGCTACGGAGATATTGAGCACATCGAACAGGCGTTTTTCGAGTACACGCAAAACGTGCCGCAGGGCGGCTGGGTGATTGGCTGCGGCGACGACGCGCGCGTGCGGAACATCTTAGACAAATGCGGCAGAAAGACGCGCACGTTCGGCATGTCCCCCTATAACGACCTTCGCCCCGACCCCGTTTCCTTCGACGAGGAGGGCAGGGCGCACTTTACGGCGACGCTGTACGGCCATCCCCTGTGCGAAATCGAGCTGCGCGTGCCCGGAAAGCACAACCTGATCGACGCGCTCGCAGCCCTCGCCTGCGCCACCGTATTGGAGGTTCCCATGCAGGCGGCGGCAGAATCGCTCGGTCGCTTTACGGGCGCGCATCGGCGGTTTGAAAAGACGGGAACCATAGACGGCGCGGAGCTCTTTACGGACTACGGGCACACCCCGGAGGAGATTCAAAGCGCGCTGTCCGTCGCGAAGCTGCGCGCAAAGGGGCGCGTGATCGCGGTATGGCAGCCGCACACCTATTCGCGCACGAAGACGCTGTACGAGGGATTCCTCGGCTGTTTTGAAGACGCGGACGCCGTACTCATCACGGACATCATGGGCGCGCGCGAAAAAGACCCCGGCGACATCAAATCCGAAATGCTCGTGAACGACCTGACAAAACGCGGAAAAGAGGTCTATCTGACGCCCACCTTTGACGACGCGGAGAAATTCCTGCGCGGCTATTGGAAAGAGGGCGATCTCATGATCACGCACGGCTGCGGAAATATTCATCTGCTCAACGAACAAATCCATCGCCACGGCGACACAAAACGATAGGAGGACGAAAAACCATGACGTACGATCTCAAAACCATCGCCCTGCGAATTTGCGACCTGCGGGACATCGCGGGGCTCTCCCAGGAACAGGTAGCCGAAAAAAGCGGCGTGCCGCTGGACGACTACATCGCATATGAGGCGGGCAAGCGCGATTTTTCCTTTTCGCACCTGTTCAACATCGCATCCGCCCTGGGCGTGGACATTTCCGACCTTTTGACCGGCGAAAGCCCCAAGCTCACCGGCTACGTGCTGACGCGAAACGGCAAGGGGCTCGCCTTCGAGCGCCGCAAGGCCTACCAGTACCAGCACCTCGCGTACAACTTCTCCGGCAAGAAGGCGGAGCCCTTCATCGTGACCGTCGAATACGACGGGCAGACCACGGGCAAGGTCGCCCATTCGCACGAGGGGCAGGAGTTTGACTACGTGCTCGAAGGGCATATGAAGATCGAGCTCGAGGGGCACGACGTGTATCTCGGCCCGGGCGACTCCATCTTCTACGATTCTTCTCTGCACCACGCCATGTACGCACTCGAACGGGATGCGCGGTTCATCGCCGTCGTCATCAAATAGAAGGGGGAATACCATGCAGCTATATAGCAAGTACCTCGAACAGTCGGAATTCGGCTCCTACGAGGATTTTCTGAAAAACTTTCGCATCGATGTGCCCGATCACTTCAATTTCTCCTACGACGTCTTGGACGAAATGGCGGAGCATGCGGGAGATGACACCGCGCTCGTGTGGTGCAATCCCGAGGGCGAGGAGCGCATCTTCACCTTCGCCGAAATGGCGCGCGAATCTCGGCGCTGCGCCGCTATGCTGTCTTCCTTAGGCATCCAAAAGGGCGACATGGTCATGCTGGTGCTCAAGCGGCACTACGAATTCTGGTTTACGATCACCGCGCTGCACCGCATCGGCGCAGTCGCCGTGCCCGCGACGCACCTGCTCACCACCAAGGACGTCATCTACCGCGCGGAGGCCGCGAGCGTCAAGATGATCATCGCGGGCGACGACAAGTCGTTCATCCCCCAGTGCGAGGAGGCGCTGAAATCGTGCCCCACCGTCGAAACATGCATCATCGTGCGCGGAAAGCGCGAGGGCTGGCTGAATTTCGATGAGGAAATGGCAAAGCACGAGCCTGCTTTCCCCCGCCCCCTGCCGCTCAACGAAAATGACGACCCGATGCTTCTGTATTTCACCAGCGGCACGAGCGGCATGCCCAAGATGGCGCTGCATGATTTCTCCTATCCGCTCGGCCATATCCAGACCGCCGTGTACTGGCACGGCTGCATGGAACGCGGGCTGCACCTGACCGTCTCCGAAACGGGCTGGGCAAAGTCCGTATGGGGAAAACTGTACGGGCAGTGGCTGGCGGGCAGCGCGATCATGGTGTACGACTTTGAAAAATTCGTGCCGGACGAGCTTATGTCCGTCATTTCCAAATACGGCGTGACGACCTTTTGCGCGCCGCCGACCATCTACCGCTTCCTGATCCGCGAGGACGTGACGAAATACGACCTTTCAAAGCTCAAACAGTGCTCCATCGCGGGCGAAGCGCTCAACCCCGAAGTGTACAACAAGTGGAAAGAACTCACGGGGCTGTCCCTGCGCGAGATCTACGGGCAGACGGAACTGTGCGTGACGGTCGGCACCTTCCCGTGGATGAAGGTGTGCCCCGGCTCCATGGGAAAGCCGTCCCCGCAGTTCGACGTGGACCTTGTGGACGAAAACGGCGTCTCCTGCGCGCCCGGCATCGTGGGCGAAATCGTCGTGCGCACGCGGCGAAGCCGCCCCGTCGGCATGTTCCTCGGCTACTACCGCGACGAGGAGCGCACGAAGGACGTTTGGCACGACGACATTTACCACACGATGGACCTGGCGTGGCGCGATGAGTGGGGCTACTATTGGTACGTGGGCCGCTCGGACGACCTCATCAAATCGAGCGGCTACCGCATCGGACCGTTTGAGGTCGAGAGCGCGCTGATGGAGCATCCCGCGGTCGTGGAGACGGCGATCACCGCCGTGCCCGATCCCGTGCGCGGGCAGGTCGTCAAAGCGACGATCGTGCTTGCGAAGGGGTACGAGCCGAGCGAAGCGCTCAAAAAAGAGCTGCAGGACCACGTCAAGCGCCTCACCGCGCCGTACAAATACCCGCGCATCGTGGAATTCGTAAAGGAGCTCCCCAAGACGATCTCCGGCAAGATCCGCCGCGTGGAGCTGCGCGAAAAGGACGAAAAGGGACTGGAGACCTGATCGTGAAAAAACGGTATTTCGCACTTTGCATGGCGCTCTTCCTCCTGCTGCTTTCGGGCTGCGGGGAGGAAGGCGCCCCCGTGGAGGAAGAACAGCCGCAGGAGACCGTGCAGCCGACGGAAACGCCGGAGCCCGAGGACATCCCGGAGCCCGTCATAACGCCCGAGCCCACGCCGGTGGTCGTATTGGAGCCGAGCGACTATGCCTATTCCAAGGTGAACAACCAGTCGCTCGACGTGTCCTTCAAGTACCCGTCGCACTGGACCAACGTGCCGGGCACGTACACCATCAGCTACATCGAGCCGGTCGAAGAGGGCGATGTGCCTTCGCGCGTCGCCGTCACCACCAAGCCCTACGAGGGCAAGATGACCAAGGACGTGCTCAAGCAGGAGGCGAAGGACTATTCCGCCATGCTCTCCACGCAGTTCGACAAATACGACCGCGATTCCGTGACAACGAGCGTGAACCTCTTGGGGCACACGGCGTACAGCTTCCAGTTTACGGGCGAGATCGAGGGGCAGGACATCCAAGGCTTCGCCTGCGTGGGCTTCGGAAAGACGAACGGCAAGCTCTACGCGCTGAATTTCTATTCCGTCAAGAAGAAATTCCGCCATTTCGACGTGGTGCGCCGCATGATCGTCGGCTCCGTAGCGCCCGCGTCATGATTCTGAAACACACCTTCCCGCCCGTGCACGACGCCTTTTCACGCATTTTGGTGCTGGGCACGTTTCCGTCCGTCAAATCCCGCGAGACGCTCTTTTATTACGGGCATCCGCAAAACCGCTTCTGGCGCGTGCTCGCGGACGTGTTTCGCGAGAATGTTCCTACGAGCATAGAGGAAAAGACGGCGCTTCTTTTGCGCAACCGCGTGGCGCTGTGGGACGTGGCGGGCGAATGCGAGATCGAAGGCTCCGCAGATACGTCGATACGCCGCGTCGTTCCCAACGACATCGGGCGCATCCTTGCCGCCTGCCCGATAGAGCACATCTACGCCAACGGACATACGGCATATGCGCTGTATCAAAAGCTCATCTACCCCGATACGGGGCGCGAGATCGCGCGCCTTCCCTCGACGAGCCCCGCCAACTGCCGCCTCTCCTACGAGGCGCTCCTTACCGCGTGGCAAGTCCTTTCGCCGTAACTTTTTACATTATGCGTCTATTTTGTCCACATTTTTCTGTTATACTGTTTCACGGAAAGAGGCGGTGAAAGAAAATGTTTGGATACGTGATCGCGAACCGGGACGCGCTGACCGAAGAAGAAATCGCCCGATACCGCGGCTTTTATTGCGGCATCTGCGCGACCTTAAAGGAAAAATACGGCTTGAGCGCGCGCATGGTCTTGACGTATGACATGGCGTTTCTCGCCATGCTGCTTTCGAGCCTGTACGAGCCGGAAACGGCATCGCGAAGCGCCGTATGCCCCGCGCACCCGCGGACGCAGCAGCTCTTTCTCGCAAACGAATGCATTTCCTACGCGGCGGATATGAACATCGCGCTGGCGTATTATAAATGTCTGGACGACTGGAACGACGACAGGAGCGTCGTCAGGCGCGCACAGGCGAAGCTGCTCAAAAAGCGCGTATCTTCCATCCGCACCGCGTGGCCGCGGCAGATGCGCGCGATAGAGGACGGCTTAAAGCGCCTCTCGGACCTCGAAAGGGCGAAGGATTTCTCCTCCGACGCCTGCGCGGGCGCGTTCGGGCACATTTTGGCAGAGCTGTTCGTCTATAAGGAGGATACTTGGGCGGACGCGCTGCGCGAAACGGGCGGCGCGCTCGGCAAGTTCATCTATATGATGGACGCCTATGAGGACCTCGACAAGGACGCGAAAAAGGGCGCGTTCAACCCGCTCTTGCCCATTCGGGGCGCGGAGGGCTTCGAGGAGACGGCCAAGGCGCTCTTGACGATGCTTATGGGCGAATGCGTAGCGTCGTTTGAGCATTTGCCCCTCGTGGAGGACGTATCGATCTTGCGAAACATCCTCTATTCGGGCGTTTGGACGAAATACAACTACCTGCAAACCAAAACGAGCAAAGGAAAGGGAACGCGGCAATGATTAGCGACCCATATGCCGTATTGGGGCTGTCGCCCGGCGCTTCCGACGACGAGGTGAAGGCGGCATACCGCAAGCTGGCAAAAAAATACCACCCCGACATCAACCAGGGCGACGCGAGGGCGGAGCAGCGCATGAAGGAGATCAACGAAGCATACGATCTCATCATGCGCAAAAAGGACGCGGGCAGCGGCTACGGCTACGGCAGCACAAACTATTCCGAATACGCGCGCACCGGCACGTCGTATGCTGGAGAGGGCGCCGCCGAGCTGAACGCCGCGCGCACCTATATCGCCGCCGGCCACTATTATGAGGCGATCCGCATCCTGAGCGCCATCTACGCCCGCACGGCGGAGTGGTATTACCTGTCCGCCATCGCGCACGCGGGGCTGGGGAGCCGATTGGACGCCCTTCGCTACGCGCAGCAGGCCTGCCAAATGGAGCCGAACAACTTTGAATACCGAAGGTTCCTCGAGCAGCTGCACAGCTACGGCCACGCATACCAGAGCAGCCAGCGCACCTATACCACGTCGGTGCCGGGCGCGGGGCTGTGCCTCGGCCTGTGCCTCACGCGGATGTTTTGCCCGTATTGCTTCTTCTGCTAAAAACCATTCGAGGAGGAATGAAACATGGGTTTTCTGCAAAAGCTGCGCTATTCCCTCGCCCGCTTTATGACAGGGCGCTACGGCCCGGATCAACTGTCGCAGGCGCTTACCTATGCATCGATGGCGCTTCTCATATTGGGGCTTTTCCCCTTTATCGGCATTTTGGCGCGCCCCCTTGTGTATGTGTGCCTGATCTTTTCGATCTTCCGCATGATGTCCAAAAATCCCGCCAAGCGGATCAAGGAAAACCAGTGGTACCTCGCCCATTCCGGAAATATCAAACAGGCGCTTTCCCAACACAGGGCGCGCTTTCGCAACCGCAAGGAATACAAATACTTCCGCTGCCCCAAGTGCCGCGCCCTGCTCAAGCTCAAGCGCGGCTCCGGCGAGGGCACGCTCACCTGCGGCAAGTGCGGCAACCAATTCAAACAAAAGGCATAGCAGAGGATTTGAAAAGCCGGCCGCCCGAAAGGGGCAGCCGACTTTTTTGCTTTCCTTTGTTTACGCCTTGCCGTTGCAGCCGAGGACGTTGACCAGTTTGTGCTTGACCATGTCCTTGATCGCGGCGCGACCGGGCTTCAGGTACTGGCGGGGATCGAAATGATCCGGATGGTCCGCGAAGTGCTTGCGGATGGACGCGGTGAGCGCGAGGCGCAGGTCGCTGTCGATGTTGATCTTGCAGACGGCGCCGCGGGCTGCCTGGCGCAGCTCTTCCTCGGGGATGCCGACGGCGTTGGGCATTTTGCCGCCGTTCTCGTTGATGATATTCACGAATTCCTGCGGAACGGAAGAGGAGCCGTGCAGCACGATCGGGAAGCCGGGCAGAAGCCTCGAAATCTCCTCCAAGATATCAAAGCGCAGCGGCGGGGGCACCAGAATGCCCTTTTCGTTGACGGTGCACTGCTCGGGCTTGAACTTGTACGCGCCGTGGGAGGTGCCGATCGCGATGGCGAGGGAGTCGACACCCGTGCGCTTCACGAATTCCTCGACTTCTTCGGGGCGGGTGTAGGAGGAATCCTCGTGGGAGACGTTGACCTCGTCCTCGACGCCCGCGAGCGTGCCCAGTTCGCCCTCGACGACCTTGCCGTGGTCGTGCGCATATTCGACGACCCTGCGGGTGAGCGCGATGTTCTCTTCAAAGGGCAGGGAGGAACCGTCGATCATGACGGAGGTGAAGCCGCCGTCGATGCAGCTCTTGCAGATCTCAAAGCTGTCGCCGTGGTCCAAGTGGACGACGATGGGGAGGTCGAAGCCCGCCGTCTCCTGCGCGTCCTGGATGGCCGCTTCGATGAGCTTCATCAGGTAGACGTGCTTGGCGTAGGCGCGCGCTCCCTTGGATACTTGCAGGATCAACGGCGCGCGTTCTTCGATCGCCGCCTCGGTGATGCCCTGGATGATCTCCATGTTGTTGACGTTGAATGCGCCGACGGCATATCCGCCGTCATAGGCTTTCTTAAACATTTCGGTGGACGTTACAAGAGCCATAAATAACACTTCCCTTTCATGTGTTCTGATACGATTATACCAGCATTTGCCCCATAAATCAAGACGAACGGTATTAATTTACGCTATATCCCCCGCGTATCGGCGCAGGTTTTGCGAGAAACGCGCACTTTCCTTGCGGTTTTTCCGCGAATGGGATATAATGGGCGCAAAGACAACCGCAAGGAGGGAATCACATGACAATAAGCGAGAGGCTGCGCCTTTTGTCCGCGCCTGCGGGGCACATCGACATGGTGCTCGACACGGACGCCTATAACGAGATCGACGACCAGTTCGCCATCTCCCTCGCGATCCGGTCGAAGGAGAAGTTGACCGTAAAGGCGCTTTGCGCCGCGCCGTTTTGGAACCCCCGCTCCGTCGGCCCCGAGGACGGCATGGAAAAGAGCTATGACGAGATTCTGAAGCTTTTGCGGCTCGCGGGAGAGGACGTGCCGGTATATCGCGGCTCGAAGGAGTACCTGCCGAACGAGGACACGCCCGTCGATTCGCCCGCCGCGCGGGAAATCGCGCGCCTCGCGATGGAGTATTCCCCCGAAAAGCCGCTGTACGTCGTCGCGATCGGCGCGATCACCAATGTCGCGAGCGCGATCCTGTTAAATCCTGCGATCGCGGAGAAGATCGTCGTCGTGTGGCTCGGCGGGCACGCCTTCGAGTGGCACGACAACCGCGAATTCAACTGCCAGCAGGACGTCGCCGCCGCGCGCGTCGTCTTCGGCTGCGGCTGCCCCCTCGTCATCCTGCCGTGCATGGGCGTTGTGAGCGCGTTTACCACGACGGGGCCGGAGCTCGAACACTGGCTCAAAGGCAAAAACCCGCTCGCCCACTACCTGCAGGAGATGACCATTGCCGAAGCGAACAGCTATGCGGCGGGAAGGCCATGGAGCCGCCCCATTTGGGACGCAACCGCCGTCGGCTGGCTTTTGAACGAGGACGACCGCTTCATGCTCTCGCGGCTCGAACCCACGCCGATCCCCGAATACGATCACTATTGGGGAAGGGATCCGAGAAGGCCGCCGTGCGCCTATGTATACCACATACACCGCGATACGCTGTTTGAGGAGCTCTTCACAAAAATCGCAAGGTGAATCTCACCGTCCCACAATGAGGCCGTACGCCATCTTCCCGATCAACAGCGCCAACACGCACAGCATCACGATGCGTATCGCCTTTGCGCCCCGCTTCATCGCGATTTTTGAGCCGATAAAGCCGCCTGCGATGCCGCAGCATGCGGCGGGTATCGCGAGCGCAAACAGCACATTGCCGCTCGCGATCCACTTTGCGAGCGCGGAGACGTTCGAGGAGAGGTTGACGAGCTTTGCCGTGCCCGATGCGGACACCGCATCCATCCCCGCCCAGCGAACCAAAAACAGGATCAGCAGCGTCCCCGTGCCGGGGCCGAAAAACCCGTCGTAAAACCCGATGAGCAGCCCCGCGGCGAGGCAGCCCCACAGCCGTGCGGGCGTTTCGGGCTTCGATTCCGCGGGGAGGGATTTTTCGCTCAGCAGCACGATCGCCATCAGCGGCAGCAGCACGAGCAGCATCACCTGCTTCACCTTTTCGTTCAGCCCGCTCACCGCCGTCGCGCCGAGCCACGCCGCGGGAATGGCGGCAGCGGAGGCGAGCAGACCCTGTTTCCATTTGATGCAGCCGCTGCGCCCGTATTTGACCGTCGCCGAGAGCGTCCCGAACATCGCGGAAAACTTGTTCGTGCCCGATGCAAGGTCGTACGGAAGGCCCGCAGCCTGATACACCGGCAGCGAAATCAGCCCGCCGCCGCCCCCGATCGCATCGACGCACGCCGCCAAAAACACCATCGGCAAAACGAGCAGCGCCATTTGCCACGTCACCTGCAAGGAAAAATCCTCCCCTTCATCCAAAAAGGGACACCCGTTAAGTGTCCCTTTGTTATTACCTGTCTTGCATCAAAGCGCCTTATACGCCCAGATTCCGAATGGTTTCGAGCGACATCTTCGCGGCCTCGAGCGGCGGGCGGGTCAGGGAGAGGTCCTGCTCCACGATGAACCACTTCGCGCCGGATTCGATGCCCGCCTCGACGAGCGATTTCACATCCTGGCAGCCGTGGCCGACCGGGCGGAACTCGAACGCCACTTCCGCATCGGAGCCGCCGTCGGACGCGCCCTCGCCGTCCGACTTCAGCAGGTCGTAGGGCTGCTTGCCGCCCTTGACGCCCACATAGTCCTTCAGGTGGACGATCGGGCAGCGCCCCGCGTACTTGCGGATGTAGGCGGCAGGGTCTTCGCCCGCGTATTTCACCCAGCAGCAGTCGATCTCCGTCGCAAGATATTCCTCGGGCACGGCGTTGTACAAAAAGTCCAGACCGTATTCGCCGGAGAGCTTCTGAAACTCAAAATCGTGGTTATGGTACATGAGCGTTAGCCCCGCACCCCTGCACAGCGCGCCGAACTTGTAGATGTTGCGCAGCGTCTTGGAAAAGCCCGCGCTGCCCGGGCGCGTCGCCTCGTCCAGATAGGGGATCGCGATGTACTCGCAGCCGATCGTCTTGTGGATGGAGATCGTCATGTACATGTCCTTTTCGATGAGCTGCCACGGGTAATGCGAGGAAATCGGAACCAGCCCGACCTCGTCGACCATGCGCCTCACGTCCTCGGGCGCGTGCCCGTAAAAGCCTGCGAACTCCACGCCGTCGTAGCCGATCTTTTTGATCTGCTCCAGTACGCCGCGCAAATCCTTTTCCGCCTCCGCGCGCGCGGAATACACCTGATAGCCGACCAATGCCTTCTTCATAGAAAACGCCTCCTTATAAAATCGATGTCGTTCTCATCGTTTGACCAACATTTTGAGGAACGAAAGCCTTTTCACGCGCAGCGCGTACAGGAGCCCTCCGTATACCGAAAGCGATATGATGCCCACCAGCAGAAGCTTTGCGATGAGCGGGAGCGCGCCGTGCCAATGGATAAGGTCGTCCAGAAGGCGCGCCGCGCCGTATGCGACGGCGGAAGCGAGCGCCATTTTCCCGATCTCGATAAAGGATGCCTTCGCATGCAGCGCGCCGCACCTCTGCCTCAGGCTTATAAACAAGAGCAACACGCCGACGACGGAGGCAATGCTCGTCGCGAGCGCGAGCCCCGGCGCTCCCATGACGCGGGACAGCAGCAAGTTCAACACCACGTTGACGGCGACCGTCGCACACGCCATGATGAGGGGCGTTCTGGTGTCCTTCATGGAATGGAAGGTGCGGCTCAACATATCGCGCAGCGTAAAGAAGAACAGCCCCGCGAGGTACATCGAAAAAATCGCGGAGGTGATGTACGTGGACTGCGCGTCGAACCTGCCCCTTTGGTACACCAGTTCGATCAGGTCCCGCGAGAGCGCGATGCCGATCGCCGTCGCGGGGAGCGCGAACATCGCCTGCACCTCCATGCTCTCCATGGAGAGCGCCTTCACGCCCGCGATGTCCTTCGCCGCTGCCTTTTCGCTCATGCCGGAAAAGAGCACCGTATCGACGGGCGTGGACAATATGCCCAGCGCAAAGGTGATCAGGCGAAACGCATAGTTCATCGCGGAGATGTCGCCCGTATTGAGGGACGATGCGATCGAGCGGTCGATCAGGTGGTTCAGTTCGTTCACCGCCATCGAGAGCATCGCGGGAACGGCGAGAAGCAGCATCCGCCGAAGCCTCGGATCATTTCTGTCGATGCCGAGGGTGTATTGCATCCTGCCGCGCAAAAAGGGCGCGAGCACGAGGATCGTAAGCAGCCCCGCCGCGAACGTGCCCCACGCCTGCGCGCGGATGCCGAACCGTTCGGAAAAGAGGAGCGTGGCGAGGATCCACGAAAAGCTGAGCGGGAACCCCGTGAGCTGGGACGCGACAAAGCGCTTGTTCGCGTTCAAAATGGCGGACAGCGCAATGGAGACCGCCACAAACGCAAGCGACGGCAGCATGATCTGCATGAGGTGCGCGGTGAGGGCAGTCTTCTCCTCCGAAAAGCCGGGATAGACGATTTTCGTCAACGGCTGCGCGAAAAAAAGCATCAAAAGGCTCGCTGCAGCACCCACGAAAAACGACACATTAACGGCGCTATTCGCAAAGCGGTTGGCGGCGAGCGGGCCTTCGTTGTCCCGCGCGTCGATATACATGGGGACGATGGTGGATGTGATGCAGGAACTGATCAAAAGCACCGGTACATAAAACAAACCGTATGCCGAAACGAAGGCATCGTACTCCGCGCCCGTACCGTAATAGGCGGCGCAGATCATGTCGCGGATAAAGCCGACGACCTTGCTCAAAAACACAACGAGCGTCACACTCAGCGCAGCGTGGGCAAACTTTTTTCCCGTCAGAGACAAGCGAACTACCTCCGCTCTCAATCCTTGGCCTTCTTGTATTTGCCTTTTTTGACCACCAGCGTCTTTTTGACCCTGGTGCGCTTGGTGCCGTCGATATACAGCGCCTTCGCGGAAACCGCCTTGGTCGCGGCGCGTATGGTGAGGGAAGGCTTGCCCTCGATGTTGCACTCCTTCTTCACGGAGATGCCCTTCGTATCCGATTCGACAAAGAGGTGCGCGCGCTGGGAGACGGTCAGTTCCTTGGCGATAATGGCGGCCTTATACGGCTCTGTAATCTCCTCTTCAGGGCGCTTTTCGACGAGCGCGGGCAGTTGATTGTAGATATTCAGCGTGCCCTTGCCGGAAATCTCTATACCGTCCGCGCTCTGAAGGCAGCCGTAGACGGTGGATTTGGTCTTTTCGGACAGTTCGATGATGGCGATGTCGCCGAAGACGATGTCCCCGCCCTCGTAGCCGGAGAGCGTGAGCTTCCACTCCGCATACTTCCACTTCCAGCCCTCGCCCGCGACGTCCTCTTTCAGGGCTTCTTTGTCGTATTCCACGCCGTCCACGAAGATCGAGGCGGGATAATCGCCCAGCGAGGAATCGCCCTTGGTTTCTGCGATGACGGATACGCCCGTCTGTGCGACCGAGCCGTCTTCAAACGTCACCCTGATCGGGTAATCGCCCGGAACCAGTTTGGAAAGCTCTGCGGCATATAGCGTGATTTTCGCATCCTCCAGGAGATACGCATCCTCCGAAAGCCCTTCGAGCAGCGCGAACGGGATGTCCGTCTCCACGGGGGTGATGTACAAATCGGTCTCCTGCCCGGGTTCAAAGATGAACCAGCCGGGCGTCACTTCGCGAAGGAGGGCTTCCGTTGCGGAAGGAGCTTCCGTCGGAGACGGCGTTTCCGTCGGGGAGGGCGTTTCCGTCGGGGAGGGCGTTTCCGTCGGGGAAGGTTCTTCCGTTTCGGAAGGAGCTTCCGTTTCGACCGGCGCTTCCGTCGGCACGGGCACTTCCCGCATATCCGTTTCTTCCGCGAGGCACGATGCGAAAAGCAGCGCAAAAAGCAGCGCGATCGCGAGCAGCCTACGTGTTTTCATTATCCGACGCTTCCTTTTTTGTCGAGAAATCCTCTAATATCTCCAGGATTTTTTCCTTGCCCTGCCCCGTCACGCCCGAAAACGAGACAACCTGCCACGGCTGCACGGCGAGGGTGCGGCAGATTAACGGAATCTGCCTGCCCTGTGCGGCGCGGGAGAGTTTGTCCGCCTTCGTCGCGACGACGGTGAAGGGGATATTGTAGTGCCTGAGATAGTCCGTCATGAGCACGTCGTCCTTCGTGGGCGCGTGGCGGATGTCCACGAGCTGGAAGGCATAGCGCAGGTTCGCGTTCTTCGAGAGATACCCCTCGATCATCCCCGCCCATTTCTTGATTTCCTCGCGCGGCGCGCGCGCAAAGCCGAATCCGGGCAAGTCCGTCAATATCAATTCGTCGTTGATATTGTACAGGTTGATGAGCCGCGTCTTCCCTGGCTCCTGCGAGGTGCGCGCCAGTTTGCCGTTGCCCGTGACGCGGTTGATGAGCGTGGATTTTCCCACATTGCTCTTTCCGACCATCGCGACCTCGGGCAGCCCCTGCCCCTCAAAGGGGGCAAGCGCCGTCAGCGAAGTTATGAATTTAGACGAGCGAATCAGCAGCATGGTTCCCCTTCCCTAATGCGGCGCGGTCAGCACGTTTCCGATCGCCTGACCCACGTCCGAAATCAGCCGTATATCGAGCATGCCGCGCACGTCGTCGGGCAGCTCCTCCAAATCCTTTTCGTTTTCCTTCGGCAAGAGCACGGTGCCGATCCCCATGCGGTACGCCGCGAGCAGCTTTTCCTTGACGCCGCCGATGGGAAGCACGCGCCCTAAGAGCGTGATCTCCCCCGTCATCGCCACGTCCTGCCGCGCGGGGCGGCCCGTGATCGCGGAGACCATCGCGCACGTCAGCGCGACGCCCGCGCTCGGCCCGTCCTTGGGCGTCGCGCCCTCGGGCACGTGGATGTGCAAATCCCGGCTCTTGTGAAAATCCTCCACGATGCCCAGCGAATCCGCCTTCGTGCGGATGTAGCTGTACGCCGCCTTCGCGGATTCCTTCATCACGTCGCCCAATTGCCCCGTAAGCTCCACCGCGCCGCTGCCCTGCATCGATGCGACTTCGACGGAGAGCGTCTCCCCGCCGTAGGGCGTCCACGCGAGCCCGTTGACCACGCCGATCTCCGGCGTCTTCAGCACCTGCATGCGCGAAAACTTGTTTGCGCCGAGCAGTTTTTCGATCTGCTCCTTTTGAATTTCCATCTCCCCGCGCTTGTCCTTGGGCGTTTCGAGGTATTTCACGGCGCATTTGCGGCACACCGCCGCAAGCTCGCGCTCGAGCTGCCTTACGCCCGATTCGCGCGTGTATCGGTCGATGATCTCGCGGATCGCGTCGTCCGCGATGGTGAGCGTCTTTTGCTTGAAGCCGTGCTCCTTGCGCTGCTTGGGCCACAGGTGGCGCTTTGCGATCTGCACCTTTTCTTCTAACGTATAGCCCTCGACCGCGATGATCTCCATGCGGTCGCGAAGCGGCTCGGGGATGCCTTCCAAACTGTTCGCCGTCGTCACGAACATCACGCGCGACAGGTCGAACGGCGCCTCCAGATAGTGATCGGAAAAGGCAGCATTCTGCTCGGGGTCGAGCACCTCGAGCATCGCCGAGGCGGGATCCCCGCGGAAATCGGACGCCATCTTGTCGATCTCGTCCAACAGAAACAGGGGATTCATGACGCCCGCCGTCTTGATGAGCGAGATGATCCGCCCCGGAATTGCGCCCAGGTACGTGCGCCTGTGGCCGCGAATCTCCGCCTCGTCGCGAACGCCGCCCAGAGACATGCGCACATATTCCCTGCCCGCCGCCCGCGCGATGGACTTGGCGATGGAGGTCTTCCCCACCCCGGGAGGCCCCACGAGGCACAGGATCGGCGTTCTCGTCTTCGCATTCATCCCGCGCACGGCGAGGTATTCCAAAATGCGCTCCTTGACCTTTTTCAGCCCGTAGTGGTCCTGTTCCAAGACCCTGCGCGCCTTTTTCATGTCGATGGCTTCTTCGCTGTACTTGCCCCACGGCAGGTCCAGCATCGTCTCGATGTAGCTGCGGGAGATATTCGCTTCGGGGCCGTTGCCGATGCTGCTCTCGTAATGGTGCAGCTCGTCCGTCACCTTCTGCCGCGCCACGCCCGAGATGGGCGATGCCTCCAGCCTTTCATAGAGCTTGTCGCACAGCGTCTCGTCCGTATCGCCCAATTCTTCGTGGATCGCGTGGAGCTGTTCGCGCAGGAAAAATTCCTTTTGGCGCTCATCCATGCCCTCGTGCACGGCGATGCGGATTTTCTCCTCCAATTTCGCGATCGCGCTCTCCCTGACCAGAATGGAGATCACCTTCGCGCAGCGGCTCGCGATGTCGCGCTCGCCGAGCACCGCCATGCGATCCTCCGCCGAGATGGGAAGGCTCGAGGCGATCATATCCGCCGCCTCGCCGGGCTCGTTTGCGCCCAAAATGCCCTGCACCGTCTCTCCGATCAGCCCGCGCGCGGAGACGATTTCCTTATACTGCTGCTGCATGACGCGCATATGCGCGATGCAGTCCAAATCGTCGGCGGAGCCCACGTCTTCGATGGGCAGAACCTCCGCCTCCAAGAAATCCTTCTTTTCGTGCAGCTTCACGAGTTCCGCGCGCGCTTCGCCGATCACCGCGACGCGCAGCAAATCCTCCTGCACCTTGACAACCTGCTTCACCTTGACGATGGTGCCCACGGCATACAGACCTTCGCGCGTGGGTTTTTCCTCGTTCTCATCTATTTGCGCCACCGCAAACAGCCTCTGGTCCACTTCCATCGCCTTTTCGAGCGCGGAGACCGAGGCGAGCCTGCCGACGTCGATGCGCGTCATGACGTTCGGAAACGCCACGATGCCCCGCAGCGCCAGCACCGGCAAAACTTCCCTTTTCAGATTTTCCGCCATGTTTTTTCTTTTTATCCTCCACCGCTTTTCGGCTTCGATGCCAAAACTCTCGGTAGTATAAAGTATATCACTTCATCGTAAAAAACGCAAGATGTCCGTCTCCGATATCACGACGCCCAAAAAGATGACCGCAAACCCGAGCACGAGCCGCGCCGTCAGCACCTCGCCGAAAAACAGCACGCTCGCAAGCACGCCGAATACACTTTCCAGCGACAGGATGAGCGCCGCCGTATTCGCGGAGACCTTCTTCTGCCCGATAATCTGGAACGTATAGGAGCAAGCCGTCGGGAACAGGCCCAGGAAGACGAGCCCGATCAGAACCTCGCGCGGCACCTGCATCAGCGCGACGGAAGGCTCCATCACCCTGTGCGCGGTATAACAGTACACCGCCGCAAAGGAAAACTGCAGCGCGGACAACGGCAGCGGATCGATATCTCCCGTCATTAATTCGACCGCCACGATCTGCCCTGCAAACAGCAACCCCGACAGCAGGGTCATCTTGTCGCCGTAGCGTATTGACAAATCCCCGTCCAGCGAAACC
Organism: Christensenellales bacterium; assembly: GCA_050946115.1. GTDB lineage: Bacteria > Bacillota > Clostridia > Christensenellales > Aristaeellaceae > CAYFRC01. The sequence continues at coordinate 26,952 of JBMNUF010000019.1, forward strand.
AGCGCAATCCCTATGAGGCACACGGTCGCCGCGACGAAGCTCTTTGCCTTCGGGCGCTTGCGCACGACGATCCAAAGCAGAAACGGCACGAGGATGCAGTAGATCGATGTCAAAAAGGCGTTCTTTCCGGGCGTGGTGTCCACGAGCCCCATCGTCTGCACGATGCACGCCGCCGAGAGAAACAGCGCGATGAACGCGATTTTCGCGACCTGTTTTGCCGTAACGGAAAGGAGCTTTTTCCCGCTGATGAGCGTGAGCGCAACCGCGCCGATCGCGAAGCGGATCGCGAGCAGCAGCGCGGGCGGCACGCTCTCCACGGTGTTTTTCATCATAAAAAAAGACGTTCCCCACAAGATCGCCGCAATAAAGAGTTCAATGCGCCCCGAAGTCGTTTGTTTCATTCGCTTTCCTCCTACTGACGTGTACCCCTCATTATAGCAGACGAGCAGAACGGAAGGCAATCTTTTTGCGTAAACCCTCATGTAAAAATTGTATAATTGCATAAAGCATTTCCTCCGCCCCGATTTGTTTGGGCTGGGATTGCAAAGCGCCGCCGAATGGGGTACAATGGGTGCATCAACGAGAGGGGGAGTACCCCATGCGCGTGTTTTTTGCGATACCACTTCCCGAGGAAGCGCGGAAGGGCGCGGAGGCCATGGCATTTCTCGCCAAGAATACCCTGCCGGGGAAATACGTTAGGTGCGAGGATTACCACATCACCGTGCGATACGTGGGCGAGATCGCGCCAAATCGCCTTGAAAGTCTCAAGCACATCGGCGCGCGCTGCGCCGCAAATGCCGCGCCGCACCGCCTTACGCTTTCGGGCAGCGGCATCTTCAAGGGCAGCATATTGTGGGCGGGCGTCGAAAACGGCGAGTGCTATCGCTCGCTTTCGGAGGAAATCCGTCAGGCGCTATCCGAGGAGGGCTTCCCGTTCGATCCCAAGCCGTACAGGGCGCACGTGACTGTCGCGCGGGACATCCGCCCGGACGAACTCCCCTTGCCGGAGCCTGAACCCATTTCGTGGATGCCGCCCTGCCTGGTGCTGTACGAAAGCGCCCGCACAGGCGGAGTCCTGCGCTATCTCCCCATCGCACAATTCCCCTTTGGACGATAAAATCGAAAGGAGTGTACGACATGAAAAGCATCTCTCTGAACGGCAGATATCAGCTCTCCTTTTCAGACGAACAGGGTATGGACGATTTTCTCACCATCCCCGCGACCGTGCCCGGAAACGTCGAGATCGACCTCATGCATGCGGGCATTTTGCCGGACATCTTCTTCGGAAACAACGTGAAGCTGCTGCGCAAATACGAATTCTATCGCTGGATCTACCAGAGAGCGTTTGACGCGCCCGCGCTCGAAGCCGGGCAGCGCGCGTTTTTGCGCTTTGAGGGCGTGGACTGTTTCGCGGACTATTTCCTGAACGGGGAAAAGTTCGCATCGAGCGCGAACGCGCTCATCGAGCACCGCTTCGAGGTGACGCATCTTTTGAAAGAGGGGAAAAACAACCTCCAGGTCGACCTGCATTCGCCCATTTTAGAGGCCGCGAAGGGGGATTTGGATGCCTATTCCTCCGGCCTCGTCGGCGGGTACGAGGCGCTGCGCACGCGCAAGCCCCCGTCCGCATACGGGTGGGACATCATGCCCCGAACGGTGTCTGCCGGCCTGTGGCGCGGCGTTTCGCTCGAAATCGAGGAGCCGACGGAGATCACGAGCCTGTATTTTGCGACCGTATCCATCGGTTCCGGGCGCGCAACCATCCTCTGCCAATACAAGTGCCATACGGACGTGCGCAATTACGAAGGCCTTTCGCTGCGCCTTAGCGTATCTCTCAACGGCGAGACGAAATCGCAGCACGAAATCCCCCTGCGCTTTGTCATGGGGCGCACGCAGTTTATTGTCGAGAATCCGCAGCTTTGGTGGCCGAACGGCTACGGCGAACACCCCGTGTACCATGTGACGGCGCAGATTTTGCACAACGGAACCCCCATCGCGGAAAAAGACGCGACCTTCGGCATACGCACCGTGAAGCTCGACCGCACGGACGTGACGGACGAGTATGGCGGCGAATTCCGCTTCCTCATCAACGGCGAGCCGATCTTCTGCAAGGGCTCCAACTGGGTGCCCGCGGACGCCCTGCACAGCCGCGACGCCGCCCGCTACGAGAAAATGCTCGCACTTTGGAAGGACACGAACTGCAACATCCTGCGCTGCTGGGGCGGCAACGTCTACGAAGACCACGCCTTTTTCGACCTGTGCGACAGAAACGGCATCATGGTCTGGCAGGATTTCACCATGGCATGCGCAAGCTATCCGCTGGACGAGGCGTTCCTGTCCGTCATGCGGGACGAGGCGGAGAAGATCGTCACAAAGCTGCGCAATCACCCCTCGATCATCCTCTGGAGCGGCGACAACGAGTGCGACACCTGCGGCTCGACGTGGGAGGCGGGGCTCGATCCCGCCGTGAACCGCATCACGCGCGAGGTGCTCCCGCAGGTCGTGACGCGGCTCGACCCGTTCCGCCCGTATCTGCCGTCCTCGCCCTACGTGTCGCGCGAGGCGTTCCGCCGCGCGAACGGCGACATCGCAAAGCTCAACCGCCTCATGCCCGAGCAGCACCTTTGGGGTCCGCGCGACTATTTCAAGAGCGCGTTCTACACGCGGGCAGCCTCCCATTTCGCGAGCGAAACGGGATATCACGGCTGCAACAGTCTGTCCTCCATACGCACCTTCATCAGCGAGGACAAGCTTTGGCCGTGGCAGAATAACGACGAGTGGCTGACCCACGCCGCCGAAATGTACGGCGAGAGCGGCCCGTATGCCTACCGCATCCGCCTCATGAACGATCAGATTCACGAGTTGTTCGGGCGCGACATGGACAATTTAGAGGATTTCATCCTCGCCTCGCAGATCTCGCAGGCGGAGGCGAAGAAATTCTTTATCGAGCTGACGCGCTGCATGAAGTGGCGCAGGACGGGCATCATCTGGTGGAACATCATCGACGGATGGCCGCAGTTCTCCGATGCCGTCGTGAGCTACGATTTCATAAAAAAGCTCGCCTACTACTACATCCGCCGCTCGCAGCAGGACATCTGCCTGATGTTTTCGGAGCCGGAAAGCTGGCACATCCGCCTGATGGCGGGAAACGATACCTTTGTCGAGAAAAAAGGCGCCTACGCCGTGCGCGACGCGGACACGGGCGAAACGGTGCTCAAGGGATCGTTTGCGGCGCGCGCCAACGAAACGGTCGAAGTCGCGCCGCTGCGCATCTCCCACGGCGACCAGAGGCTCTTCCTCATCGAATGGACGCTGGAAGACGGGACGCGCGGAGCAAACCACTATGTGCTCGGAAAGCCGCCACTCTCCTTTGCGCGGTATAAGGCGTGGCTCCCGAAGATCGCACAGCTCGACGGCTCCTTTGACGCGGAACAGATCGGGAAATAGCGCCATTATCCAAAATCGTCGGTTTCTCCTTCGGGGGAAATCGGCGTTTTTTGCGTTAAATCCTCGCTTTGCGCGAAACTTAACCCCTATCTTTTATGGACGAAATGCAAATGTGCTATATATAATCGAATACGCTTTAAAAACGACACGGACCCACAGAAAGAAAGGAACCTATGCAGGCAGAAAGATTTACCTTTTCCATCACAGAGGAAGTACAAAAAGCCATCGACGAACTTGGCTACGAACAGCCCACCCCCATCCAGCAGGGCGCGATCCCTCCCATGCTCGAAGGGCGCGACGTGATCGGGCAGGCGCAGACCGGAACCGGCAAGACCGCCGCGTTCGGCATCCCGCTCGTTCAGGCGGTGGACGCATCGGATCGGCGCGTGCAGGCGCTCGTATTGTGCCCCACGCGCGAACTCGCCGTACAGACGGCGGGCGAAATCATGAAACTCGGCAGATTCATTCGCGGGTTGCGCGCGCTCGCCGTATACGGCGGCCAGCCCATCGAGCGGCAGCTGCGCGAATTAAGTTGGGGCGTGCAGGTCGTCGTCGGGACGCCCGGCAGGGTCATGGACCACATGCGGCGCGGCAGTCTCGACCTCTCCGACATCAAAATCTGTATACTCGACGAAGCGGACGAAATGCTCGACATGGGCTTTCGCGACGATATCGAAACCATCTTGTCGGGCACGAACGAGGATAAGCAGATGGCGCTCTTTTCCGCGACCATGCCGCTTCCGATCCTCTCGCTCGCGCGGAAATACCTCAACGACCCCGTTTCCGTACGCATCGCGCCGAAGGAAATGACCGTCGATACCATTGAACAGCTCTACATCAACGTGCGCCCGCTGCAAAAGACGGAGCTTTTAAGCCGCCTTATGGTGCTGTACGACATCAAGCGCGCGCTCATCTTCTGCAACACGAAGCTCGGCGTGGAAGACGTCGTCACGCGCATGCAGGCGCGCGGCTTTCAGGTCGCGGGGCTGCACGGCGATATGCGGCAGATGGAGCGCGACGCGATCATGGCGCGCTTCAAGCAGGGCACGGTGGACGCGCTGGTCGCAACCGACGTCGCCGCAAGGGGCTTAGATATCGACGATGTGGACGCGGTGTTCAACTACGACATGCCGCAGGACGTGGAATACTACGTACACCGCATCGGCAGAACCGGCCGCGCCGGAAAGGAAGGCATGGCGATCACCTTCGTGTGCGGCAGGGAGGTATCCCGCATGTGGGAATACCGCAAGATCACCGGCGCGAAAATCCTGTGCCGCCCCGCGCCCACGGGCGAGGAAATCCGCAAGGCCCGCCTCGAGAGGCTGTACGGCGGCCTCGCGGAGCGCATGGAGAACGGGCAGACGGAGGGCGCGCTGCACATGGCGCGCCGCATCCTGTCCGAGGCAGAACCCGAACACGCACTCGCCGCAGCGCTGACGGCGCTTATGGAGGAAGTGCACACCGGCATCGACGAATCCGTGGATCTGCGCCCGCCGGAGCCCGTGCGCGCGCCCGCCGCGCAGCAAAAGCCCTTCCCGCCGCGCTCTGCCCGCCCCCGGTACGAAAGGGGCGGCGGCAGCTCGCGCCCGCCGCAGGGAAAATACCCGCCGCGAAAGACCGCCTATCCCCCGCGCAGCGAAAAAAGCCATCGCCCGCCGCGCAGCAGAGACAACTGACACAAGAAACAGCGCCTTTCCGAACAAATTCGGAAAGGCGCCGATGTTTTTATGCGGTGCGGGATCAGCCCTCGGTATTCGGCTCTTCCGCAGGAGTCTCTTCCGCTGCGGTTTCTTCCGCAGGAGCTTCTTCCGCTGTGGTCTCCTCGGTCTCTGCGGTATCGACCGCTGCGGGTTCCTCCGCCGCGACGGGCGCGGAGACGGAGGGCGTGCGGGTGGAATCGAGCCGCGAAGAGAGCGCGGTCACGAGCACGGCGAGGATGACGAACGAAACGACGCCGTACTTGGTATACTTTTCGAGCTTACCCTCGATGGTCTTTGCTTTATTCTTGCCGAAGAAGGTCTCCGCACCGCCGCCGACGGAGCCGAGACCGGCGGTATTTCCCTGCTGCATCAATACCGCGACGATGAGCCCAATGGCGTTGAGCACGAGAAGGACGTTAAAGATAGTGACTAAGGCTTGCATTCCGGTGACCTCCTTATAGTAGCATACATTTTGTATGCCCATAAACGCATAGTACAGTATAGCACGATTTCGCGCCAAATGCAACGAATTTTCCTATCTTTTACAGGAGTTTCGCGCCGAATGTGGTACAATACGGGAAAAGGAGCTGATACAATGACCGTATTGATCATCAACGCGGGGAGCACCTCCCTCAAGTGCAAGCTGCTGCAAATGCCCGAGGAAAGGACGCTCGCGAAATGCCGCATCGAGCGCATCGGCGACGGCGACAAGGGCATCTACGCCTTTTCGGACAAAAACGGCAAAGCGCTCTCCGAAAAGGACATCCCCATCCCCACCTATGCAGACGGGCTGAAGCGCTTCCTGTCCGACATGGCGGAGATCGCGGAAGAAGCGGGCGCAATCGAGCGCGTCGGCTTTAAGACGGTTTTGTCCAAGGGCTTTTCGGGCGTACACGTGCTGACGGAGGACGTGCTTCAGGGGATGCGCGACAGCATGACGGTCGCGCCCGCGCACAACGCGCCGTATCTCGCCGTCATCGAGCAGATGCAGCCGCTCCTGCCCGATGCGCTGTTCGTCGGCGCGTTCGAGACGGCGTTTCACCAAACGATTCCCATAGAGCGCGCGACCTACGGCGTGCCCTTCGATTGGGCGGAGCGCTACGGCGTGCGCCGCATGGGCTATCACGGCGCGTCGCACGAATACAGCGCGGCGTTTGTGGAAAAGGCGCAGGGCGCAACGGGGCGCATGGTCTCCTGCCACTTGGGCGGAAGCGGCTCCCTCTGCGCGATCGAGGACGGAAAGAGCGTCGACACGACCTTCGGACTTTCCCTGCAGACGGGGCTGATCCATTCCTCCCGCGTGGGCGACATGGACGCCTTTGTCATCCCGCACCTCGTAAAGCAGGGGCTTTCGATGGAGGAAATCGAGAGCGCGCTGTGCAAAAACGGCGGGCTCAAGGGCATCAGCGGCGTGAGCGGCGACCTGCGCGACGTGTACGACGCTGCGCTTCGCGGAAACCCGCGCGCAGCGCTTGCGGTAGATGTATACATCAACGGCATCGTGAAGTGGATCGGTGCGTTCGTCGCGGAGATGGGCGGGCTCGATACGCTCTCCTTCACGGGCGGCATCGGCGAAAACGCCTTTTGGCTCCGAAAGCGCGTCGCGGACAGCTTCGCCTTCCTCGGACTGCGCTTGGACGACGAGCGAAACGCCGAAAACCCTGCGGTCGCATTGATTTCCGCCGAGAATTCCGCCGTCCGCGTCTACGTGATCGCGGCAGACGAGGAGATCGTCGTCGCGCGAAAGACCTGCTCCGTATAAACGCAATCGCGGGACACGGCATATTCGCCGCGTCCCGCGATTTCTTATCTCAACCAAACGTGCGTGCAAAACAGCACGAACAATATCAGCGCAACGCTGAAAACGCCGACCACTAACAGCCCCGCCTTGAGCGCGCCCCACACGGCGAACCGCTCCTGTCGGGGCGTTATTTGTTCCCCGCTTTCGGGCGCGCGTTCCTCCTTGGGCGCGTACCACGGCATGCCGTCCGCGTTCATGTCCGCTATGGTGCGCCCGTCGTCCCACGCTTCGTCTTTACGCGCCATAGCCGCTGTCTTTGTCGTAGATGTGGCACGCCACGCTGTGGCCGCCGCCCATGTCGATCGTCCTCGGCACCTTTTCGGAGCAGACCTTCTTGCACATGCGGCAGCGCGTGTGGAATTTGCAGCCGGAGGGGGGATTGCTGGGCGACGGGATCGAGCCCTCCAGGATGATGCGGTTCATCTTGACCGTCGGGTCCGGCACGGGGATCGCGCTGAAGAGCGCCTGCGTGTAGGGGTGCAGCGGGTTTTGGAATATCTCCTTCTTGCCCGCGAATTCCACCATATTCCCCAGATACATGACGCCCACGGTCTTGGAGATGTGCTGCACGACGGACAGGTCGTGGCTGATGAACAGATACGTCAGCCCGAAGCGCTTTTGCAAATCCTCCAGGAGGTTTATGATCTGCGCCTGAATGGACACGTCCAGCGCGGAGACCGGCTCGTCGCACACGATGAAATCGGGGTTGAGCGCGAGCGCGCGGGCGATGCAGATGCGCTGCCTCTGGCCGCCGGAAAACTCGTGCGGGTAGCGGTCCTTCTGGTATTCCTGCAGGCCGCACGCCTCCATGATGCGCGTGATGTATGCGTCAAATTCGCCTGCGGGCACGATCCCGTGCTCGCGCACCGCCTCGCCGATGATCTCGCCCACGGGCAGCCTCGGGGAGAGCGACGAATACGGGTCCTGAAAGATGATCTGAATCTTGGGGCGGAAGCGGCGCACGCCCTCGGAGGAGAGGGTATCTAACTGCGTCGTGCCGTTAAAGAGCACTTCGCCCCGCGTCTTCGGAATCAGGTTGAGCAGCGTTTTGCCGACCGTCGTCTTTCCGCAGCCGGATTCGCCGACCAAGCCCATGGTCGTTCCGCGCTCGATCTTGAAACTCACGTTTTCCACCGCGTGGACGTGCCCGACGACGCGGCTGAACAGCCCCGCCCGAATCGGGAAATATTTGCACAGGTCTTTTACTTCGACCACATATTTTGTATCAGCCATTCGTCTCGCCTCCCCGCTCGCCCTCATATCTCCAACAGCTCACGACATGCGTGGGGCTGACGCGGATTTCGGGCGGATACTGCCCGTCGCACTTCGCGACGCACTGCTCACAGCGGTCGCGGAAATAGCAGTAATCGGGCATATTGATGGGATTGGGCACCGTGCCCGGGATGCTGTAGAGCCTGTCCACTTCCCTGTTGATGACGGGCTTGGAGCGCATGAGCCCCACCGTATAAGGGTGGCGCGGGTCCAAAAACACATCGCGCGCGAGCCCTTTTTCTACGATGCGCCCCGCGTACATGACGACCACGTAGTCCGCCATCTCCGCGATCACGCCCAAATCGTGCGTGATGAGCATGATGGAGGCGTTGATCTTGTCCTTGAGGTTGCGCAGCAGCTCCAGAATCTGCGCCTGAATGGTCACGTCCAGCGCCGTCGTCGGCTCGTCCGCGATGATGAGGCGCGGGTTGCACGCGAGCGCCATGGCGATCACGATTCGCTGGCGCATGCCGCCCGAAAGCTCGTGCGGGTAGCGCATATAGATGCCCTCCGCGTCCGCGATGCCGACGAGTTTGATCGCCTCGATCGTGCGCGCCTTTACCGCTTCTTTGGACATCTCGGGGTTGTGCAGCGCGATTACCTCGTCCAGCTGAAAGCCTATGCGGAACACGGGGTTCAGGCTCGTCATCGGCTCCTGAAAGATCATCGAGACCACGTTGCCGCGAATGTTCTGCATCGCGGCGATGGGCATTTTCGCCACGTCATACGCCCTGTCGCCCAGATTCAGCCGCATCTCACCGCCGACAACCTGCCCCGTCGGCCGCTGCACGAGCTGCATCAGGGAAAGGCTCGTGACGCTCTTGCCGCAGCCGGATTCGCCGACGACGCCGACGGTCTTTCCGATGGGCACGTCGAACGTGACGCCGTCGACTGCCCGCACGGTTCCGATGTCCGTGAAGAAATAGGTGCGCAGATCGTCGAACTCGACCACGTTTTCGGGGTTTTTCATCGTCGTCAGGTATTCCGATTCCGGCACATTCTTGCGCTCGCGCTTTTTTTCGATCGCGCGGGTGATTTTGATGTTTTGCCTGCTGATTTTTCGGGATTCCTTTGCCGAAATGTATGCGGATTTCTTGCCGTTTTTCATGCCTGTCGCCTCCTTAGCGCTTCATCTTGGGATCGAAGGCATCGCGCAGTCCGTCTCCCACAAAGTTGAAGCCCAGCACCGTGAGAACGATCAGAATGCCCGCAGGGATCCAGATAAACCAGTAATAGGTCATGATGTACAGGTTCGACGCGCTGTTGATGATCGAGCCCCACGACGCGAGCGGGTATTTGATACCCAGCCCCAGAAACGACAGCGTCGCCTCCGTCAGGATGATGGAGCCGAGCCCCATCGTCGCCTGCACGATGAGCAGCGGCATGACGTTGGGCACGAGGTGCCGGAAAATCCTGCGGCTCACGCGGATGCCCGTCGCCTCCGCCGCGACCATGAAGTCCTGCTCCCTGAGGGAGAGAATCTGCCCGCGCACGACGCGCGCCACGCCCGTCCAGCCCATGATGCCCATGATGACCATGAGCAGGAATATGCGCGTATATGGGTTAATCTCGAAGGCGTCCATGATGGAGCCGGCGATAATCATCATCGGATAGTACGGGATGGAGTTGAACAGGTCCACAAAGCGCATGATGAGGGTATCGACCATGCCGCCAAAGTAGCCGGAAATGCCGCCCATGACGATGCCGATGACGATCTCCAGGAACACGACCACGAAGCCGACCATCAGCGAAATTCTGCCGCCGTACATGAGGCGCGTCATCATGTCCATGCCGTGGTCATCCGTGCCGAGCCAGTGCTCCGCAGAGGGATAGGCGCACATGTCGATCAAATGCGTCACCTGTTTGGTGTAGATGTCGTAATTGGAGACGTTGCGGCTGATGGTGCTCGAAATCGTCTCCCCCTTGTCGTCCGTGAAATCGAACGCCGTTTCCTTTGCGACGATCGCGTTTCGCACCGCCGTCTTGTACTCGAGGGACAAGGCGACGCTCGAAAGATAGGGGTTCACGGAGATGTTGGAGATGCCGCAGATGAGCGCATCGCCCTGATACACCGTCGCGTTGTCGTCGTCCTCCGCCTGAAGCGTATAGGTCGCGCCATCGTAGTCGAACGATTCCGCGCCCGCGTGCAGCGCCTCTTCGGAGGTGCTGCGGAAGCCGTATTCCGAGACGAGCGATGCGTATTCTTTGGACGCGGCGTCAAAGGACAACAGCGTCGCCAGTGCGATTTCCTCCGCCTCGCTCTCGAACAGGGCAAATTTCTTGCCGTCTTCCTTTTCGAGCGTATAGTGCGTATCGCCTGCGGTAAACTCCGCGAGGTTTTTCTTCGCGGCGGCGATCGCTTCGGCGGCAACTTCGTCCGAAAGGGATACCCCCGCCTCCGGAGTTACCTTGCCGTCGATCTTTCCGATCATCATGACGGAGGCGACGCGCGTCTTCGCGGCTTTTCCGATGCGGTAAAAGCCGTCCGAAACCTTTTCCAGGGAATATGTCGTACCGCCCGCCTGAAACGTGGGCGCGCCGTTTTTCTCCGCGAGCACGAACTGCGCCTTCGCCTGTGCGGAAAGCGCGGGCGCGCCGTCCTTTGCGACAAAGCCGTAATCGGTATTGAACTTCGCGGAGGCGTACTGCTTGTTTGCGTAGTCGTACTTATAGAACACCTGATCCTGCTTGTAGGGCGAAATCAGCCCGCCGAGGAAGGAAAAGGCAAACATGAATATCAAAATACAAAGTCCGAAGATCGCGAGCCTGTTGCGGATGAACCGCTTGAAGACCATCATGCCCGGAGACAGAACCTTGACCCTTCGGGCGTCGTCCAGTTTGAGATTTTCCGCCATAGTGCCTTTCTCCTCCCAATTTAGTTGATGCGCACGCGCGGATCGACCACGGCGTACATCACGTCGGCGAGCATCAGGCTTGCCTGCGTCAACACGAGCCCGAACACGGAATAGAACATCGTGAACGGCAGATCGCCCACCTTCATCGCGTCGTAGGCGATATAGCCGATGCCCGGGATCTGGTAAAGCGTCTCCGTGATCATGGAGCCGCTGAAAAGCGACGGGATGAGATAGCTCATATAGCTCACCAAGGGGATGAGCGTGTTGCGGAAGGCGTGGCGGTTGATGACCACCTTTTCGGGAAGCCCCTTCGCGCGCGCGGTGCGGATGTAGTCCGCATTGAGAACCTCCAGCATATTCGTGCGCGTATAGCGCGTGAGCCCGCCCACGTTGAGCATCGTCAACGTAAGCGTCGGCAAAATCGCATGCACGGCCATGTCGCCGATCTTGCCCCACGTAGAGAGCTGCTCGTGGTAGCGCCCGACGATGCCGTACAAATCCACCCAACCGAGCTTGATCGCGAATATATATTTCAAAACCGTCGCCAAGAAGAACGTCGGCAGCGATATGCACAGCATGGCAAACACGGTGATGCCGTAATCGAAGCCGCTGTACTGCTTGCGCGCGGCGCGGATGCCGAGCGGGATGCAGATGACGACCTGCAGCACCATCGTAACGATATTCAAAACGACGGAATACCAAATGATGTCTTTGAATTTGGAGATTACCGGCACGCCGTACAGCCACGAATCGCCGAAATCTCCGCGAACGACGTAGCCGAGCCAGTTGATATAGCCCGTCACCACGTCATCATTCATGTGATAGGCTTCGTTCAGTTTTTCGAGCCATTCCACATAGCTCGCGCCGCCCGTCGAGGCGGTTTGCGCGGCGCGCTGCCGCGCGACGCCCTCCACATAGCTCGTGGGCATACAGCGCATGACGCCGTAGATGATAAAAGCGCCCAAGATGATAATAACGAGCGCCAGCGCGACTCGTTTCACGATAAATCTCCACACAGTGGAAATCCTCCCTTGCAAGGATAATACGCCCACCCCGACGCGCGTATGTCGCGTCGGGGTGGGCGCGGTCATTCGAGCTTACTTTGTCATCTGCATGGTCTCAACCTCGGACAGCCAGCCCCAATAGGTGGTGACGTCGGGCGTGACCGTGGAGATATCGACGCGCTGCGTGCTCGCGATGACGATGTTCTGACGCTGATAGGCGGGAACTTCGACCGCCCAATCGATCAGCTCGTCCAGCGCAGCCTTATACAGCTGCTTGCGGAACGCCTGGTCGCTGGACTTGCGGGCGTCCAGAATCAGGGTGTCGAGGGCTTCGGAGCGGATGTGGTAGTGGTTGGAATCCGAGCCGCCGAGGCCTACGATGTTGGAAGAATGGTACACCTGGTACATATCCGGATCGATCGTGGAACCCCACGCCGCGCACCACAGTTCCTGCGTGCCCGCGTCGAGCGCATCCCAGAGGACGTTGTTGTCCGACGGGTCGTTGATCTTGAGTTCGATGCCGATGGTCGCAAGTGCGTTGCGCGCGTCGGTCAATACCGCAAAGGAGGGGTGATCGCCGATGCCGTCGCCGGGGATGATGGCCTCGTAGGACAGCTTCGCGCCTTCGGGCGCCGCGGTGAACAGGCCGGTCGCCTCGTCGAAGGTGTAGCCTGCCGCGATGAAGAAGCCCTTCGCGGCTTCGAGCGCCGCCGCGTACTTCTCGTCCGCCGTCATGTCCGCCGTGTAGATGGGATTGCCTTCCACGTCCACGGAGAACGCGACACGGTAGCCCTCGTCCGCGGGCTGCGGGGATGCCCAGCTGGTGGAGGAAATCGGGTAGTTGATGACCGCCGCCGCATCGCCGTAATAGCTGTCAAACGCGGTGTCGCGATAGACGGCGAGCACGGTCGCCAGCGCCTTGCGCAGGTCCTTGGAGGCGTCGCTGCCGGGGTCGCCCGCGACGTTCACGGTGCCGGCGTTTATGCCGATATAGCCGTAGCCGAGGTTCGCGACGGAATAGGTGGTGATGACGTCGCCCGTCAGTTCGCCGTTGGAGTTGAAGCCGGCGAGCATTTCAAAGTTCGCCTTGGTGCCGCTCATCTCGCCGCCGTCGGCGGTGCCGGTCTGCACGGCGGATGCGACTTCCGCAGCGTTGGTTTCCTTATACTGGAATTCCTTGATCAGGGGCGCGCCCTTGTAATAGTTTTCGTTCGCCTCGTAGTAGACGACGCGGTTTTCGTACTTGACAAACTTATAGGGACCCGCGCCCATGGGGGTGCTGGTCTTGGACTGTACGACGGACAGATCGCCGTAGGGATGGCCGAACATGTTGTTCTCGTAGTCGTACTGCGCGGGGTCGCCGTAGTAGTGCATGGGCGTGATTTCGGCACCGAAAATGGAATACACTGCGGGCGCGGAGAAGCCGTTGACCTTCACTTCCACGGTGTAGTCGTCGAGCTTTTTGATACCGGAGATGTTCGGAACGTCTTCGGAAAGGTCTACCTCTTTGTCCTCGGCGAGTTTGGTATACAACAGGGAAACCGCGCTTTCGCTCGTGGTGCCGGTCGCGGATTCGGTGCCGAGGTAGGCATCGATGTCGCCGGCGTATTTTTTGAAGGTGCAGTTGAAGTAGTCGTCGAGCGTAGGATAGACGCCGTTTGCGAGATCGTATGTATTGCCTTCGGAGTCGGTCAGAACGCCCGCTTCGGTTTTGCCGAAGCCCCACATGACCATGCCGAACGCGATCTTGAGGTCGTCGTTTTCGGTCACTTCCTCTTCGCTGAAGCCGAAGTAATCCGGCGCGTAGGCGAGGTAGTTGGCGAAGACGTAATCGATGATGCCCTGCACGTCGCCCTTCCAGATCTCGGTGAGCGCGTTGTAATAGACGTCGTACTGCTCCTGCGTGAAGGAGTCGTCCTCCGCAGCGGTATAGCCGAAGCCCGCCTTTTTCACATCCGCAACGATGGGATCAAACACCGCGAGCGTTTCCTCCGGTATCTGGTTCTTGTACGCCTTGAGGCCCACGATGTCGTAGCTGTTGAGCGTGTTGCTGCCGACATAGGCGGGGTCGAGCAGCACGTAATACGTGAAGATGATATCGTCCGCCGTCACCGGTTCGCCGTCGGAGAACTTGATGTCCTCGCGGAGCTTGGCGGTATAGGTGGTGAGGTCCGCGCCCTCGTCGTAGTCGACGGCCAGGTCGCACGCACCGGTATAGGTGTAGTCCGTGCCGTTGTAGTTCACGGTCTCACCCTCGATGCCGTTATAGATGATGCCGCCGACGCGATCGGTCGTAAGCATCGAAATTTGGGTCAGCCCCGTGACACTTACGTCGTACCCGGTATCCGCATAGAACGGGCTGAACTTCTCGGAAAGCGTGGAAATCGCCACGACCAGGGGCGTGGAAACTTCCGCCTCTTCCGCGAACGCGGCCATACTCAAGAGCATGCACGCGGCGAGAAGAATGGATAGCAGTTTCTTCATAACGAAAAATCCCTCCTTAATACTTTCACCCTTGCAATTCAAAGGTGCTCATAGTATATTATAAGGGCAATTTGCAATTCTGTCAACCGAAAAACTGCAAAACGAGGCGCTTATGAAAGAAAGAAAATATAAAAATTTCTTCGTCGCCGCCGCAGACGGAACGCGCGTTTACACGGGGAAATATTATGTCCATCCGAAAGAGGGAAAGGCCGTAGGTTTCGCGCTCTCCGCGCTGTATGCGGCATTCATTCTGCTGTATTTCCTCGAAAACGCGCCGTCTGTAACCTGCATCTACGTATTCCCCATCGCCGCAGCGCGGCTGTTTCCCGCGCTGTATTGGCTCATGGGCGCGTTTTCGCGCGCGGTAACGGGAGAGAAAATCACAATCGTACAAAGGGAAAGCGGAATCGGGCGCGCGTATCGCGCCGCGGTAGGCTGCGCGACTTTGGGGCTTTTGACGCTCGGAGCGGAAATCGTCTTTTGCGCGCTGAACGGCTTTTCGTATCTGTCGCTCGCGTACAACGCAATCGCGCTGCTGCTTTCTGCGATCGGCGCGGCGCACGCCAAGACTGTATACGCGAAAACGCGGGAGGAAGTATCATGAAGTGGGGCGGTCGTCTCTTTATCGCCTTCGGGCTGCTGCTCCTGGCGGCGGTCATAGGCGGCATGGTCTACACGGTGGCGGCGAAAAACGCCATGAACCGCTATATCGAGGAAATCGGCATCGTCCTCAATGCGGCGACCATGGTGAATGCGACGGAGACCTATTTGGACGAGGCGCGCTCCGTCACCGCCGAATGGGAGGGCGAAACATACGTCATCGCGCCGGAAAATTACAAGGCGCTGTCCAACTATTTGCGGACGAAGTGCGCGCCCGTGTTCTTTTCGCGCGTAGATCGGGAAAACGCGCTCACGATCACCTTCTGCGGGGAAGGCAGGCTCATCGCAAAGGGCTTTGAGGGTGGAGACGGCGCGTCGCTCCTCTTTGAAAGCAGGGGCGAGGTCTTCAAAATGCGCATCTCGGGAAACGGACTTTGGGAAAAGCTGCTGAAGGTATCCACAGAGGGCACCACCCAATTCCCAAACCTTCGCCCCCGATAGGCAACAACCGGATGGGAGGAACATATATGCTGTTACAGTTAGCGCTCGACAAGCCCTTTGGTCCCGAGATGATCCCCCAGTTGCTCGAGGCGGAGCCCTTCGTCGATATCTTTGAGGCAGGGACGCCCTTTCTCTACCACAGCGGTATGGCTGCGGTGCGCCTGCTTCGGGAGGCGCTCCCGAATGCCGTGCTCCTCGCCGATCTCAAGCTCGCGGACGCGGGCAAATACGAAACGGATATGGCGCTGGACGCGGGCGCGAACATCGTAACGGCGCTCTCTGTCGCAGACGACAGGACCATCCGCCGCGCGCTCGACACGGCGCACGAGCGGGGCGCGCGCGTCGCCGTGGATCTCCTGTCCCACCCCGATCCCGTGCAGCGCGCGCTGCGGCTCGAGGAGATGGGCGCGGACATCCTCTGCGCGCACACCGGCATCGATTCACAAGCCGAGGACGGCGTTCCCTTTGCGCTGTGCAGGGCACTGAAAAACGCGCTTTCGCGCGCGAAGCTCGCGGCGGCGGGCGGTATCGGCGCACGAACGGTTGCGGAATTGTGCCGCATCGGGATAGACATCGCAATCGTCGGCAGCGCGATCACCTCCTGCGAAAACATCGCCTCCGGCGCGCGCGCAATCCGCCGCGAGATCGACAAACGGAGAGGCTAACATCTTGGGGCGCGTCCGAATGCGCGCCTTTTTCTTCGTCTGTGTTTCGACGATTCTATGGCTTGTATTGCAGGCATTTCGGAATATCTGTTGACAGAATAGCTAATATGTTGTATAATTATTTTAGCTAAGCGAGGGGGTGTTCTTATGAAAATGGCGACGGCGACGGAAGTCCAAAACAACTTTGGGCGTTTTCTGCAGGCGGCGATAGACGGCAAGGAAGTAATCATCACGAAAAACGGCAAGGAAGTGGCGCGCCTGATCTCTCGGAACGAAACGGTGTCCTTCCTGACGGATTCTTTGACGGGCGTACTGAAAAATGACTACGACGACAAGGCTGCGGCGAAAGAAAGGTACGAAGCCCATGCGCGTATTGATTGATACCGACGTCCTTTTAGACGTGTTGTGCAATCGCCCCGGGCTGGCGGAGGCGTCGCAGCGGGTCTGGAAACTCTGCGAAATCGGAACGATCGAAGGTTGCGTCTGTGCGCTGTCGGTGCCGAACATCGCATATATCCTGCGAAAAGAGCTCGATCCGGAGAAAGTAAAAGATGTCATCGACAAGCTGCATCTGCTATTCACGTTTACCGACCTGAAGGCGACCGATCTCATCAAGGCGGCAGATATGGGCTTTGCGGATTACGAGGATGCCGTTCAATCGGCGTGTGCCGAAAGGATCAAAGCCCGATTCATCGTCACAAGAAACATACGCGACCACAAAAACAGCAAGATACCGGCGATTCCGCCGGAGGAGTTGCCGGAGAAAATGCAATAAGGTGCAGCGTGTTTCCGCGACGGGTTCTCGCATTGAAGCTGCGGCGCAAACACGGTCTTGCAATCGCGCGCGGGCGGGGCTATAATAGGGATACCAACGGATTTGGAGGGGTATATCTTGCTGATTACGATGCGCGGCATGGGGCTTGAGGGGATCGAAGGCTTCCCCGTGTCCGTGGAGGCGCACATAGACGATTCGAGCGCGCCGTTTTTCGAGATCGTGGGGCTGCCGGGCATGGCGGTGCGCGAATCGAAGGAGCGCGTGCGCTCGGCTATACGCAACAGCGGCTTCGGCATGGTCTCGGGGCGCATCGTGGTGAACCTCGCCCCCGCCGACCGAAGGAAGGAGGGGCCCGCGTTCGACCTGCCGATCGCGGTCGCGATGGTCGCGGCGAGCGGCATGATCAAGCTCGAAAGTGCCTCGGATGCCGTGTTGATCGGCGAACTGTCGCTGGACGGCTCCGTCCGCAGCGTGCGCGGCATCCTCCCGCTTGCGATCTCCGCGCGCGAGGCGGGCGTGAAGCGCGCCTTCATCCCCTGTGAAAATGCGCACGAGGTCTTCTGCGTTTCGGGCATCGAGATTTTCCCCGTCAAATCCCTCAAGCAGACGATTTCCTGCCTCATGGGGCGCGAAAAGATCGCCCCCGTCGCCGTGCAGGAGTATTCCGCGATGCTCGGCAGCCGCGAGCCGTCCATGGATTTTTCCAACGTCAAGGGGCAGCACAGCGCAAAGCGCGCGCTCGAAATCGCGGCGGCGGGCGGGCACAACGTGCTCATGATGGGCGCGCCCGGCTCGGGCAAGACGCTCATGGCGCGGTGTGTGCCGGGAATTTTGCCGGGCATGGAGTTTGACGAGGCGCTCGAAGTCACGCGAATCCACTCCGCGGCGGGCATCGCGCCCGAAACGGGGCTGCTGCTTGAGCGCCCCTTCCGCTCCCCGCACCACACCGCCTCCCCCATATCCATTATCGGCGGCGGGCTGCAGGCGCTGCCCGGGGAGATCAGCAAGGCGCACCACGGCGTACTGTTCTTGGACGAGCTGCCGGAGTTTCGCCGCGACTTGCTCGAGGTGCTGCGCCAGCCCATGGAGGACGGCTTCGTAAACGTGACGCGCGTGGGCGCACAGGCGACGTATCCCGCACAGTTCATGCTCATCTGCTCCATGAACCCCTGTCCGTGCGGAAATTTCGGTTCCCGCACGAAGCCGTGCAGGTGTTCGCCGATGCAGATTCAGCGGTATCTGAGCCGCGTTTCCGGCCCCATGCTCGACCGCATCGATATGCACATCGAGGTAGAGTCCATCCCCGCAGACCGCATCACATCGAACGAAAAAGAGGAATCTTCCTTCGATATCCGAAAGCGCGTGGAGGCGGCGCGGGCCGTACAGCGAGAGCGGTTTCGGGGCGCGGGCATCTCCTGCAACGCGCGCCTCGACGCGAAGACCCTGCCCCTGTTCTGCCCGATGACGGACGGCGCGATGAAGCTCTTGCGCACGGCGGTCGACTCGATGGGGCTTTCCAACCGCGCGTACACGCGGGTGCTCAAGGTGGCGCGAACGATCGCCGACCTCGCCCGCCGCGACGAGATCTGCGAGCAGGACGTCGCCGAATCCGTGCAGTACCGCTCGCTCGATCGCAAGTATTGGGGGTAATACTTATACTGTCGGGAACCCATTGAACGCCGGTGCGTGAGGCTACAGTTGGAACGCAAGCAGACAAGTACCCGATGAACAAGTCCGAAACGACCGCAAAACCCTGTGAATAAAAAGCGAGACTGAAATCCTCTCAGGCGAAAGGAGAAAAATAATGAACAGCCAAACTACAGAAAGGAATCCCTGCCCTGAATGCGGCAGCTATGACTACCGTGAAGAAACCAGAGAAGACTACGATGGCTTCTACAGCGTCGTTGACTTCACATGCACGGAGGAACATAGCAAATTCACAGAGAAGATTTGCCTTGCGTGCGGTCACCGATATGACAAGGTTATCACTGAAACGTGGACAGAGAGAGTAGTCTGCTAACAGTACGCAAAGGGCAGCACCAAATTCGAGGGTGTAAAGCAGATTGTGTAAACTCCCAAGGGTATGGTATGGTAACAAAGGGGAGTTGAAAGCCGAACTCGACACAAAGCCAAGCTACGAGTGGAGCAGTCGACAGTCCAAAGAAACGGGCAATCGGCGGAACGGGAACTCCCGAAAACCGTCCGTTCAACTATGGGCGAAATCGAACTGGACATTCCCCGCGATCGGCAAGGTATATACGAGCCCCAACTGATATCCAAGGGAACGAAAGATGTCGGCGGCCCTGTTCAAAATTTTCTGTAAAGACGACTTCTGTGACGAAATCAGAGATTCCAAGATTCAGGAACCGGAGGCCGCAGCCCCGTTCCCGTTGCGGTAAGAACGACTGCAGCCCCCGCCGCTTGCGGCGGCATGGCCTTGACGGGTTATCCGTAAAAATGCGGTTCATCACGGAAAGTTGTGGGATTGACAGAAACGAGGTAGACAAAAGGAGCATGAAGACTTCTAATTGTAGCTGCTGAACAAACAAGAAGGAAGTCAGAACATGCTCCGAGAAGAGAATATCGC